>DASZLF010000001.1:0-58619 GCA_035552555.1 Occallatibacter sp.
ACTCTGTCAGCAAAGGCCGCTCCTTTTCCAAGGCATTTCGCTACGCTTCGACAACGTAGTTATGCCTGAAAAGAACGGCCTTTGCTACTTATTTCTGCTCGCCACGATTACTCCTTGCCTACGCCTCGTGAGAAATGCGGGCTAGTGGGCACGGTGCGGACATTGGCGCACTACGCCACCAGCCCAGGGGAAATTCTGGGGGCGATGAATCAGCGCATGTTGGGACGGAGTCAGGGCGGATTTACAACCTGTCTGGTGCTGCGTGCAGATACAGACGGCAACCTTACCATCGCCAACGCAGGGCACATTGCACCATATCTCGCAGGCGATGAACTCCCAATCGAAAATGGCTTGCCGCTGGGCCTTACTTCGGAGACAGCCTATGCTGAGTCCGTCTTCCAACTAGCGCCGGGAAAGCAACTCACTCTGCTTACCGATGGAGTGGTAGAGGCGCGCGAAAAGACCGGCGCCCTGTTTGGGTTTGAGCGCACAGCTGCACTCAGCAACCAACCCGCCCAAGCCATTGCTGCTGCCGCCCAGAAGTTTGGTCAGGAAGACGACATTACTGTGCTCACCCTCACCCGGCTGGGAGTTGCAGAGGCGTCAACTGCGCAGAACGCCGCGCCGATCCTTTCTCCGGCATAGCTTCTGAGAGTTTGCCGTCAGCGTCATTGACGTTCCGGATGTGTGGTGGGCGATTCGGAAATTTGGTCCTGCATGGTCGACGGGAGTGCATAATCGTCATTCAAGTCGCGCCCTCACCGCCCTGACACAATGCCGGGCTTGATCGGAGTTTTCCCGGGGGGCACACTTATCGCGCAGGGGCTTGAGTTGCGCGCCGCTCCGTCTAACGCTTCAGCCTGATACCCCGCGAATGGGGGCTTCTACGCCAGCACCGCAGCGCGGCGCTCCAGGGCGAAGATCAGGTCTTTGGCGTGGAGTTTGAGCTTTTTCAGCCGCACTTCTTCGAGCTGTTCGTCTTCGGAGAGGTACGGTTTCTGAATCAGTTCTTCTAACCGCTGAGCGTAGCGACGGTGTTCGGCATGCAGGCGGGAGATTTCATCGCTCAGCGGATCGTGAATTTCGTCCATAAGCCCTCCTTCGATTTCCCTTGAATCTTTACATATAGCTCTCCGGGGAGACAGTCGGCAAGCGGGAAGGTGCGGTGAAAGGGCTTAGAGGCTGTGGATTTCTCCAGAAGCGGGGAATACCGGGGCCGGCGAACGTCTCAAATCACTGCACTTTGCCGCAATACGGGCCATTCGCCGGCCAAAGACCGGACGACGGGCAAATCAGAACCTTCGCTGCTGCCTTTTACCCCTGGTGTTTTTTGTGCCACTCAACCACGACGGGGGTCGCCTGCTCGACATCGACTACGAGACGATCCGGCCCAGCCAGGGCTAGGAGAGAGTCAGCCGCAGCACCATGGCATCTTCAGCAGGATCGGCATAATACCCCGGCCGCCGCCCGGCAGGCAGGAATCCCAGGGCGCGGTAAAACTCCCTCGCCCCCTCATTGGACTCGCGCACCTCGAGGAACACCACGGCCACTCCCCTTTGGCGCAGACGGTCAGCCAACTGCTGAAACAGGGCCCGCGCCACGCCGCGCCGCTGATCTGGCTCCTCGACGGCAATGGACTCGAGTTCGGCTTCGGCGCCGGTGACCAAAGAAGCGATGGCAAAGCCAGCCACGCGCTCCCGGTCGTCGACGGCAACCAGCGCGATCCGCTGTGGGCGGGCGAGAGGGTCCAGCGCGATTTCGTAGGCGGAACGGGGCCAGTGCGGCGCGTCCCTGAGGGCCGACGCGATCAACTGCACAGTGCCGAGGTCCTCCCCGGTCATTTCGCGGATTCGCAGACCGCGGATCACGTTCTATTCCCTCGCCGGCGATGGCTGCTTTTCGCCAAATATTTCGGCGTCGGACCGGCGCAGATAATGGCCGTCAAGGAGGGCGGTGTCGGCAAATTCGCGGGCACGGATGCGGGGCAGCGCGACCCGTAGCGCATCGGCCGCGGTGGGCGCGGGAACGCGCAGAATTTGTGCGGCCGGCCACGCCTGAGAGAGCAGATGAACGGCGGCATCGTCGCCGGCGGCAATGGGAGCCGGGGCGGGGAGGATGGCGGCCATCTCCGCGGAGCCGGCGAGCAGTTCCCTGCCATCTACGCGCAGGAACAACTCGTGGCGGTGGGCGTCGAGAGCCGCATTGGGCAAGCCGGACTTTTGCGCCAGCACTTCGAGGCGGGAGACAGCCACGATGCGCAGGCCGGCTCCCTCGGCCAGACCCTTGGCGGCGCTGAGGCCGACGCGCACGCCGGTGAAACTGCCGGGGCCGTTGACGACCACGATGCAGCCGATTTGCTGAAGCACGAGGTGGTGCGCCTTCAGCAGGTCGCCGATTGCAGCCACCAGCGTCGCCGAATAGGTGCGGCCTTCGAGCGTGGTCTCGCCGAGGAGGACGATATCCGCGCGTGCGAGGCGGCCCAGCGCCACCGAGCCGGAGGGGCCGCAGGTGTCGATGCCCAGCAACAGCATGGGATCTGAAGCGGAGCTTGGGCTGGCTGTGGTCACTCCTCAGGATGTCACACCATGGGGAGACGGGGAACGGGGCTCTGGGTCGGATGGACAGGAAAGCACGAGAGAGTGGGATGTGAGTTGGCTTCCGTGTAGCCCACCCTTGCGCCGGAAAAAAGGCGCAAAGATGGGGCACGGAGGTCCGGGTCGAAATGGAAAGCCGCGCATCCGTTACTCTGAATAGAACTCATTGCATTCCCTGACACCTCAGCAAGAAGGAGCAGCCCTTGGCGGCGGCAACGGCGACGGCACCGGTGACCCTGAGCTTCCATGACACGTGGCGGCCGCGCGCCAACCCGTGGGCCATTGCCGTCACCGTGACCATGGCTACGTTCATGGAAGCGCTGGACAGTTCGATTGCTAACGTTGCGATGCAGCATATTGCGGGCACGCTCTCCGCCAGCCAGGATGAAGCGACCTGGGTGCTCACCAGCTACCTGGTGGCCAATGCCATGGTGCTGCCCATCAGCGGGTGGATGGCCAACCGCATCGGCCGCAAGCGGTTCTACATGAGCTGCGTGTTTCTCTTCACGGTGTGCTCGTTCCTGTGCGGGATTGCTCCAACGCTGGGGATTCTGGTGTTCTTCCGAGTGCTGCAGGGAGCGGCTGGAGGAGGATTGCAGCCCAGCGAACAGGCGATCCTGGCCGACACTTTCCGTCCGGAAAAGCGCTCGATGGCGTTCGCTGTTTATGGCGTTGCGGTGGTGATGGCGCCGGCCATAGGGCCCACCGTGGGCGGCTGGATCATCGACAACTACAGTTGGCGGTGGATTTTCTTCCTGAACATTCCCATCGGCATTCTTTCCATGTATCTCAGCAACCGGATGGTGGAGGATCCGCCGTATTTGAAGGAGATTCGCAACCGGCGGGAGGGCGTGGACGGCTGGGGGCTGGGCCTGCTGATCGTGGCCATCGGCGCGCTGCAGATCATGCTGGACAAGGGCCAGGAAGCGGACTGGTTCAGCTCCCATTTCATCCTCTGGTGCGCGGTGATCGCGACCGCCGCGTTCAGCTTTTTCGTCTACCGTGAACTCCACGTTGAGCATCCCATTCTCGATTTGCGCCTCTACATGCGGCGAAACGTCGGCATGACCCAACTGGTGTTATTCATGGTGGGGCTATCGCTCTACACCTCCACGGTTCTGATTCCGCAGTTTCTGCAGGAGATCATGGGCTACAGCGCGCGGCAGGCGGGCACCGCGGTTTCCTCCGGCGCCATCGTGCTCATGTTCCTGTTTCCGCTCGCCGGAGCGTTTGCGCCCCGGTTCGATGCGCGCAAGCTGGTGGCCATCGGGTTTGTGATCACCACGCTGGGCATGATGCGCATGGCGAATCTGAATCTCAACGTGAGCTTCGGAATGGCGGTGAGCTGGCGCGCATTCATTGCGCTGGGGCTGCCGTTTCTGTTCATCCCCATCAACACGCTTTGTTATGCGGGAATTCCGCAGCACAAAAACAACGAGATCAGCGGCATGTCGGCGCTGTCGCGCAACCTGGGAGGCAGCGTGGGGATCAGCTTTATGACCACCATGCTGGCGCGGCTGACGCAGCGGCACATGGCGATGCTGGGGGCGCACACGGTAGAGGGGAACCGGCCGTTCGAGGCCATGCGCTCGGGAATTGCCGGAGCATTGCAGCAGCGCAGCGGGATGGCGCAGCCGGATGCCATCTATCGCGCGGGGGCGCAGATTTATGGCATGGCGCAGCGGCAGGCTCGGCTGCTGGCATACGTGGATGTGATCTGGATCATGGTCATCGTCACCCTCGTCCTTATCCCCATCCCCTTCCTCATGCAGCGGCCGAAGAAGGTCGGCAAAATGAATTCAGGGCATTAAGGAGCCGCCAGTCTGCGTGCGCTCATCAGGCAGCGGGTAACTGGCGAGATACTCACAGCTTGCCGAGAGATTGTTCTTGACACGACGCAGGCGCCGGGGCAAGAATCAATTTGCTTCCAGCACCTCACATAGGTTCCCAACCTTTTGCGGTTCTTGCTGTTGCCCTGGTTCTTCCCTAACTGCGTGTAACTCTCAGCACAATTGAGTTATCTGCCGGCGCGGCGGTTACCATATGCCGCGCGACCTGCGCTTCGCTTTTTCCTGCTCCATGAAAGCGAAGACCACGAGCAGAACCAGGCCAGAGCGCAGAGACACTTGTTCCTCTGCGCCACGCACCACTTTCCCCGTCTGACCGCTGTTTCCGGAATCGCCACGATGCCCGCGCTCCCACTACGGGCTGCGATTGGCTATGCCCTGGCGCGCCATTTTCCCTTGGCTGCAGCTTGCGGGCTCGGTTGTTGGATATTCCCCACCGGAACAGGAGGATCTCGTGAACTCATTCGCCAATCCACGCAATGCAGCCCTTCTCGCACTCGGCTTCCTGATTGCGGCCGCATCGCTTTGCCATGCGCAACAAGCGGCTCCCGAGCACAAGGCACACGACGCGGCTTACTACGCCTTCCGCAATGCGGCCACCGAGCCGCCCAAGAATCCCTCCACGCCGGTGTTCGAGCTGAGCAGGGATTATCCCCATCAGCCGCCGCATCCCTTGACGGAGAAGTGTCCGCAGGAAGAGTGTCCGTGGCTTTACATGAAGGTGAACTTCAATCCGTCGTTCCCCAGTGGCGGCCATCCGCCGCAGCCGCAGTGGCACGGGCAGGGCTGGGACGAGTACCTGGCCGCGATCCTGAAGTATGTGCGCGAAGGCCAGACCGAGGATCTGAATGACAAGGACGGCTGGCGCATCAAGGTCAACGGGAAAACGCGCTGGTTCAACGTGCCGTGGATGGCCTACGACCCCACCGCCGGCCGGGAGTATGTGCACGGAACCACCAACGAGCGCACCGCGCAGCTCTCGGAGCTGATCGGGCCGGTGCACTCGCCGCATGCCATGACCGAGATCGCGGGCGAATCGGAGGATTGCAAGAAACAGTATCCCTACGGCTTCGAGAGCTGGTCAGTGGGCTACTACAACGAGTACGGCGGCTACACGATGGGGCGCTCGATTCCCGCTACCGGCGTGCCGCAGATCGGCGAGTACATGGGCTCCCCCATGCCCGCCGGATTGCCGTTTCCCGAAGGCACGGTGGTGGTGAAGGTGCTTACCTCGACCGTGCCGCCCGAGTGCGTGCCTTACCTGAAGGATTCGCCCGCGTGGCAGGTGGACCGGCACAAGTACTCCGCCGATAAGGGTTATCAGTGCGCGCGCGAAGTGCAGACCGACCACATTGTCCAGGTTGACGTCGCGGTCACGGATTCGCGGTCGCCCATCGGCTGGGTCTACGGCACGTTTGCCTATGACGGCGCCACGCCGGGCGCAACCTTCTGGGATCGCCTGGTGCCGCTCGGATTGCAGTGGGGCTCCGATCCCTGGAGCTTCCCCGCGGTTCCCCGCCCGGTAAGCCTGCCGCTGCAGCAGAGCGTCATTAATCCGGGCATCGAGACATACCAGCATCTCGGTTGCGAGAAGCGCCTGGCCGGGCCGGTGGACAATCCCAGTTCCTCGTGCACCTCGTGCCACGCCAGCGCCTATGCCGCGCCGCACGGGGCCGTGAACGAGATGGGAACCAACGTGCCGCCGAGCTTCGGCTTCGCCGGGATGTGCGACGAGTTCTCGCAGGATAACTCCGACTACTTCCAGAATCAGTCCGCGCCGCAGGGATTCCCCGGCGGGCTCTTCCCCACAGCGATGAGCCTGGATACCTCGCTGCAGATGGCGGTGGCCTTTACTCAGTACGGTCTCTATCACACCAACCATGAGCCGGATGCCTGCACCGATCCCAACCAGATCAAGCCGGCGCCGGCGCCCAAACATCTGGCCCATTTTGCCAGCGGAGAAAAGCAATGAAGCGAGTCTCTCGCCGTAAATTCTTTACTCTCGCCGCCGGGGCGGCGGCTGCAGCCGCCGCCGCCAAAGCCGAACCCGCGTTCTCGCCCCACGCGCCCCTGGACTCAAGCGCCGAGCCGCTGGGCACTGCGAGCGCGCAGAACACCGAGTGGGACGAGTTCAAACCCGACATTACGCTCGACTGCGCCATCCTCTCCAAGGAGATCGAGCCGGGCGTGAAGGCCAACCTGCGCGCCTACAACGGGACCATCCCCGGGCCTCTGATTGTCTCCAAGCCAGGCGTGACTCTGAAGATCCGCGTAACCAATTCTCTGCCTGCCAACCAATCCCAGGGCTGGGACGGCAACATGGACGTCCCCCACGACTTTGGCAACACCAACCTGCACCTGCACGGGCTGGACATTGCGCCGCACATCTTCGAGCCGCTGGCGACCCTGAATCCCATGGCGCCGATGATCGCCATCGAGCCCGGCGAGTATAAGGATTATCCGTTCGTCATTCCCGAGGATCAGTCGCCGGGGTTGAACTGGTACCACCCGCACTCGCACGGGTCGACGGTGATCCAGGCAGTCTCCGGCATGGCCGGCGCGCTCATCATCAAGGGCGCCATCGACGAAGTGCCGGAGATCAAGGCGGCCAAGGACTACCTGCTGGCGGTTCAGGACCTGGGCCTGTTCCAAAGCAACGATCCCAAGGGCGGCTACTACGACTACAACCCCAAGCAGAACGCCATCTGGCAGACGTTCGGCGGCAACGTGACCATCTACGACCCCGTGACTAAGAAGCCGGTGGTGCAGCCCGACCAGCACTGCGGCTTTACCACCGGCGACTACGCCCTGCGCTACTACCTGCTGAATGGCGAGCCGTTCTTCAAGGAGACGCACAACAACGCCAACCCCACTCAGCCCACGCCCACGGTGATGACGCCGGGCAAGTACACCATGCGTCCCGGCGAAGTGGCGCGGTTCCGGTTTCTAAACGCCTGCTCTGACCTGATGATTCCCCTCCAGGTGGAGGGCCACGACATGTGGCTTCTCGGCATCGACGGAAACAACTACGACGAGCCGCGCCACCGGCCCTACGCGAGCGGCGCTCCGCAGGTGTATCTGGGGCCGGCCAACCGCGCCGAGTTCCTCATCAAGGCGGGCAAGCCGGGCACCTACAACATCCTGCAGCTTGCGCAAACCCAGCAGTTCCTGCAGGCGGATCAGAAGACCATTGCCACCATCGTGGTCGAGGGCGATGAGATGGACATGAAGATTCCGCACTCGCTGCCGCCCATCACGCGCGATCCTCCGATCAAGGACAGCGAGATCAAGGAGCGACGCTACTTCACCTTCTCCGGCCGGTTCCCGGGCGTGGATAACCCTGTGGTCGGGATTGATTTCATGATCAACAATCAGCTCTACGAGGAGCTGGCCACGCCCACCGTGGTCTTCCTCAACGAGTGCGAGGAGTGGCACATCATTGTGCCCGACGCCATCCGAGGCGGCACCGAGGGCCATCCCTTCCACATTCACGTCAACGACTTCGAGGTGAAGTCCATAGCCGGCATCCAGCAGCCACCGGGGACCATCCAGGACACCATCTGGGTGGCGCAGAACACCGCCAGCGTGATCCGCATGCGATTCAAGCAGTGGACCGGAAAGTCGGTGTTCCACTGCCATATCCTGCCCCATGAGGAGACGGGGATGATGCAGAACTTCCTCATCCTGCCGGAGCGGCCGATGATGCACGCAACGGAGATGCGGATTCCGAAGAAGTCGTGAAAACAGCTCATCCCGGGCCTCCAGCGGGGCCCGGGATGCGCAGGATGGATGGGATGGCGCGTCGCACTGAGACTGTGGAATGACTACTGTGCCTGCTGCACGGTGACGGTCAGCGTGATGTCCGCCGTATCCTTTTTCACATGCAGCGTCTTGTTCACCGGCTCCGGCTCCCCGTTGGTCCACAGCAGGTGCGCGCTGGACATCGACTGGCCCAGTTGCGCAAAGCTCGTGGCATTGGGGACTACCACGCCCGCCGCCGCCATTTTGCTCTGCGTCGTCTGAAGAGCCTGCTTCTGCATGTCGGCAATCACCGCCTGCCCCGCCGGCGACATCAGCCAGTTGATATCTCCCTTGTGGGCGTCGAGCGCTTGCTTATCCGCATCCATCCCCGATGAGCCGGATCCGGATGAGCCGGATCCGGACGATCCGGATCCCGAGGGCGATGGGCCACCGCCGGGCAAAGTCGGGGCTCCTCCAGTCACGGCGTTAGTGGCGCCAGAGTTCACTTCGTTGGTAGCCACAACCGCGGAGAGAAATGAGCCGAAAAGAACCGTCTTCGACCTATGGCCCTTGGCCGTGATTTCTTCCGGCGGATAGCTCGTCGGCGTTGGCATTTGAAATAGCGGTTGCGGATCGCACAGGTTCAACTGCGGCGTGCCAAGCGGGGCATTATAAGAATGGTCGCTGGTAAGTTGCACAGGGATCGTCTCCGTACTGCCATCAGATCGCTTGGCCTTGGCGATCATATCCCAGTTGGCGACGGTCACCGCCAACTTCCCCCCGCTATCGAACACCGGCGTGTAGCAGCTATTGGCCAGGTCAAGATTCAGCTTGAGCTTGGCCTTCCCCTTCCAGTCCGCATGCATATGCGACCCATCGGTGCCGTCGATCATCACCTTCAAGTCCAGGTTTACGTTGAACTTCACCAGGTCCTGCAGCTTTTGGAGCATCTGCGCGTACTGCTCCATGTTCTGCGGCTCCTGCCCTCCCAACAGGATCACGCTCCTCACAATTTCCCCATAAACAGGACACAGGTTGTACTTGTGTCCCGACAAAACATCGCTCTGGATCTTATCGGAAATCGATTGCTCCCAGGTCTCGGCATCCTGCATCAACTGGTTCTGGGCGCCGTTGTCCCCACCCAGTAACGCCAGCGTTTTACCCGCGGACAGCAGGAACATGGTCCCTGCATAAGCCCGCTTCGGGTCCTTGCCGTACTGCTGCGCCATGGGCCCGGCTTTTTGATTCACCAATTCGCTGGCGATGGCGCCGGCATCGCTGATGGCCTGGTTATCGTCGTCAAACTGACGCAGGGCCTTCTGCGCGGCCGGCGAAAGCAAATCGGAGTTGGCTCCGCCCAGCAGGGCAACCTGGCGGCCATCGCTAAGAAGGGTCTGCATGTAAGTAACTTCCGGCTCCTGGGCCTGCTTCACCCACGCGGCCACCTGCGCCTCGCCCTGCGTTTGCGTCGTATCGCCGCACAAGTGACAGGGTGGGTCAACCTGCGGCGGCACCGGAACCGCCGGATGCTGCTTGCCATGGGCAAAGTTATAGGCCTGCTTGAAAGCGCCAATGTTCTGGTTGGACCACGCGATCACCTTGGCGCTCAATGCCGCATTTTCCTGTGCATGCGCGCCCGCTGCCAGAAACAGCACGGAGAGACTCATGCAGCGGATCAAGCCCGGCACCCGCGGAAGACTGCTCAACACGTTCTTCATCGCGCCCGAATCCCCCTTGATTTGGCTGAAAGCTGAGCGCAGTATACGCGCGGGCTTTGCGCCGGTCACCCACTTTTGCGGGAGTTTTGGGGAAATCGGGCCTCTCCAGACGAGAGGCCCGCGATGGATGGAAGAACGTTTCGGCTGCTAAACCGCCTTCAGCGCCTGGTCGAGGTCCCCAATCAGGTCGTCCTTGTCCTCGATGCCAACTGAGAGGCGGATCAGGCCTTCGGTGATGCCGACGGAGGCGCGGTCGTCGTCGCTGAGGGCGGCGTGGGTGGTGGTGGCGGAGTGGGATGCGAGCGATTCGACGCCGCCCAGCGATTCGGCGTTGAGGAACAGCTTGAGCGCGCCGAGGAAGCGGCCTGCTTTTTCGCGGGAGCCGAGGTCGAGGCTGAGCATGGAGCCGAAACCCTTCTGCTGCTTGCGGGCCAGCGCGTGCTGCGGATGCGAGGCGAGGCCGGGATAATTGAGGCGGCTCAGCCCGGGCTGGGTAGAGAGGAAGTCGGCCACTGCGCGGCCGTTTTCCTCGTGCTGTTTCATGCGCAGGGGCAGGGTCTTGATGCCGCGCAGGACGAGGAAGCACTCGAACGGCGAGAGGATGCCGCCGGCGGCCTTCTGCACCAGCAGAAAGCGCTCCTTGTGTTCCGGCTTAGTGCCGATGAGCGCGCCGCCGAGGCCGTCGGAGTGGCCGTTGAGGAACTTGGTGGTGGAGTGCATCACGATGTCGGCGCCGAGCGCGATGGGGCTCTGCAAGGCGGGCGAGAGGAAGGTGTTATCGACGCTGACTTCGACGCCTTTGGCATGGGCGATCTGGCTGACCGCGGCAATGTCGGTGAGCACCATCAGCGGGTTGGTGGGGGTTTCGATATGGATCAGTTTGGTGCTGGGGCGGATGGCCGCGGCGACGGCGTCGAGGTTGGCCGTGTCGACGTACTCGATTTCGATGCCGTAGTTGCGCACGATGAGATTGAACAGCCGCGCGGTGCCGCCGTAAACGTTGCGCGAGCAGATCACGTGGTCGCCGGTGCGCAGGGTGCCGACCAGGCCGTAGATGGCCGCCATGCCGGAGGAGAAGGCGTGGCCGCAGACGCCGCCTTCGAGCGCCGCGAGCGCCTGCTCCAGGCGGTCGCGGGTGGGATTGCCGGCGCGCGAGTAGTCGTAGCCGCGGTCGCTGCCGATGCCGGTGAGCTCGAAGGTCGAGGTGAGGTAAACGGGCACGTTGACGGCGCCCGTGAGCGGGTCGGGATGCTGCCCGGCGTGCACGGCGAGAGTAGCATATCTGGGATCGGACATGGTGAGCTTCTTGCTTTTAGCCTCTGGCTTCTAGCTTATCGCGGCGAGGCCGCTCTTTACCCCGATGAACAATGCTTTTCGACCGCGCCTCGGTTTTGTGCCATGCTATTGAGAAGGGAGCAGCTTATGTCCATTCAATTGAGTCCCGAGACGGAACGTATGGTGGCGGAGGAGATAGCTCGGGGCCGCTTCCAATCGGTCGACGAGATCATCCAGCAGGGCATTCGCGCGCGCGATAGCGAGTCCGAGGCTGAACGCTGGAGAAAGCATCGCGAGGCGATTGCGCGCACTGTCGATTTCACCGGCAAGAATCCGCTCGTTCTTGAGGGCATCTCGTTTCGTGAACTGATCGAAGAAGGCCGCCGGCTGTGACGCCGCGGCTCGGGATTTGGTCGGCTTATGACGTGGGGGCTGCCTTTTCCCACTCCCCCAATTCCCATTCGCACAAGGGTCTTGTGTTAGCAATTTTCTTTGCCGCATCGACCCACTGGCGGTAATCTTCGATACTTCCCCGCGTCCAACGCCATTCGCAATTTTGCGGAAGTTTAAGCAAGCCCAAGATACGGCTATCGAATGGACAATGAGGTGGCGCGGGAATGAGGCAATCGCACCATAAGTACTTCAAGTAGGTATTGAGCGCTTTCTGCGCTACGCCAAACGTGATTATGCCTTCGTACAGAAAGCTGCCACAATTCTCAGTAAGTCCGCTCTGAAGTGTGCCGATATTCTCGATGTGTTGCTCATCCTGAACAGCCAATACATACGCCTTCGCCATCCTATCAAGACCGGCTTCGACTGAATACCAAAGGTCGGCCGATTGTTTCGGCGTCGGAGGCCCTGCATAGACGTGACGGCCGGTCCGAGTCGTAATTGCATCTCGAATCGAGTTGGAAATGAACACACCACGAAGAAACTTCCACCGTGGATCATCGAGACTGCGCAGAGAATGCTCCATTATGGTAGCCTCCATCTCCCACAATGCATTTCTGTCCCGACTCGTCATAGCCGGAGCAGGCAAAGCTATCAAAAAACGGGGAACTACTTGTGATCCCGTCCTTACACCCCGCCCTCAAAAATATTCTTCGACAAATACCGCTCCGCCGAATCCGGAATAATCGTGGCGATGCGCTTGCCCGCTCCCAGTTCGCGGGCCAACTCGGCGGCGGCGTGGATGGTGGCTCCGGAGCTGGAGCCGGCTACCACGCCTTCTTCCGCCGCCAGGCGCTTGACCATGGCAAACGCATCGTCGTCGCTGACCATCGCAATGCGGTCGCACACGCCGCGGTGAAACGTCTCGGGGATGAAGCTTACGCCGATCCCTTCGACGCGATGCTTTCCCGGTTCCCCGCCCTGCAGGATGGAGCCCTCGGGCTCGACCGCAACCGTGATCACGCGGGGATTTTTCTCCTTGAGAAACCGGGCAACGCCGGAGAAGGTTCCGCCGGTTCCCACGCCGCAGACGAACGCATCCACGCGGCCCTCCATTTGCTCCCATATTTCGGCGGCGGTGGTGTCGTGGTGGAATTGCGGATTGGCCTGGTTGGAAAACTGTCCAGCCATGAATGCGCCGGGAATGGCGGCCGCGGCCTCATTGGCGCGGCGGATGGCGCCGGCCATGCCCTCGGCCTCCGGGGTGCGCACCACTTCGGCGCCGAAGCCGCGCATGAGGATGCATTTCTCTTCGGCAAACCCCTCCGGCACAAACAGCTTCACCTTATATCCGCGGTTGACGCCAATCAGCGCCAGGCCCACGCCGGTATTGCCCGCGGTGGCTTCGAGAATGGTGGAGCCGGACCGCAGCAGGCCGCGAGCCTCGGCGTCCAGAATCATTCCCAGGGCGGCGCGGTCCTTGATGGAGCCGCCGGGATTGAGGAATTCCAGCTTGGCGAAGATTGCCGCTGTCGGCGGCGAGGCGATGCGGGCCAGTTGCAGCATCGGAGTGTTGCCAACGAGCTGGGTGATGTCGGATGCGATGCGAAGGGTGGAAGCAGATTGACTTACGGCGGCCATGGGAGACAAGTCTACAACGCCACCCGTGCCGCTGGCACCGGTGCAAATCCGGCCGAATTTGGGGGCTACTGGCTGCTTTCCGCCCGCGTGGACTTTTTAGGCCGGCGCGTCACGGGGAAGTAGCCGGTGCGGGTGCGGACGGTCAGCTTGCTGCGGCCCTGGGCGTCGGCGTTCACCTGGATGCGGCGGAAACCGGGCTCGGTGGAGGGTTTGGTGGAGTGGTAGCCGATGGTGTACTGGCTGCGAATGTCGCGGGCCACCTCGGCGGCGATCTGGTCCACCTGCTCCATGGATTTGGGGAAGAACGCGATGCCGCCGGTTTCGGTCGAGAGCATTTCCAGGGCGCGGCGCGCATGGCGCACCTCGGCGTGGCTCATCTCGTCGCCGAACAGCAGGCCGATGGAGTAGATCACCGGCCCGGAGAGCTGCTGCACTTTGCGGATGGTCTGCTCCAGGTCGAGGGTGGAGGCGTTATCCTCGCCGTCGGTGATGATGACCAGCACCTGCTTGGGGTGCCTGGCATCGGCAGCCAACTTGTCGGCCGACGCCGCCACGGCGTCGTAGAGGGCCGTTCCGCCGCGCGATTCGATGTGGGAAAGGCCGTCGCGCAGCTTGTTGATGTCGGTGGTGAACTCCTGGTCGATGAAGGCTTCGTCGGAAAAATTCACCACGAAGGCCTCATCGTTGGGATTGGACGCTTCAATCAGGTCCAGCGCGCTCTTGTTCACTGCCGGACGCTTCCTGGCCATGGAACCGGAGTTGTCAACCACCATGGCAATGGAAACCGGCAAATCGGTGTGCTGGAAGCTGATGATGTTCTGCCTGACGCCATCTTCGAAGACCTGGAAGCTGTCTTTCTTGAGGTCCTGCACCAGGTGTCCGTTGCCGTCGAGAACGGTGGCGTTGAGGGCCACCTCTTCCACTTCCGTATGGATAATGAACTGGCCGCCCTCTTTTTCCACTCCGGGCTTCTTCCCGGGGGCATGGGCTTCGCCGTCGGGAGAACGCACCGGATCGCGATCCACGGTAAGCGGCGGAGCCTGGCCGGGGGCCTGGGGCCTGGGAGTGGTTTGCGCGGCAAGCGCGAGAGCCGCTCCGGCAAACAGAAGAGCGTAGACCGCGCCCGCGAGGAGCGCGTTATTGCAATGGCGCATAGTAGCCCGTGCGTGCATGGACGGTAAGCGGAGGCAGCCCCTGCGGTGGATTCAGCTTCACCTTCACTTTACGCCACTTGCCGTCGCGTCGGAGATCCGTTGGAGTGTAGCTGAGTACAAATTTGGTATGTATCTCGAGGGCGGCTTCTTCGGCGAGGTCAATAACGGCGCCGAGGTCATTAGCGACGAGCACCCGGCCGCCTGTCCCATCGCACAAAAGGCTCAGATACCTCATTTCCCAATTCTCCTCATCAGGTCTGAAGAAGCGGGAAAATGGATCCGAGATGCCGATTGCGTAGATTTCAATCCCGGATTCCTGGGCGAGTTTTAGGGTGTCCTTGTCAGTATGGCGCGATCGGTTGTCAATGCCATCCGTGATTACGAGGAGAGTCTTACGGTCGTACCGCGCCGCCTTCATTTTCTCCAGCCCAGCATAGATAGCATCCCAGAGGGCAGTCCCATGCTGCGAATGCATTGCCGTCAATCCCGTTTGAATGTCACCGGGTAGATTCGTGAAGTCCTCAATGAGCTCAGGTTGTTGGTTGAAGTCGATCAGGAAAAACTGATCGTTCGCGGAGGCCCCCCGGAGGAACATGATTACGGATTTTTGCTCGACGTCTAGATATCGGCGGGCCGAGCCGGATACATCAACCAGAATGCCTATTGAACGCGGAGCGGTTTCCGAGGCAAATCCGCTGATCTGCTGTTGCTTGCCGCTATCGTAAATCCTGAAGTTCTCGGGCTTCAGGTCCGCCACAAGGTGCTCTTTCACATTGGTTATCGTGACTGGCACCGAGACGATCGGACCCGCGACTGGCGTGGGCGCCTGGCTCCA
Source organism: Occallatibacter sp. (assembly GCA_035552555.1). GTDB lineage: Bacteria > Acidobacteriota > Terriglobia > Terriglobales > Acidobacteriaceae > Telmatobacter. The sequence goes on from DASZLF010000001.1 coordinate 15,196, forward strand.
AGCCATTCCTGTGAGGAGCAACACCGCGAGCGCGTTATTGCAATGGCGCATAGTAGCCCGTGCGTGCATGGACGGTAAGCGGAGGCAGCCCCTGCGGTGGATTCAGTTTCACCTTCACTTTACGCCACTTGCCGTCACGGTGGAGGTCCCTGGGCGCATACCCAATCACATACTGGTTGCGCAACTCGGTGGAGATCTTTTCGGCGATGTCGCTCATTTCGCTCAGGTCGTCCACCCGGAACATGCGCCCGCCGGTCTCTTCGCAAAGGTCATTGAGCAGCAGCGGGCCTGTGCGTTCCTCGGGAGTGGCGGCATAGGGGTCGAAGATGCCGATGGAGTAAATTTCCACGTCGGACTCGCGGACCTGCGAGCGGACCTCGCCCTCGGTGTAGCGGGAGCGGTTGTCGCCGCCATCGGAGACCACGAGAAGCGCCTTGCGCTCGTGGCGGGCATCTTTCATCTTGGCCACGCCGTAGTAGATAGCGTCAAGCAGCGCGGTGCGATGGCCGCTGCGCACCGTAGCCAGCCGCGCTTCGATATCGTCCACCGAGTTGGTGAAGTCTTCAATCAACTCGGGACGGTCGTTGAAGCCGATGACAAAAAATTCATCTTGCGGGTTGGCGGTCTTGATGAACTGAAGGATGGATTCTCGCGCTCTCATCAGCTTGGAGGTCATGGAGCCGGACAGATCGAAGATGATGCCGATCGACACCGGGGCGTCTTCGCTGGCGAAGGATTTGATCCTCTGTTCGCCGTTGTTCTCAAAGACCTTGAAGTCTTCCTGTTCCAGGCCGGTCACCAGGCGGTTCATGGGATCGGTGATGGTAACGGGGACAAGCACCATGTCCACGTTCATGCGTATGATGCTGCCGGGATGGGTTTTGAGCGCGTCGGGACCGGTGACGGGGGCAGCTTCGGCTCCTTTGGGCTCTGTCACGGGAGCCGTGGTGGAGGGCGGCGGCACATGCACCTTGTTGAGTGGATCGTCCTGGGCACGCAACGCCGGCCAGGGCGCGAGCAGCCCCAGCAGGCATCCAGTCCACAGCAATCGATGGAGAGAAACGCACCGATGAGGGGTCAAAGACAGGATGGAATAGTTCATACCTCGGCACCAATGAGTAGAACGTGATGGTAGCATGGCCGGCACATAGCGAGTTGCGGTTTCCTTTGCGGTTTTCGTTCTCTGGGTAAAGCAACACCCTGGCCAACCCCGGTGCTCGCGATACAATCGAACCTGGAACCGTCAGCGGTTCTCTCTGAATCCGATCCAGTCAGGCGGCGTAAATGCCGCCCTTTCAACATGGAGCAAGACCTTCCGCATGGCCAATATCTACCCGTTTCGAGCCTGGCGATACAATCCGGCTGCTGTCCAACTGGACCGAGTGGTGACGCAACCGTATGACAAGATATCCCCGGCCATGCAGCAGGCCTACTACCAAAGCAGCCCTTACAATCTGGTCCGCATCATCCTCGGCCTGCCTGAACTCTTCGATGCCGAACGCGGGGAAAGCGTATATAGCCGCGCGGCGAGGGATTTCCAATCGTGGCGCGAGCAGGGAGTCCTGATCCAGGAGAAATCCCCCTGCGTGTTTGCCTATGCGCAGCGATTTCCCACGCCCGGCTCCGGCGAAATAAAAGAACGCCGTGGATTCATTGCGCTGGGGAAACTCCACGACTACGCCGACCAAGTGGTCTTCCGTCATGAAGAGACGCTTGCAAAGCCAAAAAGTGATCGACTGAACCTTTTGCGGGCGACGCGGGCGCATTTTGGGCAGATTTTCATGCTCTACTCCGACCCGGCGGGCAGCGTGGAGAAGATTCTCTACGACGGCAATGGCTCCGCCGACGCTGAGGTGACCGACGAGTACGGAGTGCTGCATCGGCTGTGGCGGGTCAGCGATCCGGCAGCGATCCGGCTGCTGTGCGCGGCGATGCGCGACAAGAAGCTGATTATCGCCGACGGCCACCATCGCTACGAGACGGCGCTGGCCTATGCCAAAGAGCATACGCCGGCGATTGCCGAGCGGCGCGAGTCGAGCACCAGCCAGTTGCCGCATCCGGTGTCTCCCGAGGCGGCGGTGATGATGACGTTCGTGAACATGGACTCGGACGGGCTGGTGATTCTGCCCACGCATCGCGTGGTGCACGGCATGAAGAATTTCGATCCGGCGGGGTTCCAGGCCGAGGCAGGAGAATTCTTCACCATCGAGAAGCTGCCGGAGATGACAGCCGCCGCTTGCATGTGCGCGCTGGACGCCGAGGCTGACACCGCTTTTGTGGCGGTGCTGCGCTCCGGGGCATGGCTGCTGCGGCCCAGGCCGGAAACCGTGGCGCCGATGCTGGAGCATTTGCCGGAGCGGCAACGGAAGCTTGATCTGAGCATTCTGCACAAGGTCGGTTTGGAGCATGTGCTGGGGCTCACCGACGAGAACATCCGCGAGCAGACGAATCTGCGTTATGTGCGCGATGCTGCCGAGGCGGTGGATCAGGTGCGCCGTGGCGACGCCGATGTTGCTTTCCTCACCCATCCGGTTTCAATGGAACAGTTGAAAGAAGTGGCGTTTGCCGGCGAGGTGATGCCGCAGAAATCCACTGATTTTTATCCCAAGCTGCTGAGCGGCCTCACCATTTATGCGTTGGAGTAAGGTGGAAACGCGGCTATTGCGGGCGGTTGTGGTGGTAGTGGCGGCGGGGGCGATGGCGAGCCCGCTGCGGACCTCTGCGCAAGCTGCTCCGGCGGCGCCCTCGACGCGCTTCGTGGTGGTGCTCGACGCCGCGCACGGCGGAGATGACACCGGCGGCCACCTCGACGACGGCCAATATGAAAAGGCGGCCACGCTGGCCCTGAGCGTGCGGCTGCGCTCGCTGCTGGCGGCGCGGGGCATTCAGGTAGTGACCACGCGCGAGTCCGATCAGTCCGTGGACATGAACCAGCGCGCGGAGATTGCCAACCACGCGGACGCCCAGGCCTGCATTAGTCTCCACGTAGCGGAAACCGGCTCCGGGGTTCACCTGTTCGCTTCCAACCTGGCTCCGGCTGTGGCCACGCGTTTCATTCCCTGGAAGACAGCGCAGGCGCCCTGGATTACCCGCAGCCTGGCGCTGACGGGCGTGCTGAATTCCGCGCTTCTGCATGCCGGCCTGAATGTCACTCTGGGACGCACGGCGCTGCCGGGGATCGACAGCATGACCTGCCCCGCGGTAGCCATCGAACTGGCGCCGGAGCGCGGCACGGATAAGAAGATCACCGCCGAGCCGGACAATCCCGACTACCAGGCGCGGGTGGCCGCGATGCTTGCCTCGGCGCTGCTGGAGTGGCGCACGGAGGCGCGGCAGCCATGATTCCCCGCTTGCAGGCCGTGCTTCTCATCTTCATGGTGCTGGCGTCGCTGGTGATGGGCGGCATCCTGTTCCATATGCTCGATCGCGCGCACCAGCGGCTGCTGGCGGGGCAGGACTCCGCGCCTACGCGGGCTCCGGAGGTGGCGGCGGCGGAGCAGGCCACACTGATGGTGGCCAATGACGAGGACGATTCGCTGCGCGACCAGTTGCACAGCCTTCCCCTGCCCGCCGATCCAGGCGCGCGCGCTAGGGCGGTGCTGGGCAAGCTGCTCGATCTCTACGCGGCGCCCGACTCGACGCATCCCGTTCCCGGCGGCGCGGCTTCCGTGGCGCAGGTATTCCTGCTTCCGGCTGCGGGTGCCGGCGGCAATGCACCGGCGCAGCAGGATTCCGCCTCCGGCCCGGAGCTGGCGGTGATCAACCTGAAGGGCAGCTTTGCGGCGAGCCATCCGTCGGGGTTGGAGACGGAGACGCTCACGGTGCTCTCGATCTGCGGAACGCTGCACGCGAACCTGCCGCGCGTGGCCCAGGTGCGCTTCCTGGTGGATGGGCAGGTGAGGCCGTCGCTGGCGGGACATGCGGATTTAACGCGCACGTATCTGACCGCGGATGCGGCGCCAGCGGAACTGGTTCACCCATGAAGTCTCCCACCATCGGCGTTTTCGATTCCGGCTTCGGCGGGCTCACGGTATTGCGCGAGCTGCTGCAACGTATTCCTCACGCCCGCTATGCGTTTCTGGGCGACACGGCGCGGCTGCCCTATGGGTCGAAGTCGCGGCGGACCATCGCGCACTATGCGGCGGAGGGCGCGCAGTTCCTGGTCAATGAGCAGGGCGCCGAGTACCTGGTGATCGCCTGCAACACGGCGAGCGCGCTGGCGCTGGACGCCATCCAGGATGCGGTTTCGGTGCCGGTGCTGGGCGTGATAGAGCCGGGCGCGGCGGCGGCGCGAGCCGCATCGAAGACCGGCGACGTGCTGGTGATCGCCACCGATGCCACCGTCGAGAGCCATGCCTACGCCTCCGCCTGCCGCGCGCAGGGGCTGCGGGTGCTGGAGAAAGCCTGTCCGCTGCTGGTGCCGCTGGTGGAAGAAGGCTGGACCGATCATCCTGTCACTGCCCAGGTCATCGATGTGTACCTGGGCGAGTTGCGCGCGCACGCGAAGCAGGAGGGGCTGCATGCCGATGCGCTGGTGCTGGGCTGCACGCATTACCCGTTGCTGCGTCCGCTGCTGGAAGGGGCGGTGACTCCCGGAGTGCGCGTGATCGACTCCGCCGAAGCCACCGCCGAGGCCGCCATGCGGCTCTTTGGGCAGCAAGCCGGGGAACACCCGCCGACCGCGCAGGTGCGTTGCTTCGCCACCGATTCGGTGGACAAGTTCGAGCGCCTCGGATCGCGCTTTCTGGGGCGCCCAGTGGGCAAGGTCGAACTGGTGGACCTGGGCGGCTGAGCCCATTCCGGCTGATATCCTAAGAGACGGTTGGCCGTCGCTTCCACTCGCTTGAGGCCATGGAGGAAATTGAGAAGAATGATCGATCTGGCGGGCAAGACTGCCGTTGTGTTCGGACTGGCCAACAAGCGCTCCATTGCCTGGGGCATCGCGCAGAAACTGCACGCGGCCGGGGCTTCGCTGGCCATTTGCTACCAGAACGAGCGCATGAAGGCCGAGGCTGAGGATCTGATCAACGAACTTCCCGGCGCCTCCGGGTTTCAGTGCGACGTCTCCAACGACCAGGAGATCGAGTCGCTGTTTGCCGCGTTCAAGCAGAAGTATGGCAAGCTCGATGTGCTGGTGCACGCCGTGGCCTACGCGCCCGCCGAAGACCTCAGAGGCGAGTTCATCAACACCAGCCGCGAAGGGTTCCGCATCGCCCACGACGTCAGCGTCTATTCGCTGATCGCGGTGAGCCGCGCCGCCGCGCCGCTGATGACCGAAGGCGGCAGCATCATGACCCTGACCTATTATGCAGCGGAAAAAGTGGTGCCCAACTACAACGTGATGGCGCTGGCCAAGGCATCGCTGGAGTCGGCCGTGCGCTACCTGGCATCGAACCTGGGGCCGAAAAACATTCGCGTCAACGCCATCTCCGCGGGGCCGATCAAGACGCTGGCGGCGCGCGGCATTGGCGCGCTGGGCGACATGCTGAAGGCAGCCGCCGATCGCGCTCCGCTGAAGCGCAACGTGGATCAGTTGGAAGTGGGCGGAGCGGCGCTGTTTCTGGCCAGCGATCTGTCGAGTGCGATTACGGGCGAGACGATTTACGTGGATTGCGGATATAACATCATGGGGTTTTAGCACGCGGAGAATCCGATGGACACCCAAGCGCCTGTTCTCTCTGCCGGTCAAGTGATCAGTTGGTGGGAATGGCGCAGGTTGGCTTTCAACGCGGCTCTCCTCTTGATTGGAATAGCTGCTCTAATCGGATTCGAAATACTGATGGAAAAGTCCATTCCGCCGGGTGAGGATGCGGAAGAGCCGATGGGGCTTCTTCTCGGCGTAATTGCGTATGGCTTTATGGCGAATGTCTGCTATACGTTTGGGTGGATTTTCGAGCTGATTCTGCGGCAAGCTGATCCTGCTTCAGCGCGTGAACTCGGTAAGAAGATGTTTCGCGTTGGGATGTTTTATTCGTGGGTCCTCACGACTGCCCCGTTCTGGTTCGGAGTTCTCTTCTATATTCTCCGTTCAAATCGCTTCCGTTGATCTGAGATTTCCAGCCTCACATCGCCAGGATCTCGTCCCAGACCGCCGGTTCGATGGGCAGCCCGAGGCGGCGGTTCTCTTCCCGAAGCCGCAGCGTATGCTCGCCCGGATACCGCACCTGCTTCCTCTCCTCCGCCGGCGGGCACGCGTGCAGCGACTCCACAATCGCATCGACCGCGCGTTCCTGCTCCGCCGCCGGTCCCAGCGCCGCAGGCTGCATGGCCACGAACATCTGCGACAATCCCGCCTCGCGCAGCGGGTCGGTCGCGATCTGGTGCGTGGCGTTGCCCAGCGACAGCATGGCTGCCATCATGTCGAGCACCACTGACAGCCCTGAGCCCTTCCAGTAGCCGATGGGCAACAGGCGCTGGGTTGCCTCGATCGCCGCGGGATCGCGGGTGAGCTTACCTTCCGAGTCGAAGCCGCCATCGACGGGCAGCATCTCGCCGCGCTTGCTGTAGCTTTCAAGGCCGCCGTAAGAAAACTGCGACATGGCCATATCGAGCACCACGTGGCCCTGCGCGCGCGGCACCGCGATCACCAGCGGGTTGTTGCCGATGGCGGGCTCGGCTGCGCCCCAGGGCGGCAGGTTGGGCATGGTGTTGGTCCAGCAGATGCCGATGGCGCCGGCTTCGGCCGCCTGCCAGCCGTAAGTGCCGCCGCGCATCCAGTGATTGGTGTTGGCCAACGCCACGCAGGCGATGCCGTGTTCGCGGCTCAGTTCGATGGCGCGCTGCATCGCCGCGTGCGCGTTCAGATTGCCGGGGCCGCGTTGGCCGTCCCAGCGCTCCAGGCCGCCGAAGCGGGAGACGGCGCGTGGCTCCGCGGCGGCATCGACGCTGCCGTTGCGCACCATGGCCACAAAGCGCGGAAAGCGGTTCACTCCGTGCGAGTAGACGCCGTCGCGTGTGGTTTCCGTGAACAAGCGGGCGCAGAGTTGGGCACGGTCCGCGGTGAAGTTGAGTTTGCGGAGAATTGCGGTGAGTTGGGATTGGACGTTCTCGACGGGAATGCGTTGCATAGATCAGATTGTAGAAAACGCAACCGCGGATCCTTCGAGTTCGCTAAGGATGACAAACTGAGGATCAGGACGGCAGCGCGAGTTGAACGCTCGCCATCCCACCCTCGCGACAGAAAAAAGTCGCGAAGATGGGGCACGGAGAGCGAGTGATGGGACGTCAGATCCGATCACTTCTTCACTTCTTCACTCATTTCACTTCTTCACTCCTTCACTTATTTCACTTCCTCACTTGTCCACTGATCACTGATCACTGACCACTGTCTCAGTAGCTGTTGTGATAATTCGGATAGACGGGCTTCTTCACCTCCGGCTGCGGATGCGCCTTCAGCTCCTCCAGCGCCAGCGACACCGCCTTCTCCAGCTGCGGATCGTGGCCCTCGCTTACCAGCTTCGGATCCTGCTCCACCGCGTAATCCGGATCCACGCCATGGTTCTCCACGTCCCACTCGCCCTTGGGCGAGAAGAACGCCACGCTGGGCGAGGTGACATGCCCGCCGTCCATCAGCACCGGGATGGGCCCGATGCCGACCAGGCCGCCCCAGGTGCGCTTGCCCACCAGCGGGCCGAGCTTGGCCTGCTTGAAGAGCCACGGCAGCGCGTCGCCGCCGGAGCCGGAAAATTCGTTGGCGATCATCACCTTGGGCCCGTAGATGCCGGCGTTGGGCGTGTGCTCGATGGCGCCGTAGCGCGGCGCCCAATACGACTCGATGTGCCGGCCCAGCACTTCAATGAAGTAGTCGGCCACTTGGCCGCCGCCGTTGAAACGCTCGTCGATGATGGCGCCCTGCTTGTCTGTCTGCGCAAAATAGTAGCGATTGAAGTTGGTGAATCCGCCGCCGGCGGTGTCTGGCAGATAAACGTAGGCCAGCTTGCCGCCGGAGAGTTGATCCACCTTCTTCTGGTTGCCTTCGATCCAGTCGGTATTGCGCAGCGCGAACTCGTTCGCCACCGGCGTCACCGAGATGTCGCGCGCGTTCTTGCCGTCCGGCGAGCCGATGCGCAGGCTGATCACGTGGCCCGCGGTGCCCTCCAGCGGCTGCTGGATGTCGACCTCGGCGGTGAGTTCCTGGCCATTGATGTCGAGGATGCAGTCGCCCACCTGAACGTTCAAACCGGGTTGCGCCAGCGGTCCTTTCTCGTGCGGGTTGAACTCGCCGCCGGTATAAATTTTGGCGATGCAGTAGCGGTTGTCTTTGATGTCGTAGTCCGCGCCCAGCAGGCCGCCGGGCACGCGCCTGGCCTCCGGAATGGCCCCGCCGTTGCCGCGCAGGTGGCCCACGGAAAACGCGCTCAGCATCTCCTGGAAGATGTAGTTGAGGTCGGCGCGCGAGGCGATCGACTGCACATAGGGCTCGAGGTGGCGCTCGTCCTCCACAGTGTTGGTGCCGTGAAAATTCGCATCGTAGAAGTACGCGCGCTCGATGCGCCACACCTCGTGATACATCTGCGCCCACTCCGCGTGCGGCTCCACTTTCAGCTTGAGGTCGGCGAACGACAGCGCGCCTTCGCCCGGCTTCACCGGCGCATTGGCCGGCACGATGAACCACGCGGGCGGGCCGCCGGGCCCCATTTCGGCGCTCTCTGGCCGCGGGTGTTCCAGGCCCAGAAGCATCTTCTCGCCGTTGGCGGAAAGCTCGAATGCCTGCACGTGCTCGGCCAGCTTTTCCGTCTTGCGATCTTCCGGCGTCCAGCGGCTCAAGGTGGCGCCGCGCTCCGCAAATCGTCCTGACCCGGCCCGCTCAAGAAAGTACACGCTTCCCTTCAAGCCGCCGAATACGCCTTCATACACGGCGGTGGGAAAAGGCATGGCCACGGTGCGCGACTGAATGCCTTCGAGGTCGATCTTCACTGGCTTCGCGGGAGGCCGCGGACCGTGCGCCTTCTCGTCGCCGCTGGCCTCTTTGGCCTCGCCGCCTTCGCCCTTCTTCGCTTCGGGCTGGCCTTCCGGCGCGGCCTTCTCGTCCTCCAGTTCCGGCGCCGTGGGGGATGCGGTGCTCGCGGCCAGGGTGATGGCGTAAATGTTCGACGTGACCTGGTAGAGGTCGCTGGTCATGTCGAGGCCATCGGACGTGGCGCCCGCATTGGTGCTGGCGATGAAGTAGATGTACTTGCCTTCGCGATCGAACGCGGGATTGCTCGACTCGGCCATGTCGCTGGTGATCTGCGTGGATTGGCCGCTGTCCAGCGAGTAAAGGAAGAGCGCGTGCAAATGGTTGGGCACGGACCGCGTGTATGCCAGCCACTTCGAATCCGGCGACCACGAGACGGCATAGCTGGTATTGGAAAATCCGCCGTAAACGTTCTTCTCGCCGATGGCTGTCAATTTGCCCGTGGTGGTGTCGAGCATCCAGGTGTTGAGCCGGTTGTCGTGGAAGGCGATCTTCTTCGAGTCGGGCGACCACTTTGGATTGAAATAATAAGTGGGCTCTTTGGCCAGTTCGAATTTCTTTGCCGCCGCGGCGCCTGCCACGGCATTGCCAGTCTGAGGCGCGACGTAGAGGTTGTAAAGGCCGCCTTCATCGGAGAAGTAGGCGATCGATTGGCCGTCGGGGGACCATGCCGGCTCGCGCTCCATCACGCTGGGCGTGTTGGTGATATCGCGCGTTGGGCCGTGCTTGGCGGCCACGGTGAAGATGTCGCCATGCGCCTCCACCACCGCGCGAACGCCGGTGGCGGAGATGCTCACGTTCTCAGCCTGCGCGGCAACGCTCTCAATGCGCGGCCTCACCTCGGGGAGGTCGGCGTCGATATCGATCGGCGCCAGGTGGCTTTGGCCGCTCGCGGTGTCGAACAGGTAGATCTCTCCCAGCCGGTCATAGACCAGCGTGTTGCCCTCGCCGGCCAGGGTGCGGATATCGGAGCCCTCGTTCTTCATCGCCTCGGTCACAGTCTTTTTGGCGGGGTCGTATTTGAAGATGGAGATGTGGCCGTTGCGTCCGGAGAGAAAGTAGATCATCCCGCCCGCATACACCGGATTGAAGTCGCTCGCCTTCTCGTGCGGAATCTCCACTGTGTCCAGTTGCGGCAGCGTCGTGATCCAGATGCTCCCTGCCAGCCCGCCGTGATAATTGCCCCACGCCACAAAGTTCGTGTAATTGAATCCGAATCCCGGCGACAGCGGCGAATAGGCAATGGCTTTGCCGTCGGGCGAGAATGTGCCCTGATAGGCCATGGGCAGGGGCAGCACTTTGGCGATTCCGCCCGTCGCGGGCACCGTGTAAAGCTGGGTGTACCGGCTCGCCGAACTCCGGGTCGACCGGAACAGAATTTCCTTGCCATCCGGCGACCAGCCTACGGCGGCATCCGGCGCCGGGTGATAAGTGACGCGGAACGGCACGCCGCCGGTGGCGGGGATGGTGAACACGTCGGTGTTGCCGTCGTAGTCGCCGGTGAACGCGATGGTGGCGCCGTCGGGCGAGAACACGGGCGCAGTCTCAATGCCCACGCCGGTGGTGAGGCGCGTGGCGCGGCCGCCGGCGCGGGGCACGGTCCACAAGTCGCCCGCGTAGCCAAAGCAGATCAGGTCTTTTGAGAGCGCGGGGTGCTGGAAGATGTGCGGCTTGGCGGCGGCCATCGAGGGTGCCGCGTTTGCGGCGAATCCGATTGCGGCGAGGAAGACGGCAACGCAGGCAACTGCAGAGAAGCGATAGGGATGCACCAGGGCCTCCGGGAACGTGCGAACACAGATCGCCCACCATCTTACAACGGCGGGAGTGGCGCGGTGGTTAGCGCGTACGGGCGTTGCAAGGAAGAATCCGGCTCAGCGCCTCATGACCCGCAACATTTCTTGTACTTTTTCCCGCTGCCGCAGGGGCAGGGCTCGTTGCGGCCGACTTTTGGCTCCGGGCGACGATACGGCTCGGACGTAGACGTGATCCATCCAGGTTCTGGCAATCCGACCCACGGCTCAAATTCGTCAAGATCGTCTTCGTCCTCCGGATCAAAGTCATCCATGGCGGAGAAGCCGGCCAGCGCGTCAGGGTCTTCCGCGTCGTGGTGTCCCGCCTCTTCGTCTTCATGGAAGCAACTCCACCACTCCATCTCGCTGACGGTGTCAACTATGAGGTGGCAACGTGGATCGGCTGCCAGCCTGGCAAGCGCCCACTCCTCTCCCTGGTCGAGGTCTCGCCTCACCTCGCGCAGGCCGACTATGCCGGGATCCACCAAATCATCTTGGTAGGCACGCTCGATCTCGGGGAGAAGCTGCGCAAAACCTAAATCCGTGCTGGAAATGACAAGATCGCTCCAGACGACCTCATTCTTGTCCGCGAGCTTACCGTGAAACAGGCTTGTGAAGTAGCTCAGCACCTCATGGCGAGGCACGACTCCGGCGGCGACGAGAGTGACCAGACTGCCCAACGCCGCACTTCTGGCCCATTCGTCGGCATCGGCGCTCTCAATGATCGACTGAATTCCTCCGACCTCGCCGCCGCATACCGATGCCACAGCCTGGCCGAGACTCTCGGTGACGAAGTCGCCCAGAAGTTCATCGAGGAGATCGCCCGGCAGCAGCGCGATCCGCACCATCAACGGATAAGCGCCCGTCTCGCGGAACTGCGCCAGCAGGTACATGGCGTAAATCTGCGCCATGGAATCGATGTCGTCGGCGATCTCCGCGGGGCGCTCCGCAACGTCTTCCAGAATCTGCAGGAGAGCCGGCACAATCTCGTCCTGCTGGGCGACGGCGGCTTCCACTGCTTCGCGCTCGAACTCTCCGGTAAATCTGCGCAGCCGTGCGACGATTTCGGCTGTTTCCATCGACTTGTGCTCCGCGTAAATGCGAGTTTGAGTTGAACTGGAATGTCGAACCAAATGCGCGATGCAGCGAAAGTGCCCGGAAGTGCGGAGCAAGGCTGGCTTGCGAGTTCGCTACTCTTTCAGCGTCACGCGAATTCTGCGCGCATCGCCGCCCTCCGACGTGATAACGATCTCGCCGGTGGCGCGCTTCTTGAGGCTGGAAAACTTCTCGCCCCACTCCACCAGCACCAGCGCATCCTGCGAAAGCAACTCGTCGAGGCCCAGCGTCTCCAACTGCCGTTCGCCTTCGAGACGATACAGGTCGAGGTGAAAGAGCTTCACAGGGTTACCGTCCTGGACTCCCTCGTACTCGTGGACAAGGGTGAAGGTGGGGCTGGTCACTTCGTCGGGATCGGCGGCGTCGAGTGCCTGGGCAACGCCTTTCACCAGCGTGGTTTTGCCGGTGCCCAGGTCGCCGCGCAGCAGCAGCAGTTGGGGCGGCTTGAGCAGGCCTGCCAGCTTGCGGCCCACCTCGATGGTGTCCGCGCCGCTCTGCGTGGTGAATTCGTGGATTCGGCCTTCCGCCACCGGGGCGTCCTTGGTCATTCCGCTGCCTCGCCGGAGCCGTTTGCCGTGGAGGAGTCAGGCGGCAGCCCCTGCAACCAAACATAACCGTTCCTGGCTCGACTGTGAAAGCGGAACGCTGCGGAAAAGCAGGGCAGGGTGTCGGTGGCCAGCAGCGTATGCTCGTTTTTCTCCCGCACTGCTATATCGGCAGCCAGCCCATGCAGGTGCACCGCGGCCTCCACAGCGCGCGCCGCATCCTGCGGAAACTGCGCCAGCAGCCCGGCAATGACGCCGGTGAGCAGATCGCCGCTGCCGCCTTTGGCCATGCCAGGATTGCCGGTGGTGTTGACCGCTACGCGGCCATCCGGATGCGCGATCAGCGTGTGCGCCCCCTTCAGCACCACGGTGACGCGATGCTCCACCGCGAAGCTGCGCGCTGTCTCCAGCCGGTTCGCCTGGACCTGTTTGGTGCCGATGCCGGCCAGGCGCGCCATTTCGCCGGGATGCGGCGTGAGCACGACGGTGCGCTCGCGTCCCAGTTTCTCCAGCAGGTTGCCGGTCTTGGGAAAAGAATTCTCGTCCGCTGCCAGGTTGTTGAGGCCGTCGGCATCGATCACCACCGGCATCTTGGTCGCAAACAGGAAGAACGTCAGGAATTTTTTCACGTCCGCGCCCTGCCCCATGCCGGGGCCGATCGCCAGCACCGTGGCCCCCTTCGTCAGCGACTCTAGGTTCTCGAGGTTTTCCGACGAGATTTGCCCTGCTTCGTTGGCCTTCAGCGGCAAAGTCATCAGCTCCGGCGCAAATCCTGAGACGATGGGCAGCGCCGCCGTGGGAACTGCCGCCGTGACCAGGCCCGCGCCCGCGCGCAACGCTGCGAGAGAAGTCATGGCGGGCGCCCCGGCCTTGCCCCCCGCCGGTCCGAAGCATCCGCCGACCACCAGCACGTGGCCGAAGTTTCCCTTGTTGGAATCGAAATTACGCGGCTGGTGAAGCAGGCGCTGCGCGGACCCGGCCCAGTGCAGATTCAGCTCCGAAATCACTGCCTCATCGGGCGAGCCGATGGGCGCAACCACGATTGGCTGATCCCAGCGGCGCGTCAGTTGCCCGAACACGTGCGCCGGTTTTGGCGCAGTGAACGTAACCACCGCATCGGCGGGAAAAACCGGCTCGTCCATCGTGCCCCGCGTCTCGTCGGCAGGCCAACCCGAGGGCAGATCGACGGCGAGGATCGGCGTGCCGGTACGCTTGATCCACTCGAACGCGGCCAGGGCAAGCCCTTTCATCGGCGGCTTGAATCCGGTGCCGAGAACGGCATCGATGATCAGGTCGGCTTCCAGCGCCGCGTGATAATGACCGAATTGCTCCTCGCTCTCGATCACGGAAACTCGGCAGTTACCGGCGCCCTGAAGCTTTCGCCACGCCTCGGCTGCGTCGCCCTTGATTCCGTCGGGTGTTCCCAGCAGCAGCACTGTAACCTGCAACCCGGAACCGCCCAGCAGCCGCGCCGCCATCATGCCGTCGCCGCCGTTGTTGCCCCGTCCGCAGAGCACCGTTACGCGCCGCGCCTGGGGGAACTGCCGCCGGGCAAACTCCGCTACCGCCGCTGAGGCATTGCGCATCAGGTGCAGCGAGGGAATCCCGAACCGCTCCGTGGTGGCGCGATCGCAGGCCTGCATCTCCGCGGCGGAGAGAACTTTCATGCACCCATGGTAGTGCACCGTGACGCGCCGTTTCTCAATCGGGTGCTCGAGCGGACGGGGCTCAGGATTGCGGCGCGCGAGGGACGGTCTTGATTTTGCGCATCAGCCCGCCTTTTTCCAGCACAAAGCGGTCATCGCGCCATCCCACGCGGCGGCTGGTGTAGCTGGCCGCCCACAGCACCGCCCCCAGCGCATCGCGCACCGGGTAAAGCCAGCAGAAGCGCCAGGCATCCGGATCGCCGATGACCCAGCCGCCGGCCACCACGCACATGAGGATCCGCGAGAGCACCGCCCAGCCGAACAGCGCCCAACCCAGCAGCGGCAGCCCGGCCGCATATCCGGCAATCAGTCCCAGCACGCCGAATGGAGCGGCGAAGGTGAGCCCGGTGCCCAGGTGGCCCCAGGGCCGGCTGAATCGGGTCGACTTCATCCAGTTCCACTGGTGGGAAAAATTATGCCAGAACGAATTGTTGACGATGCAGTGGTCGATCACGTGGCTGGACAGCAGCACCCTGCGTCCGCTCTCTGCCACCAGGTTGCCCAGCATGAAATCGTCGGCGTAATAGTAACCGAGCTTTTCAAAGCCGCCAATGCTTTCGAGGGCGTCCTTGCGCACCGTCATGCAGGGCCCCAGGGTGAAACGCATGCCTTCGAGCATGTCGGCTACCACCACGCCGGCGGTCATTTCCACGCTCATGCCCAGGCCCTCGAGCAGCGCCCACAGGCCCATTCCCGTGGCGTCGCCGCGATAGAGGCAGGTGGACGCGCCCAGGCCGGCATCGGTCACAAAGGGCGCCACCACCTCGCGCAGGAACTCCGGCTTCACGCGCACGTCGCTATCGGTGATGATCAGCAGGTCGTGCGCGGCCTGCGGCGCCATCACGGAGAGGGAGTAGCAGCGCGCGTTGGGCCAGGGCGGCGTGCCCGAGAGCAGGAATTTCACCGGAACATGGGGATGCTCAGCCGCGACCTCGCGCGCCAGCCGCAGGCCCGCATCCGTATCGGTTCGCGCGCAAAACAGGATTTCGAATTGCGGGTAGTCGAGGGCGAAAAAGCTTTCCAGAAACTCGCGCAAGCCGGGCTCTGCCCCATGCAGCGGCTTGAGCAGGCTGACGGGCGGCCACGCGCCGGGCGAGGCCTGGGCCTGCCTGCGGCGGCGCGCGATGCGCTTGAACCGGGCAGACGCAACCAGCACCAGAGCCAGAAAGATTGTGGACGTGAGGGTGCCCAGCAGCGCGACCCCGAGAAGAACCTTGATCATGTATCCAGTTATACCGGGTGCTTGGCGCTGGATTTGGGAACGGGCACCGGTTTGCGCAGCGGGACAATGGCCCCGGCGGCGCTGGGCGCAGCCTGCTGGAAGTGCGACAGCATCTCGCTGCGCACGTATTCGACGAAGCTCTGCATCTGCCGGTTCATTTCCTCCATGCGCTCCCTCATCTGCAGGATGATTGCGATGCCGGCGATGTTCACACCCAGGTCGCGCGCCAGGTTGAGGATAAACTCCAGCCGCTCCAGGTCCTCGTCGGTGTAGAGGCGAGTGTTGCCCTCGGTGCGCGAGGGCTTCAGCAGGCCTTCTCGCTCGTAGAGGCGCAGCGTCTGTGGATGGATTTCATACATCTCGGCCACCGCCGAGATCATGTAAGCACCCTTCGATTTGCGTTTCGCAGGCATGGGAGCTCGTTCACCCGGTTATGTGAATCTTTTGTCGCCACTGGTCCGCAGTCATGCCGTACTGCTTGAGCAAGCCTTTGAGTTCTGGGTCTGCATTCCGGCGAAAATAATAGCCGTTCTTCGTCCACGAGTTGGTCTTTGCAAATCCTTTAGCCTTCATGACCTTTTCGGCATCGTTGAAAGTCAGGAGATAAACCTCGCCTTGTTTTACAGTATTCACATTCCATACATAGGCCATTAGGAGATTAGGGATCTTTTTGTACTTTCGATCCAGTGAGAAGGACTCCTGAGTCGATGACTTCATCTGAATGGGCCAAGCTGTGAATTTATCATCGCCGCGGTAAACGATGAGATCGATGCCTTTATCGCGCAACGGCTCGGCGACCTCGAAACCGGCAGCAACAAGGCGCGAGATCAGCAGATGTTTTCCCGCAATTTCAGTCAGCTGCGAATCGCGCTCCGTGGGATCGAGAGGGTCATCGCTGTCCTCGCCGCCAGGAAGGAGAGTGATGGTATGGCCTTTCTTGTAGCGTTCGTAGTACTTTCCACGTTCGATCTTCGAGAAATCAAACTGGGCGCGAAGCCTTTCCTCGTCTGTACTCATTGGCGATTTCATATTCCCTCCTTTCCCATCGTTCCGCCACCCGGGCGCTAATGATCCGAAGGCGATCTCCGCGCTCGGTGAAGCACATGGTCAGCATCCGCCCTTCATTCGACATTCCAATCGCGAGGCTTCTCTCTTCATCCCAGCTGTGTTCTCGGTCGGGAACTACAATGTGCTTCTTATCTCCGAACACGGTGAGAGCTTCTTTAAAGGAAACACCGTGCTTTTTCAGGTTCGCGGCTGCTTTGGCCGGGTGCCATTGAAAATCCAGCTCCGAAACTTCGTCTCGATCTGGCGCGTCTTGCTCTGAGGCCATCTCTTACCCGTCGTACCTTGCAATTCGTGCGCTCACAGCTTATCAAACAGTGCCTGCCGCGCGTCCTGGGGATGGATCTCGTACATCTCGGCCACCGCCGAGATCATGTATGCGCCCTTCGATTTGCGTTTCGCAGGCATGTAATTTCTCGCGTTACGCTGCAGGCTCAAGCGAGATCACTTTATCCCCGCGCATTCCCGTGATCTCTTCCGCGAAGGACCGAAGGCTCGGATTGAACAAATAACATCCCTCGATGAGAAGTTCGCCATCCTCTGCCGAATTGGCCCAAAGGCAAAGATCGACCTCGCGCCGGAATCGCGCGATCTCTTCAGCCGTCCAGGCGGCGCGCCTGGCCATCAAGCCCTTGCCCTCCACCGGCGGAATACGATTGAGGACCGCCGCCAGATGGCCGGGAGTCGCCTCGGCATCGCGATTGACGAGAACAACGAAATTCAGCAGCGTGTGGTCGGGATTGGCGTACCGCAACTGGCGAATCGCGGTGACAAGATCGGTCGTGAGCCGCTCCTCCAAAGTCGCCTTGCTCACTTCAATGCGCTCCTCAACCGGCTGCTCATCGTGCAGGATCGTAATGCGCGTGGTGTGCCGCCAGACGGTCTTCACCTCGCAATACGCGAAAGGCGCACCGTTGCGCGTGAGACGCAGGTCGGGCTTACGCGAGCGCAGGTCACGCGTCGGTTCGAGCTGCTCGACGGCGAACCCTCGCGATTCCCAAAACAGTGCCGCGCGCTTTTCATCCTCCGGCTGCTCGCCCTGCCGGTGCGCGAAAACGCCGCGCATTGCCTTGGCCGGATCAAAAGGCGGGAGAACGATCTCGCCGTCATCGGCCTTGTCACGATTCAAACTGCGATTCATAATCCCTCCTCTCCGCCGGAGACGCCTCCCGCGCGCTGACGATGCGTGTTCTTTGGCCGCGCACTGTAAACACTACTAACAATACCCGCCTAAGTTGCGAGAAACCAGTGGCAATCCAACGAGGCTCGTCTTCCGCGTGAACCTCGTCCGGCTCGGCAATCGCATCGGGAGCGTCCACAACCGTGGTAGCTTCGGGAAATCCAACGCCGTGTTTCCGAAGGTTGGCGGCGGCCTTTTCGTCGTCCCATTCGAACCATTCCGATTCCAACTGGTCTTCCTCATCCCGGCCTCACATCTTCTCAAACAACTGCGCCCGTGGGTCCTGCGGGTTGAGCTTGCCCAATTCGCGCATGATCTCGCGGCTGCGCTCGTCCTGCAGGTGCGGCACCGTTACCTGCACGGTCACGATTTGGTCGCCGCGCACGCCGGGCCGTGACGCGCTCTCTACCCCGCGCTCCCTCATGCGCAGCTTCTGGCCGCTCTGCGTGCCCGGCGGAATCTTCAACTGCGCGCGCCCGTCAATGGTCGGCACATCCACCTTGGCGCCCAGCGCCGCCTCCGGCACCGTCACCGGCACGGTGAGGGCGATGTCGTCGCCGGTGCGCGTAAACACCGGGTGCGTGCCCACCCGCACAATCAGGAACAGGTCGCCTGTCGCTCCGCCGTTGATGCCGGCGTTTCCTTTGCCTTGCAGCCGGATGCGCTGCCCGTCGCGCGTGCCGGCCTTGATGCGGAACTCCACCGTCTCCGTGCGTTCGACCACACCTTCGCCGTGGCACGTGGTGCAATCGCTCGACACCCGCCCGCTGCCGCCGCAGCGCGGACATTGGATATTGAACTTCATGCGCCCGCCCATCTGCGTCACCTGGCCGGCGCCGCCGCATTCGGGGCACGGGGATGGTCCGCCGGTGTGCGCGTGGCCGTGGCAGGTGGGGCAGGTCTCCTGCCGCTGCACCTGCAGGCGCGCCTGGCCGCCGCGTATCGCGGTCCAGAAGTCCACCGTGGCCTGGTACTCGATATCGGTGCCGGGCTGCGGCCCTCGCGGCCTCTGCTGCTGCTGGGCGCCGGAAAAGATACCCGAGAAAATGTCTTTGAAGCTGCCCCACGAGGACGAACCCGCGCCCGCCTGCTGCCCCGGATGCTGGCCCGGCCCGCTCTGGAAGCCGGAAAAATCGAAACCGCCGAAGTCGACGGGCACGCCGCCGCCATGGCTCTGCTGGCGCGCATAAGCCTCGGCCTGCGCCGGATCAATCTGATCGGAGTAGAAGCCCAGTTGGTCGTAAACCTTGCGCTTCTTCTCATCGCTCAGAATGTCGTTGGCCTCGGAGATTTCCTTGAACTTCTCCTCCGCCTTCTTGTCGTTGGGATTGACGTCGGGATGATACTTGCGCGCGAGCTTGCGGAAGGCCTTGCGGATTTCCTCCGGCGTGGCCGTCTTCTTGACGCCTAGCGTCGCGTAATAGTCTTTGTTGGTCGTCGTGGGCATTTTTTCTTGGACTCAATCTTTCCGTTAAACTTCAAATGCCTGTCATCCTGAGCGAAGCGCAGCGAAGTCGAAGGATCTGCGGTTGCTTTTCGCCTCTTTCGCCCGACCTTATACCGCTTTTCGAGCCAATCGCCGGGGCTTGAGTTCCCCGGTCCTCCGATCACGCGGATGCCTGCCAATCTCCCTGCAAATCTTCGGCCAATCAGCCTTCGCCGTCTCCAATTCGTAGTCTTTCTCGATGTTCATCCAGAATTCCGGCGACATCCCCAGAAATCTTGACAGGCGAAGGCACAGATCCGCGTTCAGTCCCCGCCTTTCCTTCACGATAGCAACCACCTGTCGCTCCGGAACCTTGATTTCCTTTGCCAGCATCTCAGCCGTCATACCGAGCGGATTAAGAAAATCCTCACGCAGGAACTCTCCGGGATGAATCGGCGGCCTCTGCTTCTTTGCTCTCCGCGGTTCCAGTTTTTCCCTTACAAATACATGCACCTTGTACCGGCTCCTGTCCGCCGTGCCCTGGGCGTAAGCGACAGCCTGCTCCAGGCCCCTTATGATGCCTTCGGCAATTCTTTCAGTCATGATTTCGTTCCTGCATCATTTTTGTACCGCGATTTCTTGGAGGCGTTCGTAGAACTTCGCTCCATTAGGCAACAAAACCACGATGTTGGCCCCCGAGTCGAACCCCGGGGTTCGCAGTTGAACGAATGCTACCGCTTGCAATTTCGCAATCGAACCCATTCGCTCGGCGGAATCGGTTCTCCCTTTATCGGCTTCGTTCATGTCCATTGGCACCGGGTGCTCGTATATCTCCTCGAGCAGCCTGATATCAGCCTCACCAAGCTCAACTGCTGCGCGCATCATGTCATCGAGGCCTTCGGGACTAAGGTCGTCCTCTTTCACGCCATTCACCACAATGCGCGCGAGCCGCTTAAGCCGATCCTTCACCGATGTGTGCATTGCGCGGAGTGCAAGCGCGACTATCGCCTCAGCAAATTGAGGATCTGTCCGCAGTGATTCAATTCTGCCTCGAAGAATCTCATTCCGTTCGTAAAGTGTCGCAAGGTCATCGCTCACTGCCGTGATTGCGTAGGTAAGATTGCTGGCATAGCTCGCGCCAGCCAACTTGCGTATCTTTTGCAAAAGGTTTGAGGCTCCGCCTGCAACAGCGCAAAGGCCTCCGCTCCCAATCAGCATGAGCAAATCGCCGATGATTTCGGCAAATTCCCCGCCAGGAGTTTCTGACAAGGCGTCGTAATTGAGCTGCGCAAGTGCAGCGCTGGTTTCCGAATCGAACTGCCCCATGCGACCTCATTTCTTGCGAACCTCTGGAAGAACAACCGCAGATCCTTCGACTACTCGCTTCGCTCGTCGCTCAGGATGACAGCATTTGAGGGGAGCTACGATTTGGGGTGGGCGACTTGCGTCGCCCACCCCAAACTTTTTCCGCGCATAGCGCGGGATCGCCTGGACTGCCACTCCTACTTCTTTTCGTCCACGTCCACGTACTCAGCGTCGATCACGCCTTCGTCCTTCTTCTGCTCGGCTTGGGGCTCGCCCGTTCCGTCGCCCGACGGTGCGCCCGCCGCCGCCTCCGCCGCACTTGCCTTGTACATCGCCTCAGCCAGCTTGTGGCTCGCCGCCGTCAGCTTCTCGTGCGCCGACTTCAGGTCGCCCGACGAAGGGCTGCCTTCCAGCACCTTCTTGGCGTCGGCCAGCGCCGATTCCACGTCGGTCTTGTCCGCGGCCTGCACCTTGTCGCCCGAGTCTTTCAGCATCTTCTCGATGTTGTAGACCAGGCCGTCGAGCGAGTTGCGCGCTTCCACCTCCTCGCGCTTCTCCTTGTCCTCAGCCGCGTGCGCTTCGGCTTCCTTGGCCATCTTCTCCACCTCGTCCTTGCTCAGGCCCGAGCTCGAAGTGATGGTGATCCGCGTGTCCTTGCCGGTGGCCATGTCCTTGGCGTTCACGTTGAGAATGCCGTTGGCGTCAATATCGAATGTCACCTCGATTTGCGGCACGCCCCTCGGCGCCGGAGGAATCCCCGCCAGTTTGAACTTGCCCAGCGTCCTGTTCTGCCCCGCCATGGGCCGCTCGCCCTGCAACACGTGCACTTCAACTTCCGTCTGCGAATCCGCCGCGGTCGAAAACGTCTCCGTCTTCTTGGTCGGAATGGTGGTGTTGCGCGGAATCATCGGCGTAGCCACGCCGCCCAGCGTCTCGATCGCCAGCGTCAGCGGCGTCACGTCGAGCAGCAGCAGGTCCTTGACCTCGCCGGCCAACACGCCTGCCTGCACCGCCGCGCCCACGGCTACCACTTCGTCCGGGTTCACGCCGCGATGGGGCTCCTTGCCGAAGAGCTGCTTTACCATCTCCTGAATCTTGGGCATGCGCGTCTGGCCGCCCACCAGCACCACTTCATCGATGTCGCTGGTCTTCACCCCGGCATCGGTAATCGCCTTCTTGCATGGCTCCAACGAACGATCCAGGAGATCCTGCACCAACTGCTCCAGCTTGGCGCGCGTCAACTTGCGCACCAGGTGCTTCGGCCCGGTCGCATCCGCGGTAATGAACGGCAGATTGATCTCCGTCTCCACCGTGGTCGAAAGCTCGATCTTGGCCTTTTCCGCCGCGTCTTTCAGGCGCTGCAGGGCCATCTCGTTGCCCTTCGAGCTCAGGTCCAGGCCCTCTTCCTGCTTGAACTCGGCAATCAGCCAGTCCACGACCCGCTGGTCGAGGTTGTCGCCGCCCAGGTGGGTATCGCCGTTGGTCGACTTCACCTCGATCACGCCTTCGCCCACTTCGAGAATGGAAATATCGAACGTGCCCCCGCCGAAGTCATACACGGCGATGGTCTCGTCCTTCTTTTTGTCGAGTCCGTAGGCCAGAGCGGCCGCCGTGGGCTCGTTCACAATGCGCTTCACATCCAGGCCGGCAATCTTGCCCGCGTCCTTGGTGGCCTGGCGCTGCGCGTCGTTAAAGTAGGCCGGAACCGTGATCACGGCCTCGGTGACGGTCTCGCCCAGGTAGGCTTCGGCGCTCTTTTTCAGCTTCTGCAGAATCATCGCCGAAATTTCCGGCGGGGTATACTCCTTGCCCTGCGCAACAACGCCCACATGGTCGCCCTGCTTGACCACCTTGAACGGCACCATCTTCATTTCGTCGTTCACTTCGTCGTAGCGACGGCCCATGAACCGCTTGATCGAGAAAATCGTGTTCTCGGGGTTGGTAATGGCCTGGCGCTTGGCAACCTGGCCCACCAGCCGCTCGCCGGTCTTTGAAAACGCGACGATCGAGGGCGTAGTCCGCGCACCTTCTTCATTTGGAATCACTTTCGGCTCGCCGCCCTCCAGGACGGCCACGCACGAGTTGGTGGTTCCGAGGTCAATTCCGATAATTTTTGCCATGGTTGGCTCTCCCGCATACAAAGAAATACTGACAAAGATAAGATGCAGCATTGAGTGCATTAGTGTCAACTTTTATTGAGCACATTCGTGTGAGTCGACCAGGCCCCGGGGCCAGCCCGGCGCGGCCCGGAGCCGCCCCCGCTTTGTGTCAGGGCATGACTTCAGTCGTGCCGCAAAAGCCTGCTAACAAAAGACATGGGCTTTAGCCCCTGCGGGCTTTGAGCCCAAAATCGCCTACGTTTCGAATTATCCCCAGACTGTTCAGCCCCTTCGCAGCCCTGTAGGACCGAGAAGGAGGTCGCGGTAGCTGGCGTCGAGAGCGAGGCCGAGGAGGAGAAGGTCGGCTATTCAGACGGAGCAAATCCGGGAGGTTCGGGGCCATCAGTCAGAGATTCACTTGACAATATACCAACTAATCGGTATGCTCCATTCCGACCGGATGATATCTGACATGAAAATAGCCTCAGCGAGACACAAGTCGAAAACCAGATTTCTGCAGGCTGCCCTTCAAGTGATTCGCGCAAAGGGATATACGGCCACCACGATAGAGGAGGTTTGCGAGACGGCAGGGCTGACGAAGGGAAGCTTCTTTCACCATTTTGACAGCAAGGAGGAGCTGGCTCTAGCTGCGGCTGAGTATTGGACGGAAGGCGCGGGCGCGCTGTTTGCCTCCTCGCCCTACCATGCGCGAGCCGACGCGCTGGAGCGGTTGCTGGCCTATGTGGACTTCCGTAAGGTACTGCTGAAGGGGGAATTGGCCGACTTTACCTGCTTGGCGGGGACGATGGTACAGGAGGTTTACGGCACGCACCCGGCGATCCGCGAGGCGTGCGATCGGAGCATTTGCGGGCATGCGGAGACGCTGGAGCCCGATATCGCTGAAGCGATGCGGAAATACGGGGTGACCGGCGAGTGGACGGCGCGGAGCCTGGCGCTGTACACGCAGGCGGTGCTCCAGGGATCGTTCATTTTGGCCAAGGCGAAGGGCGGGCCTGCAGTGGCTGGGGAGTGCCTCGATCACCTGCGGCGTTATATCGAGATGCTCTTTCAGCAAAAGGGAGTCACCGCTTAGTTTCACCTGTAAGTGGCCAACTTTGTTGATGGCACAATTTAAAGCTTTCTGGAGAGGGGGAATCGCATGCGAAATTCCGTAACGATCTTCGTTTTTGCACTCCTGGCCCTGGCAGTTCTGCCGGGAGGCATCCGACAGGCGCGAGCGCAGGCGGATCCCTATCCAGCCATGGCGCCTCTCGATCGGTATCTGATCCCGGACGAGAATGCCGAGATCGCGCTGGCTCGCAGCGCGGCGCCGGCTTCCATCTCGGACGACGCCAGGGTGATGGTGCTCGGACGGCAGGGATACACGACCGCCGTGCAAGGCAAGAACGGCTTTCTCTGTTATGTGGAGCGATCCTGGGCCCATGACACGGATCATCCGGAATTCTGGAATCCCAAAGCGCGCACCCCCAATTGCTTCAATGCCGCGGCGGCCAGCAGCGTTGTGCCGCTCTATCTGATGAAGACCCGACTTGTGCTGGCAGGCAAATCGAAGGCGGAGATCGCGCGGGCGATCGCAGCGGCGCTGGATAGCGGGGAACTGCCGGCGCTGGCGCCGGGAGGCATGTGCTACATGATGTCGAAGGAGCAATACATCAACGATCAGGGCCACAGCTGGCACCCGCACCTGATGTTCTATGCCGCGGGAGACGTGGCGAAGAGATGGGGCGCGAACCTGCCGGGCTCGCCGGTGATGGCAGCGAACGATCCGCAAGCGCGACTGACGACTTTCTTCGTTGTGGTGCGCTACTGGTCGGACGGAACACCGGGCCCGCCGATGGAGCACTGACCCTCAACCGGAGCCGAATCGCTCCTGCATGTCGGAGAACCTTCAGGAAGTGTTTCGATGAGGAAGCAATCGCTCATTACAGTCGCGTTTTCTAACAAGAAACAAACCGCGAACCCGCGAACTTGCCATGTCCGCGAAGCGGACGCCAACCGGCCAAATGACCAGACCGCCGTTTCATATACCGCGGGTCCGCATCGCCGGTGGAGGACTAACAGGAAATCGCTTCGTGATGTAGGAGCAACACGGAATACCTGATCCAGTTCGAAGCGCGTTTGGCCGTTGTTCCAGGGGGTGCGCTGTGCGCTTCGCAACTCTTCGCCCTTGGGAACCTTGGCTGGTCTCTGGGGAGTTGGCTTGTCTGCTTTCTAATCGTCGGCGCGGTACTCGCCTATCGATACTACGAGCGATACATTTCGAGCGAACTGCATGTTGAAGAACTGGAACACAGCTTAGTCGAATCGCGGCTCAACTCGCTGCGCATACAACTCGATCCCCACTTCCTGTTCAACGCTTTGAATACGATTTCTTCGCACGTTGAGCGCGATCCCAAGCTCGCTCGCTGCATGATTGAGCACCTCGGTGATCTGCTGCGGACTTCCCTCGAGTCGAAGGACAAACCTGAAGTATCGCTTGCAGAAGAACTTTGGTCCCTCGAACACTACCTTGCCATTCAGAGGATTCGCTTCGGCAACAAACTGAGGTTCAGGACGGAGATCGCCCCTGAAGTCCAGTTTGCCCAAGTGCCGTCGTTCTTCATTCAGCCGCTCGTTGAAAACGCGATCCGTCACGGTATATCGCGCCGCGCCGCGGGCGGGACAGTGACGGTGAAAGCCGAGGGTGTCGATGGCCGCTTGGAGATTCAGGTGCTTGACGACGGTGTAGGCTTGCCCGTTGGTTGGTCGATGAAAACCTCAACTGGCCACGGTCTTTCAATTACCTCCGAGCGCATTGCCGGACTGCACCCAAACGGGGACAGCCGGTTCACAGTCCACGGCCGCGTAGAAGGAGGTACGGTTGTCGAGATTTCCCTGCCATTGCGTGTGAATAGAGCAGAAACCGATGGCACGAACCCCTGAGCGAGCTGTTTCTGGAATCAAATGTTGAGCACAATGCTGAATGGCGTCCGAGGTCCGTCGGTATCTTTACTCAGACAGTGGGCTGGTGGTCGGCAGCAATTGTGTGCATGGAGTCCCTCGATCTAACCAAACCCTATAAACCGATGCAATGCCAGTACCCCAGGCCGATGCCAAGTCGGACTTGCGGAGCAGGATGGCTACCTGTAAGTCGGCTTGGTCCAGCAAACTCCCGCCGCCTGAACTGCGAATGTTACCAACAGGCCAACCCCTTTCGTTAAAGCCCCGCCCCCGCCGAGCTATCACCACCTGCTGTGACCGCCCGCACATCCCCATCCGGCATTCCGGCGCACAATCTCTTTCTCAGGCCTTCGAACCTTTGTGTACCTCGGATGGGAAGCTGTTAACGAAAGCGTAAACAGAGGAAGACCATCTGTTAACCAGAAAAAAATATACCCCCTCCCCCCCGGCCAGCGGGCAGGCCTCAGACAGTTCGGGACGGGAGCAGAAATACCCCACCCCCCCACCCCCTCCCCAACCCAACTTCGCCTTCCATTCGCCACAATCTTCACGCCGAGGCTCACAGTCCGCAATCTGACTTCACACGTCAAAGACATTATTATCATACACTTAACACGTTCCATGGTTCCGGTACCACCAGTTCCGTGCCCCATCTTTGCGCCTTCTTTCTGGCGCAAGGGTGGGACGCCACGACGGCCTTAGTACGCCATACCTGGAAGCGCCTTCGTGACGAATGCGCATGGTCCTCGCCGGGCAGGGCCAGGCTCACCGGCCGTCATTGCAGCGAGCGCAGATAACGGATAATCGCCCACCGCTGCGCCTGTGTCAGGCTGGACCAGGACGGCATGCCGTGGCGCAGATCGCCCTGGCGCAGGAACCACTCCAGGTCGCCATCCGTAGCCGACCGCACCCTTGGCGTCCGCAGCGACGGCTTTTTGCGCCCATCGCCCTGGGCATCGGCATGGTGACACTGGGCGCAGTGGTCGGCGTAGAGGCGCGCGCCCGCGGGAACCGCATCGGTCTTGCCGGCGAGCGGATTCGTCTTCGCGTGATCCTTCGCCGGAACATCGAGGAAGTGCGACTGCTGGACCGCAACCGCCGCACTGGACACCACGGCGAACGCCAGAACCACAGCCAGCCCGCGCCTCATCGCGCACCGCCCTTGGCCCCGCGGAACCAGGACCCAACCTGCGGCATTTCATAGGCCACGCCCACCCGATACACCCGGTCGAGACTGCTGCCGGTGAGCCCAAATCCCGGCGAAAAGCTGATCCGCATCCGACCCGGCAGCTCCCACCCGACCAGTAGCGCCACGTAATGCGAGGTGTCGCGCGTGGTCAGCGCCCAGGTGTTGCCCAGGCCTCCGTAAGCCTCCGCGCCCACCATCAGCTTTTCCGCGCAGAAGGTGCACTCGCGGGCGTTCAGGCTGGTGCGCAGCGGACGCGCCGCGCCCACGGCATAGCCAAACTCCCAGGGCGAGTGACTCAGGTCCTTCTCAGCGATGAAGTTCTCCGAAATGTTCCAGTCGCGCACATTGGAGGAGAGGATCAGCTTCAGTTCGCCTTCGTGCTGATGCTCGCGGCGGGCGTCGCCATTGCGGGCGGCCAAATCCGACTGCCCGTCATGCCCAACCACCTCCAGCACGGTCTTGTCGGCGCCCGAAATGTTCTCGTACTCAACGTAGAGAACGGGGTTGATCCAGTGCTCCCGCATCAGCGGCCGGAAGCGGTTCTCCAGACGAAAGCCGGTGAGCAGGGTCGAATCCGCCGGCGTGGTCTGGCCGTCCAGGTACAGCTCCGAGGTCCACCAGGCGCGGACTCCGTATTCCAGCTCCGAGGCCGTCGCTCCGTAGTGCGTTCCACCGTCCGGACGCGCCAGCGCCGTCTTGGTCTCAATTTCAACGTTACCCGGCTCTTCCAAATCATGCGAATAGGTGACGAAATAGGGCTTCTCCTGCGCCGCCAGGTGAACCGGGAATCCGCCGCCCACAACCGCAGCCAAACTTGCAGCCAGCAGCCCGAAACAGAGCCAGCGCCTGCCAATCTTTGCGAGCAAATTACGAATCAAAACAGCCTCCGGTCAAAATACGACTCTTCTAGTCGCATATGGCCTATAAACGGAGACTAAATGAGCCGGAGTGCCAGCACAATGGCATCCGTCACGCCATGTGGGAAGCGGGAGGGCCGCCGAATCTGAGCGCGCCCAAAGGCACCAGCCTGCCCATTGGCCCGTTCCCCTCCCTTGGTGGAGACGAAGACGGGGAGACTATGACCCCTCCCCATCTGCGGCACGCGTCACATGCCGGCATTGCGTGCTGATTTACCCTGAATGGTCCACTCGCAATGACCACCGCCACGCTGCAACCCGTCCAACCCGTCTCGCGCTCCGTGGTTTCGCCTGCCCATTCGCGTTATCCGCTGACCCAGGGCGTAAACCCATGGCTGGTGACGCTTTCGGTGATGCTGCCCACCTTCATGGAGGTGCTGGACACGGCCATCGCGTCGGTGGCGCTGCCCTACATCGCCGGCAGCCTTTCGGCGTCGAACTCCGAGGCCACATGGGTGCTGACCAGCTACCTGGTCGCCAACGCCGTCATTTTGCCCGCCAGCAATTGGTTCGCCCGCCGCTTTGGCCGCAAGAATTTCCTGCTCTTCTGCGTCATCGTCTTCACCGTGGCCAGCTTCTTCTGCGGAGCGGCCCCATCGCTTGCCATCATCCTGCTGGCGCGGGTGCTGCAAGGGGCTGGCGGAGGAGCCCTGCAGCCGCTGTCGCAATCCATCCTGCTGGAGAGCTTTCCGGTCCACAAACGCTCCCAGGCCATGGCCGCTTACGGCCTGGGCATCGTGGTGGCGCCGGTGCTGGGTCCAACCCTGGGCGGCTGGCTCACCGATACGTTTAGCTGGCGCTACGCCTTTTACATCAATATTCCCGTCGGCATCCTGGCGGTGTTCATGATCACCCGCTTCGTCCACGACCCGCCCTACATCAAGCACGCCAAAGTGAGCGCCTTTGACAACATCGGCTTCGGGCTGCTGATCGTGTGGACCGGCT
Organism: Occallatibacter sp.; assembly: GCA_035552555.1. Lineage (GTDB taxonomy): Bacteria > Acidobacteriota > Terriglobia > Terriglobales > Acidobacteriaceae > Telmatobacter. The sequence continues at coordinate 43,618 of DASZLF010000001.1, forward strand.
GCCTGCAAATCGTGCTCGACAAGGGCCAGGAGGACGACTGGTTCGGCGCGGTCTGGGTGCGCTGGGCGGTGGCTTCGCTCATCCTCGCGTTTGTGGGGTGGATCTGGCGTTCGTGGTCCAATCCGCGCGGCATCGTCGACCTGCACGTGCTGAAGGACCGCAACTTCCGCACCGGATGTTTTCTGATTGCGCTGCTGGGAATGTGTATTTACATCACCATCGCCATCCTGCCGCTGTATTACCAGGAGATCCTCGGCTACACCGCATTTACCGCGGGACTGGTGGTGGGGCCGCGCGGCATCGGGTCGTTCGTGGGCTCGCCGATTATCGGCATTCTCGGCTCGCGTATCGACCCGCGCAAGCTGCTGTGCGCGGGGTTCATTGGCTTCGGCATCTGCTCGCTGATCTTCGGCACGGTCAACCTCGACATCGGACCATATACGCTGCTGGTTCCCATCCTGCTCACCGGCTTTGCGCTCAGCTTTGTGTTCGTTCCGCTGGCCACCATGACCACTTCCACCCTGTCGCGCGAAGAGATGGGCAATGCTACCGGCCTGTTCAACATGCTGCGCAACATCGGCGGATCGATCGGCATTGCCATGGCCTCGACCGCGCTGATCCGCCGCGCCGCGTTCTACCAGACGGAACTGGGTGCGCCTCAGACCCCGCGCTGCAGCATAAGGCGGCGCAGATCGGCGGCTATCTCACGCACCAGCTCGGCCGCGGAGCGGCGCGTCCGGGCGCGTATGGCCTGATGTACGGGCAACTCATGCAGCAGGCGGCGCTGCGGTCGTACGTGGATATTTTTCGCTGGACTGCGCTGCTGGCGTTTTTCTGCGCCGCCGCAGTATGGCTGTTCAAGAAGCCGGAGAAGCATGTGGCGCCTCCGGTGGGGGCACACTGACTAGATGCCTCCAGAGATTGGCTGCTGAGGATTGTAAGACGGCATATGGCGACCGCACACTCGGCAAACTGTCCCATTGGAGCTTGCTTTCTGGGCGCGATCATCGTTTACTTGCTGGCAATATGAAACCTTCATCTGCAGCAGTGGCTGGAAATCGCGCTTGGCTCGTTGCGCTCGTGACGGGAATAGTGTCTTGCTTAGGTTGGTGCGTCACGTCCGAAGCGGCGGAGGCGCATCGTTCCACGAAGATCGATTCCCGGCCCATGCTGATCATGGATGCCGTGGTGCAGCAGCAGTGGCCGCACACTCTCGCTCTTGTCAATGCGCCAGAAAGCTTCGACCGGCTCAATCCCGGGCAATGCGTGCGAGTGGCACTCGTAGCAACCGGAGACGGCCGCGACCGTTACCTCGAAATGACACAGATCGCTTACCGCGTCCGTTTTGAGGGCGCAGCCGAAGATCATGTGCTCGCCCCACTGGCAGCGACCAAGCAGATCAAACCCGAGGGCGGCGACTTCGTCACCAATGTATTAGGCGCCGCAGGGCTTAAGAACCCGTTGCCCACTATGGCGTCGATGGGAGTCGCGAAGGAACGCTGGTGTGTGCCCGACGCCGCCCTGGATGGCAAGGCCGTGATCGAAGGCAGCGTCCAATCACCTTCAGGCCAACAATCCCTGAAAAGCCTTGAGGTGCAGATCGAGAGCTACGAAACGGGAAGCAAACGCGCTTTCAAGAATGAAAACGAGCTACAGGATTTCATGACGACTTACTACCGGCATCCCAATCCCGCGCGCCTGTTTCCCGCGCTTGAGGGCTTTGCTAGTAACGAGAACCTGAAGTCGGCGAAGGGCGTTCTCGAGAGCACTGCCGCGTTTCTGGGCGCGGCGCTGAAGGCCGATCCGGCTGCAGAGAGAGATTTCATGGCGCGGGTTTCCTCGGCCTCCGGATTCACCCGGTCCCTTGGTCTGCTGGTATTGCTGAACGCCGGATTCGACATTGATCCGGCTCTGAATGCGATGAGCCAGAAGGATCGCGATCTGTTCGCGAATCATCCGGTGTTGCCTGACCCATACGACTTCAACACCGGCGCCGACATACCGACGCGTTTTGACATGTTGTGGGGCATCTTCGGGGCGACGGGCACGTTCGAGCCCGTGCGCAAGATTGCTAGTGCACTCGAATGGCATCCCGATTACGAGGAATTTCAGCGCAAACGCGGCCAGATTCATAGCGTGGACGATCTGACCCCGCAACTGTGGCGAGGCGTGAGCTACGGAGCCGCGGGGTGGTCGCTCGGCTCGTTCCAGCGAACTGACGGCCTCGCCGCCGATTACATCGAATACATGCGGGCGTCCGCAGACACTTCCGCGACCGTGAAGGCAGAGCTTGCCGGTCTTGAGACCAATCCAGCATTCCAGCGGAAGTGACGTTCCCGGTGACAATCTCGGCGTAATCTTGAATCCGAAACTCATCTGGCAATGCCGTCCGAATCTCCGCGGAAAGCAACTTCTCCGGTTGAGCGTGCCTCCAACCGCACGAACGCCGGGCCGGCCAGTTTGCCGGCTGGATGTTCAGAACGAGAACTTGCAACACGGATAATCGGTAGCCCCGGGGACAAGAAATCGTCTCCGGGGCAGTCCCATCGGCGGGCGGCGAAGGGTTTTCGCGATTTGCCCCTTCTTGCCGGCGGCGAAGGAGAATCGCAAGTCAGTCGCTGGACGCTCGCCCCAACCCAGTTTCTGCTGCCAGTATCCATGCGCTGGCTTTGCTCGCCGCCTAGAAAACCGAGGGAATACATGGGAAGTCCATCCAAGGATCTGGTTGAAACCGAAGGCGCATTGCGCGTTATCATTGAGCACCTGATCGACGCGCAGGAAACCTTGCAGAAGATCGGCGACGAAATCAAGAATGAGCCTCTCAAGCGCCACTTCCTTGCCGAGAGCCTCCAGCGCGCTGAGTTTCGCGGCGAATTGGAAAACATTCTCCACCAGGAGGGAGTGCGCGATCTGCACGAGACCGGCACCACGGCCGGCGCAGTCGCCCGGGCCTGGACCAGCCTGAAGACGAAACTGGGAGCAGGCGATCATGCCCTGCAGGCTACCGCCGAAGAAAGCGAGCGCTCGGTACTCGACGCCTATGCCGACGCCCTCAAGAAGGATTTGCCCCTGCCCGTTCGCCAGGTGCTGGCCACCCAGGCCGCGCATATCCGGCAGTCGTGCGATTACGTGGGCGCCGCTCACGACAGTAGCGCTTGACCGCTTAGGGAGTATCTCCAAAGACCATTACGCCCGCAGCCCGGGCGGCGTCCGTTTGTTCACATCAACTGCTCAAACTTCCGCTTTTGCTCGTCATATTGCTCAATTCGCCCGGTCAGGATGTCGTAGTACCACCCGAACACCTGAAGCGATCCGTGCGCCATCGCTTTCGCCACCGAGGGCTGCGCCTTCAGATTCATGAGCTGCGCCACCACGTTTCCGCGGATCAGCGAACAGAGTTCCGCGTGCTCCCCGTCCTCAGGATTCAGCGGCTGCCGATGGCTAAACGCCGCCTCCACATGATGGAGCCAGCGGCTAGCCTTGGGCAGGTCTTTCAGGCCCTCGCGTTGGAGTGCCGCTTTCATGGCGCCGCAATCCGAGTGACCGCACAGTATGGCATAGGGCACCTTCAGCACTTCCACCGCATACTCGATGGTCGCGGTGCAGCCATCCACATCGGTCGCGGTCACGGGCACCACGTTGCCCACGCTGCGCGAGATGAAAAGGTCGCCCGGCTCGGTGCCCAGCACCAGGTCCGGCACCACGCGCGAATCCGCGCAGGTGATGAACAGCCACTGCGGCGCCTGGCTCTCCGCCAGCAGATGAAAATGACTTCGCCGCTGGGGGAAGACTTCTTTGAGAAAGCGCCGGTGTCCTTCAATCAGATGTTGCACGCGCAATGACCTCCAGGCTCAGCCTATCGCATGTCGAGCCGAGCCACGGCACTAGCCAATCCTGCGATATAGTGGTTCCCATGCTGAAGACCGCGCTCCGTTTCTCGTCTCTTGTGGTGTTGAGTATTTGCACCACTTCCGTCGCCGCAAACGCCCAGGCAATCGACACCATCGACCCGGCCATCAAAGCGCGCATCGACCGCATTGCAGACGGCGTGATGCAGCAGCGCGGCGTGCCATCGGCTTCCGTTGCCGTGGTCCAGGGCGGCAAGCTGGTCTACACCCATGCCTACGGACGCGCGCACATTGTTCCCGACAAGCCCGCCACGCCGGAAATGCGCTACTCCATCGGCAGCATCTCGAAGCAGTTCACCGCGGCGGCCATCCTCATCCTGCAGGAGCAGGGCAAGCTCTCGCTTGACGATCCGGTCGGCAAGTATGTGCCCGGCCTGACGCGCGGCGATGAAGTCACCATTCGCGAAATCCTGTCACACACCTCGGGCTACCAGGACTACTGGCCCGAGGACTACCTGATGACCCCGATGATGAAGCCCAGCAGCGCGCAATACATCCTCGACACCTGGGCCAAAAAGCCGCTCGACTTCGAGCCCGGTACGCAGTGGCAGTATTCCAACACCAATTTCGTGATCGCCGGGCTGATCGTGGAAAAAGTCAGCGGCCAGAAGCTCATGGACTTCCTCGAAGAACACATTTTTCACCGGCTTGACATGAAGTCTGTGTGGAATTCCGATGAAGCCAAGCTCACCCAGACCGACGCCACGCCGTACATTCGCAATGCGCTCGGCCCGCTGCGCGCCGCGCCCAAGGAAGGCCGCGGGTGGATGTTTGCGGCCGGCGAGCTGGCCATGACCGCGCACGACCTGGCGTTGTGGGATGAGAGCCTCATCGCGCGCTCGATTCTGAAGCCCGAGAGCTACAAGGAGATGTTCACCGAGGTCAAGCTCAAGGACGGCAAAGGCACGCACTACGGCCTCGGCGTGGAGGTGCTGCAGCACGACGGCAAACTCGAGATTGAGCACAGCGGGGAAGTGACCGGCTTCGTCGCCGACAACGTGGTGCTGCCCGACGATGGCGTGGCTGTCGTGGTGCTCACCAATCACATGGCCGGCGGCGCCAGCCAGATCGCTGGTCTTGCCACCGATACCGTGGCCGGCGCCAAGCGCTCGCCAGCGGAAGAACAGGCGCTGGCGATCTATCAAGGCCTGCAGAAGGGCCAGATCGACCGCGGCCTGCTGGCTCCGAATCTGAACGACTACTTCGATGCGCAGTGTGTCGCGGATTTCAAAAACAGCCTGGGCCCGCTGGGTGAGCCGCTCACCTTCCACCAGGTGGGTAAGGACAGCCTCCGCGGCGGCATGACATTCCGCCACTTCAGCATCGTCTATCCCACGCGGCGGCTCAGCCTGACCACATATACGTATCCGGACGGGAAGCTGGAACAGTATCTGGTGGATCCGGCGGATTGATCCAAATCGGCTGGCCCAACCAGGAGCCGCGGCGCCCTGGCGTCTGTGTCATTGCGGCTAGGGTGGGAAGCCGCCCCACCACTCAAATCTCCCATCCGATACACTTAAAGAGAACCTATGTTTGAGAACCTTACAGACAAGCTGCAGCGTGCCTTCAAAACCCTTCGCGGCCAGGGCACTCTCACCGAAGAAAACATCGGCGAGGCCCTGCGCGAAATCCGCGTGGCCTTGCTCGAAGCCGACGTCAACCTGAACGTGGTTCGCGAGTTGATCGAGCATATCCGCGAGAAGGCCGTCGGCACCCAAGTCCTGACCGCGCTCTCGCCCACCGAACAGGTCATAAAGGTTGTTCGCGACGAGCTGGTTGACTTGCTGGGCAAAGACACCGCGCGTTTCAAATTCGCCTCGCAGCCGCCCACCGTGATCCTGATGGCCGGCCTGCAGGGCTCCGGCAAGACCACCACCAGCGGCAAGCTGGCCGCATGGCTCAAGAAGGGCGGCCACCGGCCCATTCTGGTTTCCGTTGACGTCTACCGCCCCGCGGCCCGCGAGCAGCTCAAGGTGGTCGCCAAGTCCATTGACGCCAAAATCTACGAGGGCGACCTGAAGGGCGAAAAACCCGGCGTCGCGCTGGTGGAGCGCCTTGCCAGCGAGGCTCGCCGCGAAGCCCGCAACTTCGGCTTCGACACTCTCATCGTGGACACCGCCGGCCGCCTGCACATCGACGAAGAGCTCATGACCGAGATGGAGCGGCTCAAGAAACTGCTCAATCCGCAGGAGATTCTGTTCATCGCCGACGCCATGACCGGCCAGGACGCCGTCAACTCCGCGCAGGATTTTCACAAGCGACTCGGCCTCACCGGCGTCATCCTCACCAAGATGGACGGCGATGCCCGCGGCGGCGCGGCGCTCTCCATCCGCCACGTCACCGGCCAGCCCATCAAGTTCATCGGCACCGGCGAAAAGCCCGACGCGTTCGAGCCCTTCCATCCCGACCGCATCGTGGGGCGCATCCTCGGCATGGGCGACATCCTGTCGTTGGTTGAGAAGGCCGAAGCCACGCTCGACCGCAAGAAGTCAGAGGAGTTTGCCAAGAAAGCGCTGCTGGGTGACGGCTTCACGCTCGAAGATTTCCGCGATCAGTTGAAGCAGATTAAGAAGCTTGGCTCGATGGAATCGATCTTGAAGATGCTGCCCTCGGTTGGCCCCTTCGCCGGCATGCAGCAGGCCGCCAGCCAGGTGGACGAGAAGCAATTTGTGCGCCTCGAAGCCATCATCAACTCCATGACTCCCAAGGAGCGCCACAACCACGAGATCATCTCCGGCAGTCGCCGCAAGCGCATCGCCGCCGGTTCCGGCACCAGCGTGCAGGACGTGAACCAGCTCCTGCGCCAGTACGCGCAGATGGCCAAGATGTTCAAGTCGATGGGCAAAGGCGGACTGGCCAGGCAGATGATGCGCGGCGGCATGGGCGCGCTCGGCATGGGCCGGCAGAAGTTCGGGCGGTAGAATGCTGGTTCGAGGGAGAAGCCTATGACAGACAGCACGAACGACAAGCGCCCCGTGCGCAAGCTGACCGTCAAGAACTTCTCTGTGATCAAAGAAGCGGAACTGGAGTTCGGCAAGATTACCGTCCTCATCGGTCCGCAGGCTAGCGGAAAGAGCCTCCTCTGCAGACTCGCTTTCTTCTTCCAGCAAGTTGTTGTTGAACAAGCGCAAGAAGCGATCAAAGCCTCGGAGCAATTCGAGCAGCTCGAAAAGCGCGTGAATAATGTGTTCCATTACTGGTTCGGCTTCGACACCATTGCGACGGAGAGTTCGGAGGTTAGCTTTTCCGCGGGTTCCTATTTGGTTACACACAAGCTTGAGCGGCGAGGCGAGCCGGGCGGCGCAAGAATGATCTGGGAATTCTCCCCCGAGTTCGAGGAAAGTTACAAGATTGTTTGGAACAAACTCAATGATGAGAAACTCCGCCGTGAAAGTTTGCCTAATCCCAAATATTTCGCAGACGAGATTCGTGAACGACTCTCAGAACTAAGGGGCCAGAGTACCCCGGAGATCTATTCGTACATTCCTTCGACGCGGTCATTCTTCCTATCAATTCATCAAGCCATAATCGGCACGGCTGGCAGACTGGACGACATCCAGCTACGGTTCTCACAGGATTTCAGCTACGGTTTCGAAAGCCGAATTCCAAAGGCGGGATTGGAGCATCCACTAACCCATTGGATCAACGCTGAAAGCGCACGAGTTCTGAAAGGAGAAGCGGTTGCTGCAGGCTCGGACTTTCACTTCAAAACAAATGACGGGCGAACGCTCCTGCTTCCCGTGCTTTCGTCTGGCACTCAGGAGCTTCTCCCGCTGATGACGTGTCTCCGAGAATACGTCGCGGCATCGGCGGCTGTTTCGAGGACTCTCGATCTTCCAAGCGCTATTCACAAGCGCCTCTTTTTCCTTGAAGAGCCGGAGTCGAACGTCTTTCCAGCTACTCAGTATGATCTTGTCCGAATATTCGCACGAATGGCAAACGAGCCGATACTCGATGCGTATTGGGTCATCACCACCCACAGTCCCTATATTCTTTCCGCATTTAACAACCTTATCGAGGCATCTCAGGTTGCGGCGGCCAAGCCAGAGTTGAAAGGCGAAGTTGCCAAGTTCATCCCCGAGCAATACTGGGTCGACTCGGATCATTTCAGGGCCTATTCCATCCATGAAGGGCATCTTGAATCCATCGTGGATTCCGAAACCGGGCTCATCAGCACGAATTATCTTGACAGCGTTTCCGAGACGATCGGAGTTGAGTTCGATGAACTCTTGAGGCTCGGCTATGTCGAAAGTTAGCTCGGCGCTGGAACGGTGCACCGAGGAAACAAAGAGCCGAAGAATTACAGTCAAGGCGAATGGGCGCGCAGCGACTTTCCTCAATCCGGAAAAGGCGACCATCAAGAGAGTCGATGTGGATTGCTGGCTGACGTCAGTCTCCGGACAGAGATCCGACTATCTCCTCCTCAAACCAGGAACCGTCGACGTGATTATCGAGCTCAAAGGGAAAGATGTTGAACATGCCCTTGAGCAGATTCTTGCGACGTTGACTCACTGGAAGGCAGCGAAGAAATGCTCGCCGCGGTTTGGAGGGCTTGTAGTATTCACGCGTTCGCCGATGCGATCCGCTACGCTGGACAACCTGAAACTGAAGCTGCTCAATAATCATCAGATCTGGATCGAAATGGGCAAAAGCGGCCTGAAGGAATACGAATTCGCAACTTTCACCGGGACGAAGAGATGAGCAGCCTGCAGGACCAACTCGACGAGATCACCGCCAACACCCGCCATCTGGTGCAGGCCGAGCGGCTGGCCATCAGCGAACGCGCCGTCGAGGAGCTGTTCGCCACCGGCATCGAAGAGCGCATCTTGCCCGCCGGCGCGACGGCCCCCGATTTCGCTCTGAAGGACTCGAACGGCAAGTTGCTGCGCAGCGCCGACCTGCTCAAGTCCGGGCCGCTGGTGATCAAATTCTTTCGCGGCCGCTGGTGCCCCTATTGCATGACCGAACTGGAAACCTGGCGCGACCTCTACGGGCAGCTTCGCGAGCGCGGGGCTCTGCTGGTCGCCATCGGCCCGCAGGTCGAGCGCCAGAGCGACTTCATGGCCAACCAGCACGGGCTGCCGTTCCCCATCCTGACGGACATGGGCAATAAGGTCGCCGAGCAGTTCGGACTGGTCTACACCGTGCCCCAGATTATGCGCGAATACTATCGCTCAATCCTGGTCAACATCCCCTTCGTGAATGGCGACCAGAGCTGGCGGCTGCCGCTGCCCGCAACGTACCTGATCGGCCAGGATCGCAAGATCCTGTTCGCCGAGGCGCATGCCGATTTCCGCGTACGGCCTGAACCTGAGGAAGTATTAACGGCAGTCGTCGCCGCGCTCGGGCGTTAGGTTCGCGTTGGACGCAGGAGCGGAAATTGAACTGCGACCCGACCGCAATCCGCAAAGGTAGAAGGCCTGTTGATTGGTGGGATCAAGCGTGTGTAACTTATCGAACTCGCTATACGCCTTGGTGAAATCGCCCTGTTTATAAATCGCGAGGCCCAGATCCGGGAACGCGGTCTGGTTTCGTGGATCGCGTGAGAGCACTTCGCGATATTGCTGCACGGCTGCGTCGTAGCCGCTTTCCTGCGCCAGACCTATACCCAGATTGGTACGGGCTTCAATGGAATCGGGAGTCTGCCGCAACAACTCCTCATGGAGTTTGATAGCGAGTGCTGTGTTTCCCGCGTCGAGAGCTTTTCCGGCTTCCTCATAGAGAGCCTGTGGAGATGTGCCGCCTGACTGTCGATTCGTGAAGGGCTGAAAATGACGGCCGATATCGTCAGGATCAGGATTACCCCAAGCTTTTTTCGTGCCCCACTCCTATCAAGGCCAACCTTGTAGTCGAGCATCATTTTGCGCTTGCGCCCGCGGACGGTAGCGCGGAAGGAGCCGGTAGAGACATCAGCTTCCTTAATCCTTGCTCTTCGTTGATCTCGTAGATGGCGTCCGCAGCGATGTTCTGAAACTCCTGCTTCAAGCCGCTCCGCCAGCGCACCTCGATCTTGTTCATCGTTGCCGCCTCGCCCAAACCGAAATGCAGCCGCGTGTCGTTGCTGGAGTTATACCCTCCCCCGCCGCGCACCTCATCCACCTGTTGCATGTCTTTGGTAGAGACCGTGACGCGCGCGCCGATACCCATGCGGTTGCTCTTTGTCCCAACGAGGCGGAACAACACCCGATGATTGGCATTTTGAGTCTCGTTGATGAACAACGAGGGCGGTTCGGCAGCATTGAACACTACGATGTCCAGATTACCGTCGTTGTTGATATCCCCGAATGCAGTGCCTCGGCGCGAATGAAGCGGGCCGTTGTTGAGGCCCGTGGCGTTGGCGATCTCTTCGAATTCTTTGCCTTTGATATTGCGGAAGAGTTGGAGGGGCTCACGGTATTTGACTTCGGTTTCCAGTTTGTCCATCAGGGAAGAGAAATTACCGTTGGCGATCAGGAGGTCGGGCCAGCCGTCATTGTCGAAGTCGGCGAAGCCAACTCCCCATTTCACCGGTGTCACGGTGGGTTGCATCAGCCCTGATTCGGCGGCAACATCGCTAAAGACGGTCTGGTCGTTGCGATACAGGCTGACCGGCTGCCTGCTATAGCGAGTCGTGACCAGGTCGAGCGTGCCGTCGCGATTGAAGTCGCCAAAGTCGGCTGCCATATTGCCATAGACTTCACCGTTCGCTCCGGTGGCCGTGCCGGAGATGATGCCGTTGTCTGTGAAGGTGCCGTCACCATTGTTGTGATAAAGGTAGTTTGTGCCGTCGTCGTTCGTGACGTAGAGATCGGGCCAGCCGTCGTTCTCGTAGTCTCCCCAAACCACTCCCATGCCGTGCTGCTTGGCTGGATTGCCGACGCCGGCCTTTTGCGATACGTCCTCGAAGGTCCCGTCGCCTCGATTGCGGAACAGTACGTCGGTTTCGCCTTCCATCTCGTCCGGGATCTGGAGAATGACGGATCTGTACCCCTCGACACGAGGGTCCGAAGGAGGGAGGTGATGAAGATCGGTATGCACGTACCGTGCGACAAACAGATCGAGGTGGCCATCGCGGTCGAAGTCGGCCCAGGCAGCGCCGGTGCTGAATCCGCCCATCTTCACGCCCGCTCGTTCGGTCACATCCTGGAACTTACATCCCCCCAGGTTGTGATAAAGCACGTTGTGCCCGTAGCCAGTTACATACAGATCCGGAAGGCCATCGTTGTCATAGTCGCCCACCGCAATCGCCATTCCCCATCCGCGGGTGGTGAGGCCCGCAGCCGCTGTGATGTCGGTGAAGTGGAGTTTGCCGCCGGTTCCATCCTGGTGATACAGCGTGATCATGGGATCGCCGCCCGCCAGAAAGCGGTCGATCATGGAATCGTTCACCACCGCAATATCGAGCCTGCCATCGTTGTCGCAATCCAGGAGCGCGACACCGCCGCCTCCCATTGTCTCTACAATGTAGCGCCGCTCGGAAGAGGAGTGAGGAACAGTGTTCAGGCCTGCTTGCACGCTCACATCCCGAAAGCTCATCGGCGGTGTGGAATCGGGTCGCGTGCGGACTGCGCGAGCGGGCTGCCCGGATTGCACGGGCATGGTTGTGGATGGAGAGGAACTGGTTTGAGCCGCAACAACCGCAGGGAGAACCAGCGCGATCAAGAATGCGATGCGTCCAGACCGTCGTTGAGCGATTCTTCCTTTGGGACTCACAGCCCAATTCTAGTGCTCAGACTTGGTGATTTGGTAAGGTTACCAAAGCTAGGGGCAGCCGGCCTCGAAGCAGAGATTCTTGCTGAAAAACGGCATGACGTGATTCTGAAACCGGTCAGCCACGGCGCTGGTGTGCGTGCCTGAATAGATTTCAAAGCTGTTCGCGATTCCATAGTTGTCCAGAATCTCGTGCAGTTTTCCGGCGTCGATGCGCAGGCCGTCCTGATCGCCGGCATCCATTGCGATGGCGCGATACTGCTTGAGATTCCCGATGTACTGATCCACGAAGGCGAGCGGCGCATTCGCTGCCCACTTCGCGAGGACATCCGGTTGAGGAACGCCATCCTTCATGGGCAAATCGAGATAGAGGGGAGGATTCTTGGGGTCGGGGGACCAAGCGGCTGCCGATGCGAGTTGAGCACGGGCGAAGAAAGGCAGTTTGGCCGAGTCCTCGGGCGTTTTCACCGCTGCAAGAGTCTTCTCCAGCTCGGGATTCGCGTGTCCCGCCGTCCGCGCGGACATGCAACACGGGCTCATGATGTACAGGCTCCCGAATACTTCAGGGTGTTTCATGCCGATGCGGCTGGCGCCGTATCCGCCCATCGAATGGCCAACCAAACCTCGGCTCATGCGGTCCGGGATCGTCCGGTAGTGCGCGTCGATATACGCAACTGCGTCGTGGGAGATGAACTTTTCGAAGTCGCCGGTGGTCACGGAACTCGAGTACATCGAACCGTTGTGGACGGTCTTCGAATCCGGCAGCACAACGATCATTTCTTTGGCGCCTTGGGCGAAAGCGCCTTCAATGGTCTGGGGAACATGAATCTCATGGGTCCACTGCTCGGCGCCAATCGAATAGCCGTGCAGCGCGTACACAACGGGATATCGGCGATGTTTCTGTTTCTCGTAGCTGGGCGGCAGAAAGACGATGACGTCGCGATCAACAGCGTCTCCTTCGAGATTGCCTTCCAGAGACGTGCCGTGGATTTTGATGTGCTCCACCGTAACAGGCTTCGCGCCCGGAACCGGTGCAGGCACGATGGTTTGAACCTGAGCCGAGAGCATAAGCCCGAATGAAACGGCCATCCCGAGTATCACCGTCAAATCCAACTTCGATAGTTTCATCTTTGTCCTCATTCGCAGTTTTTGTCCTGGCGCTGGATGAGTTACTGAACTGGATACGAATAAATGTTGACGCTGAAAGGAGGAACCTGGATCGTATCCGGAAACGCAGCCAGCGTATGTTCCTCGACCGAGACCTCAGGCTTCTTGCCGACTGCAACAACCGCATCCACCGATGAAGGAGCCATCTGCCACAGATGCCCCCGGCTTGCGAGCTTGACGCCATTGACCGCAAGCTTCATCGTCTGCGCAGAATCTGAAGGATTCAGCACGGCGAAGGTGAGCGTCTTGCGATCTTCGCTGAGGGCGGCGCTTACATCCAAAGGATAAGTGTCGCTTCCCGGATTCACAGCGGGCTGGTCGCCGCCGGCCGGATAGATGGGTTTCGGCTGCGGCGAGTCACCGGAGACTTCGACGGGGATGGCGCCAAAGTGGTCGCGGTACATCTTGAACAGGAGTCCCGTTGGATTCAATTCGGCCTCGGTCCTGGTTTCGCTGATCATGGCCGTGGCGAAGGTGAACGCGCCGAGCCGGATTAGATCCGAGTGGCGGAACATTTCATGGAAGGCCCACGCGTATGCGGGGACGACTTTGTATGAGTCTCTTCCTCGAGCCAGGTAGGCCCATTCGTCGATGGCAATGGGGACAGGCTTTGCCCTGAGCGCGGGAATGAGCTTCAGGTATTCCTGGTAGTGCTCGTACTTTACGCGGACTTGCGTCGCGGGCGCGCGTTCCCATTCAATGAGCGGCTGGGGACCGATGTTGACCTTCTTCTCCAGCTTCAGGTCGGTGTGCATGTCGCCTGAGGAATAAAAGTGCTCGCTGAGCATGTCGATGTTGTCCAGGCAATGAGCGAGCATGTGACCGCTCCAGTCCGCGGTAGAAAGATAATCCGGGACGAACTTGCCGTCGATGCGTTTGGACTGATTGGCTCCGGTCATCACATCGGGCATGGCTCCGGCGGCAATCAGCGTGATCGAGGGGTCCGCCTTCCGCATGGCCCTGGCGAACAAATTGTGCTTGAGCTCGAATTGCTCGATCGACATGGCGCCCATCTGGTAATCGCCCCAGGGTTCATTGCCGATTCCCCAGAATTTAACGTGATACGGCTGCGGATGGCCATTTGCCGCACGCCATTTTCCCATCGGCGTGGTAACCGCGCCGTTGGTATATTCCACCAGTTCTTTCGCGGACCAGGCGTCGCCAAAGCCGGCGTTGACCGTGATGTAGGGATCCACGCCGAGCAGACGGCAGAGCGTGAGGAACTCATCGGTACCCACGTCGTTCGGCTGCACAGCATGCCAAACCGGGTCGTAGATGGGTGGGCGCTTGTCGATATCGCCGACCGCGTTGCGCCACTCATACGCGCTGACGAAGTTGCCGCCGGGGAAGCGATAGACGCCGGAGTGCAACTGCTTGAGCGCGGCAATCACTTCCGCGCGGAAGCCCTCGATGTTGTCGGCCGGCATCAGCGAGACCGCGCCAATATGAAACGAACCCGTGCCGGTTCCGGTGACTTCGAGCTGTGCATCATCCGAGTCGCTCTGAGCGCGGAAGTGCAGGGGATATTTCCGGTACGCGGCGGTGAGCGTGCGAATGGCCAGCATCTGATGGTCGCGTGGTTCGTTGCCCCATGCCAGACTCACCTTCACGACGGCGCCAGGGCTGCCGGCCAGAACGATCCGGCCCGTGTACGCCTTTCCCTTGCGGACGGCCAGACCCGTTTGCCGGACTCCACGCGCTTCGCTCCCACTGAGCTTGATGAGTGGCGTGTGATCGCCGGCGTAAGGATCTTTCGCATCCATCGACACGACTGCGTCGCCGCCAACAGGAGCCCAATGCCGCAGCGGGGCGCGACGCCTCCACGCAGGGCCGGCGGGCTGCTCCGGCGGCTTGGAAGTGACCGGATAATAGAACTTTCGGTCGTCCAGCATTTCCGCCCACACGCCTTCGTTGACGATGCTGCCGCCGTGCTCCAGAAACTGCCCATAGAGATACTTAGAGATCGGAGCTCCGGTCCTCGACGCGTCGATCGCCACATTCACCGGGTGCGTCTGCGCCGCGGACTGGATGGAGAGGAAGAGAACTGCCAGCAACAATGCCGACACCTTCAACGTGGATACGAATCGAACACCGACGATCACTACTGTCCGGCTATTTTTTGGGAGTGCAGCGTAACACTTGCAATGTCAATGCCGTGCGGGCGTTGGTCTCGGGAACGATTTGAAATTCAAACGAGCGGCTGGCTTGGTTCCGCTCTGTGGCGGGCACGAAACAATG
>DASZLF010000002.1:0-2220 GCA_035552555.1 Occallatibacter sp.
GATCCGACCGTGAAGCCGGCACCGACGGTTGTGGCCAGCACCAGATCGCCCTTTTTCAGCTTTCCCTCTTCCCTCGCCGTCTGCATAGCGAGCGGAATGGTCCCGGCGGTGGTATTGCCATACCGATCAATGTTGATGATGACGCGCTCCAAGGGAAGGTTAAGACGCTCGATGCTTGACGTGATGATGCGCTTGTTGGCCTGATGAGGGATGAAGCAGGCGAGGTCGTTGACCGAGATGCCGTTGCGGTTCAATACGGCTTCAGAGGCTTCAACCATCTTGCGGACCGCAAATTTGTAGACTGCCTGGCCATCCTGATGGACATAGTGCATTTTGCGCTGGACGGTTTCAACGGTTGAGGGATGGAGACTGCCGCCGCCGGGCATGTTGAGTGCCGGGCCGCCCGATCCGTCGATCTCATGCACGAAGTCGATCATGCCGATTTCGTCCTCAGCGGTGGGTTCGATGAGGACCGCTCCGGCGCCGTCTCCAAAGAGTACGCAGGTGGAGCGGTCGGTGTAGTCGATAATGGAGGACATGGTATCGGCGCCGATGACCATGACCTTGGAGTGCGCGCCGCTTTCCACGAGCTTTGCGCCCACCTGCAAGGCGTAGACAAAGCCGGAGCAAGCTGCAGAGAGATCGAATCCCCATGCTCCCTTTGCGCCGAGTCTGTCCTGTACAAGGCAGGCGGTGGCGGGGAAGAACATGTCGGGAGTGACGGTGGCGACAATGATGGCGTCCAGTTGGTCGGCCGCAATTCCGCGTTCGGCAAGGCACTTCTTCGCCGCTTCAACTGCCATATCGCTGGTGGCCATTCCCTCGCTGACCAGATGACGTTCGCGAATGCCGACGCGGGAATAGATCCACTCGTCGGAGGTGGCCACCATATTTTCCAGATCCTTATTCGAAAGCACGCGCGGCGGAACGTAGGTTCCGAGGGCACTGATTTTGGCGCGCCGAGATGCACGCGGACGCACGATAAGGCTCAATGAGTTTTCTCCAGTAACTGGAATAGAAAAGGCTATTGTCGCCGAGCGCTTCCGCCGCTGTCTATTGGCGACCTGTAAGGATTGTGTAAGAGAGCGGGAAGTATGTACCGGGGAACCTACTGCGCACGCACTGGCCCGTTACCGTTGCTTCCTTCCGGACCTGGCGGGGTTGGCGGGATTGCGCCGCGTAGGACCCGGCACATCCCCTATGATAACACTCGATCGGGCTTCGCCCACCCGGCCGATCGCGACTTAGATAACGGAATTCCTGCACCACTCGGCTAGAATAGAGATGTGACGCAACTTCTTCTTGACGAGGCCGCGGGTCTCGTTTCCTCGGAACAATCCGCTAATTCCACCAGCCGGCCCAAGGTGGGTTTCGTATCGCTTGGCTGCCCGAAGAACCTGGTCGACAGCGAAGTGATGATGGGACTTTTGGACCGCGCGGGCGCGGAGATGACTTCCCGCGCTGAGATCGCCGATGTTTTGGTAGTGAACACCTGCTCTTTCATCGATTCGGCCAAACAGGAGTCAGTGGATGCAATTCTTGAGATGGCGCAGCACAAGATGACCGGAACCGCCCGCAAGCTGATCGTTACCGGATGCCTGGTGGAGCGGTATCGCGATGAAATTCGCACGAATATTCCGGAGGTCGATGCTGTGATCGGCACGGGAGAGCTGGAGCAGATTCTGGCTGCGGCAGGTCTGGAGTTGCCGCGCCCGAATTTTCAGGAGCCGTCGCCTTTTACGATTTTGACAAGCGCGCAGGCTGCGCGCGCCGAGGGTGATCTGCGCGAGTCGCAGGGGCGATTTTCGCGCACCGAGTGGGATGGAGCCGAGGCGCACCTCCCGCAATATCTTTATGACCACACCACGCCGCGTCTGCTGGCGACGAAGAAGGCTTCGGCGTATATCAAGATCGCGGAGGGGTGCGATCACCCTTGCAGCTTCTGCATCATTCCGAACCTGCGGGGAAAGTTCCGGTCGCGCAGGTTTGAGTCGGTAATTGCCGAGGCGGAGAGCCTGGTGGCGCAGGGCGTGCGCGAGATCACGCTGATTGGGCAGGACACAACATGTTATGGCGAAGACTTTGGAATGAAGGACGGTTTGGCGCTGTTGCTCGACCAGCTGGCCGCGATTCCGGGACTCGTCTGGCTGCGGTTTCTCTACGCCTATCCGAACAAGATTACCGGCAAGCTGCTGGAGGTAATCGCGAAACACGAGAACA
>DASZLF010000003.1:0-62243 GCA_035552555.1 Occallatibacter sp.
CGTCACCAACCTCGAAAGCGCGCGCCCCACCCTTCCAATTTCTCGCAAAAGTGGGTGCACCATCCTTCGCTTCTTTCTAGCGAAGGGTGGGACGTCACCAACCTCGAAAGCGGGTGCCCCACCCTTCCAATTTCTCGCAGAAGTGGGTGCCCCATCCTTCGCTTCTTTCTAGCGAAGGGTGGGACGTCGCCAACCTCGAAAGCGGGTGCCCCACCCTTCCAATATCTCGCAGAAGTGGGTGCCCCATCCTTCGCTTCTTGCTAGCGAAGGGTGGGACGTCACCAACCTCGAAAGCGGGTGCCCCATCCTTCGCTTCTTTCTAGCGAAGGGTGGGCCGTCACCAACCTCGAAAGCCCGGTCGGGAGTAGAATCCTTCCGTCATGACAATGGGGCTTGCCCGTTACCAGCATTGCGGAGTATTTCATTTTCTTACGTTCAGTTGTTATCGGCGGAAGCCGTTGTTGGGGATGGCGGAGGCCTACCGCGTCTTCGAGCGCGAGTTCGAAGCAGTGCGCCGGCGGTATGGCTTTGTGGTTGCCGGCTACGTTTTGATGCCGGAGCATGTTCATTTGCTGGTCGGGGAGCCTCGCCGCTCGTCGCTCTCGGTTGCGTTGCAGGTGTTGAAACAACAGACATCGCGCAAGCTGAAAGGGCGAGGCGAGGTTCAGTTCTGGCAACGACGATATTACGACTTCAATGTATGGAGCGAAGAGAAGCGAGTCGAAAAGCTCCGCTACATGCATCGCAATCCCGTTGTGCGCGGCCTGGTGGAGAAGCCGGAAGAATGGGCGTGGTCGAGTTTCCGGCATTACGCGACGGGCGTGGAAGGAACGGTCGAGATCGAAAGTCAGTGGACCGCATTCCGGCGTGGGAATCAACTACCGGAACATCTCCGTTACGCGGAAAAGGACGGTTGAGATTCATGGCCACCCACCCTTCGCGCGATGAAGCTGCGCGAAGGATGGGGCACCCACATCGTGGTTAGTTGGTAGAAGGCAAAAGCAAAAAAAGAAAAGGTGTGCCACCCGCCACCTTGGCCACTTGCGGATTTGGGAAAACGACCTTAAAACGAAATAACATATTTCCCCGCTCCGCCGGTCAAACCGGAGAGAATGTCATCCATGTCCTCTCTGGCCCGTTGTGTTTGTCTCGCTCTGCTCGCCGTCTGCACGATTCTCTCTGCCCAGCCGCAGAAGCAGGTCCGCCAGATTACCATCCGCTCCATGTGGGGCGGGCTTGGCCCCCACCAGGACTCGACCGTTTTCATTCAGCGCGACCAGGCCGGCTACATCCGCGCTGGCAAGCCAATCGACCCCAGATTCGTCGATGCCCTCGTCTCCGCTCTCCAAGCCCCGCTCATCCCCAAACCCGACCTCGCCAACCTCGGCATCACCCAATCCTGGCTCAACAAAGAGGCCGGCCTTCAGGAGACGCGCTCCTATGGACAAGCTAACGCAACCACTCCTGGCCAAAAGGCGCTCTTCGAGAAGTCCTTCACCGACATCAGGCTCATCTCTCGCCTCGTCCCGGAGCTTTTCCAGAACTGGCACACCGACGACAACCCCGGCGCGCGCGTAGAAATCGTCTTCGACAACGGCGAGAAGCTCACGGCATATTCGAGCTCCCAATTCGCCTACATGCTTCCGTGGTGCGTCGGCCCCGACAAGAAGGCCAGTTACAACGTGGCAATCTCACGCGCCGTCTCTGCCCTCCTGCCCGACAAGACCGTCAATAAGGACCGCCTCGCCGAAGACGACCTGGCAAAAGAATTGAACGAGGCCGTCGTCAGCTCCATTGAAACCGAGTACAACCTGCGGGGCGCCGAAGACATGGCCGGTCAGGCCCTCGCGCAACTGCGGCAGAAGTACCACGTCACCTCGGCGGAAATCGATCCCTGGCTGCGCCCTGAGTACGGTCCTCAGAAGTACGACAAAGACGCGGAGGAGGTGAACCTTCATGTCTCGTTGGTCAAGGCTTCGTTTCCCGCCAAAGTATCGGATGCGGTCACGCTCGAAGACGTCAAAGGCAACGTTCTGGGGATCGACCAGTTCCTCTCCACCGCCAGCAACTACGAGAACCTAGTCCTTTCCGTGCCGTGGCTCAAGCAGTACATCCGTGAACACCCGAAGGTGCACTTTCGCATCACTTACGTTCACGATTCCAGCTTCGGCGACGAAGCCCTGCGCACGTTTTCGGGCGACATGGAGAAACGCGAGCGCCTGGACTTAATCGAGAAAGTCCTAGCACAGCAGAAGGAGATCGCCCTAGTCCTCGTCGGCACCACCTACGCGGAGTCATACTGGCTCATCTTCCCTGACAAGCACATGCTGCTCTGGCGGTATGCCGGCCCGGGCGGGCTGCTGAAATGGAATCCCAAAGATTTCGGCGAGGGAGAATGTGCCGATTTCGGCATCGTTTCGGGCGGTTGCTCCGGGCGCGAAGTCACCGCCGACGGCAACCTCATTCCCGAAGGCAGGCCGCGCGACGTAGCCTGCGTGGCCAAATGGCGCGCCAAACACCCCATCACTGGCCTACCTTCGGACGCTCTCTTTGAAGTAGTCGAGCACAATCGCTCCGGCCTCATCGATCGCGCCGGGGCCATCATCGTGCCGCTCTGCTTCGATGCCATCGACGATCTCTCCGAAGGACTCGCCCGTTTTGAGCGCGACGGCCGATGGGGCTTCATTGATCGAGCCGGCTCCGTCGTGATTCAGCCTACGTTCCCCTGGGCCGAGCAATTCCACGAGGGCCTGGCTCACGTGCAGGTCACGGGAAGCGCTCTCGAGATGGACGGCCGATGGGGATACATCGACAAATCCGGTAAGATCGCCATTCCCCCCAACTCCGCTCGCATGATGAGCGACAGCGAGGGCGAAGAATCCGCCTTCCACGAAGGCCTCGCCATGACCGAAGTGGAAGGCAAAGCCTTTCCGCAGCGCAAAGGATTCATCGACAAAACGGGCAAGCTGGTCATTCCCGGGCGATTCACCTATGCGTATCCCTTCTCCGATGGTCTCGCCGCCGTGACCGAGTCCGAATCCGGCGATACCGGCTGGGGGTTCATCGACAAGTCAGGTAACTGGATGATCCCGCCCCGATTCGGTTGGGCCAGCAGCTTTCGCTTCGGCCTCGCCGCCGTCAACCGCAAGCAGGACTGCGGTTACATTGATAAAACCGGCGCCCAGGTGCTCCGTCTTCCCCTGCCGGTAGGCCAGGAGGACTGTGCCTCCGCCTGGGGCGACTTCACCGATGGCCTCTCCCGGTGGCTGTTCGGCGCCAAATACGGCTTCATTGACCGCACCGGCAAGACCGTGATTCCACCCCAGTTCGACCTTACCTTCGGCTTCTCAGAGGGCCTGGCCGCAGTCCAGGTCGGCGGAAAATGGGGATTCGTCGATACCACTGGCAAGACCGTCATCCCGCCGCAAGACTTCTCCGACGTAAAGCCCTTCCACAATGGTCTGTCCCGCGTAGTCGTAAAGAACGCAGGCGTCGGCTACATCGATCGCACCGGCAAGTTTATCTGGGGCCCGCACAAGCAATCCGAAGACACCAGTGAGTGATCCGGGACCCAGAACCTGGGAACCTGGGACGGGAACCTGGGGACAGACGGGATGTTCTCCGTAGATCCCCGACGGGCGGCGCAGGCCCCCGACCGAAAACTAACAGACTGATAACTGACGAGGACTGTGAACTACGAATCCGCCCCAACGCCAGTGCAAAACCGCCCTCTGTGGAAAACTTGTCAAGCCCCACCACTGTGGAAAACAACTCTAACCCACTGATTCCATTCAGAAAATAAATCTCGAAAACTTGCCGGTTTAATAACCCAACGGAGTACGCTTATATCAGGTGGTCCAAACAACGCCCGCGCATCGCGCGGGCGTTTCCATTTTCCGCCGGAAAAGAATCCCACGATGCCCCAGCCACTCGCCCTCCGCCCGCGATTTGCATCATATATGGTGCAAAAAACACGTACAGAAAAGTGCACTTTTCCACAGCCTAACCAATTAGGAATGAAAGAGAAGACCGAATTAATTGTGTCCGATATCGAACACCCACTAAGCAGCCCCGTTCCCCTCGGTCCCTTGTTCCCTCGTCGCGAGTTGGGCGCTATTTCGGCTGCTTGGGCTGTTGCGGCGGATTCGGCGAGTTGGGCTGCTCCGACTTCACTTCCTGGCCGTTGTAGATGATCGTCGAGGTCGAACCGAAGCGCTTGTAATCGGTGTACTTGATTACGTCGCGCATGTGCACGTCTTCGGCCATGTAGCCGTGGCCGCCGGAGAAGTGCAGCACGCCTTCGCCCTTGGTATACACCGGGAACCAGTAGTGGCCGTCAATCTGCGCGCGCCAGGTCATGAACGGCGGATGGAGATCTTCGTCGCCCTTCTTGGTGCCGTCGGGCACCATGCGGCCGTTGGTCACCACGATCTGCAGGTCGGTGACATCCACCCAGATGCGCCCCAGCAGGTAGCGATGATTCTTGGCGATCTGTTTGGGGCTGACGTCGAACACGTAACAGTCGATCTCATCCACCTTTTGCCTGCCCACATACTTGATGTCGTAGGCGGGAATCTCTTCGGTGGTGAGCACAAAAGGGTATCCGTGCTGGATGTCCTGCATATCGGAGGGAGTCATGATGACGCGCTGGAGGGTGCTTTCAGGAGCGTAGACCGTCTTTTCGGTGCGCCGGCCGTCGGGCGTAAAAATCACGTCGTCCACCTGGTACCACTCGCCGTCCACTTTGTTATCGTCGTCGATGGTCTGCACCCGCGCCACGCGGCGATAGGTGTAGTGGTTCAGGGCCTCCTGAAACTCGGTCTCCCTGGCGGCGAACTTCTTGACGATCTCCTCGGGCGGCGTGGCGGGCGGGGTAACGTCCATGTGGCCGAAACCGGCGTCCAGCGCCATGGGAGTAAAGGTGTCCTGACCCTGCGCAGCCGCCGGACGCGCCACCGCCGCGGGCAAGATGGTGAGCGCCGCGCCCACCAGCCCGATCACCCATTGTTTCGCCAGTTTCATGCTTCCGCACTCCAGATTTCAAAAGAATCAGGCGGGCTGGGCCGCCTGCGACAAAGCATGCTGCATGACCGTCTACAACCTTAGACGCATAGACACCGGCTTGGGGTGGCACGAGAATCAGGGCGGGCAGCGGCGCGATACACAACCCCTGTCCATCGCTTGTATATGCACGGTCTATGCGGAGGAATAAAGGAGACTTCCAGCCCCATGCAAGATTGGTACCAGATGCCGGCGCTGGTTCTCATTACGCTTCTGCTTCCGGCATTCACCCAGCTTTATCTGCGCAATCGCGATACCCGTAATCTGCTTTGGCTGCTCGGCTTTTGCCTGGTTGCCGTGCGCCTGTTTCTGGTTCATCCCATGGCCACGTGGGACATGGTGGACACCCATCATCCATGGACCACCGCCGCCGCGCAGGCTTGCGCCATCCTCGCTTCCGGATTGTTTCTGGGCTCGCTTTCGCCACTATCGTTTCGCGTGGGCAAGTTCAAGGTTCTCTATGTCATCCCCTATATTCTCCCGCTGGTGGTGTACGCGTTGCTGGGCCAGGGGCTCTACCATGGCGTGGAACCGGCCGGCATTCTGCATTGTCTTTTTCCCGGGCTTGCGGGCATTTCCATTGTGGTGGGACTGTTCTGGGGCAGGGACAAGGGATCCCTGCCCCCATGGATCGGCATCGCTGTCTGCCTGCTGTTCGGCGGGTTTGCCGTCTGGTTCTACTTCCGCACCGGCCTTACCTGGCCGCTGATCCTGGCCGAGTCGGGCAACCACTTCATTGTGGCGTTGCTGGTCATCTCGCTCTTCCGGCGGATGTCCCCCGGGGTATTCATCAGCGTGCTGGGATTTCTCGTGTGGTCGCTGCCCATCCTGCTCATGTTCCCGGACTTCCATTCGCCGTGGATCCATCTGCTGCTGCTGCGCTGCATCAGCTTGGCCAGGGTGGCGGCCGCACTGGGGCTGATTCTGCTGACGCTGGAAAACGAGCTGGCGGCGAACCAGGCGGCGCGGGAACGGGAACGCCGTGCGCGCCAGGAACTGGCCGCCTATGCTCAGTTGGTGATTGCGCGCCGGCGGGTGGAGGATTTTGACCGCCAGGGCGACCCGATCTGCAAGGCGGTGGCCGCCAACAGCCGCTTCTCGCAGGCTGCGCTTCTGCTGCTTCATCCCAGCGGCGTGTACCGGGTGGCCGGCGCGGCTGGGTTCGACGCTGCCATACTTTCCGCGCTCGATGCCCTGATCGCGCGCATTCCGGTAGCGGATTTTCTCGCCTTTTCTCCGCCCGCGGTGGGCGGGCAGACCGTGCGGTTCGATCTGCATCCGTGGCTGAAGCCCGGCGACGACCTGGAGCGGCTGCGCTTCACCTCCGCTCTGGCCACGCCCATGCAGGGCAGATCGGTGCATGAGGGCGCGCTGCTGCTGGGTGGCATGCGCGACGCCCGGGAGCCGCTGCGCCACGATGACCTGGTGCCCATCGAGATGCTCACCGCGCGCATGCAGTCGGTGCGCAGCCAGACACGCATGCTGGAAAAGCTCATCGACGCGGAGAAGTTCGCCGGCCTGGGCCAGCTTGCAGGCAGCGTTACCCAGCAACTGAACAATCCGCTCACCGTGATCCTGGGCTATGCCGCGCTGCTGGAGGAAACGCCGCGCATGAACCCGACGGAGCGCAAGGGAGTGGAGGCGATCTTGAGCGCCGCGCGCACCATGCGCTCAACCCTGGAGAGCCTGCAGCGCGTGGCCCAGGCGCCCAGCGGGCTCCTGACGCCGGTTTCCGTCACCGAGATGCTGACCGACATGGAGCGCCTGCACCGCTCGGAGTTTCTGCAGCGCGCCATCGAGTTCCGGGTGACCATGGCCACCGATCTTCCGCAAGTGAGGGCCCAGGCGCAGCAGTTGCGCCAGGCGGTGCTGCATTGCCTGCAGTTTGCGATGGAATCGGTGGATCATGTACACGATGAAAGCAACAGGACGGTCCGGCTCGAGGCCACCGCGGAAGGCGATCATGTGCAGATTTTGATTGCGCATAGCGGGCCGCGCTTTGAGGACCCCGATCGCGCCTTCGATGCGTTTATGCCCCCACATGCCGGCAGCGAAGAGGCCGCCGGACTGGGACTGAGCCTGTGCGCCACCATTTTGCGCGAGAATCGCGGTCATGCCTCGGCCGTAAACCTCGATCCTCGCGGCGCGGCCATAGTGTTGGAACTGCAGGCCGCGTAACCGCGATCCCGCAATCCGGGTATTTACTGCGACTGGCGACGCGGCCCAACTCGCCACCAGGCCTCACTGGTCGTCGTCATTTTCCTCAGGCGGAGCCTCGGCGCCTTTCGGCAACTGGCGTGGGTCGGGTTTGACGGTGACAGGCTGCGTCAACGTCTGCCCATTGACGGTAAGGCGGACCGAGTACTCGCCGGGCTGCAAACCCTGCACTCCGCGGCCCGGGCGCGGGGGAGCGTTGGGCTGAGGCGCGGCAGTTCCAGTGGGATGGCAGGCGTCCACCGGAGGAGGAGGCGGCCTGCGCCCGAATCCGAAACCCCGGGGCGCTGTGACGTTGAGCGCTGCGCGGTGCATGCCTGGTGCAGGGGAGAGCGGCGGCACGGGCTGCTCCCAGTAGGCCTGAACAATGATGGCTTCGGTGTCGACCGGCTTCACCGGCGTATCGCTCGCCAGGCACGCTGCCACCTTGCCGGTTGCATCTACCAGCTCAAGCGTGAACGGGCCGGCGGGCGCGGACTTGAACCAGTAGTAGGCCACTACGCCCGCGGGAGGATTCTTCTCCTGCGGTTCCTCGTGTGGCAGCGGGGTGCCGTTCTGGCTGCCCTGGCGAATGGCCAGCGTGTCGCCAGGCAGAAACAAAAAAGCCTTGGCCGACTCGATCTCGCTGCCGCGCGCGGCGATCTGGCGCAGCGGCGTCATCTGGTCCAGCACCCAGAAACCGCGGCCGAACGTGGCCACGGCAAGATCGTCGCCATGTACCACGAGGTCGCGAACCGAGGTGACCGGCATGTTGAGCTGCAGCGGCTGCCAGCGGCCGCCATCGTCAAAGGAAACATACACGCGCAACTCGGTGGCCGCATACAGCAGCCCTTTTTGTTGCGTGTCCTCCTTGATGGAATTCACAAAAGCGCCATCGGGAATTCCATCGATCACGTTCTGCCAGGTCTTTCCGCCATCGTGCGTGCGATAAATATACGGGCGATCGTCGGCCAGGCGATGACGATCGACCGAGGCATACGCGGTCTCGACATCGAAATGGCCGGCCTCGATCTGCGATACCTTGCTCCACGCCGTCAACGCCGGCGGCGTCACATCCTTCCAGTTTGCGCCATCGTCGCGCGTGACATGAATCAGGCCGTCATCGGTACCAACCCAAACTGTCTTTGCATCGAGCGGCGAAGGGCCGATGGTATACACCACGCCGAAGCGATTGGTCATCGGCTCATCGATATCTTTGGCGGTAACTGGATCGAGCGTCTTGGGGACCTCGGGATGCAGTCGCGTGAGATCGGGGCTGATTTTGGTCCACGTTTTGCCGCGATCGCGGGTGCGGAAGACAAACTGGTTGGAATAATAGAGTGCCTCGTCCGCCAGGGAGAAAACCTGCGGCAGAGTCCACGTTCTGCGGTAGGGATCGCTGGGGTCGGACGCGGGCAACTGGCCGCCGGCGGGCGCAGGCAGATTCAGCGCCTGGTTGCAGCGCTGGTCGCCGTTGCCATAGAGCAGGTTGCCATCTTTGGGATCGGGCGCCACGGTGCTGCTCTCGCCCGCCTCGCAGATAGGCTCCCAGTTGCGAAAGCTGAGCGTGCCCATGCGCGACCAGGTGCTGACGCCCACAGCACCCGAGTCCTGTTGCGCTCCGTAGAGCCAGTATGGGAAACGATTGTCGGCGGCGATGTGATAGATCTGCGCCGTTGGCTGGTTGTACCAGGTGCTCCACGTCTTCGCGCCGTCCACCGAGACTACGGTTCCCTGGTCGCTCGAAAGCACCATGCGATTGCCGTCTTTGGGATTGATCCAAAGCTGGTGATAGTCGTCGCCGCCCGGGGCGCCTTTTACAGGCACCCAGGTCTTGCCCGCATCCAGCGTCATGTAAGTCGCGGTGTTGATGTCGTAGGCACGATCGGGGTTGGTGGGATCGACCGCGATCTGGCCGAAGTACCATCCGCGCCCCCAAAGGCGCTGCTCGCTGTTGACCAGCCGCCAGGTTGCGCCGGCGTCGTCGGAGAGATAAATTCCGCCCGGCGGTTTGGGCGCATTCGCTGGCGCCGGAGTGCGAAACGAGCGCGCAATTGCGGCGCCGAGATCGTCAACCACCGCGTAGAGCCGGTTGGGATTGCCGGGCGCAACCGCGATGCCGATCTTGCCCACGAATTCATCCGTGGGAAGTCCGCCGGCGAGTTGATGCCATGTGTCCCCACCGTCCGTGGATTTGTACAGCCCCCCGCCACGCATGTTCGACGGAGCGTAAACGGCCCACGGCGGACGGCGCGTTGCCCAGAGCGATGCGTAGAGGGTGCGAGGGTGTTGCGGGTCGAGCGCGAGATCGAAGGCGCCCACATTGTCGGGATCTTTCGCGCTGGCGAGAATCTTCTTCCAGTGCGCGCCGCCATCGGTGGAGCGATAGACGCCGCGCTCGGGGTTGGCCTTGTAAACGTGCCCCAGCGCCGCCACGTAAACGCGGTTCGGATCGGCGGGATCGACCACGATTTTGCCGATCTGGCGCGTCCCAGCGAGCCCGATGGAATGCCACGTCTTGCCCGCATCCGTGGACTTGAAGAGTCCGATGCCATAATTGTGCTGGCTGCGAATGTCCGGCTCGCCCGTGCCAACGTAAACGATGTTGGGGTTGGAAGGAGCAACGGCAATGGCGCCGATGGAGCCGATGGGAATTCCCGTCGCCGGATCGTCGGCGATGGGAAACCAGGTGCGGCCGGAGTTCTCCGTCTTCCACACGCCGCCGCTCACCGAGCCCATGTAGAACGTGTCAGGCTGCGCTGCGTTTCCCGCGACCGCGTAGGTGCGGCCGCCGCGCATGGGGCCCACATCGCGCCACTCGAGGCCGGAAAGCAATTCGCCGGGATACTGCTGCGCGGCAAGAGGAAGCGCCAAGGCAATGCAAACAAGAGCGGCGAAACGGCGATGGACTGCGGCCATGCGAAGGCTCCCGAAGATGCGGAATTTTTTGTGACGATGGGGAAACAATCGGACTCCCGATGGAGCACGAGAATTCTAATCGGCGAGGCCGTCGCGGAAGAAGCGCCCACCGAGCCGGCCGCTGAAGCTGTGGCGGAATAGTTTCGCACCGGACTCCAACCGGCTCGCCTCTGGTCGCCAGGGGCGGGCCTTTTATGATCCCGCCAGGAAGCTCTTTACCCACTCCGGGTCCGCCTGCGCCACCCGGCGCGCAACCACTTCCCCAAAATTGGCTCCCGCAGTCTGGCAATCTGCCATGATCTTTGCGATTTCCCGTTGCACCGTCTCCGGCTTGCGCGCGCCGAACAGCATCACTTCGGCATACATGGCCCTCATCCGGTCATCACTCTCCGGATGGCCTCCCTGATAGCCGATCTTGCGCAGAATCCGGTTCGATTGCCGCAGCACCCGGCGCTTCTGCTGGCGAATGACCAGCGAGGCCGACGACGTGAGCACCTTCCGCCGGTAATCGTCGAGGTACCGCGACAGGTCCAGAACTCTCTTGCCGCCCACCTTGAACGTAAGGCTCTGCAAAATGGTGGTGGTTCCCACAATTGCAACGAGGACCAGTGCCGGCATGGGCAGACGGGCAATGGCCGGATGCATCCCGTTCGTCATAAAGTAAAGAGCTGCACCAGCCGCCACCGAATAAACGAGCCAATAAAGCCAGAAGAAGGGGTTGAGAAGGAGGGCTCGCGGCGAGTCAACTTCCACCAGAAGATCGATGATGAGGAATGCGAGTACGAGGAGCGGTAGGTACAGGTATTCCGATCCGGCGTGCACTTACCTGCCCTCCATCGAACGGACTACAACTGCCCAACTTCCTTCAGGGCATAGCCCAGGGAGGTTGAATGGTAGAACCCGTCAAGACCATCGCCATTGGCTTCCAGCAGTCCCAGGCCGCGAAGCTTGATGAGAGAAGACTCCGTGGTTTCGGGCTCCTGGCCAAGCTCTTTGACAATCATCCATCCCGGCGCCGCAGATCGGTTCAGAATGAACTGAAACACGCGCGATGCCTCCGCGTCGTCCTGCAGGGATGACTGAGCCCTGGCAATGTCGATGGCGGCTGCCATGAACGTGTAAACCTCCGACCGGTTTTCAGTATACTCCCGACGAGGTTCGACACCGGAAGACCCACACCAGCGTCGAAGAAAGGCAAAGCCTTCCCTGACCCGCCCTGCTGATTTGAGGTATAGAAGGTACATGCGTATCCATCGAATGCCGCAGCCATTTCACCCGCAGCGGAAGGAACTCAGACCCCACCTCAGTCACGTTGGCGGCGTTTGCCTGCTTGTCTTAACAGCCTGGTTGCCGCTTTTTGCGCGCGCCCAATCCATTCCCGACGATGCAGGCAAGGAGTGGGCGATTGCCATTCATGGCGGGGCTGGCGAAGCTGAGTGGCTCAATATGGATCAGCCCACGGCGGAGGCCTACCGGGCATCGCTGGCTCGCGCGCTCGCGGCAGGCGTGGCGGTTCTGAAGCATCACGGCGCAGCCATCGATGCCGTTGAGGCAGCCGTCGAAGTGCTCGAAGACGATCCTCTCTTCAATGCCGGCCGCGGTTCCGCATTTGCCGCCGATGGCACCACCGAGATGGACGCATCCATCATGCGTGGCGCCGATCGGTCTGGGGCCGGCGTGGCAGGCGTGCATTTCACGCGTCACCCCATTCAACTGGCTCGCGCAGTCATGGAGCACACCCCGTATGTGCTGATGACAGGGCCGGGAGCGGATGCGTTCTCAAGGCAACAGGGCCTCGCACAGGAACGGGCTAGCTTCTTCTTCACGGAGATGCGCTGGAAAGAGTTCGAAGAGGTGATGCACAAGAGTCATCTTCCCATTCCCGCACGTCCCGCCGGAGTCCCCGCCGCGCGGAAAGACAAGTTGCCCACGGGTGCTTTGCTTCGCCAGCCTTTCTCACACTTGTTCGGAACCGTAGGCGCGGTGGCCCGCGACAGCGCCGGGCACCTGGCCGCAGCCACCTCGACCGGCGGAATGCAGGGAAAACTTCCCGGCCGCGTTGGCGATTCGCCAATTCTGGGTGCGGGAACGTATGCCGACGATCGCGGTTGCGCCGTCTCCGGTACCGGCGTGGGCGAGTACTTTATCCGGCTCTCGCTGGCGCACAGCGTGGGCGCTCTTTGCCGTGCGGGTGAGGCGCCCCAGAAAGCCGCGGACCGCCTGATCCACGGCGATCTTCCCCAGCTTCCGGGAGGCGAGGGCGGCGTGATCGTGGTTGGCCCAACCGGCACGCCAGTCTGGAGCAATAATACGGTGGGCATGTTTCATGCCCGTCAGACGGAAAAGGAGCAGCCGGAGGTCTGGGTCAAATGAGGTTTCAACGCTGTTTTTTGAACGGAGAGCGGCTGCCCGGTTCCCGGCCACGCAGCCGCTGCCGCGCGCAAGGACGTACACTGGGGAGTCCCTCGTTTGATCAGCTTTAGAGTCGATCGGAATGTTCCGGCGATCAGGGCGATCGAGCATGACGGTGGCTGCTATGTCGATTGCACTCGAGATTTGTGTTGACTCCATTGAATCCGCGCTGGCTGCGCATGCCGGCGAGGCAGACCGCATTGAATTGTGTTGCGCGCTCGGGGAAGGCGGCATCACTCCCAGCGCCGGGCTGATCCATGCCGTGCGCGCCGCGGTTCCGCTGGATGTGTATGTCATGGTGCGACCGCGCGGCGGCGATTTCTGTTACACCGCGCGCGAGTTCGCAGTGATGCGCGACGACGTGATTCGGGCCCGCGATCTGGGCGCCAATGGCGTGGTGGTTGGAGTGCTCTCCCGCGATGGTTCTGTGGATGTGGAACGCACCGCTGAGCTGGTATCGACGGCCCGGCCCATGAAGGTCACGTTCCATCGAGCCTTCGATGTTTCGGTCGATCTGAACCGCTCGCTTGAGGATGTGATTCGGTCGGGCGCAGACCGTATTTTGACATCCGGCGGCGAACGCGTGGGCCTGCGCGGCGCCGCTGCAATCGCCCAACTGGGGAAGGCTGCGAAGGGCAGGATCATCCTGCTTGGCGCTGGAGGAATTCGTGCCTCGAATGTTCGCGAATTCGCGCTCGCCAGCGAGGTAAGCGAGATTCACACTTCACTTCGGCCGCAACCCAGGGAGCCCGCGCAGGAATGCAATGCTGAGGCGGCTCTTGGCGCAGACTTCGACGGGCCCGCGCGCTATGTGGTGATGGATGAAGACGTGTTGAAGGTGCGGATTGCGCTGTCGGAGGTGGTGGCGAAGAGAAATGCAAGCCTGGTGCGGTAGTGCCCTACACGCCGCGCATGGCATGCCAAAGCGCTCCTCGTACCGGATCGACAGGCTCATCGATCCATCGCAAATCCGCATAGCGAGACTGTAAATCGCGCTTGAGCGCCGCACGCACCCGCTCCACATTGGCCAGAATGCTGCCGGCAATGGCCACCGCCGGGGTCTCGAGATCAGCCTGTTCCGTCCGGCGCATGCGGTCGATGAGCAATCCTGCAAGATGCGCCAGGTCTGCCCCGCCGCGCTCCAGGATTTCGATTGCCACGGGGTCGCCCTGGGCTGCGCATGCCGCGACTTCGGGCGCCATCTGCGAAGCGTAGCGCTGCGGCGGCTGGGTATTCGCAAACTCGATCAGCGCATCCTGCGCAGGCAAATTCCACAGCCGGCATGCGCGTTCCAGCAGTTCGGTCGGACGCCCTTCATCGCGCGCCAAAAACCCTTTGCGCAGGGCCTCCATTCCGATCCAGTGACCGGAGCCCTGGTCGGCCAGCATCGGCCCCCAGCCGCCCGCTGTCAGAATGTTCCCGCGCGCATCGCGAGCCGCCACGTTGGATCCAGTCCCCGCCAGCACCAGCACTCCGCGGCCGCCTTGAAACGCCGCATCGAGGGCAATTTCCACATCGCAAACAATCCGCAGAGAACCCGATACGCGCTCTGAAAAGCTCTGCCGCAGCCAGTCGGTCACCAGCGGAACCGTATCGCCGGATGTGCCGATGCAAGTAGCGGTTACTCTCGATCTCCGCACCCCCGTGAGCCGCTCCAGTTCCGCGAGTGCGTTCTCCAGGTTCTCTTCGGCATCGCCCGCGTCCGCATTCACGCGCTTGATGGTTCCGGTGAGCGCCCGCGCCAGTTCGCGGCCGTCCTCGGCAAGCAGGAACTCCGCTTTGGTTCCGCCCGCATCCACTGCCAGGTAGTAGCCCATGTCATTCCATGTTCTCAGATCGGCGCCGGTCCTGAAGCTTATCGGATTGCGATCTGTTGCCCGGCCAGGTTCCATCCTCGCATCCCCAGCGCGGAGGTCGTTGCCCCGACAGGAAATGCGATGGCGATGGTGCGCTTCTCGCCTGGCAAGAGCGAGATGTAGTTGTCGCTGAAATAGGCGGGCAGTGTGCGCATGCCGGTCGCTGCGTTCAATGTGGAGTGTATGGAATTTCTCTGGAAGAAATTGGAGGCGCGGGCCGGGATCGAACCGGCGCATAAAGGTTTTGCAGACCTCTCCCTTACCACTTGGGTACCGCGCCTTGGCAGGGCAGCCTAACCGTTGCGATTCATCCATTCACCGTAGCCAACCCGGCAGGCGCCGGAGGGTGAATTGGAGCGGGAGACGAGACTTGAACTCGCGACCCTCGCCTTGGCAAGGCGATGCTCTACCACTGAGCTACTCCCGCTTGTCGCAGAACTGAGTATACCGGGGGGCGCAAGAGCAGGTCAAACCGCCGCTTGCCCGTTTCCCGTTGCTGCTGGGCCATTTCCGCCTGCCGTCGGGCCGGCCCGGCGTGGCGCGCTTCCATTGGACGCCCGGCCGTTCTCCACCTGCACAATTTCGCCGTCGCGCATGTGCAGAATGCGGCCCGCAATTCCCGCCGCTTCAGGATTATGCGTGATCATCAGCACCGTCTGGCCCAGCTCGCGGTTCGACCGCAACAGCATCTCCAGAACCGCCTCGGAGTTCTTCGTATCCAGGTTGCCGGTGGGCTCGTCGGCCAGCACGATGGCCGGTCGCGTGATCAGCGCCCGCGCGATGGCCACCCGCTGCTGCTCGCCTCCGCTCAGCTCCGATGGCCGGTGGACCAGACGTCCGCGGATCGACAGCAAATCGCTCAGGTGGTCCAGGTAGACACGGTCCAGCGGCTCCTTGCGCCCGCTCACCGAGTACGCCAGCTCGATGTTGCCCATGGCGGAAAGCGTGGGCAGCAGGTTGAATTTCTGAAACACGAACGTGATGCGATGCTTGCGCAACTGAGTCCGCTGGGCGTCGTTCAATGTGGCGAAATCGACTCCGTCGATCACTACCCGTCCGTGGGTGGCCCGGGTCAACCCGCCGAGCAGATAAAACAGCGTCGATTTGCCCGAGCCCGACGGTCCAACAATGGACACGAACTCGCCGCGCTCCACCGCAAACGACACCCCGCGCACCGCAGGGACCTCGATCTTTCCTGAGCGATATACCTTGGTCAGTTGTTCAGCCAGAATGATGGGCGAAGACGCTTGAACCTGCACACTGATGATTGTAAATGCCCAAAGTAGCACCGTCGGCGCCGAGCATTCGCACGAGGTTCGTGCGAATGATTCGTTCCGCGTGCGTATAGTTCGTTCGTTCCGCCCCGGGGCTGCGGTTTTAATCCAAACGCTTTCCCAGGGTTCCCCCTTCGTTTCACTCAGGGTCCACCCTGGGCTATTCTCGACGCCTCCCTACGGGAGGAGAGCCCTATCGAAGCCTCGTGAATGGGGATCGGAGTCTCGTGAATCGGGATCGGAAGGGCGTGTGAGATGCCGATGCACTAAAATGAAACCTGCACAAATCCCACGGCAGGACAAGCTTTTCATGACAGTTGAATTGAAATCGTCTCTGGTCAAATCGATTGAGGCCGCCGCCGCGCAAGCCGGCCTGGTTCTGGTTTCCATCACACAGGGCAGCGACTTCCACGGCCAGCCCACTTCGATCTTCGAGCTCGGCCTCTGCGACAGCTCCCACCGTTCGCTCAAGCTGGAGCTGACCCACGATTTTGACTTCGACAAACCAAACCTGCTGCAGGAGACGGCCACGCACCTCGCCGGCGAAGCCAAGCGCCTGCGCAATCCCCGTCCCGAGTGCTACGTCACGCTGGGCGGAATGCCCATCGCTTTCGGCAAATTCCAGTGGCCGTTCCACCGCTCCACCTCGGGCGCCGACACTTATATCGTTCATGGCGAAATGCACCTGGCTGACGGCGCCGACTCCGGCCTCCACGCCAAGGTGGCGGCCTCCGTCACCGTCACTTTCGCTGAGATTGTGCCGGCCATGGAGCAGCCCTACGCCGAGACGTTCGTCTACAACGCCATTCGCAAGACCGTGGATCTGGGCCAGCTCGAATTCCTCAAATCGGGCAACCGCCAGCCCGTCCCCGTGACCACGCGTTTCTATAGCCGGTGGCAGAAGAAGTTCCTCTTCACCGAAACCAACGACGCGGCGCGGCTCGAATACCTGCTCAGCAAGGTCTACTGGCTTTCCGGGGTGCTGGGCGACAGCAAGCCGGTGTGGATCGCCGATCCCCGCGACGCGCAATACCTCAACACCACCGAGGCCGACTTGCTGCGCATGGCCAGCCACGAAGCCGGCGAAGGCCTGATGGTGGTCGAGGGCGAGTTCGCCGCTGCCACTCCGGCGCTAATGGCGCGCGCCGCCGAGTTCCAGGCCCGCCTCGACGCCGCATTGAACTTCACCAAGCCCCAGTTCAACGAATCGATGCGCTCCGGCCACGCGAATATGTAGGCCTGTGGCCCATTTATTTTTTCGTAAACTCTTGAGCTGCATCCGGGCTTTAGAGGCTGCGGAGGAACGCTCCCTGAAGAATGCTGCCTTCATTACGCCTTGAAAGGGCACGACCTCAGTCGTGCCCTTTTACAAAGCCTCGCGGATTGGGGGAGCAGCATGTCGCGCCTCCGCGCCATCCTCTGTGACGGCACGCACATCGCTAAAAGCGCGATCGCGTCACAATGAACGCGGAGTTTTCTCCGTGGGTTATGGGTGTCGGTTCAGCCCATCCACAACCGTAGCCTCTCAAACTGTTAACTAGAAAAATAATATAATTTCGCCCTCATTCGCTGCAGACCAACCTGCGTTAGATTCGATATAAGTTACACCGTATCATTGACATAAGGCGTAATAGCCGAAGAACTGAACTTTCGCCCCAAACCCGAATAAAAAGCGATAAAAAAGCGAAACAAAGCCCTCTCTGGTCCATCAAAAAAAATGCAAATTGTTACCAATTGATAGCGTCAGCGGAACAAGGGAGCGCCCGCCGCGATGGGCTTCTAGCGAAAAGATACCAGGCCAGCCAGAAGGGCGCGGCGAGCAGGGTTGCCCAATAGAATGGCGCGGGGGACCACAGGTTGAGGAAAAACGCCACTTCGAGCAGGGCGCTGGCGAGGGCCAGGAATGCGAGCAGCGCGCGCGAGCAGTTGCGGGAGGCGGCGAACAGGAGAGCCGGGAGCACCAGCACCTGATCGTTGAGATAGGCGTAGGGGGCCGCAACCAGGGAGACCAGCAGAAGCAGATTTACGTCGCGAGACCAGTTCCAGTCGTGGCGGCGATTCCAGAAATACACCAGCGCCCATACACCGGCCATAGCGGCGGGCAGGAACTGCATTGCCATGAAGTTGGGTGTGAGGTGGGTGCGCAGCAGAACGCTCAGAACGGGGATGGGATCGCGCTCGACGCCGGAGTAACCGAGCATGTGCGTGTACTGGGTCCAGGCTTGCGGGTCGAGCCGGAAGGTTACCAGAACGCTGAGCAGGAATGCGGCCGCGGCGCCGGCGACGATGCGGTAGTTCCTGGTGATCACGACCCAGGCGAGGAAGACCACGCCGACCGGCAGCAGCAGATGCGGCTTCAGGGTACAGAGCCAGAGCGACGCGCCGGCCAGGATCGGCCGCGTGGCATGGAACCGCAGAAAGAGCACCAGGCCGAGCAGAACCAGCAGCGAGGTTTGGCCCCAGATGAGGCAAATGAGCGCCGGCGCAAAGAGATAGGCGAGGCCCTGCACCAGGCGGTCGCGACAGCCGTGGATGCCCAGCAGGATGCGCACGGATGCGATGAGAGCCCCGATCAGCAGCAGCGAAGCAAGCACCGCCGCCGCACGCAGGTTGAGCAGCCCGAGCGGCCAGGCCAGGGGAAGCGTCCAGGGCGGGTTGCGCATGTAGCCGACAGAGTAGCGATGAGGCAGGCCCGCGGCGTGTTCCACGGCGGGCAGCGCCGCGGCATCGTAAGGATTGCGATGCTGGACAAGCTGCTGGCCGGTGGCCCAATACACCACGAAGTCACGATTGCCCGCCATCGGCCGGTTGACGTGGACGAGCACGAAGCATACCAGCGTTCCGATACACGCCAACCCGCACACGCTCACCAGGAGAGCGCCAAGGATGGCGCGCACATGCGAGTTGCGGGTGACCTGCGTGAGCGAGATCGTCATGGGCCCTGGGTCCTCTGTGCGGGAGTATGACCCCAGTATCCCATGGAGTTGGCGTGCGAGGGCAGGGCTGGATGCGGAATGTATGCCGGGCATCGTGGGAGATGCTTTATCAAACAGACCGGAGACGCGGGGAGTGTGAAAACTACACGTTTTCAGCAGTTCTAACTTACGGTTGAAGAGCCGGAATGGCGAGTGGGAGTTACTGCGATTGCCAGTCGAGGGCGTAGATATCCTGGGTGCCGGTGTCGCGCAGCAGAAGCGGCGAATCGTCGGGAGCCATCCCGAGCCAGACGCTCCAAAAGCCCGTTTGGCGGAAGTTCTTCAGGTCTGCGACCTGCTCGATCTTCCGGTCGCGAATGCGGACCCGCATCACTAACGGGTGGTCGGCCTCATGGAGGAAGTAAACATAGTCGCTGTTTTTCGACCAATTGGGGAAACCCATGCTGACCTTCGCGATCTCCTCCCACTTCTGCGTGGTGAAATCGAACAGCATCAAGCTGCGGGATGCGAACGGCATCGCAATGAGATAACGTCCATTCGGCGACCAGCGGGGCGAGAAGAGGCCCTTCGAATCCGGCAACGTCGACACTTGATGGGTATTGAGATCAAGGACCCGGATGGCACTGTTTGGATCAGCCGGTGCGCCACCGAAGGCGATTCTGGTTCCGTCTGCCGACCATGTGGCGTCCAGTTTTTCCAGAGGGTCTTCGGGAATCAGTTCGCGCGGTGATCCACCATCGGCCGCGACGGTATACAGCTTGCCCTTCTGGCCGGGCAAAAAGGCATAGAACGCGATCTGCCGGCCATCGGGAGACCAGGTGGGACCCACGGGGGCAAGAGGCGGGTAGGTGAGCTGCATTCGCTGGCTGCCATCCGCTCTGCTTTTCCACAGCGTTGTATCCGGGAAGCTGACGTAGGCCACCCACTGTCCATCTTTAGAGAAGCTGACGCCATCGGCTGAAATTCCGGAAAGAAACGGAGCGAAGGTTGCAGACTTCGCGTCGTAGCGAGTCAGTTCTCCGCGCGCCAATGCGCCCACCACGAACAGTTTCTTTCCGTCCTTGCCGGGCAGAGGCGAAAAGAAAGTCATCGGGCCCGAGGTGAGCTGGAAAGGCTCGGCGCTGGTCTTTCCAAACCAGCCTCTTTGTTCTGCACGTGCCCAGATATTCCCTCGGTATTGAAAAACAAAATACTTCCCATCCGGAGTCCATCGGCCGCAGCACTCCTCCGGCGGAGTGTGCCAGCCGGGCAACAGGAGCTGCGGGTCCTTCCCGTCGACAGCAACCTGCCAAAGCTCACCCCCGGAACCTGTTGAGGTTCCGCTGGTGAATCGAATCGTCTTACCGTCGGGCGACCAGGCCGGACGGTACGCCGCCTGGTTCGGTGCGGTGAAGAGCTTGTGGGATTCGGAGCCGTCACTCTTTGCCACATATAAGTCGGATGCATCCGTGTAAGCAATCATTTGCCCATCGGGAGACCAGGCACCGCCACCTCCCGTGGTTTCGCCCAGCCTGCGCGGTGACCCCCCGAGCACAGGCGCTGCCCACAGTGGCCCCTTGAACGCGGTCTCCCCCACCTCGTCCGCGACCAGCAGGTCTGCAGCGTCGGGGGATACCGCGAGCAGCACCATAGTCGGGGTGGGAACCGCGATTGGAGCCACCTCTCCGCCGGAAATGGATACTTGCGCGGCTCCAAAACCAGGTAAGGATGCGCCTTCACGCAAGTAGAGCCTGGCTCCGTCGGTGTCTACCAGATACTTTGGAATGCCGTCGTGAGTGATCTGGACGTAGCCCGATAGTTTGGGTTGAGGCAGAGGACGAGATTGCAGGTAGACAAGGATCGCGAGACCGGCGAGGGCCACGCCTCCGGCAATTGCCCATTTCTTCCACCGAGCAAGTCCGGGGGAGGAGATGGCGGAGGGTCCCGACGGACTGCTTGCCAGGGCCACCGCAGAAACTTCGTTGCTCACCGCAGATGCCGATATTGCAGAGCGTCCCGAATCTGTGTCGCGCTTCAGCCGTTGCAGGTCGGCTCGCATCTCCGCTGCGCTCTGATAGCGCAGGTTTCGGTCTTTCTCCAGAGCCTTGTTGATGATGCGCTCGAGTTCGGCTGGAATGTTGGGATTCAGCCGCACGGCAGGGACTGGCGCTGCATCCAGGATGGCTTTGAATATCTCCGCGGAACTGCCTGCATGAAACGGGAGAGCGCCCGTCGCCATCTCGTAGAGCACAGCGCCGAATGAAAACAAATCGCTGCGGGAGTCCAGGTCTTTGCCTCGGGCCTGCTCTGGCGACATGTAGGCGACGGTGCCCAGCGTAGAGCCAGGGCTGGTGAGCTGTGCGTCGACGGCAGACATGGTGTCCATGGTTGCTACCCGGCCGGAAAAACCGGCAGAGGCGACCTTGGCCAGACCGAAATCCAGAATCTTGGAGTGGTCGCGCTTGGTCACAAAAATGTTGGCAGGCTTGATGTCGCGGTGAACAATACCCTGAGAATGCGCGGCGTCCAAGGCGTCGGCGATCTCAATGGCAAGGGAGAGCAAAGTTTCTGTATCTAACGGCTTTCCCGCAATGAGATGCTTCAGCGTCATGCCGTCAAGAAACTCCATGGCAATGAACGACTGCTCACCATGCTTGCCGATTTCGTAGATGGTGCAAATATTGGGATGATTGAGAGCCGACGCCGCACGCGCCTCACGGCGAAACCGCTCCAGGGCATGCGGGTCGCGCAACAGTTCATCGGGCAGGAATTTGAGGGCCGCGAAGCGGCCCAGGTCGGTGTCCTCAGCCTTGTAGACTACGCCCATGCCGCCACCGCCAAGCTTCGCGACAACGCGGTAGTGCGAGATGGTCTGGTCTATCACTTACAGATATGCCCTCTGCGGTAGCTTCATCTTACGGTTGCAATCCGGGACAGTCAACGAAATGTGAAGCTGGCGCCGTCGACCGGAACCGAGTATCGATCTCGAAATTCAATTCCTCAGGTTGGTTCAACTCGCTCTTTCAAGGGCTGAGATCGTGACCCAGCCATCAGAGGAGGTAAGGCACCAAGGCAGCCGTCTGATGAGCATAGGCAGCATACGTCTCGCCGAACTGCGAACGCATCCAATGCTCCTCCATGCGGAGCTTGAGCCAGAGCGCGAAGAAGATGAGAACAAAAGCGAAAATCATGCCGAGCCGCAAGGCTAAAGCTGCTTCCGTCAGCCCGCGAACAGGTCCTGGAGCAAGCCTTCGATGGCGTGGTTCAGGGCGCGGACGCCGTGGTCGTGCATGTAGCGGAGTGCAGCTTGATCGAGGGGGTTTGGTGGCCTCTGAACGACTTGAAGTCTGGCGTAACCCCTTTCCGACCCGGGTGCAGGCGGCTTCGATGGATTTTTGTACATATCCGACCATACCTGGCCCTTTTTGATGACGTCGCGGGTGCCCTGAAGAGCGTCGGGCTGGTTGGCGAGTTGCCAGAGAATGTTGAGCACTTCGAGGGCGCGGCAGCCGTGGGCGACCTTGCCGTCCGGGCCGACGGCGTAGATGTTGGGAACCGTCCAGATGTCCTGGTGGCCGCGCACCCAATAGAGCTGCGAGGTGACGTAGTAGGTGTCGCGCAGGGTGTGGATCTCAGCCGCGGTGACGTAGGACTCCCGCGGCGCTCCGATTTTCTCGAGGTAATCGTTCCAGACATCGGCGACGTGCTGCTCAGGAATGAGCGCACCGGGATCGGCAGCGGATTCAAACTCCGCGTGGGCGATGCGGCTGCGGATGGAGCGCGTGGCCCACTTGGGTGGAAGCTCATGGGAGAATTCGGCCGCGACGAGGTCGACGAGCTTCCGCGCGTCATCGAGCGACTGAACATGGCCCGCGAGGTCGTTGATCGCGTTGGCGTGGGCGCGGTCGCGCCGCCACATCTCGGTTGCCTGGCGCAAAGCTTCGGGGCTGGGCTGCCGGAAGCCTTGGCCGTTCGCTTGCGGCGGGGCTTGCGGACTCGGTTCCTGCGCAGAGAGGAAGCAGATGGGCAGAAGCGCGGCCGCGAAATGCCAGAGTTTTCCCTTCATGGCCAGAGTCCTCCGTTGAGAAGCGGGGCGCGAGGATGCCACGTGGGCATTGTATCGCGGCGAACTCCCCCAATAGGCGGTCAACCACTCTGAACTCCGGAAAGTGAAGCCAATGGCATCGCAGGATAAGTTAGTCGCCAGCTGGGAGTCGGCTGTACAGGACACCACCAAGTATCATCACGGTCCAAGTTGCCCACACGGTGTAGACATGCCACCTGCTGTAATCGAATACTGGCCGGCTCACTTCGGTGAATCCTTTGACTCCATCGTGATATCGGTAACCCCATACATAGTATCTTCCGTTCTGCACTTTGCCGTTGACGGCATCTCCGCCTATGTAAAATGTGCCAGCCACGAAGACGAAGAAGTTCAACAGACCCACAATCACTACAGCCAGGTAGAGCTTTGACAGAACCGGATACATCTTCCTTCGCCGTGATTCTTGGCGAGCACGTTGGAGAATACCCCTGAAGAATTTGCGATCGGCACTACTCGGCATGGTCGGATTATACTCGCATATCCTTTGGAACTTGGCAGATGACGCCGCTCTGAGCTAATGGTCACCAACCCAGAAGTTATCATTCAGTCACTAACCAGATACACTCAACTCGCCGGCGCCTCAGAGCCGGTTGATGAGCGTGGCGATACACGCTGCGCCGAAGCCGTTGTCGATGTTGACGACGGAGACGTTGGGCGAGCAGGTGTTGAGCATGCCCAGCAGCGCGGCGAGGCCGCCGAAGCTGGCGCCGTAGCCCACGCTGGTGGGGACGGCGAGCACCGGCGCGTTGACCAGGCCGCCGACCACGGTGGGCAGGGCGCCTTCCATGCCGGCGCAGACGATGAGCACGCGGGCCGATTGCAGCGAATTGCGCTGGGCGAGCAGGCGATGAATGCCGGCCACGCCCACATCGGCGATGAGTTCGACGGTGTTGCCCATGAGGCGGGCGGTGACGGCGGCTTCCTCGGCAATGGGCAGGTCGCTGGTGCCGGCGCAGACCACGGCGATGGTTCCCTTGCCTGGAGGCGCGGGCGTTTGTTCGAGGGTGATGCAGCGGGCAGTCTCGTGGTAGACGGCGCGGGGCTCGACGGCGAGCACTGCCTGGGCGCATTCGCTGGAGGCGCGGGTGGCCAGCACGTTGCCGCCGGCCTGGACCATGTGGGCGAAGATCTGGACCACATGGGCGACGGTTTTGCCGGAGGCGAAGAGAACTTCGGGCATGCCGGTGCGCAGCGGGCGGTGGTGATCGAGCTTGGCGAAGCCAAGGTCCTCGAAGGGGAAGACGCGCAGGCGCTCAAGAGCATCGGGAATTTCGGTGCGGCCTTCACGGACTTCCCGCAGCAGGGCCTCAAGTTGGGCGCGTTCCATCAGCGAACCTCCTGGCAGCGGTCGCGTGAAGACTGGCTGCGCCGCGATGTAGTCGGGATTTCATTTTGCGGGCGCGGGAGACTTTTGGCATTGCAGGGAGTCCTTGCGCTGCCAATGGTCCACCTCGACGGCGATTCCCTGCATGCAGGTGGTGACGCCCTCGTGGGCAACGCCGGTGAAGTCGATGCCCTCGCCGACGGCGGGCCGCGCGCCCTTGATGAGGATGTTGTAGAGCTTGGCGGTTTTCACGTCTTTGACCACCAGGCAATCGGCTTCGACGCCCGCCTCGACGCAGCCCTCGGCGTGAATCTTCTTGGCATCGGGCGGCGTTGCGAGGGACGTGACCGAAGAGGCTGCGAGCAGAATGACTGCGGCCATGGAGAGAGAGATGCGTTTCATGGGCGTTCTCCTTTGGGGGTGGCGGTGTAGGCCTGAGCGGCGCGCCGCATGACTTCTTTGAGGGGGACGTGGCTTTGAGCGGCGATGCGCCGGCAGTCTTCGTATTCGGGAGAGGCGTTGAGGACATCGCCGGAGGGAGAGCGGGCAATCTTGATGCGGACGGCGCCCCAGGGGGTTTCGACCGCGGCGAATTCGCGGCGCAGGGCGATCTTGTTTTCGATGCGCCAGTGGGCGCCGATGGTGGTGGTCTCGCGAAAGAGGATATCGCGCAGCCCGGGCAGGAGAGGAGGCGCGCAGAGCACGGTGAGCTGGACCCCGTTGCGTCCTTTTTTCATCTGCACGGGAATGCGGTACACGTCCCACGCGCCGGACTCGAGCAGGAGTTCGCTGACGTAGGCGAGTAGTTGCGGGGTGGAGTCGTCGATGACGGTTTCGAGAATGGCGATGGGTTCGGTTTGCGCGCCGGACTCATCGGCGGCCTGATCGGCGGCGGGCTGGGGTGATTCGGCTTCGCCGATGAGGAGGCGCAGGAGGTTGGGCTCGCCCGGGGTTTCGCGGCCGCCGGCGCCATAGCCCGAAGACTGGATGCGCAGGGGCGGCAGAGGCGCGTATTCGACGTTGAGCATGCGCAGGAGGGTGGCGCCGGTGGGGGTGACGCGCTCCATGGCAGGGCCGTCGGCGTACATGGGAGCGCAGCCAAGGAGGGCGAGGGTGGCGGGCGCGGGAACGGGCAGCGTGCCGTGAGCGCAGTGGACGGTGCCGCTGCCCACGTTGAGCGGCGAGGCGAGCCAGCGATCGATCGCGAGGAAGTCGGCGGCGGCGGCAGCGCAGACAATGTCCACGATGGTGTCGATGGCGCCGACTTCGTGAAAATGGACCTGCTCGACGGGGATGTCGTGGATGCGGGCTTCGGCTTCGCCGAGAAGCTGGAAGGCGCGCGCGGCGCTCTCTTTTACGTGAGGCGCGAGGGGCGCGGCGGAAAGGATGTTGAGGATGGTGGAGAGGGAGCGGTGGGGTTCGTGGGTGTGTTCATGATCGTGGCCGTGATCATGCGTGTGTTCGTGGGTATGAGTTTGGCCGTCGCCGTGGGTGTGTTCATGGGAGTGCTCGTGAGTATGTGCATCATTGTGCGCATGGTCGTGCGGGTGTTCGTGATCGTGTTGGTGCGCGGAACGGGAATGCTCGCTGCTCTCGCTGGTGAGCACATCGACCTTGGTGCCGGTGATGCCGCCGCGCAGGACTTTGCGGGATTCGAGCCGTGCGCCGAGGTTGAGGGAGGCGGCGGCCTGGGAGAGGATTTCCAGCGGGACGCCGGCATCGACCATGGCGCCGAGGAGCATGTCGCCGCTGATGCCGGAAAAGCACTCTAGGTAGGCAATGCGCATCGCTTTGAGTTTAAACTGGGAGGCTTCGCCGATTGGATTGGATCTTTGAAAGGCGGAAAAGTGCTTATTCTCCCAATTGCCGACCAACCGACCGCGACCTTAGCTTTGACGCACGCTAGCAGGCTCCCTTCATGCATACTCACGTCGAGAGCGCGACATTGACTCGGGTCCAGATCCCCTCTAGACTTGCGCGCATGTTTAACAAAGCGATTCTTTTTGCGTGTAGCGCTGTGTGTCTGTTATTTACAGCAACCGACAATAACTTGGGGGCACAGGCAACAATTCCAGCTCCGGAATTCATTTTGCTGGACGTGAAGCACAAGGAGCCCAAGCCCCCCGTGCGGACCGCAAACGATTACGTTATGCAGGATGGTCGAGTTTTCGTTAGGGTGCTTCCTTCCGCGACAAGAATCAATGTACTGTCATTTAGCAGAGATGGAAGCCTACTTGCCGCGGGCAAGGATTACGGTCGCGTAGCTATTTGGGATGTATCCAAACGATCTTTCCTGCTCGCTCTGGAGACGGGTCAGGATTCGGTCGCCGCCCTCGCGATCTCGCCAGACAATCATTTGATTGCCACGGGAGGACGGGGAGCGCGCGAGGTCAAGCTTTGGCGCCTACCCGACGGCGTCCTGGTCCATCGATTTCCCACCGGTTTTTCCGCGCAATTCCTAGCCTTCGCCGCGGATTCCTCCTCTCTGATCGTTTATGAAACAGCCAATAATCCCGTTTACGTAATGGATACGTCGACAGGTAAACACACAGTTGACCTCACTGGAGAAAACTTCCCGGCGTTGTCTGTGGACGGCCAGACTCTCATGACCGAGTCTGGTTCTCAACTTGTGTTGAGAAGCACTAGCGACTGGAAAAAGCTGCGCACATTGCCGAAGCCTACGCCAACCACCTGGCCAGCTTCGCTGGACGCGCGATTGGACACCTACATCTACGCGGATATGACCGATGAACACAGCTTTATCGCAGTTCATCTGAGCACAGGAGCTTTATATCCAAATCCGCGACTCATCGACCTGCCGAGATTCGTCAACAGTAAGCCTTACTTCGCCTCCTTGGAGCCAAGATCTGGTTTGGTGTTTGGTCACTCAGGAGGCCGCCTGTGGGTCTGGAATTTTCAGACTGGCAAAAATTGCGTATCGCAGGACCTTCACAGCGAGAGTGGCGCGCTTAGCCCCGATGGACGGCTCGTTGTTGCCGGAATAGACAATGGAAGCGAGAAGATCAAGTCCGGCGTCGAGTTGTGGCGAACTGATGCGGTTATGGTCGCCTGCGGACTGCAATAGAGGTGACGCTGGCATTCCTCCCATTTCGCCTGGATTCCGGAAGCGACCTGAAGATGCAACCGCAGATGCTTCGACTGCGGTCGCCGCGGCGACCTTCGCTCGGCATGACAGCTTTAGCGTGTTGGGTTGGGCATTGGGAGTGGGATTTGAGACGCCTACTTTAGGCGCCGCGGCGGAGCAGGACTTCGGCGGGGAGGAGGGCGTTGAGCGAGCCGGAGCGGAAGCCGGCGGTGTCGAGGGT
Organism: Occallatibacter sp.; assembly: GCA_035552555.1. GTDB lineage: Bacteria > Acidobacteriota > Terriglobia > Terriglobales > Acidobacteriaceae > Telmatobacter. The sequence continues at coordinate 27,386 of DASZLF010000003.1, forward strand.
GACGAACTTGTAGCCGGACTCGCGCAGCGCGGCGGTGATGGCCTCCAGCATCTCCATCGATAGCGCGCGCGGCAATTCGGTGCGGGCGATTTCGACGCGGGCCAGGTCGCCGTGGTGGCGGACGCGGAACTCGCGGAAGCCGAGGCGCCGGATGCTGTCTTCGGCGCGCTCCACCTGGCTGAGGACCTCGCGGGTCACAGCGCGTCCGTACTCGACGCGGGAGGAGAGGCAGGGTGCGGCGGGGCGATCCCAAAGATCGAAGCCGGCGGCGCGAGAGAGCAGGCGGACGTCGGATTTGGTGAGTCCGGCGTCGGCCAGGGGCGCGAGAACCTGGTGCTCCTCGGCGGCGCGCTGCCCGGGGCGATAGTCGCGCGTGTCGTCAGCGTTCATGCCGTAAGCGATGTGGGGGAATCCGAGTTCGCGGCCCAGGGCTTCCATGCCGGTGAACAGCTCGGTTTTGCAATGGAAGCAGCGGCTGGCGTCGTTGCGCTGGTACTCGGGCTTGTCTAGCTCTTCCGTCTGGATGACGCGCAGGGGCATGCCGAGGGATTGGGCGAAGGCGGTGGCCTGTTCCATGTCGCGGCGGGCGAGAGAGGGCGAATCGGCAAGTACGGCCAGCATGCGGGAGCCGAGGATGCGGTGGGCGGTGGCGGCGAGGAAGGCGGAGTCAACGCCGCCGGAGTAGGCAACCATGAGGCTGGGGAGCTGGCCCAGATGGTTCTCGAGCGCACCGAGGCGGGCTTCGGTTTCAGGACCGATTCGAGGGGGTTCGGGGATCGGGGTCGCAGGGGGCGCCGCCATGGGTCCGATTATAGACTGCGCGAAGTTAGCTTGGTTGCGATGCAGGCTAGTGTGGTGTGTCTCAAATTGGTTGCGTCCTTCAGCGGCCCAAATGCAGGTCCTTCGACTCCGTTTGGCCCAAAAGCCGGCCAAACTCCGCTCAGGATGACAGCATTTTTTTGATGACAGCGTTGTTATTGTCGAGTCATACGAGACACCACAGCCGCTAGTGGCCGCGGCGGACGTTGGACTCGCCGGCGGGTTGGGGTGGGAGGGCGGCGAGGCGCTTCTGGCCGCGGCGGCCGAGGACGAACATGGTCATGCCGAAGGCGAGCAGGACCAGTCCCCACCAGAGATTGGCATTGATGCCGAGGCTGCGGGCGTAGAGATCGGCGTTGCCGTTGGTGGCCAGTCCGAAGGCGGTGAGGATGGCTCCGACGAGGGAGAACATCAGCCCCATGGGAATGCGCAGGTCCAGATTCATATTGGAACGTGCTCCGAGATCATTCTAATCTCTCCGCTTCCGGGCGTAGAGCTGGAGCCCGCGACACCTCTCCCCAACTTAGATTGCAAGCGCGTTGCGCCGCTGGGCGAGGCAGTCATGATGCGCGTGATGGCGGTCACTGCGCCTGATTCCATGCAGGGTCGACCATACTGCGGGCTGGGAAGTCGCGCCGGGCGCGAATTTCCCAGCAAAATCTGTGCGCCGGATTGGCCGGCGAAAGGCGCGGAGAGGCTGCAATCAGCCCTCCGCGTTTGCACGTGGGCAGGTGAAGGAGCAAGCGATGCAATTGGAAGCGGATCAAAACCTGATTGTCTATTTCAACGGGAAGTACATGCGGCTGGGCGAAGCGAAGGTGGGGATATTGACCCACGCCCTGCACTACGGGACGGGGGTGTTCGAGGGGATTCGCGCGCACTGGAATGCGGCGCAGCAGGAGTTGTTTGTGCTGCGGCCGATGGAGCACTACGAGCGCTGGAAGCGGAACTGCGGGATTCTGCGCATCGATGTACCGCTGTCACCCAGGCAGTTGACCGACGTGACCCTGGAGCTGATGCGGCGGAACCGGCTGGAGACCGACGTGTACGTGCGGCCGCTGGCCTACAAGAGCGCGCAGCGGGTGGGCGTGATGCCGGACGAGCAGGACGCGTTTGCGATAGTGGCCATGCCGTTCGGGGAATATCTGCAGGCGGAAAAGGGGCTGCACGCCGGGGTGAGTTCGTGGCGGCGTGTGGACGACAACGCGATTCCCGCGCGGGCCAAGATTTGCGGCGCCTATGTGAACAGCGTGCTGGCCACGGACGAGGCGCGGAGCAACGGCTTTGACGAGGCCATTCTGCTGAACCAGGACGGGCATGTGGCCGAGGGCGCCACCTGCAACCTGTTCATGGTGCGCGAGCGGAAGCTGATTACTCCGCCGGTGTATGACAACGTGCTGGAGGGGATCACGCGTCGAACGGTGATGGAGCTGGCGCGGCGGGAGATGCGGCTGGAGGTGGTGGAGCGGTCCATCGATCGCAGCGAACTACTGGTGTGCGACGAAGTGTTTTTCACCGGGACGGCGGTGGGAATTGCGCCGATTGTGCGCATTGAGCACCGGCCGGTGCGGGATGGGGCGATCGGTGCGGTGAGCCGCGGGATGCAGCAGTTGTATGCGGACGCGGTGCGCGGGCGCTTGCGGGAGTACATGGAATGGCTGACGCCGGTTTACCAGGCACAGGGCCAGGCGGAGCGGGAGATTGCACTGGCCGGGTCAACGGTGTAGAGGCGTAGAATCCGCTACCGGGGTTTCAAAAGCGGTTCTGCGGACTCGGGCCGTGATCGATATTGGCTTCGAATGGTTCCCGCGGAACGGCTGAGTTCCGGCCTGGGCAAGGCCGAGGAGGAAAACACGATGCTGACGACCATGAGAGCAGAAAACGCCCATGAACTCGCGCTGCAGAACTTTGACGCAGCAGCCGATGTTCTGGCCCTGGACAATGACACGCGGGAGATGATCCGGCTTCCCGAGCGGGTGCTCACGGTGAGCGTGCCGATACGCATGGATAACGGTCACATTCGCAGGTTTGAAGCCTATCGGGTACAGCACAGCTCGGCGCGGGGGCCGTCCAAGGGCGGCATTCGCTATCATCCGCAGGTGACGCTGGACGAAGTGAAGGCGCTGGCCACGTGGATGACGTGGAAATGCGCGGTGGTGAACATTCCGTTTGGCGGGGCCAAGGGCGGCGTGACGTGCGATCCGAAGCATATGTCGCAGGGGGAGCTGGAGCGGATGACGCGGCGCTACACCAGCGCGATTCTGCCGCTGATCGGGCCGGAGCGGGACATTCCCGCGCCCGACGTGTACACCAATTCGCAGACCATGGCGTGGATCATGGACACCTACTCGATGACCAAGGGGTATGCCATTCCCGGGGTGGTGACGGGCAAGCCGCTGAACCTGGGAGGTTCGCTGGGGCGCAATGAGGCCACGGGACGCGGCGTGTTCTACACCATCGAGTGCGCGTGCGAGCACCTGGGCATGCCGCTGAAAGGCGCGACGGTAGCGGTGCAGGGCTTCGGCAACGCGGGCTCGATTGCCGCGCAACTGCTGCACGACGCGGGCGCAAAGGTGATCGCGGTGAACGACTCCACGGGCGGAGTTTACAATCGCAAGGGTTTGAACATTCCCGACCTGATCCACCTGAAGGAGCTCACCGGCAAGGTAGAGGGATTCCCCGAAGCCGAGCCGATTACCCCGCAGGATCTGCTGGCATTGGATTGCGACATCCTGGTCCCGGCCGCGCTGGAGAATGCGGTGCACGTGGACAACGCGGGCCGAGTGAGGGCAAAGATGGTGGCCGAAGCGGCGAACGGACCGCTGACGCCGGCCGCCGACCGCGTGCTGGAAGATAAGGGCGTGTTCATCATCCCCGACATTCTGTGCAATGCGGGCGGGGTGACGGTGTCGTACTTCGAGTGGGTGCAGGATGAGCAGCACCTGTTCTGGGAGGCGCAGGACATCTACAACCGGCTGGAGCGGGTCATGAAAACCGCTTTCCACGACGTGCTGAAAATCCGGATGGAGCACAAGGTGGACATGCGCATCGCCGCCAACATGCTAGGCATCGGACGGGTGGCGGATGCGGTGAAGGTGCGGGGAATTTATCCGTAAAAAAGGGGTCAGTGATCAGTGGTCAGTGGTCAGTGAAAGAGTGAAGAAGCGAACGAAGCGGGATGCGAGACTGAAAACTCGCATCCCGCATTTTGTGCTTTTGGACTTCGGCGAGGCTCTGAGGGTTCAAGGCGGCGGGGTTTCTAATCCCTAATCCCTACTCCCTATTCCCTACTCCCTACTGCCCGTGTCTTCATTTCCCGGCTGCGCCTGCGGCTTCTTTCGCCGGCTCCTTCGCGGCGTCTTCGGCGGCAGCGGCGGCTAGCTTCTCGGCTCTGGCGAGAGAGTCGAGGCGGTGCTGCTTCTGGGCGTCCATGTCGGCAGGACGCCAGTTGCTGGTGCTCATACGGCGAGCAAAATCGTCCATGCGCTGGGCGAAGTCTTTGGCGACATCGGCAATGGCCCCCTGGGCCTGGGGCAGGGTTTCGCGGAAGTGGGCCAGCTCTTCAGTGGCTTGCTCGGGGTGATAGCCGAGGCGGTCGCCGGATTGCATGGCATCGACCAGCGGATCGGGCGGGTAGGAGACGGGCCAGGTCTGATGCATGGCGTCATAGGAGCCACGGAGGCGGTTCATGGCGCCGGCAAAGCCGTCCAGTTCGCCGCGGCGGGCAGTGAGCCCATGGGCACGGCGGACTTCGATGGTGACTCGCGACTCCACGCTGGAGGACGGAATGGGAATGACGGTGGTGAGGGAATTGCCTTCGAAGCTCCAGCCGCCCTTGCCGGTGGAGCCGGCTTTGCGAATGGGAGCGCCGTTGACGGTGATGCCCTCCGGGGGCCAGTCGGCGGGGAGGCGCAGCTCGAAGGCGCGGTTGCGGAGCATGCCTGGGAAGCGGCCTTCGACGGGGCCGATCTCGACTTTGAGGACATCACCCGTCTGCGCCGCCTTGATGGGCAGGCGAGTGAAGACGCCGCGCTGGTATTCGACGGCGGCGCCGGAGTCCTCATAGACAGAGTAGCTGCTGGAAGCGCCGGGGGCGAGCGGCCACACGCTGACGATCAGCGGATCGACGGGCTTTTCTCCGGTGTAGCGCATGGGCGGCTGCATGGGAACGATGGCGCCAGCCTTGAGGTAGACGGGAGTCTGGTCGATGGCAAAGCTGCGGTCGAAACTGGCAGGGCCGGCGAGGTGCTTGCCGGTGGGCCACTCGATCCACTCGCCTGCGGGGAGCCAGACTTTTTCGCTGGCCAGGCCGGTGACTTTGTCCACCGGAGTGACGACCGGAGCCACCAGCATCTGGTCGCCGAAGAGGTATTCGCCCTTGCTGGTGTAGGCGCCGGGGTTCTCGGGCCAGTCGTAGTAGAGGGGGCGAAGGAAGGCTACGCCGGTGTCGTAAGTGCGGCGCGCCTCGGTATAGATGTAGGGCTGCAGAGCGTAGCGAAGCTGGAAAGTGTCGCGGAGGATGGAGGAGTAGGGCTCGGGATAGGCCCAGATGCGGCGCTCGGAGTCGGGATTCTTGGTGGTATGGGTGCGCAGGATGGGGCTGAAGGCGCCGAACTCGACCCAGCGGGTGAATAGCTCGGGATCGACCGCGCCGGGCATGTGGCCGCCGATGTCGTGGCTCCAGTAGGCGTAACCGACGTTGGCCGCGGTGGCAGTGAACCAGGGCTGGAATGCCAGCGAGGGCCAGACCGATACGGTGTCGCCAGAGAAGCCGATCTGGTAACGATGATTACCCAGGCCGCCCCAGCGATGGAAAAGCAAGGGGCGATTGCCTTCGCGCTGCTGGTCAGTGAAGTGGACGTAGTTAAGCCACCAGGTGGGGCTCACGCCGGCCATTTTGGTGTTTGGCTCTTGCTGCCAGTCGAGCCACCAGAAGTCGATGCCCTGCTTTTCCAGCGGATGGAGGACAAGGTCGAAGTAGTTGGTGGCGAACTTCTTGTCGGTGATATCGAAGGGGACGTACTGCTTGGTAGCGGGGTCGATGCCCATGGCTTTGGCCATCGCCGGGTAGGCGTCTTCCCAGGGCTGAATTCCCGAGGCCGGATGCAGGTTCAGGCTGGTCTTCAGGCTGTCGCCGTGAAGCTGGGCGAGGAACTGGTCCGGATCGGGAAAGAGCAGGTTGTTCCAGCTATAGCCGGTCCATCCTTTGGAATGTCCGCTGGCGTCCAGCGTGCCAAATTTCATGCCGAAGGTGGGGTGCCAGTCCATATCGATGACGAAGACGTCAAGGGGCACGTCGTTCTCATGGAAGCCGCGGACGATCTCCTCGATCTCCTGATCGCTGTAGGCCCAGTAGCGGGACCACCATGTGCCGAAGGCGAAGCGGGGCGGGAGCGGGATGCGGCCGGCGACGCGGACGAATTCGCCGAGCGCAGCTTTGTAGTTATGGCCGTATCCGAAGAAGTACCAGTCCTGGCGATCGCCGGCGGGGCGTTCGATGGCCCAGGGCCACGGGTTGTTTTCGCCTTGTTTGAAGGAGAAGTCGGCGGAGTCGAAGAGGGGTCGGGAGGAGTCGTCAACCACGGCCCAGCCGGAGCGGGAGACCAGGCCCTGCTCCATGGGCTCGCGGGTTTGGTCGCCGATGGCGCCGTCGAGGGTGCGGGTGGTGCCCAGGAGGTTTTGGTCGTCGACCATGCCGGGGCGCCACACCGTGAGTTTGTCGCCGACGCTGAGATTGATGATGAGATTTTCCGGGGTGAAGCGGCCGTCCTGGTTGGCCTTGCCCGGAGGGTTGGGCATGTAGACGAGGGTGATGGCGTTGGTCTTGATGGTGAGGCGGCTTTTGTCGTCGGACAGGACGTGCTCGAAGTGGGGCACGGGGAGGTGGCGGTTGAGGAAGACGAAGCTGGCGTGGTCCTCGAAGTGGCCGTCGGCGGCCCATTCCATGCGAATGAGCTGGGAGGTGAGCACGGTGAAGCGCGCGTGGCCGAGGACGACGACGGCGTGCGGATCGGCAACGGGATCGTTGACCAGGTCGGCGGTTTCCGGCGCGGGAGCGGTAACGGCCGGATCGGAAGCTGTAGAGGTGAGCGGCGAAGCAGCATGCGTGAGGAGCGCGTCCTGAACCGGAGTTTGCGTCGGGGCCTGCGCTTGGGAAGCCATGGCTGCGGCGGCCATGAGGACGATTGCGGCAAAGTGGAGCAAGAGATTACGCAAAGGATTTCTCCTTGTTTTGAATACGTTTGGAAGGCTACCACCCATAGGGTGCGGAGCGCTGTAGGCGTGAGCGCTCGCCATCCCACCCAAGCGACACGAACAACGACGTCGTGCCCGGCACAGAGGGCTCCCCGGCTCCCAGATGGGGCACCCATTTTCTTGACCGAGCGGGAATGTGCTGCAAACACTGGGATGCGGGCCAGGCGGCGGACGGACACCAGCTTCTGGACGGAAGGAATCAAAGAAAGTGGACGGGTGCAATGATAAAATCGGCGGGTCCCGAGAGGAGTGTGCGATGAGGGCGGATCGATGGCTGATTGCGGCGCTGCTGTTCCTGGTAGGCGGGCTCTGGCTGATCTTCGCCTGGTGCCACGGCAACGTAGGATTGAGTGTGGCCTTTCCCGCGGAAGGCACGAAGCTCGGGATCGACTTCACCAGCACGGGTTGGCCCGTAATGGTGGGGCTGCCCCTGGTGTTTGTGGGGCTGGTGTTGATGCTCCTCGCGCTCATTGGGGCGTTTATCACGCTGTTCCGGGGCTCGGAGGCGGGGCCGGAGGAGGATTCGATCACCCGCCTGAAGATTCCGTTCGACGAATAGCCGCTGCGATCAGACCAGCGCCAATGCGCGGGCGATTTCGAGTGCTGCGCGCGCCGGGGTGCAGGTGCTGGTATCGATGGCGATCTTCGGTTCCGGCATGATGGGCTGATTGAATGCTCCGGACGCCAGGAGCTCATCGAACAATTCCACTGAAGTGAGCTTGCCGAAGCGATGCCGCGACGGGTGGGCGACGCGCCGCCTGATCTCATCCGGCGGACAGGTGAGTTGGACGAATTCGACGACGCCACCAGCGGCCTGAACGGTTCTCAGTGTCTCGGGGACGAAAGATGAGCGCACCGTGGATTCGGGAGCGAAAGTGAAGATGAGGCCGTCGAGGCCTCCGCGGACGGCATGATCGAAGACCGACAGCCAGATTTGCTCGCGCAAGTCGACGAAGGACGGGCTGCCGAATTCGAACGTTGACTGCAGGAGATCGACAACCAGGTGATTGTGAAAGAGATGAAAGTCAGTGAGGGCTTTCAGCTCGTGGGCCACGGTGAGTTTGCCCGTGGCGGGCATGCCGTAAAGAAAGATGAGCCGCATGGCGCATGCTCCCGTGCGATGAAGTGGCGGATTATTTTTCCCCTTCGGCGGGCTTTGCAGCCTCAGCCGCGGGCTTGGTGTACTTCTCCCACCATGCCAGCCAGCGCTCGTAGCGATCCTTGATGTAGCTGGGCTTGGTGAACCCGTGGAACTGGCCCGGGTAGACTACCAACTCCGTGGGCACGCCGATGGACTTGAGCGCCTGGTACATCTGCTCGCCGCCGAGCAGAGGCACGTTCATGTCGTTGGTCCCGCCCATGAACAGGGTGGGCGTATGAACCAGCTTGTCCGCGTGGAGGAACGGATAGCTGATCTTGATGTAGGCATCGAAGTCCTTCCACGGCGGCCCGATCTCATTGTCGTACTGCTGGATGTACTGATCGACGCCGTAAAAAGAAACGGTGAAGGCCGTTCCCGCGCCGCTGATGGCGCACTTGAAGCGGTTAGTGCTGGCGATCATGTAGTCGGTGAGAATGCCGCCATAGCTCCAGCCGGTAACGCACATGCGGTTGGGGTCGGCGATGCCCATGGAGACAGCTTTGTCGACGCCGGCCTGGAGATCTTCCACTTCATAGTGGCCCCAGTCGGCGGAAATGATCCTGGCATAATCCTGCCCCCGGCCCGAGCCGCCGCGATAGTTTACGTTCAACTCGGCGTAGCCCTTGGACGCGAGCCACTGGCGCTGAAAGTCGAAGCTGTGGGCGTCCTGCCCGTTGGGGCCGCCGTGGATGAAGAGGATCATGGGCGCCGGCGAGCCTTGTTTCCAGTCCGCCGGTTTGGTGATCAGCGCGTGGACGTCGGTGCCGTCCTTGGTCTTCGCGGAGATATCTTCGGTGGGCGCCAGATTGAGCTCGGCCATCAGCGCATCGTTGTGGGTGGTGAGCTTGCGCAGGCTGCCGTTTTCGAGAGCGTAGATTTCGCCGGGGTCGCTGTCGTTGGTGTAGACCACGGCGGTGTGGCCCTTCTCCGACTCCCAGGTCTGCACCACGCCCTGCTGCGGTTCGAGGCGCTTGACGCCATCGCCGTCGATTTCTGCGGGATATTCGTTACGATCGTCGTTCACCAGGTAGCTGAGCTTGCCCTCCTGCGAGAAGATGGGCTGGCTCACCGATCGGTCGAGCTTGCCCGCCGGATAATTCACCTTGCCATCCAGAGTCACCACCGCCGACTTGGCCTGCGAATACGCCGCCAGCTTCATCTCCAGACCCTGGGTGTAGGCGATGGACTTGGAATCTGGAGACCAGGCGAGGCGGCCACCGTCGGAGCCGGTCCAGGTGGTCAGCTTCTTCGCCGCGGAGCCGGGCTTGACCGCGACCACGAACACGTCGGTGTTGTCGGTGCGGTCGGGATCGGGATCGTGATTGCTGACGTAGGCGATCCACTGGCCGTCGGGAGACCAGGCCGGCTGCTGCTCGTTGACATTCTTGTCGGTGGTCAGCTTCTCGGGCTTCTTGGCGGCCAGGTCATAGATGTACAGCGCGTCGTAATCGTTGTCGCGAATGTAGCCGTGGACGTCCTGCTTGAAATGATAGCGATCGATGACGATGGGCTTGGGCGGCTCGGGCTTCTTGCCTTCTTCGGGCTCGGGCTCGACTTTGGGATGCAGCGTGAGGAGCAGCTTCTTACCGTCGGGCGACCACTGGTAGCCCTCGATGTCCTGATCGGTGATGGCGGTGAGCTGATGGGCTTCTCCGCCGCGGCGATCCATGGCCCAAACTTGCGAGCCCTTGGCGGAGCCGGGACGCGACGACGTGAAGCTGATGTACTTGCCGTCGGGCGAGAAGCGCGGGGCCGAGGCGCCTTCCTTGCCGTAGGTCAACTGCAGACGCGCGGAGCCGTCCCACTTCACCATCCAGAGATGGGTCTCGGATTTGTCTTCCTTGGTGTCGACCTGGGAGACGGTGTAGACCACCCATTCGCCATCGGGCGAGATGGCGGGAGAGCCGACGCGCTGGACTCTGGCCAGATCGTCGAGAGTGATGGCGCGCTTTTGCGGGGTATCGGCGGCAATGGCGGAACCCAGGGCAGAGAACCAGCAGACGAGACAGAGGGAAGACTTCAGGAGCAGACGAAGCATGGCAGGAGATTAACATTTTGCGGTGGGAACGTGAATTGGAATTGCCATGTCGTGGGGAGTTCTTAGGTGGCGGCATAAACTGGGCGCCCGAACCGCGGATCCTTCGACTCCGCAGCGCAAAGAGCGCGCTGCTCCGCTCAGGATGACAGTGTAGCAATCAGTAGCTCCGCATCAACGACCATCCTCTACCGCAGGCGATCGCGCACTTCGGGGCGGATGAGGTAGAGGAAGAAGAGCAGGTTGAGCAGGCCCTGGATGGCGGTGGGCGCCGTTCGCTCGTGCGAGAAGATCCATGCGTTGTAGCAAGTGAGCGAGAAGACCGCAGCGAGGCCCAAAGCCCAGGCCCAGCGGAAGGAGGCAATCATTCCTCCGCTGGCGGCGATGAACAGCACCGAAAACAGCAGCAGGAAGGCCGGATAATGTCCGCCGACAACTCCAAGGACGATGGTGCCGGCGACCAGCAGCAGATAGAACGCGATGGCCGCCACCCCGGGAAGGGGCATGCGTCCCGCCGGTCCGGGGGGCAGGGACGGGCCGCGCCTGTCGTTGTTCATAGGCTGTGCAGGTAGGCGAGCAGGTCGCGGAGCTGGTCGTCGCTCAAGGGGGTGGCGGGCATCATGGCTCGGCCGCGCAGAATCACTGCGGTGAGGCGCTCGTCGGTGGGCGGGGCGCCGGAGGGCATGGCTTTGATTTTGCTGATGGCCTGCAGGCCGGGGCCGTTGAGGCCGCGGGTGCTGGTGGGATAGTGGCATCGGGCGCAGTAGGCCTGGTAGACAGCGGCGCCGCGGGCTTCTCCGGGGGTCCACTGGGACGCCGGCTTGGACGGAGGCAGGGACCGGCAGCCCATAGCCGCGAAGAGTCCCGCCACGGCAAAAGCGGCTAAAACAGCAGCAAAAGTGCGAATGCGCATCTGTGTCGATGATACAAGCAGACGGCGCGGGGATCGAGGGCGAAGGCCCGCTCATCGCGATAAAGCTGCGATGAACGGGGCACAGTTGCTGCGGAGTTCCTGCACTGTTTCTGAAATCGGTGGGAGCGAGGAGGACTAGATTTCAGTCATCCACTGCGGCGGGGGAACGCCGCGGAGATGGACGCGCTGGCGCGAGCCGGTTTGAGGCCAGGGTACGCCGAGGCTTCAGCAGCCGCTGGTGCGCTGGAGAAAAGCGGAATGGCCGCAGAAGACGGCTTCATAATAGCCGTCGGGCAGATTCGACGATGCCTGAAGAACGGAGCATCGCGAATACTCCGGCCCGGAAGATTTCTGAGCTTCGGTGCGGGTGGCGAGCAACGTGCACTCGGCCTCGTAGCCCATGCCTTTCAGGCGGCCCTTCACAATCTCTGCGATGCCCATGCATTGACCCCTGATTCGGAAGGTGGCGTTATCGATGACAAGACGAGCGAGCGTCCCCAGACTCTCGCCCATGTCTATGTTCGATGCGCAACATTGACGCGAAAGTTGTCTCGCGGGTTGGACGACGGCCGGATTTGGGGCGGCGGGGAATCAACGGAAGCAACAGATTCGAGTTCAGTCCGCAGCGGCGATGGCCTCGGCGATGCGATCGATGGCCTGATTCTCGGCGTTGCTGCCGGGGCGATGGCCATTGACCAGGATGGAGAAGATTAGAGTCTTGCCTGCGGCGGTGGTGAGGTAGCCGGAGAGGGCGCTGCTCTCGTTGAGGGTGCCGGTTTTGGCCCACATGCGGCCCTTGAGCGGGGAGTTTTTGAAGCGGCCGGAGAGCGTGCCGTCGACGCCGGCGATGGGCAGGGTATGGCGCCAAGCCTCGCCCCATGGCTGGCGCGCGGCGTAGCTGAGCAGCCGGGTGAGGGCGAGGGGAGCGATGCGGTCGTCCATGCTCATGCCGGAGCCGTCATAGAAGAAGAAGTCGTTGTCGTCGGCGCCGGCGGAGAGCATGAACTGGCGGACGACGCGGGCGCCCTCGGCAAAGCTGCCGGCGTTGCCCAGAGTTTTGCCGAGCAGGCGCAGCAGGAGCTCGGCGTGGAGGTTCTGGCTGATTTTGTTGGTGAGCAGAATGTCTTCCGCCACCGGGACAGAAACATGGCGCGCCAGCACCCGGCGGCCCTGGAGCGGCGCGGCCACGGTGTCGAGGGCGACCGGGGCGAGGTGGGTGATGGGCATAGAGCGCTCGGCGGAGAACTCCCCGGTTTCAATGGAGACCTGGTGCGCCGAGGCGGGTCCGCCGGCCACGGTGACGCCGCGGCTGCGCAACGCATCTTTGAAGGCCGCAGCGGTGAACTCGGCGGGGTCTTCGAGGGCGAGGGTGGCATGCATTCCCTGCGGAGCGACTGTGCCGAAAGCGCGCACCATGCGGTTGCCGGGGCGGCGATCGAGGCCGGGGTGCGCCTCCTGGCCGGGCGCGGCCACGGTCATGGAGTTATCGAGCGTGTAGTACTCGACCGGTGGATTCCAAACCGCGACGATCTGGCCGGCGGTGGCGGCGGAGGGGTCGGGCGAGATGGTGAGGTCGACGGTGTTCTCGTTGAAGGTGAGCGCGGAGATGGGCGCGCCGTAGGACCACTGCAGATCGTCCCATGCCCAGGAGGAACCGTAAGGCTCATCGAGAAAGAAACTGTCGTCGCCAATAACCGAGCCTTCGACCTCGCGCACGCCGGACTCTTCTACCTGCTGAGCAAGGCGCTCGAGGACTTCCGTGGGGCGGGGCTTCGGGGCTGGCGGCGCGGATGGCTCGCCGGGCACGGGAGGTTCGGGCCGCGGCGGCTGGTAAGGATAACGCCTGGCGCTGAGCGTGGGATCGCCGGCGCCGAGGATCACGATATCGCCGTGCAGGGTGCCCGCGGCGTCGATGGTGCCGGAGGCAACGACCGTGGTGGTCCAGGTGAGGGTGTCGACGGGGAGCAGCGCGTAGGCCGCGGCGGTGGTGAGCAGCTTGGTATTGGATGCGGGGACAAAGAGACGGGCGTCGTTGAAGGCATAGAGCGGCTGGCCGTCGAGGGTGGTGACGCTGATGCCGAATTCCGCGTGCATGAGCGCGGGGTCGGCGAGGAGGTCGTTGATGCGGTCGGCGAGGGCGGCGGGGTGCGCGGGCGCGCGATGGGTGGGCGCTGAGTGAGCGGCCCTGGGCGCGGCCTTCTGAGCGATGAGGAGCGGAGAGGAAAGCAGAGCGGTGGCGAGGAGAGGCGCCAGTACTCGCTGAAAAAGTGGCATGGCGGGAGTGTAGCAGGAGCGTCGCGCGGCGAACGATCTGCGGGGAAAGTTGCGCGGCTTGAGACGCATCGCAGGATAGGATGAAGGCGAGCGAAAACTGCCGCGAGGGCGAGGCAATCGCGTAAGCGCAAGCATCAGGAAACGGCCATGACAGACCTGCTTCGTAGAACCATGCATTGGCGGCTGCGCACGCGAAGCGTGGAGCTGGGCCGCCGCACGCTGATCATGGGCGTGGTGAACATTACGCCGGATTCGTTCAGCGATGGAGGATTGTTTCTCGATCCGGCCGCGGCGGTTGAACTCGCGCTGAAGCTGATCGAGGACGGAGCCGACATTCTCGACCTCGGGGCGGAGAGCACGCGGCCGGGATCGCGCGCGGGCGGCTCGAATGCGGCGGTGAGCGCGGAGGAAGAACAGGCGCGTCTGCTGCCGGTGCTGGAAGGAATTTTGCGCGAACGGCCAGGCGCGCTCATCTCAGTTGACACCTACAAGGGCGCGACGGCCAGGGCAGCGGTAGAGGCCGGCGCGGAAATTGTGAATGACGTGAGCGGGTTTGCCTGGGATGCGGAGATGGCGCGGGTGTGTGCGGCGAGCGGAGCGGGCGTAGTGCTGACGCACACGCGGGGAAGGCCGGAGGAGTGGCGCGCGCAGGAAAGGCTCGCACCCGATGCGGTGCTGAGCATGGTGCGGGAGGGGCTGGCGGAAAGCGTGGCCAAGGCGAGCGCCGCGGGTGTGGCGGAAGAGGCGATGGTGCTCGATCCCGGCTACGGATTCGGCAAGCGTTTCGGCGAGAACTATGCGCTGCTGGCGCGGCAGGCGGAATTGCTGGCGCTGGGGCGGCCGCTGCTCGCTGGAGTGTCGCGCAAATCATTTCTGGGGCACACGCTGGCCGCTCTGCATGGCGGAACTCCGGCGCCGGCGGCGGAACGGGAGACGGCAAGCATCGCCGCCATGACCGCGGCGATTCTGCATGGGGCTTCGCTGGTGCGGGTCCACGCGGTGCGGCCGGCGGTGGAAGCGGCGCGCATTGCCGACGCCATCCTCGCCGCGAGTAACTGACGCGGCGGGCAAAGTGCGGGACTGGAGTCCCACACGACCGCCGGTCTGGAGACCAGCGGTACCCATGGGGCGATCCGACGTCAAGCACACCGGTGTAAACTTCTCCTTCGCGCAGACGCGGCCACCGGTTTGCGCCAAGGACGCGCCATGTTCAGCAAGCCCATTGCTTTTTCGTTCTGTTTGTTTGCCACCCTCGTTTTCGCCCAGCCCCCCAATCCAGCCAAACGGCCCATGACCTTCGAGGACCTGATGGCCATGAAGCGTCTTGGCGAGACTGCTGTGTCGCCGGAAGGGAAATGGCTGGCGTATTCGGTGACCACGGTCGATCTGGAGAAGAACACGAAGACGCTGGAGTTATGGCTGCAAGCGATTGCGGGCGGCGAGCCGATGAAGCTTGTGGTGGGACGGCCGGGCGATGGCGGCGCGCAGTTCTCGGCGGACGGCAAGCGGATTTTGTTTACGTCGAGCCGCGATGGCTCGCAGCAGGTGTGGGTGGCGGATTTCGACGCGGAGAAAGGTGCGACCAGCAATGCGAAGAAGCTGACGAGCATTGCGACCGAGGCCGATAACGCGCAGTGGTCGCATGACGGCAGCTTTGTGGTGTTCACTTCAGCGGTGTATCCGGATTGTCCGGCGATTACGTTCGAGAACAGCGATGGCGATAAGTGCAATGCGGATCGCGACAAGGAAAAGGCCGAGAGCAAGGTAAAAGCGCAGATCTGGACGCAGCTTCTCTATCGGCACTGGAACCACTTCACCGGCGACAAGCGCAGCCATCTGTTTCTGGTCGAGGTGGACTCGGGGAAGATGCGCGACCTGAACCCTGGCGATGCGCACGATGTGCCGCCGTTTTCTCTGGAGGGCGGGGGAGGATTTTCGATTGCGCCGGATTCGAAGGAACTGGCGTTCACGGAGAACCCCGATCCGGTTCCGGCTATCAGCACCAGCGCGCAGATTTACACGGTCGACCTGACGGATGCGGCGGCGAAGCCGGTGAAGATCAGCACGAGTGCAGGCGGGAATTTCAATCCGGCTTATTCGCCGGATGGGAAGTATCTTGCTTGGCGGTCGCAGGCGCGGGCGGGGTATGAGAGCGACAAGTTCCGGCTCGCACTGTTCAACCGACAGAAGCATACATTGGACTATCCTTTGAATTCTGCCGTCGTCTTCGAGCCCGGTCCTAAACCAGCCAACTTTGACCGATGGGTCGACGAGTTCTCATGGCGCGATGACTCGAAACTCATTTACTTCACATCGGGCTATGACGGAGAAGCTCCGATTCAGAGCATTTCGATGGAACCTCTACCGCGTGACGCAGAAATGGCTCTGCACGAGGGCGCCGTTGACCAGCAGCCGGCTCCACGAGCAGATGGAGACCGCCGCCCCGTTCATTGGCAGCTTAGTCGATACGGAAAGATTCGCGGCGAGTGGAGCGGAATTCACGGCGTGATGGTAAATGGGAGATTCCGGCTGCTTGGCACTCTCATGCGCGTAGATATGCCGAGCGAGGTGGTGCTCGGCGATCCGCTCGAGATCGACGATTCTGCGCGGACCATGATCGTCTCCCTTGATAACTCAGCTCCAACAAAGGAAACTACCCAGAAGGAATATGCGCCCGTTAATGTCACTCACCTCAATGACGCCCTCCTTGCCCAACTCGATCTCCCCAAGATGGAATCCTTCTGGTTCACCGCCAAAGACGGCACGAAGGAGCAGGGATTCCTCATCCGCCCGCCTGGCTTCGATCCCGCCAAGAAGTACCCAGTCAAGTTCCTCATCCACGGCGGCCCGCAAGGCGCCTGGGGTGACTCGTGGTCGTATCGCTGGAATGCGGAGTTGTTTGCGGCCAACGGGTACGTGGTGGTGATGATCAATCCCGGCGGATCGACTGGATATGGGCAGGCCTTTGTGGATCGCGTGAACGGCGACTGGGGTGGCAAGCCTTTCACCGACCTGATGACCGGGTTCGATTATGCGGAGCAGCATTATCCCTTCATCGACAAGACGCGCGAGTGCGCGCTGGGCGCCAGCTACGGCGGCTACATGGCCAACTGGGTGCTCGGCCATACCGACCGCTTCAAGTGCATTGTGAGCCACGATGGGATGTTTGACGCCGAGTCGGCGTTCGGGTCCACGGAAGAGGATTGGTTCAATATCTGGGAGTTCAAGGGCAATCCGTGGGACTACTACGGCAAGCCCGACAGCGAGAATCCCTTCCGCAAATGGTCGCCATCGCTCTATGCCAAGAACTTCAAGACGCCCACGCTGGTGGTGCATAGCCAGCTCGACTATCGTCTCGACGTCAGCGAAGGGTTTCAGCTTTTCGACACCCTGCAGCTTCTCCACGTGCCCAGCAAGATGCTCTATTTTCCGGATGAGGGCCACTGGGTGCTGAAGCCGCAAAACAGCCGGCTGTGGTACAAAACCGTCAACGCCTGGGTGGATCAGTGGACTCAGCCCAAGTCCGGCGGCGCACAATGAGGTTGTAGTACAAATTCGCGAAACCGTAGTACACTCAATCGATGGGCGCCATGGTTCAGGTTCGACTCGACGACGAGATGCAGCAGGAGCTGGATCGCGCCGCCCGCCGCCGCGGCGTGACGCGCTCCGACATTCTCCGCGAAGCCATTCGTCTTGTCATAAAGAGCGCCCCGGAGAATGCCGTTCCCCGCCTGGCCGGGATCGGTTGCGTGGATTTTGGCCCTGGAGACCTTGCAACCAACAAAAAGCATCTTAGAAACTTGGGCGTAAAGAGCATGGGCAAAGGCTGGCGTGCGTCAAAGGCCCGTGCCAAATGAGCCCGGTTCTCGCCGA
Source organism: Occallatibacter sp. (assembly GCA_035552555.1). Lineage (GTDB taxonomy): Bacteria > Acidobacteriota > Terriglobia > Terriglobales > Acidobacteriaceae > Telmatobacter. The sequence goes on from DASZLF010000003.1 coordinate 44,696, forward strand.
CTCCAGCTTCTTCGTTGCGCTGTACAACAAGAGGGAATCGGCGCACAACCGCTGCGTCGCGGCGTACCAATCCATTCAAGCTCCCCTGGCTACTTGCGAAGCCTGCGTCACAGAGGCTCTGCACCTCCTGGACCATGCCGCGCCGGCCGTGGAAAGCCTTCTGGCAAGCATCGAAGCCGGCGCCCTCCAAATCCCCCTTCACATCGACGAACACGCTCCGCAGCTTCGCGCTGTGATGCGCAAATACCGCGACAGGCGCGCCGACTTCGCCGATGCTTGCCTGGTCCAGATGGCCGACCAACTCGACACCGGTGACATTTTGACGCTGGATCGAGATTTCCGGCACTATCGCTGGCGGCGCAACCGATCTTTCAACCTGCTGATTCCTCTGGATTGACCGCCATGCCGTTGGGCCGCACAAACAAACCGCGCGCGCCGCTGAACGAGGCGGGGCTGTACGAGTACGGGGTGAAGTCGCTGGGGCGGGCGATGCGCACGGAGGCGGAGCTGCGCCGGCTGATGCACCAGCGCGCGGAGCACGGCGAGGCGGGAGAAGCCGCGATCGATTCCGTGGTCGCGCGCCTCAAGGAGAACGGCTACCTCAATGACATTGCTTTCGCGGAAACCTACGCCCGCCTGCGCCATGACAACGAGAAGCTGGGCCAGCGCAACGTCCGCCAGAAGCTGGAGCAGAAGGGCGTGGCCGCGCAGATTGTGAACGAGACGCTGGAAACCCGTTACGCGGGCACAGACGAAGAGGCCCTGGCCCGCCAGTACCTGGAGCGAAAGCGCATTCGCAAGCCGGAGAACGAGAAGGAAACGGCGCGGGTGATGCGGCGGCTGGTAGCCGCGGGGTTTTCTACCGGCGTGATATACAAGATTCTGCGCCAGTGGGATGTAGCGGACGAAGCGCTCGCCGCGCTCGACAATCTTGATGAGCCGCCGCACGATTCCTCCAACGATTGAACGGGGATGGGCGGTCTTCCATCTCGACTTCTTCACCCACGTTGGGCAGCGCGTTTGCAAGATGATTTCATTTCCGTTCGGTGATACCCCGCCGTACCGATGCGAATGGCGCGGCATCGTCAAACCGGACGGTGTCCCCGTCGGCGCTCACGCCCAACTCTTGCCACAGCTTATCCAGGCCTACCGTGACCGGCTTATCCTTCCACTCCGCGTACATGCGCGTCAGCACGTGCGTGCCAGTGGCGCGATCGCCGATCTCGAACGCGTTCTCCAAATCCCAGTTGTGGTCTATGGTTCCCCCTGCCTGCACGATGGCCCGCAAAGCATCCTGCAGGCCCTTCTCGTTGTGCGTTTCGCGGCGGATCGTCACATCCGCCACCAGGCAGAACATCGCTCCGCCCCAATACGTGCGTCCCCACGTGTGGGTGTGGTCCAGCCCCTGATCGCCCGGCTGCGGCTCGCCCTTGAACATGTCGCGCAGCATGTCGTGCCAGATCTTCGCCGGCTTCAGTTCGCCGGCCTGCACGCGCGCGATGGGCTCCACGTAGACAGCGATCCCCTCCTCGATCCAGTGGTTCTTGTCCGGAACCGAGGGAAACGCCATGTGCACCAGTTCGTGGGTCATCATCCAGTCGCCGGCCAGGTCGGCCTGGGTCGATTTCGTTCCGATCGATATCCGCGTAAAGCCGGGCCAATGGCCCATGCCGCCCCACGCCACGTCACCCCATGTCGTCCCATGCATCACGCCGTGCTGCCCTTCGGCCGGCACAATCAGAACCCGCGCCCGGGGCACCGGAAAGCGGCCATAGTATGCGGCCACGGCCGTTGCGGCCATGCGCACATGGTCGAGAATCGCGTCATCGCCGAGCTTGAATCGGCCCGGCCCAAAGTCCACCTGCAGCGCGGCTCCGCCCACCTGCAGCGTTCGCGACGAAACCACCTGCACTGGCCCAAAGCGCCCCTGCGCCGGAACGGAAATCGCCGCCAGCGCCAGACAAAGAGACGCGAGCGCCGGCTTCCTCCACTCGCACATATCCATAAGACGAAGTTCCGGCGAGCCGGTTGCAAGCCTCATCCGGCTTTTTGTCCCATTACACTTAAATAGACATGCAATCCCGCACAGGAAACGAAATCCGCGAGCTGTTTCTGCGCTTTTTCGAGTCGAAGGGGCACCGCCGCGTGCACTCTTCCTCTCTGGTGCCGCACAACGATCCCACGCTGCTGTTTACCAACGCCGGCATGAACCAGTTCAAGGATGTTTTCCTGGGCGCCGACAAGAGGGACTACTCGCGCGCTACCACGTCGCAGAAATGCGTGCGCGCCGGCGGCAAGCACAACGATCTTGAAAACGTGGGCTTTACCCGCCGTCACCACACGTTTTTCGAGATGCTGGGCAACTTCAGCTTCGGCGACTACTTCAAGCGCGAAGCCATTCAGTACGCGTGGGAGCTGGTGACCAGCGACGAGTGGATGGGCATTCCCAGGGACCGGCTGTACGTGACGATTTTCGAGGGCACGGCGGACGTGCCCCGCGATGATGAAGCCGAGCAGTACTGGATCGAAGTCGGCGTGCCGAAGGAGCGCATCTTTGAGTACGGCGTGAAGGACAATTTCTGGCAGATGGGCGAGACGGGGCCGTGCGGGCCGTGCTCGGAGATTTTCTACGACATGGGGATCGAGGCGGCGGAGACTCCGGGGGTGGATAAGCCATTTGGCGAGGACGAGGCGCGCTACGTCGAGATATGGAACCTGGTGTTCATGCAGTTCGACCGCTCGGCGGTTCAGGACGCGCTGGGAAAGACGACGGGGTACAAGCTGACGCCGCTGCCCAAGCCTTCGATTGATACGGGGATGGGGCTGGAACGCGTGGCGGCGGTGCTGCAGGGGAAGATCTCGAACTTCGAGACGGACTTGTTTACGCCGCTCATTGGAATAGCCGCGGAACTTACTGATTTTGATAAGTCGGTTCTTCCATCAGCCAAGCTGCTTGATGAGGCCAAATTGCTGGGTGCCCTGACCGAAAGCCAGATTCAGCGTTCAAGGGACTCGGAGCGCCTCAAAAGTCCGTCATTACGCATTATTGCTGACCACGCCCGCGCCGCCACATTTCTAATCAACGACGGCGTCTTGCCTTCAAATGAAGGGCGGGGATATGTGCTCAGAAAGATTCTGAGGCGAGGGATACGGCATGGGCGCCTGCTGGGTCAGATTAGGCCATTTCTTCATCATATGGTCTACGCAGTGCGTGATCTAATGCAGGGCGCATACCCCGAGTTGGCGGATTCGGCGGCACGCGTGGCCAAAGTCATTGAGGCTGAGGAGAGGCAGTTTGAACGGGTACTGTCGGTCGGCCTAGCCGAACTCGAGCACGAGTTAGACGCCGTGCAAAAGGCTTGGGACGATGCGGTTGGGATCACAAAATTCCCCGAACTCAATTCCCCATCAGAGATCAGCGAGGCGGAGAAAATTGTAAGCAGTGGTCCGACGCTTTCAGGAGAAAGGGCTTTCTACTTCCACGAGACTTTTGGCCTGCACAAGGACTTCATTCAAGAGGCTTGCCACGACGCGGAAGTTTTATTCGACGACGAAGGCTTCGAGCGCGCCCGCGCCGAAGAGCAGGCCCGCGCGCGGGCTTCCTGGAAAGGCGGCGCGCAAAAGTCCGCCAGCCCCACCTTCCGCGACTTGCCGAAGACGGCATTCGAGGGCTATCGTTCGCTCACTTCGACCGACTGCGAAGTTCTCGCCATCGTGAAAGACGGCGTGGGCGTGCCCGCGGCGAAGGCCGGCGAGCAGGTCGAAGTTGTGCTCGACCACACCAGCTTTTACGGCGACTCGGGCGGGCAGATCGGCGATACCGGCTGGTTCACATCTGTCGATGGCAACGAGACCGTCGCCGAGATCACCGGCTGCGTGCTTCCCGTGCAGGGCGTGCGCGCGCACAAGGCGATTCTCAAGCGCGATTTTGCGGTGGGCGATCATGTGAATACCGTCGTGAACGGCGAACGCCGCGACGCTATCCGCCGCAATCACACCGGCACGCATCTCATTCACGCCGCGCTGCGCCAGGTCCTCGGCACGCATGTTAAGCAGGCAGGCTCGCTGGTTGAACCCGGGCGTCTGCGCTTCGACTTCTCGCACTTTGCGCATGTGGCCGACGAAGAACTCGCCGAGGTCGAGAACATCGTTAATCGCGAGGTGCTGTCGAACGCCAAGGTGGAGACGCTGGAAGACGTGCCCATCGACGTGGCCGTCAACGAGTACCACGCCATGGCGCTGTTCGGCGAAAAGTACGGCGACAAGGTGCGGGTGGTAAAGCTGTCCGATGGGTTTTCAACGGAACTCTGCGGCGGCACGCACACCGCGGCCACGGGCGAAATCGGCCTGCTGAAGCTCACCGGCGAGGCCGCGGTCAGCTCCGGCGTGCGCCGCCTGGAAGCCATCAGCGGATTCGGATCGCTGGACACGTTTCGCCGCGACTTCGAAGTGGCCCAACTGGCCGCGCAGATCGCCCCGGCGCAGGACGGCAATCCCGCCGATGCGCTCCGTGCCCGGCTCTCCGCACAGGAAGAGGAAGTGAAGCGGCTGCACCGCGAGCTGGACGAGATGCGCATGAAGTCCGCCGCCGGCGGGCTCGATGCCGCGGTCGCCCAGGCCGTCGAGGTGAAGGGCGTGAAGCTGCTGCGCCATCGCGCCGACTCGCTCGATCGCGGGCAGTTGCGCACGCTGGTGGACAATCTGAAGCAGAAGGTGGGCGAGGGTGTGATCGTGCTGGCGTCGGCGCAGCCCGAGGGCAAGGTGGCCATCATCGCCGGTGTCACCGCGGGGCTGACCAAGCGTATTCAGGCAGGCAAGCTGGTGGGCGCGGTGGCGAAACTGGTGGGCGGCTCGGGCGGAGGCAAGCCGGAGATTGCCGAGGCCGGCGGCAAAGACCAGGCGCAGATCGATGCGGCGCTTGCGGCGGCGCCGGGGATCGTGGCGGAGTTGCTGGGTTAGCCCGTCGGGCTCGGTTCCGGCGCCGGCCGGTGAGGTTCGCCCCTACACCCAGCCGCCGTCGATCACGTAGCTCTGGTTGGTGATGGCGCTGGAGTCGTCGGCGGCGAGAAACAGCACCAGCCGCGCCACGTCTTCGGGGACAATGTCGCGTTTGAGCGCCTGGCGGGCCAGGATCTCGGCCTTGTACTGGGGCGTGTAGACCAGGCGCCGCTGCTTTTCAGTGGCAATGGCACCCGGCAGCACCGCGTTGACGCGAATGCCCGCCGGCCCCAGTTCATGGGCCAGGGTGCGGGTGAGGCCGACGATGGCTGCCTTCGCGGCAACGTAGACGGGCAGGCCGGTGGAAGGAATGATCCACGCGATGGAACTCATGTTGACGATGGAGCCTCGGCCGGCCTGGCGCATGGCCGGAAGCACCGCCTGCGACAGGAAAAAACAGGGCCGGAGATTGGTGGCGATGGACTGGTCCCAGAATTCCGGGGTCACGTCGTCGGTGGCGTGGCGCTGGTCGTTGCCGGCGTTGTTTACCAGCACCTCGACGGCGCCCAGGGCCGCCGATACGCGCTGAGCGCTTTCGCGGAGGGCGGCAATATCGGTCAGGTCGCAATGAAGATAGAGGGGCGCAGTGCAGCCGGCGGTGGAAAGCTGGTTGCGCAGCCCGGCGGCGGGCTCATCCTGGATATCGAAGAAGGCCACGCGGGCGCCCTGGTGGGCAAATGCCCGCACCAGCGCCTCGCCAATTCCCGTGGCGCCGCCGGTAATGAGCACCACGCGATCGCGGAGGCTGGGGTAGGTGGCAAAGTTTTCCCGCTGCATCCTTGTTCTTCTCCCCGCAAAGCAGACCCCGCCGCTATATCGTTTCCGGTGCTATAAATGCGATTGCGGCGATTCCCCATCACTATATCTCCGGGCGGGGAGATTCGTGCCCGTGTGCCGGTTTCGTGCCAATGGTCGAAATTTGTCAAGATTTGCTGCTAAAGTTATTAAATTCGACGACGAGCCTCGATTCCATGTCCGAAATCCAATTCCGGGAAGCCGAAACCGCTCACGAATTCGAGCAGATTCATCGCTTGAACCATCGCGTGTTTGCCGAAGAGATCGGCCAGCACGGCGAAACTGCCGACGGTCACCTGGTGGACCGCTTTCACGCGAGCAACCGTTACTTCATCGCGGTGGAGGCCGGCGAAGTGGTGGGCATGGTGTCGGCGCACGCGGACGCGGAGTTTTCGGTGGCCTCGCGGCTGCCGGACCCGTCGGTGCTGCGGCGGTTTCGCGCGCCGCTGGAGGTGCGGCTGCTGGCGATTTTGCCGGAGTATCGGCAATCGCTGCTGCTGCCGGGATTGCTGCTGCAGGTGCACGGCTACGCCACGCGGCACGGATTCTCCGACCTGTTGATTTCGGGCATCGCCACGCGCCTGTCCCTTTACGAAAAGATCGGCTTTCGCGCTTTGGGTCCCGCGGTGACGTGCGGGGCGGCGCAGTTTGTGCCCATGCACCTTTCGCTGGATGCGCCGCCTTCGCGTTTTGTGCGCCTGGAACGGCTTTACGCCACGCGCTTTCGCGGCGATCGGTCCGAGATCAGCCTGCTGCCGGGCCCGGTGGAGATTGCGCCCGCGGTCACCCGCGCCTTCCATGGGCCGCCGGTTTCGCACCGGTCGAGCTCCTTCGTGGCCGAATACGAAGAGACGCGGTCGCGGCTGAGCGTGCTGATGGGCGGCATGCACACCGTGCTTCTGGGCGGATCGGGGACGCTGGCCAACGACGCCGTTGCCGCCAACCTGCATGCGGTGTTCGCGGAGGCCCGGGGCCTGGTGGTTGCGAACGGCGAATTTGGAGAGCGGCTGACGCGTCAGGCGGCGCGCGCCGGGCTGCGGTTTGATACGCTGCGATTCGACTGGGGAACGGCGTGGGACTTCGACGCGATAGGGCGCGCGCTGGACAAGCATCCCGCGTGGATTTGGGCGGTGCATCTGGAGACCAGCACCGGCGTGGTGAACGATCTGCCGCGGCTGCTGCGCTTGGCGGAAAGCGCCGGCGTTGCCGTGGCCGCCGATTGCGTGAGCAGCCTGGGCGCGGTAGATACGCGGGAAGCGGGCAACCTGTTTCTCGGCTCCGGCGTGGCAGGAAAGGCGCTGGGCTCGTATGCGGGCTTGTCGTTCGTGTTTGCGTCCTCCAGCGCGCTGGAACGGCTAGCGGGAAAGCAGCTCTGCCCGACCTTTGACCTTGCCCAGGCGGCGGCACAGGAGGGTCCGGTTTCCACGGTATCTACCCCGTTGGTTTCCGCGGTGTGCGAGGCGCTGCGGCAGAACTTTTTCGACGCGGAAGCATGCGATCGCCGGTTCGAGCACCACCGCGAACTGGGGACGTGGATCAGGGCCAGGATCAGGGAGCTTGGTCTGAACCCGCTGGCGGCGGAGCAGGACGCGGCGCCCACCATCACGTCTTTTCCGCTGCCTTCTCCGGGATTTGCGGGACGGTGCGAGCGGGCCGGGTTCAGGATTGCGCATGAAAGCGAGTACCTGCGCACCCGCGGCTGGGGGCAGATCGCGACCATGGGGAACGTGACGCGCGCGTCGCTGGAGCCGCTGTTCGAGGGGTTGAAGGCGAGGATTCCGACGCTTCCGGAGAGGTAAACAGGACGGAGCTGAAATGGGGCGGGGTGCGGCTTTCCTCAGGACGCGGAAAGAATCGAAATCGGAGACGATTTTCAGGCGCAAGTCCCGCTGGGCTAAAGAGGCTGCGGAAAAGCGCGTCCATCGATCTGCCCATCTCAGAAAACCATCCCTCGGCGGCTAAAGCCGGGTTCAATTCAGGGTGTTTATCGGCACGACTAAAGTCGTGCCCCTTCAAAACAGGGCGGTGAGGAAACAGGGCGGTGAGGCAAGTTTTTTTCGCAGCCTGTAAAGAGCCTGCGTGAAAACCGGGGCCGTTTGAGTTTTGACATAAAAGCAGCAAGTTAGCGTCGCTTCGCGACGTAGCGAGTTGGCAAGTTGGCGGCCTCTTTTCGAGGAAAGCATGCCTCTGGTCTCGGGAATTGAAGTTCTCACCCAGGGGCTCCGGCACTGGGCCACCACGTCACGGTGGCAGGTGGCGAACTGACGGAGGATCAAGGACCTGCAGGCGGCGGGAGCGGGGCTGGCCGCCTGGCCATTTATACCGCCATGTGGTACTATGTCTCATGATTTGGGCGCATACTGGATATGAGTTTGCAATGCGGGAATCGGCCTTTCCCCAGCCGCGCGGCAATACGTTTCCCGCCATAGACTAAGAGGGGAATGGCATCGCCGCCCGCAGCCAGCGATGCTACGGCGGGGGATGCAAGGCGCGATCGCAGTAACGAAGCGCAATCGGACGAAAGCAGCCGGCGATCCCGCGGAGTTGCAACCGCATGTGGCAGCGGTCCGTTTCGGACCATCGTCCATTGCGGATGATGGCAGTCCAAAACTAGAATGGATATCCACCCATGCGGCAAGAAAAGCCAGTTCGGACGCACAGAGGGAGTTGGAAAAAATGAAAGCTCGCTATCCCGGAATTCGCATCACCGCCAATGGAAACCAGCTCGTCTCCTACCATACTGAGACGCGCATCGCCGACGCCGGCGTGTTTTACCCCATTACGCCTTCGACGGAAGGCGGCGAGCTCTTCCAGCAGGCCTATGCTGAAGGCCACCTGAACGTCTTTGGCGGCAGCACCATCGCCATTGAGACGGAAGGCGAGCACGCGGCCCAGGGCGGCGCCATTGCGCACTCGGTGTGCGGCAAGCGGGTGGTGAACTTCACCTCGGGCCAGGGCGTGGTCTACGGCGTGGAGCAGTACTATCACGCGCCGGGCAAGGGATCGACCATGGTGCTGGAGGTGGGGGCACGCGCGCTGACCAAGCACGCCCTCAACGTGCACTGCGGACATGACGATATTTATGGCGCGCTGGACACCGGGTGGATCATGCTGTTCGGCAAGGACGCGCAGCAGGCCGCCGACCAGTCCCTCATCCTCCGCCGCGTCACCGAGCTTTCCCTTACGCCGGGCATGAACATCATGGACGGCTTTCTCACCTCGCATCTGGAGCGCACTTTCTACAAGCATGAGAGCGAGCTGATCCGCGAGTACCTGGGCGCGCCGGACGACATGATTGACTGCCCCACGGAGGCGCAGCGGGTGCTGTTTGGGCCAACCCGCCGGCGCGTTCCCAAGATGATGGACCTGACCAGCCCGATCCTGCTGGGGCCGGTGCAGAACCAGGAACACTACATGCAAGGCGTGGTGGCGCGGCGCAACAACTTCGCGGAGCCGATTCTGGAATTCCTGGAAGCCGCATATAAGGACTTCGGCGACCTGACGGGCCGCTATTACGGCCTGGTGACGCAGTACAAAACCGCGGACGCCGACACCGTGTTCGTGTCGCTGGGCTCGGCGGCGGAGAACATCGAGGCCGCGGTCGATTACCTGCGCGAAACCCGCAACGCCAGTGTGGGATCCATTCACCTGAACGTGATTCGCCCGTTCCCCGAAGCGGCGATCGTGGAGGCGCTGAAGGGCAAGAAGAACGTCATCATCCTGGAACGCACCGACGAAGCGCTGAGCCCCGACAATCCGCTGGGCCGCGACATCCGTACTGCGCTGTCGAAGGCGGTGCAGGGGACGACCGGGATTCCCCAGATCACGCTCGAGCAAGTGCCGCGGATCTTCGCCGGGACCTACGGGCTGGGGTCGCGCGACTTTCGTCCGGAGCACGTGATTGGGGCGTTTGAATACGCCACCGCCGGGCGCGCGCGCAGCGACGGCAAAACCGCTGCGGACGGCGAGAGTTTCATGGTGCTGGGCATCGATCATCCTTACTCGGTGGTTGCCGAGGACAGGCCGTCGCTGCTGCCCGAAGGCGCGGTGGCGGTGCGCTTCCACTCCATCGGCGGATGGGGGGCCATCACCACGGGCAAGAACCTGGGCGCGATTATCGGCGACTTGAACGACCTGCTTTACGAGCGCGATCGGGTGGTGGACGAGAACGGCAATCCCAAGGAGATCATTCACGTCAGCGCCAACCCCAAGTACGGCTCGGAGAAGAAGGGCGCGCCCACCAGCTACTTCATGGTTGCGGCGCCGAAGCGCATTCGCGTCAACTGCGATTTGCGCCACGTGACGACGGTGCTGTGCTGCGATCCGAAAGCATTCACGCACTGCAATCCGCTGGACGGCATTCAGCCCGGCGGCGCGCTGATATGGGAGTCGGATGCTGAAGGCGAGCGCGCGTGGGAGAACCTTCCCACGTGGGCGCGGAAGCAGATCATCGACAAGAACATTCGCGTATTCACGCTGCCCGGATTTGACATTGCGCGCAAGGCCACCAACCGCGCCGACCTGCAGTTGCGGATGCAGGGCAACGCATTTCTGGGCGCGTTTTTTGCGGTGTCGACCCTGTTGGAGGAGTTCGGCATTACCCAGGAGCAGTTCCGCGAGGTGGTGCACAACCAGTACGTAAAGAAGTTCGGCAAGCAGGGCGAAGCGGTGGTGCAGTCGAACATGGAAGTGATGCTGCAGGGCTGGGAGCGGGTGAAGGAAATCGCCATCGGCGAGCTGGCCGCGGCCGACCGCTCGAGCCTGCGCGGCCAGGCGCTGCTGCCCATTCTTGAACTCGTTCCCGCCTACGCTGCGGAAGGCGGAGCCGGCGAAAGCTGCACTGTGGGCGGCTGCCGCTCGACGCCGCCACCCGCCGGCCAGGCTGAGCGCACGCCGATCGCCACCATCTCGGCGTTCGATGCCGAGTTCCGCTCCGGCCTGGGCTATGACCAGCCGGCGACGCCGCTGAGCGCCATGGGCGTGATTGCCGCGGCCACCGGCGACACCGCGAGCAAATACGTGGCGCGCCGCGAGACGCCGCTTTACATCCCTGAGAACTGCACCCAGTGCATGGAATGCATTTCGGTGTGCCCGGATACGGCGCTGCCCAACACATCGCAGGACCTGAGCACGATGTTGAGCACCGCGATCACGCGCTACGTGGCGGACCCCGGGGAGCGCCGCAAGATGATTTCCAAGCTGCCCGAGATCGAGAAGCAGACGCGCCAGCGCATGCTTACCGAGATGAAGACGGGCACGCCGCTGCAGAAGATTTTGCGCGAAGTGACGGAGAGCGTCGATGGCTTCTCCGCGGAAGCCAAGCAGCAGTTTTTCGCCATCCTGGAGAAGGTGCCGATGGCGTATCAGAAGGTGAACGCGATCTTCTCTTCGCCGGAGCGCAAGGCTCCCGGGACCGGCGGCATCTTCTCGATTTTTGTGAGCGATCTGTGCAAGGGCTGCGCAGCTTGCGTCACCGCATGCGGCGATCACCAGGCGCTGCGCATGGTGCAGGAGACCGAGGACGTAAACGCCGAGCACGAAACGGGAACCGCGTTCCTGAACCTGCTGCCTGACACCTCGCAGAAATACCTCGGCCTCTACAACAATGCAAATCCGGCCGACTCGAAAACGGCTACGCTGCGCAACATGCTGATGGTGCGCAGCAACTACGACGCGCTGGTGGCCGGCGACGGCGCCTGCGCGGGCTGCGGCGAAAAGAGCGTGCTGCGCTCGATTGCCGCGGTCACCGAGGCCTACATGCGCCCGCTGTACCACGCCAAGAGCGATCGGTTTGTGGCCAAGGCCGGCGAGTTGGAAAAGACCGGCGTGGCCAGGCTGGCGGCGCTGAAAGAGAAGGATGCGAAATCGTATGAGCTGCTGCGGCAGACGATTGCGCACCTGGTGCTGGGGCTGGGCGGCGAAGACGACGACGACACCCGGGCCCGCATCGCCGCGTATCAAGAAAAGAACGGCAACATCAGTGATGCCCAGCTTGTAGAGGCGATGGCCGCGGTGCTGCTGACCGAGGCCTTCAATCACAAGAACCTGCAGCCGGTGGACGGGCGGCTGGCCAACGGCATGAGCGTGATGGCGATGGCCGCGCACACTGGCTGCAACACGGTCTACGGGTCCACGTCGCCCAACAATCCGCATCCGTATCCGTGGATGAATTCGCTGTTCCAGGACGGCATCACGGTGGGCTGGCTGATGGGCGAGAGCTTCATTGTGGATCACGCGCGGCGGTCGGTGATTCCCGAGCGGCTGGCGGATATCGTGCTCGGCGAAAAGGGCGTCAGCGATCGCCAGTACTACGACCTCACGCACTTCACCGACGCGCTGATGACCGACCAGGAAATCGCAGAGCTGCCCAAGGTGTGGGTGGTCGGCGGCGACGGCGGCATGGGCGACATCGGCTACCAGAACATGTCGAAGGTGATTTTGCAGAACCGGCCCAACGTGAAGGCGCTGATGCTGGACACGCAGGTCTACTCGAACACCGGCGGGCAGAACTCCGACTCGACGCCCATGCTCGGCGGCGGCGACATGAACTCGTTCGGCTCCGCGACGCAGGGCAAGAACACGGAGAAGAAGACGGTGGCGGAGACGTTCCTCGCGGGACACGGATCGCCGTTCATCGCGCAGGTGTCGATGGCCAACGCGCCCAAGCTCTACCGGGCGATTCTCGATGGGCTGGAGTATCGCGGCACCATGTTCCTGCAGGCCTTCACCACCTGCCAGCCGGAGCACGGCGTGGCCGACGACATGGCTCTGCACCAGGCGCAGCGGGTGCGCGATTCGCGCGGCGTGCCGGAGTTCGTGTTCGATCCCCGCAAGGGCGAGAGCTACCAGGAAGCGCTGGACATCAACGGCAACCCCAGCAAGGATCTCGACTGGTACGAGACCAAAGACAAGGTGACGGGCGCCAGCCGCCGCTACACGGTGGCGCACTGGTGCACCACCGAAGCGCGCTTCCGCAACCACCTGCGCAAGGTGAAGCCGGAGCAGGCTGAGAAGATGATTTCGCTGGACAACATGCTGGTGCGCATCACGCAGCAGGATGTGGTCTACCGGCGCTACCTCGACCCGCAACACCGCGCGTTCATTCCCGACTTTGGCGTGTATATCACGCTGGAAGAGGGCGGCAAGACGGAGTACCGCGCGCTGAGCCGGCAGTTGGTGATGTTCTGCGTGGAGCGGAGAAAGGCGTGGCGCATGCTGCAGTCGAAGGCTGGGATCAAGAACCGCGAGTACGAGGCGCAGAAGGCGCTGCTGGCGGAGGTGGATGCGGGGAAGGTCTCGAAGGATGAGTTCTTCGCGCATGCGCAGGAGATGCTGCAGGAGAAGCTAGGCAACCTGGTGCCCGCCAAAGCCTAGCGCCGAGCCCAACCCGAAACACAACCGCTGCCCCGAGACTCAATCTCTCGGGGCGGCGTTGTCTTTGCACTCGACCCCACCACGAACTTCCCGTGCCCCATCTTGTCGCCTTCTTTCTGGCGACAGGGTGGGAAACCACAATCGCACGCGGCTTTTAAAAGGGCGCGGCTTCAGCCGTGCCAACACGACAAAGAATAGAGAAAAAAACGCGAACGCACACTGCAGGGCCCGCGTGCGAGCTCCGCGTTCGTTCGTATCCCTTTGTCCCTCGTCAAACAAGGCTAAGATTGCAACAGGAACCCCCAATGAGGAATGAGCAGCTGGTGGACAAGAAATGTTGGGCTGCTTCGCTTGGCGATTGCAGCGGTGGTATCAGTCGGGAGCACCTAGTGTCGCAGTCCCTGTTCCCAACGGGGTCGGTGGTGGTTCAAGGGCTGCACTGGTGTAAGGACGAACCGAAGCCCGTGGGGATTGAATCTCTGACCAGCAAGATCCTCTGTCGCAAACACAATAGTGACCTCAGCGACGTCGATTCGGCTGCAAAACGAACGTTTGACACGTTCGTAGAATCGATGCGCTTGCTGGATGCTCGGCGTAATCTGCATCTCAGACGATACACAATGAAGCGATTCACGATTAACGGCCTTCTTCTCGAACGATGGTTTCTGAAGACTCTAATTAACATTGGCTTCGACCGCGAATGGATCATTGGCGAAGGTGGACACCCTGCGGGTGAGCCAAGTGAAGAGTTGGTCGAGATTGCCTTCGGAAAGGCGAAATTCCGACCAAAAGCTGGCTTGTACACCGCCGCCTATGCAGGAGAAAACGTCACAGTCATCTACGACGGCTTTGGATTGCACTACACTCCAAAGACAATCGGCAATAGCCTGCTCGCCGGAGGGTTCACATTTGGCGGGTATCGCTTTTTTCTCAACCTTTTGCCGCAGGAGTTAAGGGAGCACCAAGGCTCCGACCTGATCTATCGGACAGTGAGGCACTGGTATCAAGTGCCCGATGACAAGGGACGACAAGTGAAGTCACATCGCCTCGACATTACGTGGCCGTAGACGGGGTGCCTAGGCTCCCGGTGCCGGGTGCCCAGGTTCCCTCGCACTTGGGGACCTGGGTTCCTACGAAGCCAACTCCTCCATCATCTTCTCCCGCAAGATCCGATTCGCCGGGTGCCCCAGGTCCCTCGTCCGCCGCGGCGGAGGGACCTGGGATGATCCCCCGAGCCCCGATCCCTGCTCCCTGTTTTTCTCTTCCGCGCGAGAATATGTGAGAATTGGGCTATTCCATTCCTCGGAGCCAAGGCCATGAACCCCGCCATTGCCGAGCACGAAACCGATTTGCTGAGGCTCTGCCGGGAGTTCCATGTCCAGCGGCTCGAACTTTTCGGCTCGGGCCTAAGCACCGCCTTCGATCCTGAGCGCAGCGATCTCGACTTCCTGGTGGAGTTCGAAGCGCTTCCGGCCGCTGCCTACGCAACCGCCTTTCTCGGCTTCAAAGATGCGCTCGAACAGCTCTTTGGGCGGACAGTGGATTTGGTCGTCGCCTCGGCCATCCGAAACCCGTACTTCCGCCAGAGCGTTGAGCAAGGTAAGGCGCTTCTCTATGCGGCTTGAGGCGCAGAAATATCTCTACGACATTCGGGAGGCGGCCGGACTCGCTGCCCAGTTCACTTCCGGTAAGGATTTCGCCGAATACCAGCGCAATCCCATGTTGCGCCTCGCCGTCGAGCGCACCTTTGCCATCATCGGTGAAGCCCTCGCGCAGCTCGCGCGCGTCGATCCCGCTCTCGTTGCACGCATCACCGATTTTCGCGGCATTATTTCCTTCCGCAATATTCTTGTTCACGCGTACGCGCAGGTGGACGACAGGATCGTCTGGGGCATTGTCGAATCAAAACTTCCTGTCCTAATCCGCGAAGTAGCCGTATTAATGAGTGAGGGCGATTGCCCATGAAGAGTTCAGCCGGGTGCCCCAGATCTCCCGCAGTTGGAGACTTGGGATACCACTCAGGCCCGTCTTTCTTTCGCTCCCGTCACCCCCCGCCCGTCCCCCCGCCCTGCCTCAGCCACGCCACCACGGCCAGGCCGTCTTGACTCTTTATGCCAAATCTGGCATATTCCTTTTAGCCCATGTGCACGGCCAGGCGTTTGATCTTCGTCGGCGATTCCCACCGCATCCTCGGCGGTTTTCCCGAACCGGTTCAGCGCCATGTTGGCTTCGCTCTTTCACCAGGCGCAAATAGGCAACAAACACCTGGACGCCAAGCCACTGAAAAACTTTCCCGGCGGCATTCTTGAGATCGTCTCGGGCCATCGCGGCGACACCTTCCGCACGGTGTACACGGTCCGGCTGGGGAAGGCGGTCTACGTGCTGCACGCGTTTCAAAAGAAAGCAAGGCACGGAATCGCCACGCCCAAAAGTGAAATCGATCTGGTGAAACAGCGTTTGCAGCGCGCACTCGAAATCGACCGGGAACGGGAGGCCTGAAGATGCCGAAGAAGGAATTGGATTACGTCGTTAGCAGCGGAAACGTCTTTGCCGATCTCGGCGTGCCCAACCCCGAGGAGGCGCTCGCCAAGGCCGAGCTCGCCGCCAAGATCGCCACTCTGATCCGCGAGCGCAAGCTCTCGCAAGCCAAGGCCGCCAGACTGCTCGGCATCGACCAGCCCAAGGTCTCCAATCTGCTGCGCGGCTACCTCACTGGGTTCTCATTGGAGCGCCTGATGCGATTTCTCCTGCTTCTCGGCCAGGACATTCGCATTACCATTGAGGCAGCGCCTCCGAATCGGCCTCAAGCCCGCGTGCTCGTCGCCTGAGTGCGACTGGCGGGCGGCCCGGAACCGCAAGATGATGGCCAGGCGGTTCTGTTTGCAGAATGACGTGGCTGCCGATCTGGTGAACTCGCTCGTATTCCCAATGCTTGCAGAGATGCCGGGTGCCTCAGGTCCCCTCGTCCGCCGCGGCGGAGGGACCTGGGATTCTACGAAGCCAACTCCTCCATCCGCGCTGCGGTTTTGTTGTTCGTGGTGCGCCCAACTAAGTCGCCCCGCGCCTGGCCTTCATTACCTATTCACTGATTGGTAAACATTCGCATGCAGGACGATGCGCGCGCTAGGCCTTGTTTCGCGGGCGACCCCTCTTCAGGCGAAATAAAAGTGAAGATATTCACGCCATGTCGTCTTCGTAAGGCATTGTATTGAATGGATTCTTGCGATGCGCGGGGCGGTCCGGCCTGTGGAAAATTATTTGGAAATTGTTAATTTTGTGGTTACTGGGTCTGGTCCGCGGTTCTGGGGCGGCCGGCGGATCTTGCCATGGATCCTGACCCGGGTCGAGGCTCGCTGGGGAGGGCGGAGAGAGCGGCGCGGGCGGCAGTGATCAGCTTGACGCCGTCGTCCTTATAGAAGACTTTGAGCAGCATGCCGTGAGCGACACAGGCGATGAAGTCGAGGACGGCGGTCCGGCTGGTGAGGAAGGGCATGGCGTTACAGTAGGCCTCCTCGGCCTCTTGTTGGGGCCTGAAGGATGTATCGCCTGCTTTCCTTTTGCCGGCGAGGGTCTGGTGGTAGACCGAGCAGCAGTGCTGGACGGCGGCGTTGGGGGATGCAGCGTCGGCCGGGGTTTCCGGGATTGGAGGGGCGGTGTTCTCGGGGGTGAGGGTGGGAGTGGCGGCCGTGGTGGACATGGTAATTCCTTTCTGGAGTGCAAAACACAATGCCCGCCGGGGTTCGGCGGGCAATGTTTTATCGATCTGATTTGAGTATGGCAGAAACAGAAATTAAACCGGCAAGGACTGGCAGGAAAATTGTATTGATTCTAAAGGTAGTTACAAAGTATTTTTGCGGCGGGGGCTTGACAAGATTTCCACAGGCGAAGAAACGGGGTAAGAAAGTAGGGTCGCGGACCGGGGAATCCCGGCTCGCTTGAGAAGGCGGGACTGGGTGAGGTGCGAACGCTTGTTATCCCACCCAAGCGACAAAGACGTCGTGCCCGGCCCAGAGGGCTCCGCGGCTCCCAGGTGGGGCACCCATTTCATGCTCTGCTCGAAAAAGCGGACGGGGTGAGGTGCGAACGCTCGCCAATCCCACCCTCGCGCCAGAAAAAAGGCGCGAAGATGGGGCACGGGGCTTTGGTGGTGGTGCGGGCGAAGAGCAACCGCGGACTGGGTGAGGTGCGAACGCTCGCCAATCCCACCCTCGCGCCAGAAAAAAGGCGCGAAGATGGGGCACGGGGCTTTGGTGGTGGTGCGGGCAAAGAGCAACCGCGGACGGGGTGAGGTGCGAACGCTCGCCAATCCCACCCTCGCGCCAGAAA
Organism: Occallatibacter sp.; assembly: GCA_035552555.1. GTDB lineage: Bacteria > Acidobacteriota > Terriglobia > Terriglobales > Acidobacteriaceae > Telmatobacter. The sequence continues at coordinate 62,189 of DASZLF010000003.1, forward strand.
AAAGGCGCGAAGATGGGGCACGGGGCTTTGGTGGTGGTGCGGGCGAAGAGCAACT
>DASZLF010000004.1:0-1570 GCA_035552555.1 Occallatibacter sp.
GCCCACTCCAGCGCCTCGCCCTCGCTCTGGATCACGCCCTCCGAGCCGGGCAGGATCGGCACCTTGGCCTTCTTCATCGCCATCCGCGCCTTTTCCTTCTCGCCCATCAGCCGCGTCACCTCCGGCGGCGGCCCGATGAACTTGATGTTCGACGCGCGGCACACCTCGGCGAAGTTCGCGTTCTCGCTCAACAGGCCATAGCCGGGATGGATCGCATCCACATCCGCGATCTCCGCAGCCGAGATCACCGCCGGCACATTCAGATAGCTCTCCGCCGAGCGCGGCGGCCCGATGCAGATCGCCTCATCGGCAAAGCGAACGTGCAGTGAGTTGCGGTCGGCCTCGCTATAAACGGCCACCGTGCGTACGCCAAGCTCCTTGCACGCGCAGATCACACGCAGCGCAATCTCGCCGCGATTGGCGATCAGGACTTTCCGAAACATGCATTCCCTTCGCGCCTCAAGGCGTCTTCACGAACTCGAATCCGGGTGCCCCATCCTGAGCAGAGCGAAGGGTGGGATGAGCGGCATCCTGTCGCGATGCCTATCCAACATTTCACACGACGCATCACTATCTGGGCCGCACGGCAAACAGCTTCTGCCCGTACTCCACCGGCTGGCCGGTCGTTACAAAGCGCTTCACAATCTCGCCCGCGGCATCGGACTCGATCTCGTTCATCAGCTTCATCGCTTCCACGATGCACAGCACCTGTCCCACCTCAACCGCGTCGCCCGGCTTCACAAACGCAGGCGAGCCCGGCGATGGCGACTCGTAGAACGTGCCCACGATCGGTGACTTCACAATGTGCAGTCCCGCCTCATCGTCGGCCAGGGGAGCAAGCGGCTCCGCGGGCGCCGCGGCAACCCCTCCCGCCGGATGCGCATGCGCCACTCCTGCCGGCTGAAAGCTCGCCGCGGATTGAGCGGCCTGCGCTGCGGCCGCCAGATGCGCCATCTGCGAAAGGTCCGCCCCTTGGGCCGATCCGGCAAACTTCAGCCGCACCTTCAGGTCGCCGCGCTCCAGGTCGAACTCGCCGATGCCGTTTTCTTTCAGGAACTCGATGAGCTGTTTCAGCTCTGCTATCTCTTCCGGATTCATGCTTCCCAATCTCTTCTTGTCTTCCGAATCGTGTTTTTCCGAATTCCGTCCTGCCGCACCTTGTCGCGCGCCCGTCTTCTTTGCCGTCACGCTGCCGCCTTATGCTGCTTCCGTTGTTTTCCTGACGATCCCTGACGCCAGGCAACGGGCGGCGCGGTTTTTCCATGAAGAACACCGCACATCACTGCCGCCAATCGATCACCGTATCAGGAAAACAGCTTTACAGCTCAATCCACGCCTTGGTGGCCGGCGTCAGCACGCGGCATCCGCGCCGTTCCACCACCACCGTGTCCTCAATGCGCAGGCCAAACGCGCCCGGAATATAAACGCCAGGCTCGATGGTAATGACCATCCCCCTGGTTAGCAACGCCTGCTGTGCCATGGCGATGCGCGGCGATTCATGAATCTCCAGTCCCACTCCATGCCCGGTCGAATGGGTGAAGTACTCGGCCAGCTTCGCGTCCTGCAGCAC
>DASZLF010000005.1:0-75432 GCA_035552555.1 Occallatibacter sp.
TTGGGTGCCCATTTCTTATAGGACCGACCTTTATTTTCTATGACTTAAAAGAACCGCTCGTCATGGAAACCGATGCGTTTTCTATGACTTACAAAATCGAGCCCTCAAGAAAATCCCGTGAAATCAATGATCTAGCGAATACCGCAGCAAATTTAAACCACAACCAGATCGCCCGAAAGCCGCCCCTCAACCTCTTCACATTTACACGAATGTTATAATCAGAGCCATCATGACCTACAAAGTCAAAGTCACCACCGTCGGAAACTCCACCGGCATCGTCCTACCCAAGGAGCTGCTCACCAAGCTCAACATCCAGAAGGGCGACTCGCTCTTCGTCACCGAAACCCCCTCCGGAGTCCAGTTGACTCCCTATGAGGACGAGTTCGCGCGAACCATGGAGGTAGCCGAAGACATCATGCGCCGCTACCGCGACACGCTTAGAAAGCTCGCGCAATGATGCTTCATTGGCTCACCAAAAATGAGGTAATGGCTATTCACGACATGCAGCTCGCATGGCACGGAGGCGCGTCTGGCCTCAGGGACGAGGGCCTCCTCGAGTCTGCTTTGGCGCGCGCGCAGAACATCGCCACCTACTCTGAAGAGACACCGTCACTCGCGGTTCTCGCGGCCGCTTACGGTGCCGGTATCGTAAGAAATCATCCATTTCTGGACGGGAACAAGCGCACAGGCCTGGTCGCGGCGTTCACCTTTATCGAAAGGAATGGCTTCTTAGTGACCGCCTCCCAGGAAGATGCCTACTTCATCTTCTACGACCTGGCCGCGGGAAAGCTCTCCGAAGACGAGCTGGCCCATTGGCTCGACGCCAATACCCGGCCCGTATCCAAATAGCCACGCCATCCACAGCGCCTGGCCGTTACACTATTTTCAAGCAAAGCAAAGCTGCAGACCCTATGGACAAATTCGTAATTCGCGGCGGCAATCCGCTGCTCGGAACCATTCGCGTAAGCGGAGCCAAAAACTCCGCGCTTCCCTGCATGGCCGCCGCCATCCTCACGGAAGACGAGGTCATCCTCGAAAACATTCCCCAGGTCCGCGACATTGAAACCGAGCGCAGGCTGCTCGCCTCCATGGGCGCTGACGTCGAGCTCGGCTACGGCCGCGCCCAGCATCGCACCACCATCAGTTGCCGCGCAATTGATCCCGTCGCCAAATACGAAATCGTCAAGACCATGCGCGCCTCCTCGCTCGTTCTCGGCCCGCTCGTTGCCCGCACCGGAGTGGCCCGTGTCGCCATGCCCGGCGGATGCGCCATCGGTGGCCGCCCCATCGATCTCCACATCAGGGGACTTGAGACCATGGGCGCAACCATCGAGTACGAGCATGGATACATCGAAGCCCGCGCCGAGCGGCTCAAAGGCGCGCACATCAACTTCGACAAGATCACCGTCACCGGCACTGAGGATCTGATGATGGCCGCCGTCCTCGCCGACGGCGAAACCCTCATGGAGAACTGCGCCCGCGAGCCGGAAGTGGCCGACCTCGCCGCGCTGCTCACCGCCATGGGTGCAAAAATCCACGGCGCCGGAACCTCCACCATCCGCGTCCACGGCGTCACCTCGCTGCGCGGCGCGCGCCACCGCATCTATCCCGATCGCATCGAGGCGGGAACCTTCCTCATCGCCGGCGCCATCACCGCGGGCGACCTCATCGTGGCCCACTGCAACACCGCACACCTCGGCGCGCTGATCGCCAAGCTCGAAGAAGCCGGCGCCCGCGTCGATCTCCTCGGCCGCGACGCCGTCCGCGTCCGCGCCAGCGGACCCCTCCGCGCCGCCGACATCTCCACCGAGGAGTACCCGGGCTTCCCCACCGACATGCAGGCGCAATACATGGCCCTCGCCACCCAGGCCGACGGCGTCTCCACGGTCATGGAAAACATCTTCGAAAACCGCTTCATGCATGTGCAGGAGTTAGTGCGCATGGGCGCCAACATACGAGTAGAAGGCCGCACCGCCACCGTTCGCGGTAAGTCAAAGCTTTCCGCCACGTCAGTTATGTGCAGCGACTTACGAGCCAGCGCATCCTTAGTGTTAGCCGCCTTAGTAGCCGACGGCCAATCCATATTAGACCGCGTCTACCACATGGACCGAGGCTACGAGCACATAGAAGAAAAGCTAAGAAAAGTAGGCGCCAAGATAGCCAGAGTAAGCAACGTCCCCGCCCCCCAGAGCGAAGAAGCCCTCGCCAACTGAACACGCGGGGGCCCAGGGGTGACCCAATGTCGGGTGCCCCAATGTCGGGTGCCCCCGGTCCCTAGCACTTGGGGACCGGGATGAATATCCCGGTCGGGATCGGATCGGGAAGAGATGGGGTGCCCCCGGTCCCTCGCACTTGGGGACCGGGGATCACGACTAGGCGGGGGCCGACCCTTCAAGTTCCCACAAATCCAAATCGCCGAGGGTGGCCCCCGGCCCGTCATTACGCGACGGGTTTGGCCGGGGCAATCGAGATCGAGTCGGACTGGACAGCCGGACGACGAGGCTGGCAGTTACCCGAGTGGATGCACGATCGGCAGTCAGGATCCTTCACCTCCCCGGTCCCTCCGCCGCGGCGGACGAGGGACCGAGGGCACCCGAAACAGGATAGGCGCCTATCAGACACCGGGGTCACCCGCCAATTCGGCGGGCGGTTTTCGCATCAGCGCCAACCAGCCCATCACGCCTTCCTCGAACTCGTATCGCAATAAAAACTCTCGCAATTCCACCATCTCAAGCCCTGCCGCGTTTGCTGCTTCCGCAATGTGCTCTCGATGATGCTTGTAACGCCCCGTGCCCTCGAGCACCAGCGGGTACTTCTCACCCTTCTCCACCGAGTACGCCAGCCACCCGCCCGGATTGAGCCTCCTGGCCGCAAGTTCCGTTATCCGCTTCAAATCGCCCACATAAACCAGGCAGTCCATCGACACAATCAGATCGAAATTCGACCCTGCTCCCTCCAGCCAGGCATGAATCTCCCCCAACTCAATTGCGTCATAGACGCCAAGCGCCCTGGCATTCTCTACCATCGCCGGCGAGAGATCCACCCCGACTAATCGTTTCGCCCTCCGCTTCAACACCGCACCGGTCAGCCCCGTCCCGCACCCCAGTTCCAGAATCTCCAATTCCCCCCGGCCACCGAGGTGCGCCGCCAGCACTTCTTCCACCCGCTCCGGCCCCTGGTATTGCAATGACTCCCGCATCCGCGTATCGTAGTCCGCCGCGAAGTTCTCGAAGATCAATGTGATGCACCGGTCTGAACATCGCTCCGGTGGCGTTCCCCCTTCGAGCCCCGTCAGTATCTGCCGGATCGCGTCGTCTTCCGGATTGAGTTGCAAATATCGCCGGTACGCCTCAATCGTCAAGTCGCGATTCTTGAGGAAATAAGCACGATCCCCCAGAGCCCACCACCCACGCAGGTTCTCCGGCTCCATCTCCGTATACCGGCGCGTGACCTTAAGCGCCGCCTCGGACAGGTCCGTCTTCCACAGCTCGTCTCCGGCCGCCCGCAGCTCCTCGGCATCCATAAACCGCGCCGCTTGCGCAGTCCCTTCTCCCTCAACCAGCAGCCCGTTGGCCAACCCCTCTGCAATAAACTGCATTACCGCTGCTTCCGGTTTCTCGCCGGGTACCGCGCCTGCCGCCAGCCCAGCAATCTCTTCCTCGGTGCGCGTCCCGTCGCACAGCTCCACAATCAGAGCCCCCACCGGGTTCAGCTCATGCATCACTCCTCCCGATGCGCTGTATGCCAGGTAGCCGTCCTCCACTTGGCACAGCCCCACACCCGCGCTCACACTGGGCCTTCCCATGGACGCCGATCCTCTCATTTGTTTGAAGTCATTCAACGCGTTCTTTGGATTCGCGCCCTGCCGCAAGCGCCCTTCCTATACCCCCGCTACTTCGGGGGGTTCGTTTCGGTGTCGCTGCTGCCCTTCTTGTGTTTCTTATCCGGGGATGCCGTGCTCCCCGGCTTGGGTGCAACGCTGGGGGCTGGGGATTTTACTACTTTCGACGCGGGCTTGGTCGTCTTCGGCGCCGCAGTGGCCGCCTTCAGCTTGTGGCTTTTATCCCCGGTATCCTGCGCCCCCGTTGCCCCAAATGCGGTCGATGTCAGAATCGGCGCTATCGCCGCCCCGGCCAGCATCATTCCCAGAATCTTCCGCCGGCCCTCGTTTACTTGCTCCAGGGCTGCATTCACTTGCTTGGTCATGCTTTCTCCTCGAGCGGACTCATTGCTTCGATCCGCAGTTGTGGTCTGAAGCTACCCCAGCCGCTCCAGCGCAGTCAACGGAATTTTGGTGGTGAAAACCTGGCGACAGACGGGACGTTCCCCGGAAAGCCACTACATAACAGCCCCGTGACAGCCATCACATCCTCCGCGACGCCCCATTGATATCTTCAGAATTGCTCCCGGAGAAATCCGGGAGTTCGTCGTTTCAGGCCAGGGGGTAGTACCTCCCCACAGCTTTGCACCTTTTCTGCGACATTTAGCACATAGGTATCACAAAACAACCATTATAGATATATTTACCAGTTAGTAATCTAACCTACGATAAACCATAGAGAACCCTGGAAACCCGAAGAAACGCAGGTGCCCCGCACCATTTTCGGCTTTCAGCATGGTCTTGAATCCCTCCGCCAACCCCGCGCCGCCCATCCCGTATAACAGACGCTGCCTGCCCATACCCTCAGGCGCCGTCCGTCCCACTTCATCGCAAGAGGTAGTCTCATGAGACTCACCCGGCTCGGATTCTGCTTCCCTCATCCTGTCCGCGGCGCTGGCCGCCCCCGTGGCCTCCCAGACCGCCAACGACCCGCCACCAGCCAACCGCGATGCTTCCAGTCTCCTGCGCCTATGGTCACTAATCTAAGTTACCCGCGGGCATTAATTTCTTCGCTGTCCGGATTGAAAAGTAACCTATAAGTCACCTCAAAATTCTTTTGTGCGCCAGATCACAAAATCGCCGCGATTTCGATTGACCGCCGCGTTGCGCTCCTGATAGCGTCCCCACAGTATCAAGACAAAACCTCGCTGATAAGCAGTCGCCTCAACGGCTTCGTGTAGCCGTCGGCTGGTTCTATTGCGTCCCGGACAAGCGGCTACGGAGCCTGTGCCTGGTCCCCACCATGGCACGCCTTCGTTTCACGCTTCATTCAAAGAGGATGCGAAGACAGATGCCGGCGCTATCGTATTTCGGTTTGAATTTACCTTACCGCTTGACTTATTGCGGTGTTAAACGCGCTCCGGTCTCCCTCGCTCAGGGAGACTGATCAGTCACCACTGCCGGGGCAAAAAAATCAGGAGTCCGACTCATGTGCAAGCTATTTCCCAGGTATCTATTGGCGCCCGTTGCCATCCTCATGCCGCTTAGCCCGTTTGCGCCTGCGCAGACAGCTTCACTTGGATCGCGCACCACGCCCCCCGTCATCACCCAGAAGATCGACACCGAGCAGCTTGTCACCTTGCACGGCAACGTCCGCGCGGACCTGACGCCCAGCCGCGATCTTGGCCCGGTGGAAGATAGTCTGCCATTGCGTCTCTACCTCGTTCTGCAGCGCAGCCCCGCGCAGCAGGCGGCGTTGGATCTCCTGCTTGCGCGCCAGCAGCAGCCCACCGCGGCGGAGTATCACCAGTGGCTTACTCCGCGGCAGTTCGGCGAACGATTCGGAGCCTCGGAGCAGGACATCTCGAAGATTACCGAGTGGCTCGAAGCGCAAGGTATGCACGTGAACGGCGTGACCAATAATGCATCGTTCATCGACTTCTCCGCGACCGGCCGCGATGTCCGTGAGGTCTTTCACACCCAATTGCACTATTACAACGTTGGCGGCGGCAAGTATCCTGCGCTGGCCAGCGATCCCATGCTGCCGGCAGCGCTGGCTCCCATCGTGGCCGGCATCTCGGGCCTGAACAAGATTCCGGCTCATCCCAACCACACCGCGGTCAAGCAGGCGTCCTACGACGAGACCACGCATCTCTGGCACAATGTGGAGCTAGCGGCGCCAGGCGCGGCCACACCGGCCTATTTGACCGGCGGCGGCGACTACGACGTGACGCCGCAGGACTTCTACACCATCTACAATGTCAATCCAACCTTTAACGCCGGCACAAAAGGCGCCAACTCCACGGTGGCCGTCATCGAAGAGAGCGACATCGTATACGGCACCGTGAATTCCACAACCCAAGCCGCGACGGGAGGCGATGTCGCCACTTTCCGCACGCTCTTTGGCGTCTCCGGGACGCTGAACATGCACGTGTATCACGGCTATGGCACGGTGACCTGCAACGATCCCGGCATTGACCCCAACGGCGATGGCGAAGAGGGCGAGGCAGCCCTGGACGCGGAATGGGCCAGCGCCCTTGCGCCGGCGGCCAACCTCATCTTCATGTCGTGCGATCAGAGCCCGAACCAGGGCATCATTTCATCGGAAATGGCGCTGATCGACAACAACCTTTCCGATGTGATGAGCCTCAGCTATGGCAACTCCGAGCTGAACTTCACCACCTCCAATTATTCCGCCCAGGATACTTTGTTGAACCAGGCCGCTGCGCAGGGGCAATCGTTCATCGTGTCGGCGGGCGACTCGGGATCGGACGTAAGAGACCAGAACACCGCGGGGACGGCCACGCACGGGATCAACGTCAGCGGCTTCGCCAGCAGTCCCTTTGTCACCGTTGCCGGCGGCACGGACTTTGTGGATGTCTACGACCAGCACCAGGGAGGTCCCCTGCTAACCACCTACTGGAGTTCCACGAATTCCGCCTACTACGGCAACGCTCTCGGATATGTCCCGGAGACTGCATGGAACAGCAGTTGCGCCAGCAGTATCATCGCAGCGTATTTCGGATACACCGGGGCAGGCCTTTGCGCCACCGGGAGCTATACCAACGGCGAAGTGGTTGGCGGCTCGGGCGGCTTCAGCACCCATTACTCGGTGCCGTCCTATCAGTCGGGGATCACAGGTTACTCGGGCACCATGCGCGCGCAGCCTGACATTTCGTCGTTCGCCAGCGCCGGGCCCTGGGGTCACGCACTCATCTTTTGCGATTCCCATGTTGCGGGTACGGCCTGCGCTTCTTCGGCCACCTTTGGGACCGCGGGAGGCACGTCCTTCGTCGCGCCGCAGTTCGCAGGCATTGGCGGCTTGCTGGTCAGCTACACCGGGACCCGCCAGGGCCTGCTCAATCCCGCGCTCTACGCGCTGGCCAAGGCACAGTTCACGGCTACCGCAACCCAGTCGTCGTGTTACTCCAACGGGCAGACCTCCAACACTGGAGTTACCACCAGCCGCCCTATATCGACCTGCACCTTCAACGACGTGACCAGCAGCAACAACGACGTGCCCTGCGCGGCTGGTTCGCTCAGCTGCTATGTGAACACCGGCGCCGGCTTCGGCATGTTATCGCGCACCGGCTCCGCGTCACTCTCCGTGGCCTTCCCGTCAACGCCGGGCTACGACGAAGTCACCGGTATCGGCACGCTGAATGTCAACAACCTGCTGGTCAACTGGCACAAGGCGTTTACCAGCACTACGTACCTCAGCGCCTCGCTTTTGACTATCACCACGGCCCAATCCACCAAACTCACCGCCAGTGTGAACGGCGGGTCGCCTCCCGGCTACATCGGCGGCAAGATGCCCACTCTCGCAGGCACAGTGAGTTTCGCGGCGGGAACCACGGCGCTGGGTAGCTGCACCCTGAGCTCCGGAACATGCTCGCTGACGGTCAACGGTTCGGCGCTGCTGGTCGGCTCGAACTCAATTACTGCTACCTTCGCGGGAAGCAAGACTTATCCGTCGTCCGTTTCCACTAGTATCACGGTATCGGTGACCGGCTCCTCGGCCCCAGTGGCAACTCTGTCGGCAACCACCCTCAACTTCAACACCGAGACCGTCGGAGTCGCCACTGCGGCGCAGAGCGTCACCCTCACCAACACCGGCAATGCTACGCTGAACATCACTTCAATCACCCTGGGGGGAACCGCGCCAACGTCATTCGTCGTTACCGCCAATACCTGCGGAACCACCCTTGCCGCCGCGGCGAACTGCTCCATCTCGGCCGAGTTCAAGCCCACCGTGACGGGGCCGCTATCTGCCACTATCGCGATAGTTGACAATGCGGCTAACACGCCCCAGGTTGTAGCTCTCTCCGGCACGGGCGCAACATCCACCGGCATTCTCAGTCTCTCTACCACCTCTCTGACTTACGGCACAGAGAATATCGGGGCAATCTCCCCAGGCAAATTCGTTACCGTGAAGAATTCCGGAACCGCGACCTTGACGATCAACAGTTTTTCGTTTTCCGGAACCAATCCAACCTCTTTTGGGCAACTCGACAACTGCCACTCCACGTTGGGGGCAGGCGCACAGTGCTATTCGATCATTTCCCTCGCACCCCAGGCCACCGGTTCGCTCTCGGCCACTTATAACGTCTCGACCAGTGTGGGAGCCGGTAGCGTAGCGCTCACTGGAACAGGGATTCCAACTGCGGCCTTGTCGTTCAGCCCGTCGCCGATTAATTTTCCCACCACGTTGCACGGGACCCAGTCCGTGGCCACTATCATGACGGTGACCAACACCGGCACATCCACAGCCACATTCACCTTCATTGGGATTGGCGGGACAAATTACGCGGACTTTTACCAGCTCAATAGCTGCGGCGCCACACTGGCCGCCGGGGCAACCTGCAAAGTCTTCGTGATATTCACGCCGGCCGCTGCAGCCACATACACGGCAACGCTTGAGTTCTTTGACACCGCTCAAAACGAATATCAAGGAGTCACGTTGAACGGCACTGGAAATTAACCTATCCTGGCGGATACCCCGCCCTCGCCAGGGCGGGGTATCTCTCATCTGCGGTTCCTCTCAATCCGCGAAACCCTGACAAACCGCTCGAAACTGTCTCACACGTCTGAGGCAAAACGCGAAAACCGTCTCATACGTGGGAGACAAATCGCTGAATGTGTCTGCGAAGATGCGTGATTTAGCTCACTCGGCGATTTCAGTTGCCGGCCAGTTTGAATGGACCTCTCAGCGCCTGACTCAGGACTGTGAACTCAGAACTCTGAACTGTGAACTGCCTGTCATCGCCAACTAACGGCCAGATGCCACCGCAGCTCCCATTGCGCCGTCTTCCTCAGCACGCGCTCGTACTCCCGCAGTTCTGAGAGCACCTGTCCGGTGTCGGAACCCAGGGCGGCGGGGCGCTGGCGCAGAAACTCCAGCAGCGCGCACACCGTCACCAGGCCATTGACGGGGTCAAACCATTGCGGATCAGGCAGATGGCGCGCCCAATCGGGATTGCCCGCGCCCTGGTCGAGGAGCAGCGCCATGGAGTTTTCGTCGGCGGAAAAGAACTCCAGCAGAGGGCTTATCTTCAGCCGCTCCGCCAGGCGCTCCAGCGCGTCTTCATTGCGCGCCAGGGCCTGCCCGTTCACAAAAATATCGAACCCGGGATCCTCGCCCTCGACGACAATATAGAGACTGGCTGCCATTTGCTCCATCGTAAGCCAGAGATACACGATCCTGATCTTGGATGTATCGCCCCGCGAGCAGATCGACCGAGGCTGGGTTGCCCGCTTTCCCTGCTCAGCGTCTCTGGTTTTGCTGCTAGTCTAATCATGTTCCGCAGCCCGGGCCACGAAAAAGCAGGCCGCCGTACCCGCATGGGAATCACCCGGTGGTCCGGTGCGGTTACTAAAGCGTTACGCCGGCGTACCCAAAAGTCCAATTACTAAATAGATGGTAAGCTCCTATCATCTCTCTTTCAGCTGCCTTCATTAGCCGAAGAAGAGTCGGAAGCGTCGCCCTGCGTGCAGAGACCTCGCTCCAGGAGAAGGTTGAGTGGATTGGAGTAAGCTCCCAGACCTGATGGCTGTTGGACTGCTGGCAGGGGCCTTCATCTCGGTGGCCCGCCACAGTCATACGCCCGTGTCCGCGCACTGGCTTACGGGCTGGCTGCTGATCGTATTTCATTTTGGCGCGTTCATGTTCGCTCCCCTGCCGGGATTTGGGGGGACGCTGGCAAGCTTTCTCGGCGTGGTTTCGCTGGTGTGGGCCGGCATCCTTTTCATGCGGGCTTCGGTTCCCTATCGCAGCGAAAAATCCAGCCGAACCATATTTTTCGTGCTGCTGGGCGCCTACTTGCTTTACCTGGCGAGCCTCATGCTGGGCGGACCTGTCTGGTCACTGACGGCGACCGCCATTCTAATCGGTGCGGGGCCGCTGATCGTGGCCGTGAGCACTTTTCGTCGGTTCCATCATCCTCTTCGCTGGATCGTGGTGGTTCTGCAGGCGGGCCTGGGTGTGACGCTTCTAGCCGTGCAGAATCGCCCAGACGGTGGGGATTTTGCTCTGAACGCAGTCCTTTTCACCGTGTATCTCGGCACTTGTATTCACTTCTGGTTCCAGTATCGGCGGGCTTCGGCGGGCGCGTTCATTACCATCGCTGGATTCTTCCTATGGGCCAACGTGTTCACGGTTGCGCCGGCGATAGGGGCCTGGTTTCCCATGATTCACCTCGAAAGCGAGGTGTGGAACCTGCCCAAATACGTGGTCGCGGTGGGCATGATCCTGGTGCTGCTCGAAGACCAGATTGCGCACAACAAGTATCTGGCTCTGCATGATGAGCTGACCGGGCTGCCCAATCGGCGGCTGTTCCAGGACCGGTTGGCAAGCGCCCTGGAACGCGCGCGCCGCGGCAACACCCAGGCCGCGCTTCTCATGATCGATCTGGACCATTTCAAGCAGGTGAACGACACCATGGGCCACCACGTAGGTGACCTGTTGCTGCAGGAAATCGCTCGCGTGTTCAGCGGGCGAGTCCGCCGTTCCGACACCGTGGCACGCACGGGAGGGGACGAGTTCGCGGTGGTTCTGGAAGGGCCAACCAGCCGCAGTGAAGCCAGGCAAGTGGGCCATTCGCTGCTGAGCCTGCTGGATCAGCCTCTTCTTCTGGAAAGCCGCATGGTCAGCGTGGGCGCCAGCCTCGGAGTGGCGCTGTTCCCCGAGGACGCGCAGGACCAGGAGTCGCTGTGCATCCAGGCCGACCTTCGCATGTACGATGACAAGCGCTGCTCCGAATCGCACGGGCCAAAATCGGAATCGCCTATGACGCGCGCGGCGCGTCACGAAGCGGGTATCGGAATTCCCCAGTAAACAGGGGCTGGCCGACGCGCTCGATTCAGATTGCGCCCGGCATTTGTCACGAATCCCAACACATTCCGTTCGAAAACAAAGCCGGCCCGGAATTGAGTACCGGGCCGGCTTTGTTTTTCAATGGAAGCGGGAATTATCCCTGACGACCGCCGCCGCCACCACCGGGGCGACCGCCGCGACGGCGACGACGCCGGCGATTGTTGTCGCCAGCACCCCCTCCACCCTGCGGCCGAGCGGCTCCGCTCGGCGCGACTCCACCGGCTGCCACCGGGGCTCCTTCAACGCGGTTGAAGTTTGGCTCGTTCTCCTCGTCGAATTCCTCGGTGGTGCTGCCCTCTTCGTCGAAGTCGTCGCCGCCCTCAATCAGGATGGTGCTCTGATTGGAACGGGGCTGGCGCTCGTCGAACTCGTGGCGCGGCGCTCGCGGAGCCGGCGGTTGAGGGGCCGCGGACTGCGGACCTTCGGCCTCTCCTTCGGCTTCAGCAGCGGGAGCGCCGCCCTGGGACTGCGCCAGCTTGGCCTTCTGCTCCTTGATGAGCGCCTTGCGGCTGAGCTTGATGCGGTTGCCTTCGATGGCAAGCACCTTGACCATGACCTGATCGCCTTCGCGCAGCTCGTCCTTCACTTCCTTGACGCGATGCTCGGCGATCTCGGAAATGTGGAGCAGGCCGTCGGTGCCCGGGAAGAGCTCGACAAACGCGCCGAATTCGGCGATGCGAACCACCTTTCCCAGATAGGTCTTGCCAATTTCAGGCACGGCGGTAATGTCGTTGATCATCGCCAGCGCCTTGGCCAGTCCGTCGGCATCGCTGGAAGCCACGGAGACCTTGCCGGTATCGTCGACGTCGATCTTGGCGCCGGTCTGCTCAACGATGCCACGGATGGTGGCGCCGCCCTTGCCGATCAGGTCGCGGATCTTGTCGGTGGGAATCATGACGGTCTCGATGCGCGGTGCATACTTGGAGCGCTCGGTGCGCGGTCCGTTCAGCTCCGCATTCATTTTGTCGAGCAGGAAAAGTCGGCCCTCGCGCGCCTGCTCCATGGCCTGCTGCAGAATCTCGCGTGGTAAGCCGCCTATCTTGATGTCCATCTGCAGGGCAGTGATGCCCTTGCTGGTGCCGGCCACCTTGAAATCCATATCGCCGTAGTGGTCTTCCGCACCGGCAATGTCGGTGAGGATGGCGAAGTCGTCGCCTTCTTTCACCAGTCCCATGGCGACACCGGCAACGGCGCCCTTGATGGCAACTCCCGCATCGAACAGCGCCAGGCTGGCGCCGCAGACCGAGGCCATCGAGGAGGATCCGTTCGACTCAAGAATGTCGGAGACGATGCGGACCGCGTAGGGCGATTCGTCAGGAAGCACGACGGAGATGGCCCGCTCGGCGAGCGCGCCATGGCCCACTTCGCGGCGTCCAACGCCGGTCATGCGGCCTGTTTCGCCCACGCTGAACGGCGGGAAGTTGTAGTGCAGCATGAAGTTTTTGCGCCTCTCGCCTTCATAGCTCTCCATGCGCTGTGCCTCGTCGGGCGTGCCCAGCGTGACCGTGACCAGCGCCTGAGTTTCGCCACGAGTGAAGAGGGCGGAGCCGTGGGTGCGGGGCAAAACGCCGGTTTCGATGCTGATGGCGCGAATCTCGTTGAACGCGCGCCGGTCAGGACGAATGCGCTCCTTGGTGACCTGTTCGCGGAAGAGGCGTTCGCGGAGAGCTTCGTAGTAGGTGGCGAGCTTCTTCTTAGCGCCGGTGGTGTCGTCGGCGGGAATTCCGGCCGCGAGCTCGTCCTTGATCTGCTTCACGAGCGTGTAACTTACCGTCTTGCCGTGGGACTTGGTGTCGAGCGCGTCCTTGAGGCGATCGCCAATCTTCGACTTGAGCTCGTTGTAGTAAGCGTCGTCGAACTCGGGAGCGGTGAAAGAACGCTTCGGCTTGCCGGCCTTGGACGCGAGTTCCTCGATGGCAGCGACGATCTTGCGGATTTCGTTGTGCGCAAACTCGATGGCGCCGAGAACCGTCTCTTCCGTCTCTTCCTTGGCGCCGGCTTCAATCATCACAATGCCGTCTTTGTGGCCGACCACCATGATGTTGACGGAGCTTTCAGCACGCTCGGAGTAGGTGGGATTGATGACGAACTCGCCATTGACGCGGCCCACGCGCACCGCAGCCACGGTGGCGCTGAACGGGATGTCGGAGAGAGCCAGGGCAGTGGCGGCGGCGTTGATGGCGATCACGTCGGGGTCGTTTTCCTTGTCGGCGGAGAAGACCAGCGCGATGACCTGCGTCTCATTGCGGAAACCGTCAGGGAAGAGCGGGCGGATGGGGCGATCGATCTGGCGCGAGGTAAGGATTTCCTTCTCGCTGGGGCGGCCTTCCCGCTTGATGAAGCCGCCGGGGATGCGTCCGCCGGCATAGGTGTATTCGCGGTAATCGACCGTGAGGGGGAAAAAGTCGATACCCTCCCGCGGCTCCTGTGAAGCCACGGCAGTGGCCAGAACGACGGTTTCGCCGGTGGTCACCAGGGCCGCTCCGGACGCTTGCTTGGCCATGCGGCCGGTCTCGAAGACCAGGCGCTTGCCGCCGGCAAGCTCGACAGCTACTTCATGCTTGGTAGACATAGTGTCCTCTTTTCATTTTTTCGCTTGGGAAACTTGGGATGGAAGGGAGCGGCGCGGCGAAGGGGCGGGCGAAGTTCGCCGCGCAATGCAGGGGGCGGCAGCCACCGCTGCCGACTCCGCCGACCGGATCGAAATTCTGGGCCACGCTGCGGCGACAGTTGTGCGCCGATCCTGGCTGTGAATGGTATTCGCCAGGTACACCATGGCCCCGGGCTTCTGTGGAAACTGGGGCCGTGACCAACCTTCGGTCTGGGCGCTTCCGGGTCAATATCGGCTTTCTGGATGGCTTTCTGCTTATTTGCGGATTCCCAGTTTGCCGATCACATCGCGATAACGGTCTGTGTCGTGCGTCTTCAGGTAATCCAGCAGGCGGCGGCGTTTGCTGACCAGCATCAAAAGACCGCGCCGGGAGGCATGGTCCTTTTTGTGCGTCTTGAAATGCTCGGTCAACTCGCCAATCCGCTCACTCAGAATCGCAATCTGGACCTCAGGGGACCCAGTATCCGTTTCATGTGTGCGGAAGCGTTGAATCAGGTCGGTTTTCTTAGCAGTCGCCAGCACGGCGTGTGTTACTCCTCTTGCGTCTCAGTCCACTCTCAAGTGTCTGGATTGAGATTAACATGAACGGCCGGGGATGGGAACCTGCGCGGTCGGGGGGAATGTGGGGAAGAAAGCCTGTGCGATCAATGGGGTCGAGACTCGAACAGCCGTGCGTCGAAGGTTTCGTTCAACTCGGAGACGACGGCTACGCGCGGGGCATCGGGATGGAGCGGATTGAAGAGATAGTTCCATGTGCGCGGGACGACTGCGGACGGAACCTTCGCGAGCAGGGATGCTGCAGCCGCCAACCATCGATCGCCCGCAGCGCGCGTGAGGTCGATGCGATCGCGCCACTGGGCATCGGCGAGAGGAAGCAGATCGTGGATCACGAGAGAGTCGTCGGCTTCAATCTCCAGCAGATGGTAGGTCCTTGGCACCTTGCCGGCGAATTGGAACATGTGAACCAGACGCTCCATCATCGCCCCCGCAGGGTTCTCGGCCAGATAAACGACCGGTCTCCCCTTAGTGTGCCAGCGCGCGGAAGCGAGTTGCCCGCCCCGACCTTTGAGGTCGCTGAAATCACTGATGCGCCATAACCTCATCTCAGACCGCCGCAAGGTCATACACTTCGTCCGGTTCGTCGGCCAGGGTGCCGGCGCATTGGGGCGGAGTCAAATGTACATCCCCTCATCGATTTGGATCAGAGCTTCCTGAACGGCTTCCTCTCCGGCCTGAGTGCGTAGAAGCGCCATCGGCATCCGATCTTCAAAGCGGCGCATCCTTGCGGTCATCCACTGCCGAGCGTCGGCTGGGCTCCCAAACACTTTAAGGGTCAGTTCGTAGGTACGGGCGACGCGACGTAGCCTGTCAGCTTCTTCAATGCTCAGTGGCTCGTTGCGCTGGCGGCGATGCTTGAGGGTACGTGCCGGAATAACGACATCGAGGAGCGCCTTGACCGGGAATCCGGAATGAGCCGAGAACTCTTCCAGGGCTGAAAGCGGTACTCCGCGCTCCACCGCCTGCCAGTCATAGGCAAACGTTGAGTCGGGAGGAGTGTAGACTACGAGCGCATGCGCCATACGGACATTATGCCACAGTATTCGCGGCAAATTGTCCGTATAATCTCAGCACCAAGGTCCTCACCGGGAGGTCGGAAATGGCCACGGCTTCAAATTCTCCTTCCACTCATTTGCCTGGCGAAACCCGATCGCCTCTCGCCCTCCGCATCGGCTTCTGGATCTGCGTTGCCATTGCCATCGCGGTAGTGATTCGGCGCATGGTCGCACTCGCCGTTTCCGTGCACAACGGCCCTCCGCAGTTGGCCGCTCTCGACGACGTGTTCGCTTCCCATGCGGCCCTCACCCTGTCGCATATCATTCCCGCCCTGTTGTTTGTACTGCTCGCTCCCTTTGCCGTTTTTGCGCGATTCGCCAGGCTGCAATGGCCCGATCGCATCCTGTTCCCACTGGGCGCAGTGGTTGGCATTACCGCCTATGCCATGAGCGCTTACGCAGTGGGTGGATGGACCGAGCGATCCGCTGTGTGGTTCTTCAACAGCTTTTTCCTTTTCTCACTGGCGCGTGCCTGGTGGTACCGCCTTCACGACGAACTTCTATTGAAACGGCGCTGGATGCTGAGAGCCATCGCGATTCTGCTCGGCATCGCCACCACTCGTCCCGTGATGGGAGTCTTTTTCGCCACCAGCGCGGTTACCCATCTCGTCCCCAGCCAATTCTTCGGCATCGCATTCTGGATCGGCTTCTCCATCAATGTGCTGGTGTTTGAACTCTGGCTCAGGTCCCTTGATCGTCGATTCCAAGGCCGCCGATCTCCATCCCAGACCGTCATCTCGGAGTGAATCTGGGTTCACTCATTCACTCCTTCACTTGTTCACTCCTTCACTTGTTCACTCCTTCACTGAGTCACTGCGCCTCATCCCCCACCCAGTAATTCGCCCGCGCCACGATATGGGCGCCATAATCCTGGGTCAGCCGCACACGAATGGAATGCAAGCCGGGCGTGGGGTTCGATGGACGAAACGTCAGCAGGTAGCGATTGCGTGCATGCTTGGCCGCCTCCATTACCCGCTGCTCAAATTTTTTGTCGCTGATAAAGGTGGTGTATTCGCCTCCGCTCATCAGCGCGATTTCTTTGGTCACATTCTTCTTGAACGCCTCCACCAGCGCCACCAGGGCTGAAACCATGTTCATGGTCCGGTCTTCGCCCGAGTCCTTCGCATCGTGGAGAAACTCCGCGGTGATGGGGGAGAACTCCACCGTGAGCACCAGCACATCGCTTTCGCCGATCTTTTTGATCAACTGCTCGATTTTGGTGTGTTTGCTGCCGTGGTCGCGCGCCTGGCTGATCAGCAGCAGCACCCGCCGGTATTCCTTGGGTTGGGATTGCAGCAGGTCGACGGCATAGCTCACCGTGTCGAGAATGGCGTCGCCCCCGTCGCCCGGCTGAAGGTGCTTCAAATCTTCGTCCAGGTCTTCTTCTGAGTGCGTGGTATCGCGAATGAGATGGGGCTCGGAATCAAACCCCACCAGCGTGGCCTGGCTGCGCGGGTCCGACAGAAAAAGGTCCAGCAGCGGACCCAGCCTGGCCACCTTGTCAAACTCCAGCACGCTTGCCCCGCCCTGCTCCACCGCGACCACCAGCGATACGGGAGCGGTGTCCATCTCCTCCTGCACATTCGCCTTCTGCCGAACCCCGTTGTCCTCGAGCAGGAAGTCCTCGCCCTTGAGCCCGTACACGATGCCGCCGCCGCGCTTCTCCACCAGCGTGGGCACCAGGACTTCCTGCGCGTTGATGCGCAGCGTCGGCTGTTCGGATTGCGAACCCGGCATCGGCTGGGGCGGCTCAGGCGCAGGAATCTGCTGCGCCCTGGTTACGGGCGCAAACAGAGAGGATGACAGCGATGTCCACAGAAGAATTGCCCAAAATCTCATTCCAAATAGAGTGGCTCCACTTCCAATGATAGGCTGCGGAGTGCTTCTGGGCATACCAGAGCCGGCGAACGCACACGATGGAAAGCGCCCGCCCTCCCTCGGGGGCTAAACAGGCTGCGGAAAAACGCGATCGCGGAATGCTTTGTAAAAGGGCACGACTTCAGTCGGGCCGCAACAGCCCGCAAATAGTGGTCCGGGCTTCAGCCCCTGCTGCGCTGGCATCTGCGAAATAGCTCTAAACGCGACTTTTTCCGCAGCCTCCAAAGCCCTTCGCATTTTGAGGCCCTTAGCGGAACGACTAAAGTCATGCCCCTTTAAGACATCGACGAATTGGAGCTTTTCCGCAGCCCCGCCTTATTGCTCGCGTGGGGTTACAAATGACTTAGCTGGAGAAGGTGCGCTGCCCGGGCTTCCCTGCACCGTAAACGGCTGGTAGAGGCTCGCGGGATCGAGTTCGGCCGCGGGCTGGGGAGCCGCCGGCCGCACCAGCGGCCGCGATGCGTCGATGGCCGTTCGCAACGCCACAAACGCGGGCGTGGGATGGAGTTGGTCATCGAACGGCAACGGCCGCTGCCGCGTGCCATCCTTTCGCAGGGCCCAATCCGCCCTCGACTGGTTGAGCCATGTGTGCGCGTCCGTGATGCCCCAGGTGAGCACCGCCTGCACGTTCGGCTCGGGCAACACCAGGCCCAGGTAATTGCGATAGACAGCGGCAACCGCGTCGTCCTGCGCCTCCGCCCCACCGTCGAGGCCACGCGTGTTCACGTCCATCTCGGTCACATACACTTCGAGATCCATCTTCTTCAGTTCGCGAAGAAACTCCTGCAACCCCGCGCCGGCCTGCGGACCCTGCGCATGAAGATGACTCTGTACGCCCACTGCGTGAATGGGAACATTGCGCGCCTTCAGCCGCCGCAGAAGCATCAGCACTTGTCCGCGCTTGTTGATCTGCTCCGGAGTATCGAGCTCGATATCGTAGTCGTTGTAGGTGAGTTTCGCTCCCGGATCTGCAGCCGCAGCCGTCTGAAGCGCCAATTCGATATACTCCGGCCCCAGCAGCCCCAGCCACGGCGAGTTGCGTAATCCATCGGCGCGGCCGTCCTTCGGGGCCACCGCTTCATTCACCACGTCCCAGCTTTGAATCTTTCCCTTATAGCGGCCGGCAACCGCCTGAATGTGATCCACCAGCAACTGGCGCGCGTTGTCCTTGGTCGCGGTGGTCTTGAACCAGGACGGAAGCTGCTCGTGCCAGCACAGATTGTGTCCGCGCACCCGCTGCCCGGCCAGGCTGGCAAATCGCATCAGCCGATCCGCCTGCGTGAAGTTGAAGGTGGTGGGCGTGGGCCGCAACGGCCCCCACTTCATGGAATTCTCTGCAACCACGATGTTGGCCTGGCCGGCGACAAGCTGGGAATACGGATCGGAGGTGTTTCCGGCCGCTATTCCATCCACGTCGAGAAGCGCCGGATTGACCGCGGCGCCATACAGCAGTCCGTGGGCCTGAGCATGGGCACGCAGGGAATCCGCTCCGGCAACGCCGACGCGAGAGGCCGGCGTGTCCAGCGCGCCAGCCCAGCCCGGAAGCGCCGCGATGGCTCCTGCCGCAAAGGTCGCGCCCATCACATCGCGCCGTGTCCAATTGCTCCTGCGTGTTTTCATTGCTGGCCCCGCCCTCCGTCCTCTTGTATCCGGAGCCGGCTTCTCAGGGTTTGCGCCGCGCATCGCGCTGCACCTGTCCGGTCCAGGCCAGAAAGCTAAGCAGCTCCCACCGCGAAGCCCACATGAAACGGAACACATCGCGCAAGGTCAGTTTTTCCGCCCGCTGGCCGGAATAGGTTTCCACGCGCCAGCGCAGATAGGCGCTGCGCCATGGAGCTAGCCGCGACCCGCGAGTCGCATTCCAGAGAAATCGGATCGGTTCGAACAAGAGGAATCCTGTTCTTACCAGTATAGCGACAGCCGGATTCTGGGCGTGAGTGACGAAAGTTGCACCCGGTTCGCCGGACCCTCAGCCGATCGGCAGCTTATCGAACAGACTGGTGGAACCGATCTGCGCAATCACATCTTCGAGCGCGGTCTGCTGCGTTTCCGACATGGCAAGCTGGGTGGAAACCTGGGCGACATCGGCCTGCATCAGGTTGGTTTGAGCGGCGGTCAGTTGGGTTTCTTCGCTGCTCACGGCGTTGGAGGCGGCGTTGAGATGGGTAATGGAGTTGTCGATGGTGACTCGCTGCTGTGAAACGTAGTTGAGCGCCGTCCCCAGCGCCGTGGTGTCGGCCACCGCCTGGGCGCTGTTAGGAACGTTCGCGGAGTAGTCCGCCACCAGGCTGTTCAGCGCCGCAAACACGCTGTTCGCGCCCGCACCCGCGAAAATCCGATCGCCCGGGACATTCAACTGGACCTTCTGACCATTGGGCGATTCCAGGTAGTTCACATCCTGATCGCCGGCGTAGGCAACGGTCGCCGGAGAGGTTGCGTTGGAGAGAGAAAATGGCGCGCTCGCCGTCTTGCCGCCGGCAAAGATGAACTGCCCCTGGTAGCTCGAGTTAGCCAGAGTAAGCACCTCGGACAGGATGCCGGAAATCTGGTTAGCGAAGGATTGCCGATTGCTCGCGTTCATGGTCCCGTTGTTGGCGCTGGTGGCCAGAGAAATGGCCTGGTCAAGCTGCGACACAACCTGTCCCAGCGCGGAGTCGGCAACCTGCAACTGTCCCGTGACCAGGCTGGAAGATTGCGTGAACGAATCATCCTGTTGCATCTGGTTGAGCAGCAGCACGTTTTCTCCTGCCGCCAAAGGATCCTGGCTGAGCGAAGTCACGCGCACTCCGCTGGAGAGTTCGGATGAAAGCTGCTGCGTGTTGGATTGGGTCTGGTTGAGCGCGCTCACCAGGTTAGTCACGTAGCTGGGATCCACCCGCATAGTCTGCTTCTCCGTTTCTGCTCCGCGGCCGTCTGCTCGCCTCTTAACAGCCTGTTAGTGCAAGTCAGGTTTTGAAAGGGCACGAATTTAGAGCGTTTTCAAGTCAAGTGCTAACAAACCCCCCGTGCCCCACCTTAACCGCGCCTTTTGCGGTTAGGGTGGGAAGCCACAAGAGTCGACCCTGACAGTAAGCACGGGACTCAAAAGCGCACTAGTCGTGCCGTTAGTCCTGCAAAATCAGTCGGGCTTTAGTCCCTGCGGGACGGCTTTCCCGATATTTCGACTTTTGCCGCAGGCTGTTAACCCACGGTCGCTTGTTCACCCAGGTTGAGCGCCGACGCCATGATGCTGTTGATCATCGTGAACACCTGCGCCGCGGCCTGGTAGCTGCGCTCCATCGTGGTCATGGCGGAGGCTTCATCGTTGAGGTTGACCTGCGAAAGCGCGTTGTTCTGCGTCTGCAACTGCGCCACCGAAGCATTCTGGGCCGTATTCTCCGTCTGCACCTGGGACACGGTGGCTCCCAGAGTCGTCACCAGCCCGGAGTAGTAGCTGCTTGGCGCCTGATCGTTCAGCAGCGTCTGCCCGGCCGCCAGCACCTGTCCGCTAGGCAGGATCAGGCCATTCAAAATCGGCGGATCGGACAACGTGGCCAGATTTGCCATCGCCACAGCATTCGAGTTGTCTCCGGTCCCCTGGCCTGCCGCAGCCGCGGCAATTCCGTTGGGATCGGTCATGACCACGCTCATGGCGGAGGCGCTGCCCGCAACTTGCGGCGATTGGAAAAAGATGGCCGCGCCCGGATTCCCATTCAGGTCGACGCCGGCCTTATTCTGCGCATTCACTTCGGTGGAGACGCCGAAAGCGAGCTGGTCCAGCGCGCCCAGCACCTGGGGAATGTCCTGATCGCGCGCCGTCAGATAGCCGCCCAGTTGACCGCCGCCCCCCATGAGCTGCGCGGTCACGTCAGTCCCTCCGAGAAAAAAATCTGTGACTCCATTCACCATGCCGGTGGTCATGGGGTTGCTCACGCCCTCGGAAACCAGCGTCTGGCCGGAGGTCGTGGTAATCGTGAGGCCGTTGTTTTCGGTAGTGATCTGGTTGATGCCGACCAGTTGCGAAAGCTTGCTTAGATCCAATTGCCGCTGGTCCTCGAGGGTTCCCGCATCGGAATCGGGCGAAGCGGACTGAATCTGCCGGTTGAGTTGTGCGATCGAGGAGGTCAGCGCATTCACCTGGCTGGCGACTCCGCCCGCCTCCTGGTCGAGCGCGGACCGCTGCATCTGCAGGCTGGCGGCGGTGTTGGAAATGTCGCCGGCCAGCAGCGACGCCGAGGAAAGCACCTGCTGCCGCATCGCGTTGTTGCCGGGGTTGGCTTCCAGCGACGAAAACGAATTGAAGAAGCTGGTAATGTCGTTGCCGATGTCACCCGCTTTGGAGCTGGCCGAGCCTGAATCGGGAGTAAACAACGCCTGAAGCGTGTTGAGAGCCTCAAGCCGCGTGCCGGATGCCGAAGCCAATTGCTGCTGCTGATCGAGCCGTTCCAGCAATACCCGATCGCGCACGGATGAGGCGCCGGTCTCCGTCACCCCGGTGCCGTAAGCAATGCCGTTGATGGTGACCGGTGAATTTTCCTGCCAGTTGGGCTTCTCCTCGGTATAGCCGGGAGTGTTGGCGTTGGCCACGTTGCCGGCCACGATGCTCAACGCCGACTGGTCGGCATCGAGCGCTCCGGAGATGATGCTGAAGGCGGAGCTAATGGTTCCCATGAATGACCTCCGCCTGCGTCCAGCGCGTCGGCTCGCCGTACTCGACCTGGCCCTGGCGCAATGCGCGCAGACGATTCATCACGTTCAGATTGGCGCGCGTCGCCTCCAGCACTCGCGCAAATACCGCCATGTCGGCGGCAGCCGCAGTCGCCTGCCGCGCCCTCTCCGCGCGAACCGCTCCATGCAGCGGAACATGATTCAGCGCTTCGCAGGCGCGGGACAGCTCTTCCAGCCGCTCTACATCCAGCGCGGCCAGCGCCCGCGACGCCTCTCTCACAATTTGTTTCAGCTCCGGATCTACCCGGCGCACCACCAACCCGTGCATGACCCGTCCCTTCCGGATCGAACCCTGGCTTGCCATCGCCTGTCGCTACTGCGATGCCCCAAGCATCGAATCCACCAGCCGCGAAGCCACCGCGGATGCCGGCACGTTGTAAGTGCCCGCCGCCAGCGCCGCCTGAATGCCGGCTATCTTGTCCATGCGCACCCCGCCGTCGCCGGCCGATTGCGCCACTTCGCTGCCCGCGCTGCTCAGCGTCGCCCGGTCAGCGGAGATCGGGCTGCTGTCGTGCGCCGCGCCGCTCCACGCAGCCTGCGTTGACGTTGTTGCCGGCTGCGTGACTCCCAAAAGCGATCTCAATCCATCCAAGCCTGTGCGAATGTCCATTTCTGCTACTCCTCGCTGATTTCATCGGCAATCCAACTAATCACTCTAGTGATTTGAACCCTCTCATATCGGTATCGAAGTGCAGTTTTCCGGTTACCGCTGCCGATGCGGGATGATTACCGGAGTGGGAAAGCTGCCCCACAATTCGATCCGCCAATCCGAATCCTCCCTGCTCGCTGAGAGCTTTCCCAAACGCCTCCGAAGCAAACTCACCCAGGATTCCGCCGCAACCGGAATCGCTTTCGTCGCCGGTCAGGCCGTCGCTTGCGGTCATCGGTTTCAGCAATTCCTTGAGCATCTGGCCCTCGAATTCGTGTGCGGCATGCACCAGGCGCGGCTGCGGCGATGCAGCTCTCTCGACAATTCCCGCCCCACCGATAGCATGAACCTGCATCAGAGCACCTCCAGGTCGGCCTCAAGCGCGCCGGCTTCCTTCATGGCCTGCAGGATGGAAATCACATCCCGCGCGCCTGCACCGGTACGTTGCAATTCCTGTACCAGATCCTCGACGGTGGCGCCTTCTTTGAGATCGATCCGGTTAACCGGCTTGTCAATCGCCTGCACCGTGGTCTGTTGCACCACCTGGGTGGTGCCGTTGGACAGCGGACCGGGTTGCGAAACCATGGGCTGCGAAATCACGTTGACGGAAAGCCCGCCATGGAGAATCGACACCGGCTGCAGCCGCACCGTGCCCCCGATCACCACGGTTCCGGTGCGCTCGTTCACCACCACCCGCGCCCGCGGCGAAACCGTAACCTCGACCGCTTCCACCCGGTCGAGCAGCGCCGCCCGGTCCTCGTTGGGATCGGGTGTAATCTCCACCCGGCGGCTGTCCACGGCGTGCGCTCGCGCAGAGCCCAGCGCCCGGTCGATGGCCGCCGCCATGCCTTCGGCGGTATGGAAATCGGCATCGTTCAGAATCACGTTGACCGATTGCATCTGCTTGAGATCGAACGGCACGGGGCGCTCCACCAGCGCGCCGCCGGGGATGCGCGCCGTGGTGGGATGGTTCATCTGGCGCGCATTTCCGGAAGCCGTCGCCATGTATCCGCCCAGCACCAGCGAGCCCTGCGCCTCGGCATAGATTTGTCCGTCGGGACCGTAGAGCGGAGTCATCAAAAGGATGCCGCCTTCGAGCGATCGCGCATCGCCCGCCGACGAAACCGTGATATCCATCTTGTAGCCGGGTCGGCTGAAGGGCGGCAGCGTGGCCACCACGAACACCGCCGCCATGTTTTTCACCTGCATGTTGCTGGCGGAGTTGGATCCGGTTTGCGGAACCGTGATGCCCATGCGCTCGAGCGCCGAGACCAGGGTCTGCGCCGGGAACACAGTCTGCGAACTGTCGCCGGTCCCGCGCAGTCCCACCACCAGGCCATATCCCACCAACTGGTTGTCGCGAATCCCCTCGATGGTCGCCACGTCCTTGACGCGCGCCTTCTGCGGCGCAATCTGGCCGAAGATGCCAGCGCAGGCGAACGCTATCCCAAGCATGACCGCACCGTATTTGTGAACGCAATTCCGCATCTCTCTAATCCCTATTCCCTACTCCCTATTCCCTGCCTTTAAAACACGATCAGCTTCTCCAGCAGCCGCACCAGCGGATTCTGGCGATAGGTGGAATCGTTCACGATGCCCTTGCCCGTCACTTCCAGCTCCAGGTCCGTCATGGCGGTCGATTGCACCTGATTCTGGGCGCTCACATCCTCCGGGCGCACCAGACCGCGCAGCTTGATGAGCTGGGTCTGCTGAGAAAACGTCAACTGCCGCGTCGCCTGCACCACCAGCATGCCGTTGGGCAGCACATCCACCACCTCGGCGCCAAAGGTCGTCATCAGGCTTGAATTGGTGGTGCTCTGTCCCTGCGCGGTCAGGCCCGAAGACGAAGTTTGCCCAACCAGGTTCTGCAGCGCGTTGCTGGACTTGAGGGCGCCGAAAAGCGAAGTAATGCTGGAGTTGGCGTTGGAAGCGCGCGAGTTCTTGACCTGCCCGTCGGTGGAAGCCGCCAGGCTCTCGCTGACCACAATCGAAACCACGTCGTGCAGCCGAAAAGCCTTGACGTCGGTACCCAGGCGGACCAGCTGGCCGTTGGGACTCCAGATGGAACCTGGGGTGCGCACCTCGGCTGCCTGCTGCGCCCGCACGCGTTCCACGTAGGCGCGCAGCGAAACCTCCGGCGGACTCGCTTTGGCGGTCTCATTCAGCTTGGTCTTTTTTCCGGCGGCGAAGACGAAAAGCCCCGCGAAGGCCAGGCCCAGCAAAAGAAACAGAACGCGATTCCAGCGCAATCTCATGGCAGGGCCTCCCCTCCCGGAGCGAGCGTTCCCCGCCCCGCTGCCGACGCAATCGCGCGCACCACGCGCCCGCCCACCCTGAGCCGTACTCTCACCGGCGATCCAACCGCGGCCGGCCCCAGCGCCACCGCTTCCAGGACGGCATCGACCACCGGCGTATGTTCTTCCACAAGCATCGCGTCGCCGGCATGGATCACCACCGGCATCGAAGCGCGCATCGGACCGCGTTGGCCCTGGCCCGGGAGCCGCATACCCGGTCTCGCGAGGATCAGGCGCCCCGGTCCACCGGGATGTTCCGCGTCCTGCACCAGCATCCAGCGGGCGCCGGAGCTGGGGTCGTAAATCTCGCGCACCAGGGAACCGGAAACCCCCTGTGGTCGGACGGACGAAACCAGGACCGGCGAGGACGGTTGCTGTCCCGCGCCGTCCGCCGCGGCAACCAGGAAACCTGCCGCCACGCAGCTTGCCAGTGCCCGAAAAATCGTCCCTCGAATCTTCATGCGATACTTCCTGCTTACCGCGTCATGTTATTGACTTGGGAATACATGTCATCCGCGGCCTTGATCACCTTGGAGTTCGATTCGTAAGCGCGTTGCGCCAGCACCATCTGC
This sequence comes from Occallatibacter sp., assembly GCA_035552555.1. Classification (GTDB taxonomy): domain Bacteria; phylum Acidobacteriota; class Terriglobia; order Terriglobales; family Acidobacteriaceae; genus Telmatobacter. The sequence continues at coordinate 25,517 of DASZLF010000005.1, forward strand.
ACGAACTCGGTGACCACGTCCACATTGGAATTCTCCAGATACCCCTGCTGAAGCGTTCCCAGCCCTTCCGTTCCGCCGGGATTCCCCAGCACCGGGTCGCCGGAGCTGAGGGTGGCCTGCAGCAGGTTGGAACCCATGCTTTCCAGCCCCCCAGGGTTGGGAAACGTGGCCAGTTGCAGCTGCCCCAGTTGCGACGGATTCTGCTGTCCGGGGAGGCTCGCATTCACCACCCCATATTGCGTGATGGTCACCGAAGTGGCGTTGGCCGGGATGGTGATGGTGGGAATGATCGGGTCGCCGTCGGTGGTGACGATGGTCCCCTGGTTGTTGAGGTGGAACTGCCCTGCCCGGGTATACGCGATGGTCCCGTCCGGCCGCTGCACCTGGAAGAACCCGGTTCCCTCGATGGCCACATCCAGCGGATTCGACGTCTGATTGAGCGATCCCTGGGTCATGATGACCTCGGTCGCCGCCGATTTGGTGCCCAGTCCAATCTGCAGCCCCGCCCCCACCGTCGACTGGCTCTGCGCCGCGCCCGGCGTAACCAGGTTCTGGTAGACCATGTCCTGAAACTGCAGCCGCAACTGGCGGAACCCGGTGGTCGACGAGTTGGCCAGGTTGTTGGCAATCGTGTCCAGGTTCATCTGCTGCGCGCTCATCCCGCTGGCCGCGGTGTACAAGGCTCGAATCATGTCGTTTCACTCCAGTTCGAAGTTCGTAGTTCACAGTTCGCAGTTTCAGTCGTCAGTTTTCAGTCATCTCGTGCTTTGCGAACTAATCCCTAACCCCTAATCCCTAATCCCTACTCCCTATTGCCTACACTCTCGCCAGATCCTCGCTGGCAAACTTGTTGAATTCGGTGTGGAAGACGGTCAGAGCCTTCTGCATCATCTCCGCCTGGCGCTGCATCATCACCAGGTCCAGCGTGCCCTGGATCGCATCTTCGTTGCCGGACTCCAGCGCGCCCTGGTGCACTTCCGCATCTTTGGCCTGCAGCGGCGTGGTTCCCTGCGGAGCCACATAGCGGTTAGCGCCTTCAGGTGTGAGCGCGACCCCGCCGGCAAAGGTAAACACTCCCACCGTGTCCACCGCGCCGCCGGCCACCGAAAGCACTCCGTCCGCTCCCACCGAAACTTCCCCCGGAGGCACCGCGATCGCCTTTCCTGTTGTTGACAGCACCGGCTCGCCCTTGGCGGTCACCAATTGTCCGGCCGGGGAGCGGTGAAAGCTTCCATCCCGGGTGAAGCGCATCCCGTTCTGCGTCTGAATCTCAAAAAAACCCTGGCCCTCGATGGCCAGGTCCAATGGGTTGCCGGTTTCCTGCAACGGCCCCTGGCCCAGGTTCAGCCGGTCTCCTCCCAACACTCCAAAGTTGTTCACCGTCTGCCCCAGTTGCGAAGCCGGCGCATCGGCGCTCATCAGCACGGAGCGAAAGTACTCGCGTTCGGCGCGATATCCGGAAGTTTGCGCGTTGGCCAGGTTGGCGGCGGCAGTGTCCAGCGCCTGGGTCCGCGCCAGCAATCCGGTCATCGCCGCGTAATAGCCGCTGTCCATGACAAGCTCCTTACGGCAGAAGAGCGGTGCAGATGGAGGACCGGATTGGGGCGGGAAAGATTAGAAGAGAATCAGAAAGCGATCGGAATCGGGTCAGTGGTCAGTGGTCAGTGGTCGGTGCTCAGGGGTCAGCGCTGAGGAGGAAATTGAACCCGCCCGGAGAGCCGGGCAGAAAGGCGGGGCCGGCCCCACGCCTGCGCGCGGAAACCGGCCCCGGGGAGAAACGCTACTGCAGTCCATCGCAAAGAATGGTCACTTCAAACCATGCATCGTCAAAAGCATAAACGTGCTGCAACCGGAACTCCGGCGCCTGCACGTGCAGGTGGTAATCGCATCCGGTAATGACCGCGGGCACCGATAAGCCGCAGTGCGCGGAAAGTTCCGGCACCTTGCCTTTCCAGGAGCCGGCCAGCATGTTGCATATCTCGCCCACCGCATCCTTCACCGTGTCGTCGATGGCGGAGAACTCCATGCCGGTCATGCGCGCGGCCAGCCGGCGCGCCGCGGCGCCCCCGGACCGGAAGACGCAGGCCCCGCTGAGCAGCCCGCCAAACCCCACCACCGCGGTCACCAGCTCGCCGTCTCTTGCCAGCGGGCCCGGCTCGCGGCCGCAGGTTACCCCCAGCATCAGTTGGAACACCTCTTCCACGCTGGCATCCAGGCTCCGGGGATCGGAGATCTCGCTCAGCGATTCACGCAACGATACCGGCATCACACACTCCCATTCCCATCCGTCCGACGCTCACCGCCGCGGAGACCCCATACTCCATCCGCGGCATGCGACGCGCCCGTTTTCAAGCCGCTTTCAACAGCGGCAGCACGCGTTCCTTCACCTGGTCGGCGGTAAACGGCTTGCGAATGTACCCGCGCGCCCCCGCCAGGATCGCCTGCTTCACATGCTCCTCGCTCGACTCGGTGGTGATCATCACCACTGGCACTCCCGGCGCCAGGTTCTGAGCCTTGATCTGGCGCAGAAACTCCAGCCCATCCATGGCGGGCATGTTGATGTCGGAGAGGATCAGGTCGATGGGCGCGGAACGCAGCACTTCAAGTCCCTCGCAGCCGCTGCCCGCTTCATGCACAATCAGCGGATCGAGCCCCGCCTGGCGCAAGGCCCGCTCCACAATTTTTCTCATGACCGAAGAATCGTCGACGATTAACGTATGAATCTCACTCATGCCGGGTCCCTTCCACATTCCTCTGTATCGGCTGCAGCGGCCAGCATCTTGAGTACGCTTTTCTCTCCCCGCCCTCGCGCCCAACAGTTACCGAACCGTTATCCGGCGATGGTGCAGATCCAGTCCTGCAGCGTGGCAGCCTCGGCCACTGCGCCGGTCTGCGCCCTTCGCCACATGCGCAGCCACAGGCAGTCATGGACGCGCACCAGCCGCGCCTCCACCGGCTTGATGCGCTCCACCGCGCGGGTAAGCGCGCGCACCAGCGCCGGCTCCGAGGCAGCTTCCAGCAGCTCCACCGGAGGAAACTTTGCTTCCAGCATGCGCGCGTGCGCCGGGCCAAACAGCGACCCCTGCACCAGCCCACTCTCCACCCGCAGCCCCGACATGCGCTCCAGAGCCAGGGCCAGCCCGGGGTCCAGGCGATCTTCAAACCCCAGATAGACGAGCTTGCCCGCCGCTACCCGCAGGGGAAGAGCGCCGAACGCATCCACAAACAGCCGTGGCAGCAGCGGCGTCAGGCCCTCCGGATCGTGAAACTCGAGCGGCAGCACCGGGCAGCTCCACTGCAGGCCCAGCGCGCGGGTCACCAGACGCTCGCTGATTCCTTCCTTCGCCATCAGCCAGTGTCCCAGGCGCCCGGCGTGGTTCGAGCGCTGCCCTTCCAGCGCGCTGCGCAACTGCGCCGCGGTGACCCAGCCCTGTTCCAGCATCAGTAATCCCAACGGCACCCGGTGAGCATGCATTTCGGACGTCCTGCCGCGCCCATCCAGCTCCCGCGCGATGGCGCCCTGCAAGCGCTGCGCGGTGCACTCCGGCGAACAGTTCCACCCGCCTTCAAAAATGGGCGACGAACGGCTGCGCCATATCTGCAGCCAGCCGGAAGAACACCCAGGGTTGGCGCAGGTTTCGAGCAGGCGCGTTCGGGTCGAAGGCGACGCAGGCTGGACAGGCGCTTCCATCCACGTTGAGCCGGCGGAAGAGGACGCAATCTGCGGCGGGATTCTGCGGCTCAGAAAAGGCATCGGATACTCTCCAGGCGTTTCCGCGGAGTCGCGACTTCGGTTACGCGAAGCCCGAAATTGCCGTTGACCAGCACCACCTCGCCGCGGGCCACGATTTTGTCGCCCACAATCAGGTCGGCGGGATCCGAGATATGCCGGTCCAGCGGCACCACGTCGCCGGGGCCGAGCTCGAGGATTTCGCCCAGCGGCAGCTCGCGGCAGCCAAAGCGCAGCGTCGCCTCCAGCTCCACATCCAGCAGCAGCTCTATGCCGGGATTGGAGGCGGCACCGCCCTGCGGTTTTTCCGTTGCGGAAAGAGGCAACTCGGCCGCAGGCTCAGGCGACGGTTTCTTTTTCCTGTCGCGAATCTCGTCCCGAACCAGGATGGTCCAGGAGCGGTCGACGCATTTCAGTTGAAACGCGCGCGAAACCTGGCCCTCCCCGCCATTGGGCTCGAACTTCTCCACGCGGCACTTCCGGCCGGCCTTGGCCAGCAGTTCGCCCACTGCGGCATCGGCCACTTCGCGCAGCAACTCGCCCCAGGCCGTCTGCTGCTCCACGCCCTCGCCCAGCAGCGGAGAATTCAGAATTCCTTTGTCGAGAAGGACCGTGAAGCGCCCTTCCTGGTCGCCGGCAAGCATCGCCGTAAACCCGAAGGCGCCCGAGTCCATGGGCCGGGGCAGCGATTCCATCAGTTCCGGCTCCCCCGCCAGGGCCTGGGAAAAGAGCGCGGTGGCGGCCGAAATCCAGCAATCAAGATAGGTCATGGTTCCCTTCCCTTAAAACGGTTCCGCAGTGGCTGTACCCCAATCCCCGTGCCCCACCTTTGCGTCCGCCGCGGCGGATTTCTGTCGCAAGGGTGGGAGGTCACGACGTTCCCCAATTCCCCGTGCCCCACCTTTGCGACTTTCTTCTGTCGCAAGGGTGGGAGGCCGCGACCGTTGTTCCCCAATTCCCCGTGCCCCACCTTTGCGACTTTTTTCTGTCGCAAGGGTGGGAGGCTACGACAATTGGGTACACCCATTCCGAGACCCCCTCAGCACTTTCCCACTTCGCGCAGCAGGCGGGCGGCGCGCTGCTCGCCCTGGAGCACCGCCTGCCCTTGGGCCAGCACCTGTCCGCCCGCGCACCACAACGGCAACGTCTGCGCAGGCAGGTCGAGACGCAACACCGCGCCCGGCGCCAGGTTCTCCACCGTGCTGGCGGAGATGCGCACGCTGGGCAGTTGCAGCGAAGCGCCGAACCGGATCTGCCGCGCCCGTTGTTCCAGTTGTTTGCGAGTTTCCGGGGCATGGCGGCGTCCGCGGCCCCAGTCCAACGTGAGGCGGCGCAGGATGGTGTTCGAGACCACCGCCGGAAACGCCAGATTGAGCAGACCGGAGCTATGCGGCATGCGGATCTCGAAGCTCAGGCACAACGTCTTCTCGTTCACGCTCATGATGCGCGCCACCTGGGTGAGCATCTGGCGGCGCTCGAAGTTGAAAATCAGGCCCACCGGCTGCCACGCCGCCGTCAGTTCGCGGCAGACGATTTCCACCACGCTGCCCAGGATCGCTTCCTCGATATCGGTAAGCTCGCGCAGCGGGCCTTCCTTGCCGTCGCCCCCCAGCAGCAGATCGATGATGGGCGGCGCCAGCGACATTTCCAGCTGCAGCACCGACAAAGCTCCCAGCGGCTCCAGGCGCGCCGAAGCCACGTAGCTGATTTCGGGAATGCGGAGCAGAAACTCGCTGAACGGAATCTGCTCCGCCGAGACCAGGTTGACCTGAAACCGTGTGCGCAGCGACGCCGCCAGGTTGTGCGTCAGGTTGCGCGCGAACAGGTCGTTGAGCATGCTGATGGCACGCAACTGCTCGGTGGAAATCTGCCCCGCGGAGGAAAAGCTGTACGGAGTTACGCGGGCACGCTCCGCATGGCGCTCGCCCTCGCCCTCCGCCGCCGGGGCGCGCGCGGCGTCAAAAAGGGCATCGATCTCGTCCTGCTTGAGCATCTTTTCCATTTGCTATCCCTTCACCCCGCCACCGCCCGCCGCAGCGGACGTTTGCCCGCACGATCGAATGCGCCCCGGGCCGCCAGGTCTTTCAGCGCCGCCCGCAGATGGACCACCGCGGAGGCATGCACCTGGGAGACGCGCGACTCCACCACTCCCAGCGCCAGCCCGATCTCCCGCATGGTCATCTCCTCGTAGTAGTAGAGGGTCATCACCAGCCGCTCGCGATCGGGAAGGTTCTGGATGGCCCCCGCCAGCCGGTCTTCCATCTCCCCCCTCAGGCAGCAAAACAGGGGATCCTCCTCCGGCTTGCCGGGAACGTAGGCGAGTTCCTCCTCGCCGGAATCTTCGTTGCGCTCCATGTGCAGGGTGCCGATCTCCAGGCCCTTCAGATCGCCCAGCAACTGCTGATACTCGTCCAGGCTCAGCGCCATCTCCTGAGCCACTTCGCCCTCGTTCGGCGGCCGGCCCATGCGCGCCGTCAGGGCCCGGATCGCCTCTTCCACCGCGCGGCCCTTGCGCCGCAGCTCCCGCGGACTCCAGTCCAGCGTGCGCAGGCTGTCGAGAATGGCGCCGCGGATACGAAACTGCGCATAACTGCGGAACTGCACCTTCTTGTCGGGATCGAACTTCGCAAAGGCGTCCATCAGCCCCACCACGCCGGCCGAAACCAGGTCTTCCATGTCCACGTGCTGGGGCAGGCGCTCGTGAATGCGCCGGGCCAGGAACCGCACCACCGGCAGATGCTCCAGCAGCACCCGTTCCTGCTCCGCGGTCATCCCCGTTCCGTTTCCCCCCGGCGGGTAGCCGCCGCTGAACCTCATGCCTCGCCGAACCGCCTGAGCCGCACCTGTTCCCGCCGTTTCCAGCATCGCCACCCCTCACCCGCAAACGTTCCGTTTCGCTTGAAACCTGCCGCCGCCCCACTCGCTCAGCGCACCGTGCCCACGGGGCGCAGCCGCACCTCCGGCGGAATCTCTCCCGCCGCCACCACCGCCAGGCGAGGAAACATCGGTTCCAGCCAGCGCCGGACGTAATAACGAGCCGGACTGGGACAAAGGAGCACGGGGGGTGCCGCGGGGGAACTGGAGGCGATAAGGGATTTCACAGAATCGGCCAGCCGCCGCACCAGCGGAGCCCCCGGAACCGTGGTCGCCGAGAGCAGACGCTGGTTGCTCTCCGGGGTCACCGTGGAAAGAATTTCGTCTTCGAGTGCAGGGTCGAGCAGCAGCACGGGCAGTTGGCCGTCGTTATCCAGAAGCGGCTTCACCAGGCGTCGTCCCATGGCCTGCCGCGCGGCTTCCACCAGCGCCTCCACGCTCTTGTTCAGGGGAGCGGTTTCGAGCAGCGCTTCGAGAATTGCGCCCAGATCCCGAATGGAGACCCGCTCGCGCAAGAGCTGCTCCAGCACCCGGCCGACTTCGCCCAGGGTGAGCAGCTTGGGCACCAGCTCTTCCATCAGCTTGGGGTGGGAGTCGTTGAGCGAATCCATCAGCCGCTTGATTTCGGCGCGTCCCAGCAGCTCCCAGGCATGCTGCCGAATCAGTTCGCCGAGATGGGTGGTCATCACCGTGACCGCGTCCACCACCGAGTAGCCGGCGGCGATGGCCTGCTCTTCCAGACCCGGCGCGATCCAGATGGCGGGAACCCCAAACGCCGGCTCCCGTGCCTCTTTTCCGGTCAGCGGCCTGCGCCCGGGCTCGCCCGAGACCGCCAGCAACTGCGGCCCTTCGGTCTGCCAGCGGCCGATCTCGAGACCGCGCAGCGAGAAGACGTACTCGCGCGGCTTGAGACGCAGGTTGTCGGAAATATGCACCGGCGGGATCAGGAAACCCAGTTCCGCCGAGAGGTGCCGCCGCAGCGTCCGCACCCGGCTCAGCAGCAACCCGCCCTGTTTCTCGTCCACCAGCGGAATCAACTGGAATCCGATCTCCAGCGTCAGGTCTTCGAGCTTCAGCAGCGCTGCCAGGTCGGACCCCTGCGCCTGCTCCGCCTTCTTTTTTTCCGCGGTGCCTGTTTCCAGCGGAACCGCCGCGACGAGGGAGGCCGAAACCCGCCGTCCCACCAGAAAAAGCCCACCCGATACCAGCAGAAACGCAAACTTGGGCAGCCCCGGAATGAGGCACAGCGCGGCGGTCACCAGGCTGGCCAGGTAGAGCGTCGCCGGACGCGCCAGCAGTTGCTGGCGAATCTCGGCCCCAGCATGCCGGCGGAGTTGGCGCGGGTGAGCGTGATGCCCCCGGCCATCGACACCAGCAGCGACGGGATGATGGTCACCAGCCCGTCGCCCACGGTGAGAATGGTGTAGGTGCGCGCCGCCTCGCTTAACCCGACGCCCTGCTGCAACGTGCCGATCAGAAGACCGGCGACGATGTTGATGGCGGTGATGAGAATGGTGGCCAGCGAGTCGCGCTGGTTGAACCGCGCCGCGCCATCCATGGCGCCATAAAACTCGGCCTCGCGGGCGATGGCCTGCCGCCTCCGGCGCGCTTCCGCTTCGTCGATCAGCCCGGCGTTCATGTCGGCATCGATGGCCATCTGCTTGCCCGGCAGCGCGTCGAGCGTAAACCTTGCCGTTACCTCGGCGGTGCGCACCGCGCCGTGCGAAATCACCAGGAACTGGATGGCGATGAGGGCCAGGAACAAGACGAAGCCGACCACGTAATTGCCGCCCACCACGAACTGGCCGAAGGCTTCAATCACCTTGCCCGCCGCCGAGGTGCCCTCGGATCCGTGCAGCAGGATGCGGCGGCTGGAGGCAATATTCAGCGACAGCCGGAACAACGTGAGCAACAGCAGCAGGGTGGGAAAGACGCTCAGTTCCACGGCGCGGCGAATCTGCACCGAGGCCAGAAACACGATCGTCGATGCGGCCATGGAAAGCGCCAGCAGCATGTCCAGCGCGGCCGCGGGCAACGGCACCAGCATCACGAAGATCAGGCTGATGGCCGCCAGCGGCAGGGCGTAGTCCTTGAAGCGGGCCAGCACGGAAAACACGTTCAGCGGTACAGGCGCGACGGCGGTGGTGCTCATTGCGGACCTCGTTCAGTGAATGGCTGCGGGTTTTCAGGATGAGGTGGTCGGCTCCAGGCATTGCGGGCAGCCTGGGCGCGTGCCGCCGCCTCCCTGGCCCGGCGCTCGCGGACCTCGCTCTCCACCCGCTGGCGATAGAGGTAGGCAAGGATGGCGGCAACGGCGGCGTAAAGGTCGACCGGAATGGCCTGACCCACTTCGACCGAGCGATAGAGCGAGCGGGCCAGCGGCGGGTTTTCGACGATGGGAACGCCGGCCCAGCGCGCTTCGGCCTTGATCTCCTCGGCCAGCAGGTTGCGCCCCTTGGCCAGCACCTTGGGGGCTTCCATGGTGGTGAAATCGAACCCCAGCGCCACCGCATAATGGGTGGGGTTGGTGAGCACCACGGCGGCACGGCTGACGTCCGCCTTCACGCGGCGGCGGCGCATCTGGCGCTGTAACCCGCGGATGCGGCTGCGAATCTGCGGAGACCCCTCCGTCTCCTTGAACTCCTCGCGCATGTCCTGCTTGCTCATCCTGAGGCGCGATTCGCGGCTCTGCCATTCCACCAGGTAGTCGATAGCCGCCCACGCGAACAGCAGCCACGCGGCCGCCTGCAGCAACCCGAACACGTCGGAGCCGAGCAGTTCCAGCCGGGCGGTCGAAAACGGCGGAATGGTAAGCTGCCGCGCGATCCGCTGCACCGCGAACAACGCCAGCAGCGCCGCCGGGATCAGCGATTTGCCCAGCCGCGCGGCGGCCCGCAGCGAAAAGAGATTTTTGGCGTTGCTCAGGGGGCTGATGCGGTCCAGCTTGAAACCCACGGCGCCGGCGTAAACGTTGGGCCCGCCGGTCTGCACCACTGCCACCATCAGCGCCGCGGCAGCCACCGCCGCCATCACCGCCGCCACCGGCCCCAGCACCGCCAGGGTGAGGCGGCGCAGCGCGATCAGCGTAGGCGCCAATTCCGCAGCCTCCCAATGCGCTGGCTGGCCCAGATCGAGGAAGGCGGCGAACGCGCCTCTCCACGCCAGCAACGACCGGCTGCCCATCAGTCCAAGGGCCAGCACGCCGGCCAGCGTTCCGGCTGCCGCCGTGAGCTCGCGGCTGTGCAGAATGTCGCCTTCCTTGCGCGCTTTGTCACGGCGATGCTGAGTGGCCTGTTCGGTGCGCTCTCCGGGCACGGGTCAGCCTCCCGCGGCCATGCCGGACGCAGGCCCGGCAATCCACTGCTGGGCCAGGTCGAGCAGTCCGCCAAATCGTGCTTCAATGAACCTCGGCCATAGCGCCAGCGAGCCGGCAAGAATGGCAAACCCGGTCAGCGTCTTCAACGGAACGGTGAGAAACATCACCGGAAGCTGCGGGCTGAGCTTGCCCAGCAGCGCCACCGCAATCTCCACCAGCATGGTGGCGGCCAGCACCGGCGCAGCCAGCTCCAGCGCCGCCACAAACAGTCCCCCGGCCGCGCGCACCAGCGCCAGGCCGGTGACCGGCGCCAGCACGTAGCTGCCCAGCGGCACCGCGCGGAAGCTGCGCACCATCGACGCCAGCAGGATGCGATCCAGCCCCGCCGCCAGCAGCACCAGCGTTCCCATCAACTGAAAGAGGGTGCCGAGCAGCGGCGTCTCGATCGGCGACGATGGATCCATCAGGTTGACCAGCGAGAAGCTGAACTGCACCCCGGCAATCTGTCCGGCAAAGAGCAGCGCTTCATTGAGCAGCGCCAGCGTGAGTCCGTAGATCAGCCCCACGGCCAGCTCGCCGAGAATCGCGGAGAACCCGATCTCCGCCGTAGCATGGGGCAACGTGGCCACCAGCGGCGCGAGCAGGTAGGCAACCGCCAGCACAAACGCGGCTTTGGCCCGCACCGGCAGCGCGGTCGAAGAGAAGAACGGAGCAAACAGCACCATCCCGCTCACCCGTACCAGGGCCAGCGTCATTGCACTCAGAAATGTGGTCCAGTCCGTCAAAGACAAGCTCCTAGCTTTTAGCTGCTAGCTCCTAGCTCCTTGCACCACCACCGAGACCTTCCAATCTTCTTTTCAGCTCTCGGTTTCGACACCGAAGCTAGAAGCTAGTAGCTAGGAGCTAGAAGCTGTTTCTCACCCCAGATACCTATGCAGATCCACCAGCAGCGCACGCGTGTACTCGGTCATGCGCCCCAGAAACCAGGGCATTCCGGCCAGCAGAATCAATGCCACCGCAAGCAGCCGCGGCACCGAGGTCAGCGACTGGTCCTGCAGGCTGGTCAGCGTCTGAAACAGACTCAGCACAAAGCTCAGCAGCGCGGCGGCAATCAGCACCGGCGCGGCCAGGATCATGGCCTCGCGCATCAGTTGCCGCAGCAGTTCGGCCACCATGTCGGGATTCATGCCTTCCCCCTCAAAAACTCTTCAGCAGCGAATTGGCCAGCAGGTTCCATCCATCCACCATCACGAACAGCAGGATCTTGAGCGGCGTGGACACCACCACCGGCGGCAACTGGAACATGCCGATCGAAGTGGTAATCGAGGCCGTCACCATGTCGATCAGCAGAAACGGCAGAAACAGCACCGCGCCGATGGCAAAGCCCGCCTTCAGCTCGGAAAGAATGTAGGCCGGAACCACCACCCGCATGGGAAGCTCGTCGGGAGTGTTGGGACGCGCGATCTGGCCGGCGGCAGTGAAAACGGCAAGGTCCTTCTCCCGCGCGTAGTGCAGCAGAAAATGCTTCACCGGCTGCGCGCCGCGATCGATCGCCTCCATCCCGGTAATCTGCCCCGCGCGATACGGCTCCACTGCCTGCTGATCCACCTGGGTCAGCACCGGGGTCATCAGAAACCAGGTCATCATCAGCGCCAGCCCCATCAGCGTGGGATTAGATGGAGCAGTTTGCGTGCCCAGCGCCTGGCGCAGAAAGTGAAACACCACCAGCAGCCGCACCATCGGCGTCATCGCCATCAGAATGGCGGGCAAAAGCGTGACCAGCGTCAGTACAAAGAGAATGGTCCAGGGCGTCGAGTCGGACGCGTGCAGCTTGGAATTGAGATCGGGCAGCAGCGGCACCGAAGCCGCCGATGCGGTGCGGGCCGCCGCCCACACGGCTACCATGAGACCCTCGCACGCGCGGCAGCGGCCCTGCGCGCATCGAGCGCGTAGAACGACGGCGCGCCCTCCGGCGAAGTGGCAATCAGAAACCGCCGCCCCTCCACCTCCACCAGGCAGAGAGTTTGCCGCGGCGCAAGGGGGATTCGTTCCAGCAGCGTCATGCGGGGTCCGGCGCGTGCCCGCCCGCGCACCCGGCCACGCCACCAGGAGAGCAGCCAGCCTGCCAGCCCCCCGCCCGGAACCCCCTCGCGATTGATCCTGAATCCCATCTTCCCCATCCGCAACCGGTTCAGGACAGGCGCGTGAGGCGCGCTGTCAATTGGGTGTCCACGACTTCAAATTCAGCCCATGCCAACTGCACGTTGCCGGCAGCCAGCGGCAGGTCCTCGCCGTGTTTCCATTGCGACTCCACGATGGCGCCCGGCTCCAGGGTCAGCAGATTGCGTACCCGGAACTCCCGCACCGGAACCCCCACTTCCAGTTCCACGGGCAGCCGGGCAGCCACGGAGTTCGCGGAAATCCCCTCTTCCGCGGCCGGCTTGGAGGCCGATGCGACGAGAGCAATTTCCCCGGCGGCCGGTTGGTTCTCCGGCGGCGCTCCCGGCGCAGGCGGCGAAATGGGCGAACGTGCGGCAGAGGCCATGCGGACAGGAACCCTGCAGCAGCATGACCAGAAGCGGTACAGAAAGATTGGAATGGCCTAAGAATTGCGCTTTCTACACCGCTCTGTTGCACCCCGCTCCAGCACAACTTCGCTGTTACACTGGATGTTGACCTCCAACTGCCGCCGCGCGCAGCCGCAGGGGAACGCGCAGACCCGGCCGAGGATTCTTTAATATGCCAGAACCGAATGGAAACAAGAGCTTTACGGGAACCGGGCTGCGCCTGAAGATAGGCCTGGCGGAGATGCTGAAGGGCGGCGTCATCATGGACGTGATGAACGTCGAACAGGCGCGCATTGCCGAAGAAGCCGGCGCCACCTCGGTAATGGCTCTGGAGCGCGTGCCCGCCATGATCCGCGCCGAGGGCGGCGTGGCCCGCATGGCCAGCCCCAAACTCATCAAGGGCATCATCGCCGCTGTCTCCATCCCGGTGATGGCCAAGGCCCGCATCGGCCACTTCGCCGAGGCGCAGATTCTGCAGGAACTGGGCGTCGACTTCATCGACGAGAGCGAAGTCCTCACCCCCGCCGACGAGGCTCACCATATCGATAAGCACGCCTTCACCACTCCGTTTGTCTGCGGCGCGCGCAACCTGGGCGAGGCCCTGCGCCGCATCGCCGAAGGAGCGGCGATGATCCGCACCAAGGGCGAGGCGGGCACCGGCGACGTGGTGCACGCGGTGCAGCACATGCGCCAGATCGTGAAGGAGATGAAGGCCCTGACCGTCCTCAGCGAGCAGGAGCTTTACGCCGCCGCCAAGGAGCACCAGGCGCCCTATGAGTTAGTGCGGATGGTGGCGCAGACCGGCAAACTGCCGGTGCCGAACTTCTCCGCCGGTGGCATTGCCACTCCGGCCGACGCGGCTTTGATGATGCAGTTGGGCGCCGAAGCGATCTTTGTAGGCTCGGGCATCTTCATGAAGGAGCGAGCCACCCCGCTCGATGTGGAGAACGATCCGAAGGAGCGCGAAGAAGCGGTCAGCCGCGCCAAGGCCATCGTGATCGCCACCACCCACTACAACGATCCCAAGGTCCTGGCCGAAGTCAGCGAGCAGGTGACCGGCACCATGAAGGGTCTGGCCGCCGCCGCCATCGAGGAAAAGGAACTACTGCAGACGCGCGGCTGGTAAGGTGCCTGCGGTGGCGGGTGCCCCACCCATCAAAGCTTGGCGCCCCATCCTTCTCGTCCATTGCGAACGGGAACCTGTCACTGCTGGCTCCCCGAGCCGAAGGCGTCCGCCCCACAGCAGGTTGCCGCAGCCGCTCAGGCCGACAGCTTATTCAGCAGGTCGATCTTCACGTCGCCATCGGGAAAGACGGCGCGAATCTCCAGCGACCCGCCCATCGCCTCCACGTAGCTGCGCAGGGCGCTCAGATACATATCTGTGCGCTTTTCCAGCTTCGAGATGTTGCCCTGATCCATCTCCAGCACCTCAGCCAGCCGCGTCTGCGTCATTTCCCGGGCCTGGCGCAGCTGGTGCAAAGGCATCAGCGCCAATTCCGCTTTCACGCGGGCGGCAACTCGCGCCTGGCTCTCCGGCGACATCTTTGCTCGCAATTCATTGAAGTTCCTGGCCATCTCTCAACTCCGTATGTGGTTAATACCATATCCCGTCAAGGGCATAATCCGCAGCCCGAAGACGAGTTGATTTAAAATGGAAAGACAGAGAGCAATCGGAGCGCCTCATGTCTTCACCAGCCTTCGACATCACGACTTCCCTCAGCGACTTGGTCGAAACGACGCTCAAGGATGGCCCACAGGTCGTCGCCAAAGACGGCGTGGAGACGGCTGTGCTTGTTTCCTTCGATGACTGGAAACAAGTCAGGGCCGGAAAGCCGCTGAGATTGCCTGGAGAAGCCGCTGCCCGATCCCTGAAGGACATCCTTCTCGATCCTAACGGTCCCCATGACATCTATATTCCTCCGCGCGGAAGGTACCGGCGGCGGAAGCCCGTCGAGCTCGAATAGCGATGACCTTCCTTCTCGATCCCAAACTCGTCTCCGAACTACGCAGGAAAAGGCCGCATGGAGCAGTCTCGGCCTGGTTTTCTGCATCTTACGCGGACGAAATTCGTGTTCCGGCTATCGTGCTTGGCGAACTGCAGGCTGGGGCCGAAATCACTCGCCGCCAATACCCCGACAAGGCCGCGGAATTGGAGCGCTGGATCGAGGAGATCAACGGCAGTTGGCAGGTCATATCCATCGATGCCGCGATTGCCCGTGAATGGGGCAGGCTGATGGAAAGAAAGAGCAAAGTGTTGTTTGAAGACGCCATGATCGCCGCGACCGCGAGAATTCACGGGCTCATTGTTGTCACTCGAAACGTCAAGGACTTCAAGAAGTTTGGAGTGCGGATACTGAACCCGTTTTTGAACAACCCAGCGGTAACAGGAACTGAGCAGATTGGTTGAAAGAAATCGGCCCCGTATCGGCGTGCTCGCCATCCAAGGCAATTTTGCCGCTCACGCCGCAGCACTGACCGAAGCCGGCGCCGATCCCGTCGAGATTCGCAACCCGGAAGAGCTCGACGCGGTCGACGGCCTCATCCTCCCCGGCGGCGAGTCCACCACCATGCTCAAATTCCTTGAGCGGCGCCATTTCTTCGACAAGCTGAAGGATTACGCCTCCTCGAAGCCCGTCTTCGGCACCTGCGCCGGGGCGATCCTTCTGGCACGCCAGGTGCAGCACCCCCCGCAGCGCTCCCTCGGCCTGCTCGACGCAGTGGTGGATCGCAACGCCTACGGCCGCCAGATCGATTCCACCATTCTGTCCGCACCCTCCGCCCTTCCCGGCGAACCGCTGGAGATGGTGTTCATCCGCGCCCCGCGCATCGCCGAAACCGGCCCGGAAGTGGAAATTCTGGCCCGGCGCGAAGGGTTTCCGGTGCTGGTAAAGCAGGGCAGGCTGATCGCGGCCACCTTCCATCCGGAGCTATCTTCGGATCGCCGGGTGCACCGCCTGTTTGTCGAGACGGTGAAGTCGCACCACAAAAAGTGAATATTCTCTGTCGCGGAGACGCGGTTCTGTTGCAAAATCGACCATCTCATGCTGGACTCCGTGCGTCCAAGCAAAGGTGGGATTCATCTCACACACACCGAGGCTTCCCGATGCCCATCGCCTTCACCCGCGCCCCAGCGGAAGTTGAACGGAAAGAACCCGGAATTGGCGGTAAGCCCCCCCTTGATCGTCGGCCTACGGGCGGAGGGGGCGGCGGCGGAGACGATGATTGGCAAAATCCCAAAAAAGGCCCACGCGAACGCCTGCAGCGGGTCCGGTTCTTTGTTTTCTTTGCGCTGGCCGGCGACATGATGTTCTTCGCAGCCTTGGTCGTGCTGTTCTTTGCGCGCCAGGCGGGCATGCACATGGACCCCCGCAGCCACGAAATGATCGGCGACTGGCATCCCATCAACCTGCCTCCGATTGTCTACTTGAATACCGCCATCCTGATCCTCAGCAGCCTCACCATGGAGATCGGGCGACGCAATATTTTCAAGGAAATCGATGTATTGGAAGAATGGCTCGGCCTCGGACGCCCGGCGGTGCGCCGCACCCTGCCGTGGCTCGCCGCAACCTTCACCCTGGGCACGCTTTTCGTTATCGGCCAGTTCATTGCATGGAAACAATTGACGGCACAGGGGTTTGCGTTTGACAGCTGGTCCACCCCGGCCAGCTATTTCTTCTACATTGTCACCGGCCTGCACGCCGGCCACCTGGTCCTGGGAGTGCTGGCGCTGCTCTTGTGCCTGACCGCCCTGGGCTTTTTCAAACGCGTGGAGTCCCGGCAGATTGCCGTCGATGTCACCAGTTGGTACTGGCACACGCTTGGCGCCGCCTGGATTCTGCTGTTTGCCGTTCTGGTCCTGGGGCAGTGAGCCGCAGCCATCACCCCTGCGTTGAAGCGTGACTGGCGCCGGACCTGCCGATTCCCTTCTCACGGACCAGCTCTTGCACCCGGCCGGCAATCGCATCCCGTATGGAGCGAACCGTTTCCATGTCTTTCCCCTTGGGGTCGGGAAACGGCCAATCTTCGCGCTGCAGCCCGGGAACATAGGGACATTCCTCGCCGCAACCCATGGTAATCAGCAGTTCCGCGCCGGAAGCCAGTTCCGGCGTGAGCTTCCGCGGTTGCGCCGACGCCAGATCGATGCCGGCCTCGCGCATCGCCTCCACCACCACCGGATGAACCTGGGCTCCGGGCTGGGTTCCCCCGGAGATTGCGCGAGCCTGGGCAGGATCGGCATAGCGATTGAAGAATGCCGCCGCCATTTGCGAACGGCCGGCATTATGAACACAAGCGAAGACGATGGTTCGCAAAAGATTCTCCTGAATGGGGACGGCTTACGCGCAGCAAGCGGGTCCACAGCACGATTTTGCCGACGGCTTGAGCGCGTAGACCTTGACGCTGGCCGCCGCCCCGTTCACGTCGTATTGGGACAGCAGTTTGCCCAGGTCCTCATGAACCGCTGTAGCGGTGGGCGCGCAGCAAGACCCCTGTGCGATGGGGAACGAGGACGGCACGTTCATGGCCGGGGAGCAGCAGCCGGACTGGTTCTCCACTTTCGCGTAGGCATTCAGGTCCTTGCCGCTATCGACAATCTCGACGTATTCAAAGCCGGCTTTCAGCAGTTCGGCGCGGTAGTCGTCGATGCGAATGGCCCCGGCGATGCACCCCACGTAAGCGGCGATGCTGGAAGCGATCTCGGCGGGCAGTTCGGCCTTGAGGGCGATGTCGCTGACGGCCAGGCGCCCGCCGGGCTTGAGAACGCGAAATATTTCGCGGAAGACAGCCGGCTTGTCCGGCGCCAGGTTCAACACGCAGTTACTAATGACGCAGTCGGCCGAAGCATCGGGCAGCGGAATGTTGTCGATCGTGGAAAGATGAAACTCCACGTTGGTGTAGCCGCCGGTTTGGGCGTTGGTGCGGGCGCGCTCAATCATTTCCGGAGTCATATCGATGCCGATCGCGCGGCCCGCCGGCCCCACCATGCGCGCCGCGAGGAACACATCCAATCCGCCGCCCGAACCGAGATCGACCACCACTTCCCCAGGCTTGAGATGCGCGGTCGCGGTGGGATTTCCGCAGGAGAGACCCATATTTGCCTCGGCCGGGATCGAGGTCAGTTCTTCCGCGGTGTAGCCGAATGCCTCGGCAACCGCTCGCACGCCGGCGTGCTCGCTGGAGAGCGAACTCTCCGCAACCGCACCGTATTTTGCCTTCACTGAATCCAGCAACTGCTCCGCCATGATCTTTCCTCCGCAAACATATCTGCTAAAGCGACTATATCCTTGACCGGTCGCATTCGTCAATGCGAATATATCTTCATGGCCGTGAAAAGTCATTTCGACCTGGAACGATTCTTCCGCGCATTGGGCGACAAGACCCGGCTTCGCCTGCTCAACCTGATGGGCGAGCAGGAAATATGCGTCTGCTATTTCGTCGAAATTCTCGACAGCCCGCAGCCCAAAGTTTCCCGCCACCTGGCCTACCTGCGCAGCGCCGGAATCGTTCAGGCGCGGCGCGAGGGAAAGTGGATGCACTACCGAATCGTGATGCCTCCACACATCGGCGCCGCGCGGATTCTGCAGCAGACCCTGGCCGCGCTGAAAGAAGAAAGAGCAATGCGAAAAGACCGCGCGCGCCTCGCCAAGGCATGCTGCGCCCCCCGAATATTTGCAGCGCTCGAAGGCGCTCCCCTACCCGCACCGCTGGAAGCGGTGAGTTGCGAAGCGTGCTGAAATGTCCTCGCCCCCGATGACCCAAGGCAGAACCTGCGCGCCCGCCGTCCGGCGCAAGCTCTCTTTCCTCGATCGTTACCTCACGCTATGGATCTTCCTCGCCATGGCCATCGGCGTCGCCATCGGGCACTTCATTCCCGGATCGGCCGCGATCGTCAACAGCTTCCAATCGGGCGCCACCAACATTCCCATCGCCATCGGCCTGATCGTCATGATGTACCCGCCGCTCGCGAAGGTCCGCTACGAAAAGCTGGGCGAAGTATTTCACAACCGCAAGGTGCTCGGGCTTTCGCTGTTGCAAAACTGGGTGATCGGCCCGGTCCTGATGTTTGTGCTGGCTGTGGTGTTCCTGCACAATCAGCCGGACTACATGCGCGGACTGATTCTCATCGGCATCGCCCGTTGCATTGCCATGGTGCTGGTTTGGAACGAGCTGGCCAGCGGCGACACCGATTACGCCGCCGGCCTGGTGGCGCTCAACAGCATCTTCCAGGTGCTTTTCTACAGCCTCTATGCGTGGATATTCGTATCGATCCTGCCGGTGTGGCTGGGAATGAAAGGCGCAGCCGTTCCGGTGGGCATCGGCCAACTGGCAAAGAGCGTAGGGGTTTACCTCGGCCTGCCCTTCACTGCCGGATTGCTGACCCGCTTCGTGCTTCTCCGCGCCAGGGGCGAGGAGTGGTACCGCACCCGCTTTATTCCCCGCATCAGCCCGCTGACGCTGATCGCACTGCTGTTCACTATCCTGGTGATGTTTTCGCTGAAGGGCGACCTCATTGTCCACCTGCCCCTGGACGTGGTGCGCATCGCGATTCCGCTGGTGATCTATTTCGCGGTCATGTTCCTGGTTAGCTTCTGGATGGGCCGCCGCCTGGGCGCCAACTACGCGCAATCCGCAACACTTTCATTCACCGCTGCCGGAAATAATTTCGAGTTAGCCATCGCGGTGGCAGTTGCCGTGTTCGGGTTGAACTCCGGCGAGGCATTCGTCGGAGTCGTCGGGCCGCTCATCGAGGTTCCCGCGTTGATCTCGCTGGTGAACGTCGCCTTCTGGATCCGCAATCGCTACTTTGTGCCAGCGACGGCCTGAAGACGCTGCGGAAAAACTCTCCTCATCGCCCTGTTTTGAAGGGGCACGGCTTCAGCCGTGCCGCCAAGTGGCCCAAAATGCGTCGGGCTTTAAGCCCCTGAGGGATGGTTTTCCCCATCTTCGATCCCGAACCATCGACTTTTTCCCCAGCGCCTGAAGACGCTGCCACACACTGCGCGAATTCTTACGGTTTATACTCACCGGCGCTCTCCACCTGCAGCGTAGCCTGCACCGGCAGCTTGTCGCTGGAGCCTCCGGCAAGAATACGCACCGGCTCCTTCTCCACTCGCCACTCATGCGCAGCGGTGTCCCACCAGGCCAGGTCGCGCGGTTTCAAATCGAGCACAACGCTCTGCACCGCGCCCGGCTCCATGTGCACGCGCTTGAAGCCTTCCAGCTCGATCTGCGGGCGCTCCACCTTCGAGCCGAGGTGCTGCACGTACATCTGCACCACTTCATCGCTGGCCCGCCGACCGGTGTTCTTCACCTTGATGGTGACGCGTACCGGGCCATCGGCGTTCACGCCAGGCGAGCTGAGCGTCACGCCTTCATACGCAAATGTGGTGTAACTCAGGCCGTAGCCGAACGCGTACAGCGGCTTCTCTTTCGAGTACATATAGGTGCGGCCGTGAAGCAGGTTGTAATCCATCATCGGCAGCAACTGCGCGTCGCCGGTGGGCCATGTCTGGTTGAGGCGGCCTGCGGGCGACGTCTCGCCGAAGAGCACGTCGGCCAGCCCATGGCCTTCTTCCTGGCTGTTGCTTGTCATGTGAACTATGGCGGGCAGATTCTGCTGGCTCCAGACAATCGCATACGGGAAGCTGGAGCGCAGCACCTCGATGGTGTGCGGATTGGCGGCGAAGACCTGCTTCACCAGTTCTTCCTGCTCCAGCGCGATGGTCTTGCGATCCACATCTTCCTTGCCGTTGGAGGGCACGGGGCACTGGTCCCAGCCGGCGTTGCAGGTGGGATGATTGCCAACCACGACGATGGCCACATCGGCCTTCGCGACCAGCGCCTTCGTCTCATCGGCATTGGAACCGTCCGTATAAAGCACTTTCACGCTTCTGCCGGCGGCTTCGCGGAGGCCCTGCACGATGCTGACGTCGTAAGGCGGCGTGCCGCTGTACCAGTCGAGCAGCACTTCGTTGATCCAGGGACCGATCACCGCGATGGTCTTGAGCTTTGCGCGATCGAGCGGCAGCGTGTCATGGTCGTTCTTGAGCAGAACAATGGATTCGCCGGTGGCCTTGCGCGCCAGTTCCCTGCTGGATGCGCGCTCCCACGGCGGCGCCGCGCCTTCCGTAACCACGCCGATCTTCGCGTAAGGATCAGCGCCAGCAGGGTCCATTTCGCCCAGGCGGAGATAGAGTCGCAGCAGATTCTTGAGCGCGGCATCCATGTCGGCCTCGGTGACAAGACCGTCTTTCAGCGCCTTGGTGAGGTCTTCTTTATAGCGATCGAGAAAATGATTGATGCCGGCTTTCACCGCCGCGGCAGAGCCGTGTTCCTTATCCGGAAACGCGTGATGCGCGGTGATCAGCAGGCCCAGCGCCCCGCCGTCGGTGCAGATCAATCCGTCGTTGCCCCACTCCTTGATCATCACGTCTTTCAGCACGGGGTTAATCATCATGGGCGTGCCGTTCCAGGAGTTATACGCGGCCATCACGGCGCGCGAGCCGCCCTGCTCAAATCCCATGCGGAAAGGCACGGAATAATATTCGCGGAACAGGCGCTCGTCAAAATCGGACGAGGAATGGCTGCGGCCGTTTTCGTTTTCATTGGCCAGGAAATGCTTCATCAGCGACGCCGCCTGCCAGTGTTTGGGGTCGGGCCCCTGCAGGCCGTGCATGAAGCCCACCGCCATGGTGCCGACGAGGTAAGGGTCTTCGCCCATCGACTCCTCGGTGCGGCCCCAGCGCGGATCGCGGCTCAGGTCGACATTGGGCGCGCGAACTACCACGCCGCCGAAATCGTACACCGGATTCTGATAGTAGTAGCGGGCCTCCTCACCTTCCAGCTCGCCGATCTTCTTCATCAGCTCGGGATCCCAGGTGTTGCCGAGGCCCTTTTCCTGCGGAAACGTGGTGGTGGGCATCGGCTGCCGGCCGCGCGGGCCCCATCCGCCGGGACCGCCAAGTGCCAGCCCATGCAGTCCCTCCACCTGTCCGGAGAAGACCAGATTGAGGCGGGGAAATTTGGGGTGATTCGACATCAGATCGACCTTCTCGTCGAGGGTCAGCCGGCCCAGCAGATCGGCAATACGCTGATCGTCGGAGAGTTTGGTATCGCGAAAGGGATAGTCGGCCTGAGCGGCGGCCTGAATCGAAAGTCCGGAAAAAACGGCGAGAACAGCAAAAATCGATTTTGCAGAGTGCAAAGCGGGCCTCCAAAGCAAAGAACAGCGAAGGGTATCACAGTGCTCAGTGCTCAGTGCTCAGTGGTCAGTGGTCATTGGTCATTGATCACTGACCACTGACCACTGACCACTGACCACTGCCTCTGAACGATTGTTTGGCTCGGCGCGTCTATACGTTGTACGATTCTTTCGGATGGGCTGCTGGGGCGGCCTGCTCCCTGAGGGGCTCATAAGTTTATGAAAAGCACGTGCTTTCTCCAATTTGAACAGCAAAGCGCGGATCGCCGAGCGCGCGCCAACGGCTTCACTCTGATGGAACTGCTGATCGTCATGGCGATCATCGCCATTTTGATGCTGATCGCCATTCCCACCATGGGAAATATGACGCGCTACGCCAACGAAACGTCCGCACAGCAATCAATTCGCGCCATCAACATGGCGCAAACCCAGTACACCAGCACGTTTCCCTCGAACGGATACGCCTGCACGCTGACCGCCCTGGGGGGCGATTCGCACTCCGGACCGCCCACGCCCACCAACGCCGAAATGCTGCAGCAGGACCTGGCTTCGGGCATCAAGTCCGGCTACCAGTTCACCATCAGCAAGTGCGTGAAGAACACCGCGAACGGGAGCGATCGCGCCACCGGCTACTCCGTAATGGCGCAGCCGCTGACGGTGGGCAAGAGCGGTAACCGCACCTTCTGCAGCGATGAGACGGGGCAGATCACGTTCGATCCCACCGGGGGCACCAACTGCACACAGAACCTCGGCCAGTAAGAATGGATTCGCCAACCAGCGGTTGCAAATGAAAGTGGCGTTCCCGATGAAGAAATGTCCAGCTTGTGGTGCGACCTATGCCGAGGAGATCGTCCAATGTCCCGCCGATGGCGCCCTGCTGGCCGAGATTCCCACTGGCTCCGGCGTCCAGGGCCAGATGCCCGCGGTTCCTCCCGCCACCCGGCGAGTTCCCACCTTTGTCTGGATTCTTGTGGGGTTGGGCGGTTTCCTCTTGCTTTGTATCCCTGTCCTGATGCTCATCGCCATCCCCACCATGGGGAACATGAGGCGGTTTGCCAACGAGACGTCGGCGCAGCAGTCGATCCGCACCATCAATATGGCGCAAACCCAATATGAGGTCGCTTTTCCTGCTAACGGCTTTTCCTGCTCGTTGAGCGCTCTCGGAGGTGATCCCAAATCCGGGCCGCCCGCGCCCACTAACGCCGAGATCCTGCAGCAGGACCTCGCCTCCGGCACCAAGGCCGGCTATAAGTTCACCATCGTCAATTGCGTGAAGATCCCCGAGAAGGGGATTGATCGCATCACCGCCTACTCCGTGATAGCGCAGCCGTTGACCGTAGGCAAGACCGGCAACCGCACCTTCTGCAGCGATGAGACGGGACAGATCACGTTCGATCCCACCGGGGGCACCAACTGCACACAGGAATTGGGCCAATAAGCAGGTCGGAAATCACTTCATGCCGCAGCGGCCGGTGGATGCTGGCCGCCGTCGCGCTATTGATGATCGGTGCGGGTGTGGTTGCGGGTGCCCCAGGTCCCTCGCATTTGGGGACCTGGGAGGGCGCTGCCGCCGCACCCTCGCCCACCGCGCACACTCTGGCGCAGCGCGTGGATCGCCACTATAACCGGCCTCATTCCCTCAAAGCCGGATTCACCGAAAGCTACGATGGCCTGGGGGTGCGACGCACCGAAAGCGGCACCCTGCTGCTCGAGAAGCCTGGACGCATGCGCTGGGATTATTCCTCGCCGGCGGGCAAGCTGTTTCTGCTCGATGGAAAATACGCGTGGTTTTACGCGCAGGGCGATCCCCATGTACAGCGCATGGCGGCGAAAGAGCTGGACGATCTGCGCTCGCCGCTGCGCTTTCTGCTGGGACACACGCAATTGGAAAAGGAAATGACTTACCTCACCGTCTCTCCTGCGGCCAATGGGGAATTCACGCTGACCGGCCAGCCCCGGGGGCAGGAAAAGCGAGTTTCGCGGCTGGCGCTTACGGTTACGGCGGAGGGCGCCATCACCGGCATCGAGATCGAAGAGCCCGACGGCGCCATCACCCGCTTCACGTTCACCGGCGAACAGCCCAACGCGCCGATCCCGCCCGGAACATTCCACTTCACGCCGCCCGCGGGAGTGCCGGTGGTGGATGCGCTGCCGCCGGTGTGAAGGCAGGGATTAGGGAGTAGGGAGTAGGGATTAGTCTAAAGCCTAATCCTTAATCCCTGCTTCATTCGTACCGCAGCGCTTCGATCGGATCCAGATTCGCCGCGCGTATGGCCGGAATCATGCCGCTGACCAGTCCCGTAATCACCAGGATCACCGTTGCCACCAATACCGACATGGGCGAGATCAGCAGCCGAATGTCCGCGGACTCGGCATTCGAGGCCAGCGCGCTGTAGAACGTGATCCGCCCCACCAGTGCGGACACAAGGTACGCCAGCCCAATCCCCACTGCGCCGCCCACTGCGGTAATCGCCAGCGCCTCGGCCAGAAACTGAACCAGGATGTGGTGGCGCTGCGCGCCGAGCGCCTTCTCGATGCCGATCTCCCGCGTCCGCTGCTGCACGGCTACCAGCATGATGTTCATCAGGCCAATGCCGGCAATGCCCAGCGTCAGTGCTCCCACCAGCGTGAGCAGAATCGATAGCGCGATCGACAGCATGCGGAACACGATCACCTGCGCCATGAGGTTGGCCACGCCCATGGCGTTATGGTCCGACGGCCTGAAGCGATGCGCCGCGGCCATGGTCTCCCGCAGTGACTTTTCCACCAGCTCGTGATCGCCTTTGTAATCGAGCCAGATGCTGTCAAGGTAGTGCGTGTCCACCAGGTCGCTCGAAGTGTTGAACGGAATATAAATGTTGCGGTTGCTGTCGTCGTTTTCTCCTTCTTGCATCTTCGGCGCCATCACACCGATCACCGTGAACGCTTCGCCGTTCAACCGGATCGTCTCTCCCAAAGCCCATGCTCCGGAGAACAGCTTGGTCTTGTTCTCCGATCCGATCACGCACACGTGCGCGCGCTGCTGATCCTCCGCTCCGCTGAAGAAGCGGCCCTGCTCCAGGTTCAGCTTCCATATCTCCTGGTAACTCGGCCGAACCCCATTCACGCTCCACGAATAGGTGTGCAGATCGTTCTGCACCGGAACCGTCTTCTGCGCCATTGGCGATATATGCAAGATGCCAGGAACGGAGTTAGACACGCGGTCAACGTCGTCCAGCGTAAAGCGAACCCGCACTCCCGACTTATCGCCACCCGCCTGCTCACTCGTCCGCCCGCCCCAGAAGATGATGGTGTTGGTGCCGAATTTGGAAAAAATCGTCTCCACGGCGTGGCTGAACCCCGCGCCGTACGCCACCAGCAGCACCACCGTGGCAATGCCCCACGCCATGCCGACCATGGTGATAAAGGTGCGCCGGCGGTTGTACACCATCGCCTCCCAAGCCTGCGCAAGAATGTCTTTCAGCATGTTATTCAGCTCCTGGCTTCTAGCCGTCAGCCATCAGCCGTCAGCAGTAGGCTCAGGTTCGTAGCTTAAAGCTTACGGCTTATAGCTGAAGGCTGATGGCTGACGGCTGATGGCTGTTCTCAGTTCTCCCTGCGCAGCGCCTCCACCGGATCCAGTTCCGCGGCCTTGCTCGCCGGGTACAGTCCCGCCACCACTCCGCATAGAACCAGGCTGCCCAACGCCACCGCCGCCGACCACGGCACCAGACGAGGCGGATCGAATCCCGGTATCTTCCCCGTCAGGAATGTCTGCAGCACCCACATGCCTCCCGCTGACACACCAATCCCGATCAGCCCGCTTACCCCGGTCAACAACAGCCCCTCCCAGAAAAACTGCGCCAGGATGCTCCGCCGGGTCGCCCCAATCGCCTTCAGCAACCCGATCTCGCTCGTCCGCTCCGTCACGCTCACCAGCATGATGTTGATGATGCCCACCGCGCCCAGTGCCAGGGTCACGATTCCCACACCGCCCAGGAAAATATCCATTGCATTGAAGATGGCGCCGATCATGTGCTCTTCCTGGATCGTGTCCCACTCCTCAAACGCATCCTTGAGCGACGGATCGAACCCATGCCGCTGGGCAATCACCCGGTGCACCGCCGGCACGGCCGCCGAAGTGTCGCCCCGGGTGGCCGGCTGGTACTGGATAGAGCTCAGCGCATCGTGTGGAATATTCTCGCCCTTCATGGCAAACAATTCCTGCATCGTGGTCTGCGGAATATAGACCTTCTGGTTGTCCCCGTCGTTGTTGCCGCGGCTGATGGTTTCAACCCGCCCCACTACCTTGAAGTCGGTATCGTTGATGGTGATCGATTCCCCGATCATGGGCCGCCCGGGAAACAGCAGCATGGCAATCTTGGAGCCAAGCACTACCACCCGGCGCCGGTCAGACAAATCGCCCGCATCGATAAACCGGCCTTCCGCCAACGGCACAAAGCGCACCTCTGAATAATTCGGCTCCACGCCCATCACCTGCCCGGAAGAGTTGGCGTAGGCGCTCACCTCGTAGAGATCGTTCCGCTGCAGAAAGCCGGTCACCGCGCGCAACTGCGGCAGAGCGCGCAACACCGCTTCATCCCCCGGAGTGAACTGGTAGGGCCGCATTCCCGTGTGCTGCTTCGCCATCGCCGGAATGGTCCCGTCCCACATCATCACCAGGTCGTTGCCGAAGGTGGCCAATTGCCGACGCTGTCCGCTGCGAAACCCTTCGCCCAGGCCCACCAGGACCAGAAGAGAGCCGACGCCCCACGCAATCCCGAACATGGTGAGGAACGTGCGCAGCTTGTTGGCGGCTATGGCGCGGAAAACCTGGCCGAGAGTGTCAGAGAAGCTCTGCATGGCGGTTGGACGCGGCTCTTCGGCTTTGGTCCGCGGAATGCGAACCGTCGCGGCGAGCGGGTTACAGAGAGATACGAGCCGGACCTCGCGACGGTTCCGTCGATAATATTCGCCAATCACTTTTCATACTTATAGAAACCCCGCCCCGACTTCTTTCCCAACCACCCCGCATCCACCATGCGCACCAACAGCGGGCAGGGGTTATATTTCGGATTGCCAAGCCCATCGTAGAGCACGCGCAGGATGTCCACGCACACATCCAGCCCAATAAAATCCGCAAGCGTCAGCGGCCCCATGGGGTGCGCCATGCCCAGCTTGAACACCTGGTCGACGGCTTCGGGGGTAGCCACGCCCTCCATCACCGCGTAGGCTGCTTCGTTGATCAGCGGCATCAGCACGCGGTTGGAGACGAAGCCCGGCGCATCATTGACCTCCACCGGCGTTTTGCCGAGACGCAAGGCAAGGTCGCGCACGATTGCGTAGGTCGCATCGCTGGTCGCCATCCCGCGGATCACTTCCACCAGCGCCATCACCGGCACGGGGTTGAAGAAGTGCATGCCGATCACCTGCGCCGGACGGCCGGTCTGCGCGGCGAGTTTGGTGATGGAGATGGAGCTCGTGTTGGTGGCGAGGATGGCGCGAGCGGGAAGGATGCGATCGAGCGCGCGGAAGAGGTCGGCTTTGAGGTCGTAACGCTCAGACGCGGCTTCGACCGCGAAGTCGGCGCCGGAGAGGGATTCGCGATCAATGGTTGGGGCGATGCGGGCGAGCGTTGGCTCCACTTCGGATTCGGCGAGCTTTCCTTTGGCGGCCTCGCGGCCCAGGTTGGTGCGGATCTGCGTGAGCGCGCGATCGAGGAAGCGCTGCTCGATGTCGCAGAGCAGGACACGAAAGCCGGTACGGGCGAAGACGTGAGCGATGCCGGACCCCATGGTTCCGGCGCCTAGTACAGCGACTGTCTGGATGTCGGACATAGGAGTGCCTCAACGACCAATGGGAGTGTAGCAGTTGCGCCGGGAACAAATGGGTCTCCGGCAGAACGGTGAACGAGACGGGATTATCTTGCCGGAGACGCCGGCCCGCGGAAAGTGTGCCAGAACTCAACGAATCCTTTCAGCCGCACCACGTGAAAATAGTCGCTGGCCGCAAAGTAGAACACCGACACAATGAGCCACTCGATGTGAAGGGCGCCCACGCCCACCTGGTCGCTGAAAGGAACGAGCACGGCGGAGAAAACCATGGCGAGCACCAGCAGCGCCAGCTTGACGATTCCCATCACCAGGTTAATTTCGACAAGTTTGCTGGTAAAAGGCCTCCCGAGTTTAAGGCTGCGGACGAGCGCAGAGGCCGCCGAACAATCCTCAAGAAGCACCAGCATGGGCGCGATGCTGACCGCCCAACTGACGAGCGCCCACAGGGTAAAGAAGCCGAGCGTGAGAAAGATAGCCCACATGGTGTAGCCGATGAGGTCCGGGTCGGACCCGTTGCCGATGTGCGAGCGGGCGGCCCAGCCGATGGATTGGAACCATCCCCATGCCGTGAGCACCAGCAGCGCGAGCCACGCGGCCTGCAGCGCGATCATGGCGACGGGACGGAAGGGAACGCGCGGCTCCATGCGCTTGAGCACCAGGTTGCGGCCAAGTGCGGAGGCTATGATCCAGGCCGCGGCGGCGATCGGCGCAAGCCAATAGAGCACGTTCACAACGTGAGGGCGATACATGTCCCACGCGGCGGCGAGTTTGATGGCAGACATCCAGGGGCTGGCAATATCGAGGGTGTTGAGTCCGGTGGTGTCGGGCGGCAAATCGGTAAGAATCTTCTGCGCCTGGATCGAGCAGACCGCGAGTAAGGGCACACCGAAGATCCAGCGCCAGGCCACTTCGAGCATGGTAAGCGAGGGACGCGTGAAGACCCAGCCCATCTGGCCGACGACGGTTTGAGTGCCGCGAACGGGCTGTGCGGTCCTGTTATCGGATAACAAGATTCACCGCTTTGCCGGGAACCACGATGACCTTGGCCACTATTTTTCCGGCGATGCGCGATTGGACTTTTTCATCGGCGAGCGCGGCGGCCTGCACGATCTCCGGCGCGGAGCCGGCGGGGACGCGAACCACGTTGACGAGTTTGCCGTTGATCTGCACGGGGATTTCGAGCTCGTCTTCGCGGGTTAACTGAGGATTGCTTTTCGGCCACGGCGCGCGAAGGACGGCGCCTTCTCCGCCGAGCTCTTCCCACAGCTCCGCCGCCATATAAGGCGCGAACGGCGCAATCTGGAGAACGAGCATGGTGAGAAGCTCGCGCAGCACGGGCGCGGGAACTTCGCCGGCGGCGAGTTGCGCGTCGGCGGCCTGGATTTCGTTCACCATCTCCATGATGGCCGCCACGCAGGTGTTGAAGTGCCAGCGGCCTTCGAAGTCGAGCGTGATTTTCGCGATGGTCTGGTGGAGCTTGCGAAGCAACTTGAGCGACAATCCACTGGGCTCTGCGTTCGCCGCGCCAGCGGTGCGCGCGACGGGCGCGTACTTCATGGCGAGCCGATAAACTCGTCCGAGGAAGCGGCTCACGCCGGCAACTCCGTCTTCCTGCCAGTCAAGATCGCGATCGGGCGGCGCGGCGAACAGGGCGTACATGCGCGTGGCGTCGGCCCCGTATTGCGCCACCATGTCGTCGGGCGATACCACGTTGCCCTTCGACTTCGACATTTTCGCGCCATCTTTGATCACCATTCCCTGGGTGAACAGGCGGCGCACGGGCTCGTCATTGGTGATCAGCCCAAGATCGCGCATCACCTTGGTCCAGAAGCGCGAATAGATGAGGTGCAGAATCGCGTGCTCCACGCCGCCGATGTACTGGTCGATGGGAAACCAGTGCTGCGCCTTCGCCGGATCGAACGGCTGCGTCGAATTCTTCGCGTCCGTGTAGCGATAGAAATACCAGCTCGAGTCGACAAACGTATCCATGGTGTCCGTCTCGCGTCGCGCGGGACCGCCGCACTTCGGACACGTTACGTTCACAAACTCCGGCACGCGGCTCAGCGGCGATCCGCCCTGCTGCGTGATCGCGATCTGCTCAGGAAGAATCACCGGCAACTGATCGTCGGGCACGGGCACAATGCCATCGCGCTCGCAGTGAATCATGGGAATGGGCGTGCCCCAGTAGCGTTGCCGGCTCACGCCCCAGTCCTTCAGACGGAACGTGACGGTGGCTTCGCCGATTCCCTTCTCTTTTGCGATCTCCGCAAGCCGTTGCTGCGCCTGGTGGCACGTGAGGCCGTTGAACTCGCCGGAATTCACCAGCACGCCGTCTTCCGATAGAAATGGCAACTCGGGCTCTTCGGCGGAAGAGGCGGCGGGCGCAATGACGCGGCGAATCGCAATCGCGTACTTCTTCGCAAATTCAAAATCGCGCGCATCGTGGCCGGGCACGCTCATAATCGCGCCGGTGCCGTAGTCGGCCAAAATATAGTTGGCCACCCAGATGGGAATGCGCTCGCCGTTGTATGGATTGAGGGCGAAGTGGCCGGTGGGCACGCCGTGCTTTTCTATTTCGCCCACGTCGCCGGCTTCGCGCGCCTTCTTCTGCTCGTCGAGAAGCTGTGCCACTTGCGTCGCAAGGCCGGAGTCATTGGCGGCCAGATCCTTGACCAGCGGATGCTCGGGCGCCAGTTGGACACTTGTGGCCCCGAAGATGGTGTCCACCCGCGTGGTGAAGACGCGGATGCGGCGGCCTGCGGGAATCACCCTGGGACTTCCGTCTTCGTTCTGCGCATTGACGGCATCTTCCGCGAGAAAGAAGTCGACCTCGGCGCCTTCGCTGCGCCCGATCCAGTTGCGCTGCATGGTGCGCACTTTTTCGGGCCAGCCCTCGAGCTTGTCCAGGCCATCGAGGAGTTCCTGCGCATACGCGGTGATGCGGAAGAACCACTGCTCCAGGTCGCGCTGCTCCACGATGGTGTCTTCGTGGCGCCAGCAGCGGCCATCAACTACCTGCTCGTTGGCCAGCACCGTTGCGCACTCGGGGCACCAGTTCACCTTGCTCTTCTTGCGGTAGACCAGGCCGCGCTCGTGCATGCGCAAAAAGAACCACTGATTCCAGCGATAGTAGTCGGGCAGGCAAGTGGTCACTTCCGTGGCCCAGTCAAAGCCCATGCCCAGGCGCCCAAACTGCCGCTTCATGGCGGCGATGTTGCTGAGGGTCCATTCGCGCGGGGGCGTGTTGTTTTTGATCGCCGCGTTTTCGGCGGGCAGGCCGAACGCATCCCAGCCCATGGGATGCAGCACGTTGTAGCCGCGCATCCACATGTGCCGCGCCAGCGCGTCGCCAATGGCATAGTTGCGCACGTGGCCCATGTGGAGCTGGCCGCTGGGATAGGGCAGCATTTCCAGCACGTAGTACTTGGGCTTGCCGCTGTCGGCCGCATCCGCCGCGTAAAGTTTGGGGTCCGCGGCCCAGCGCTGCTGCCATTTCGGCTCGATTGCCGCCGGGTCGTATCGAAGTTCTTTCTCTTCCGCCATAACCTTTCAGTGTAAACGGCGGAAGTTAGCGATCATTCGGGCATGCCACTTGGTGCAGCTCCTCGGTGGTGACCTGGTAATCCGGCGGCGGCTGGAAGAGCGATGGGTCGGGCTCATCGAGAGTGACGCTGACAAGTTCGCGCGTGCGTTTGCCTGTGCGCGGATCCTCAATGATTTCGCGCAGTTTGAGGCCCAGGATCGGAGCCATCCAGTATTCCTCGACCGCGACGATGGTCTGGTCGTTGCCCACCTCGCCGACTGAAATAGTGCGCGTGATGCGTCGTCCGCGCGCCTGAACACCCTGGATCATCATCGTGCCCAGGTCGACGATTTGCGGCCTGGAGCGCTGCACGGGAGGCGGCACCTGTTCGGGGGCCCGGGTCACAGGATTGAAGACAAGTTTATTGGGCTCCGCCCGCGGAGCGTCATTCCAGTCCATGCGCATGTTGTTTGAAGCAGTCATCCAGCAACCATGCCGCTGCTGCATTGGCGGCATTTTGAATACGCGGGCGGTCTTATCGAGGGAAAACCAGTTGGCCAGGATGGTGCCGTCCGTATCGTGCACACCGGCTGATGTGCCCAGCACTCGGCCGATCTGCCAGTTTTCATTCGTATTTGACTGCATCGTGATGCCTGCCGAATCTCTTGCACGGATCTCGGTGCCCTCGTTGGTGATGGTCGTTCCATCGGCCAGAGTTTGCACACGCGTAATCTTGAACTCGGCTGTATAGGGCTGCGGCTTCTGCGGCGCGGAATTCCGGCTCGGTCCACCGGCGAGGCTTGATCCTACTTGAGCGTGAACAGAGCTGACGATCAGAACAACGGTGACAGCGGAAAAGAGACGAGCTGCGATTCGCGGCATCGCGCACCTCCGGAAAAGGGGCGCCTTCATCTTACCGCGATTTGCCTGGCGCGCCCCCCGATTTCACAGGTTTCAACAGGCTCTTCAGCACCCGCACGTTCCGCTCATCGTCTCCGGGTTCATCCACCGGCGTCTCCGCAATGAACGCACAATGCGCAAAGCGAGCATCGTTCAGCAGCCGCCGGAACGGCTCCTTGCCAATCATGCCCTCGCCGATGTGCTGATGGCGATCCAGCTTCGACCCACGCGCGGCCTTGGCGTCGTTGCAGTGCCACACGCGCACCGCGTCAAAGCCCACAGTGGCCTCGATCTGCGTCATGGTGTCCTCATAGCCGGATTCGCTGACGATGTCGTAGCCTGCCACGTGCGTATGGCAGGTATCGAGGCAGACCGCAACGGGCGCGTGGTTGCGGAGAAGCATCACGAGTTCCGCGACCTGGTCGAAGCTGCCGCCCAGAGAGCATTCGGCGCCGGCGGTGTTTTCAATCAGGATCGAGAACTGCGTTCCCTGCCATGGCAGTCCGTCAATCGCACGCTCGATGGATTCTGCGGCCAGCTTCAGGCCTTCCTGGCGAGTCATGCCTTTCCAAGAGCCGGGATGGAGGACGAGATATTCGGCGCCGAGGGTGAGAGCGCGCTGCATCTCGCCGCGGAATGCCTCGATGCTTTTGTGGCGGAATTCTTCGGTGGCGCTGCAGACGTTGACCAGGTAGCTGGTGTGGATGACGAGGGGGCCGATGTCGTGCTGGGCGCGCAAATCGCGCATCCGGTCGGCCTGTTTGGGATCGACCGCGACGGCGCGCCACATCCGCGGGCTGGAGGAAAAGACCTGCAGCGTGTTCGCGCCAATCTCCTGCGCGCGAACGACGGCATTGGAAACGCCGCCGGCCGTGCCGAGATGAACACCGATGCGTTTGGTCATTGCCCCAGTCTAAACGCAATGGTGGGTGCCCCAGGTCCCTCGCAATTGGGGACCTGGGAGGACGCCCACGGAGCTACGCCAGCTTCATCTCGTCCGGATTCCAGCGCACCACCTGCCCCCGCTCCACGCTGAGATTGCTCAGCAGCGCGGCGCCAGCGGCGCGATACCCAAACACCGCATCTTCCACCGGCTGCTTGCGCGTGCGCACCGACTCGAAGAAATTTTTGAAGTGATCGTAGCTGTCGGAGTAGCCCTTGGGCGCCATGTACTTCTCCGAGCCGGCCAGCGACTCATCGCCGGAGTGCGGTGGATACTTCTTGTCGTAGGCCTCGATGATGTTTTTCTGCATCGCCTCGGGAAACGTGCTCACGGTCAGGCCCGGCGCGGTTTCGCGCGGCACGCGGGTCACCGTCAGCCCGGTCCAGCCGATCTCGATGGTGCCCTCGGAGCCAGTAAACACAAGGCTTTCGCTCTCTTCGCCCCCGTCCACAAAATTCACCCGCAGGCTGAGGTTGAAGCCCTCGCGATAATCGAACAGTCCCAGCATCACGTCGTCGGCATCGCGCCCGTCTTTCCAATAACGGATAGCTCCCGTGGCCACGCCGCGAGTGGGTCCATGCGACCCGGTGACGAAATGCGTGCCGCTGAACAGGTGCACGAACAGATCGCCGGCAACGCCGCTGCCGTAGGCCTTCCACTTGCGCCACTGGAAAAAGTGTTCCGCGTTGAACGGAATCTTCGGCGCGGTGCCCAGGAAGCGCGGCCAGTCGCACGTCTCCGGCGATGCATCCGGCGGAACGGTGTAGTCCCACGCGCCCATGGCGGAGTTGCGATCCCAGTAGGCGGTCACCATGTTGAGCTGCCCGATGGCGCCCGATGCCAGCAGTTCCTTGGCCTTGGCATAAATGACGGAGCTCACGCGCTGGCTGCCGATCTGCAAAATGCGGCCCGTCGATTTTGCCGTCTCAATCATCACCGGGCCATCTGCGTAGAGATGGATCATCGGCTTTTCGCAGTAGACATCCTTGCCCGCCTTCATGGCGTCAACCGAGGCCTGCTTGTGCCAGTGGTCGGGGGTGCCGATGATGACCGCGTCAATGTCTTTGCGCGCGAGAATCTCGTTGTAGTCGCGCGTGGTGAAAATGTCGTCGCCCCAGAGTTCCTTCGATCGCGCAAGGCGGCCGTTGTAGCAATCCGCGACAGCTACGAGCTTCACGCCGGGCACCTGGATAGCGGTTTTGGTGTCGCCCATGCCCTGGCCGCCGGCGCCGATAAGCGCGATCTGAATATGGTCGTTGGCTGCGGCCGGCTTGGCCGGCTCCGATTCCTGTGCGGTGAGAAGATGCATGCCCGGAACCAGCGTTCCGGCGGAAACGGCGCTGGCTGCGCGCAAAAAACTCCGGCGATTCCAAATGACCATGAGGGGCTCTCCATGAGGATCAATGATTACCGCATACAACGATACACGGCGGGCTTGGGAGGATGCAGTGCATTTTCCCTCGGTGCGGGATTCAACG
This sequence comes from Occallatibacter sp., assembly GCA_035552555.1. Classification (GTDB taxonomy): domain Bacteria; phylum Acidobacteriota; class Terriglobia; order Terriglobales; family Acidobacteriaceae; genus Telmatobacter. The sequence continues at coordinate 59,860 of DASZLF010000005.1, forward strand.
TGTCTCGCGCATGCGGGCAGCATCTTCGATGAGTGGCGCAACGGGAAGCCTGCGCCAGCCCGCCCAGAGCAGGGCGTCCGCGACAAGGAAGATGAGCATCCCGACAAACGCGGGCAGCAGATGAAGAAAGTCGACATAGCCGACGACGAAGTGGACCCCAATGGCCGCGCCGAAGCCCGCGCAGCCCATCACCAGCACGATCTCAGCGAAGTTACGGCTCAGTTCGGCCCACCGCGCCATGAAAAACAGCAGGCACCCGATGGAGCACAGTCCTCCGCCGAATCCTGCGCGATCGTGCGAAATGACAGGAACCAGTCGCGGGGAAATATGCGCGAGCGCCTGCGGATCGAGGCCGATGAAGCGCAGATCGGACGGCACGAACACGGTAGTCATTCCGAAGATGGCGATGGTGGCGCCGGCGAGGACCAGTCCAACTGAGCAGAAGACAAGAAGGATTCGCCCCCAGCGCGCGGGTCCTTCCTCGCCGCGCGGTACGATCCAGACCGTTGTGCTTGAGAAGAGCCGGGCGCGCCAAAGACCCGCGACAAACACCGGAAGCAGGAATAAGGTGGCGACGCCGTGCCAGGTGTCGAGATAGCCCTGCCCCAGATAGGTGAGGAATGCGAGGAAGCCGATGACGCCCGACGTCAGCAGCCCCCACCAAGCCCACGCTTCGCGCCGAGCGAGGGGAAATGCGGCGATCCACAGATACCCCGCGCCGACTGCGAGCAGTGTGCCGCCGTACGCCACCCGATCGTGGAACATGAATCCGAGCAGATGACGATTGGCGGCATGCGCCAGAGCGGCCGCATCCATTCCAATGGCATGGCTGTCCTGTGGCAGCAACTGGCCCGAAACCGACTGCAGGATGGCAAAACCGCCCGCAAGCGCAAGCGAAACTCCGACCAGAGCGATCAGAAATCGCCCGTCGCCAAGGATCACTTGCAGCAGACTGCGGTCATCTCTCATTGAAACGGAAGTATAGCAATTGAGCTCAGCACTTCTGGCAGGCGGACAATTTTGCCGAATAGCGGTCGCTACGGCGAGACTACTGCCCAGGGGGTTCATTGTGACGCAGACCTGGGATCCGCAGGCGTACGGCCGCGAGGGCGCGTTTGTGCACGGCCTTGCCTCGGGCGTGGTGGAGTGGCTGAACGCGCAGCCCGGCGAGCACATTCTCGATCTCGGCTGCGGCGACGGCCAACTGACTGCACAGCTCGCGGCCACCGGCGCGGTGGTGGCCGGGGTGGACGCCTCTGCGGCCATGGTGGAGGCGGCGCGGGCGCGCGGAATCGACGCGGAGCATGCGCCCGCGGAACGGCTTCCCTTCCCCGCCGGCAGCTTCGACGCGGTATTTTCCAATGCGGTGCTGCACTGGGTGCACCACCAGGATTCCATGATGGCCGAAGTGCGGCGCGTGCTCCGGCGCGGCGGGCGCTTTGTGGCGGAGATGGGCGGCCACGGCAACATCGCGGCCATCCGCGTGGGGCTCATTGCGGTGCTGGCGCGCCATGGGTACGGCGATCGAGAGAAGGACGTGAATTACTTTCCCACGCCCGGGGCTTACACGCGCCGCCTGCAGAAGCATGGCTTCACGGTGGAGCGCAGGGAATTGATTCCGCGGCCCACGCTGCTGGCGGAGGGCGGCATGGCCGGCTGGCTGCGGACTTTCCGGCGCGGCGTGCTCGATGGATTGCCTGCGGATCTGCGCGCGACCATCGTGGAAGAAACGTGCGCGCTACTTGCGCCCGCTCTGCAAGACGACGAGGGTCATTCGGTAGCAGATTATGTGCGGCTGAGGTTCATTGCCCGGAGTAAGTGAAAATCCTTCACTCATGCAAAGAATAGTCGCGAATATACTTGCATTTTCATAGCGACTTATGGCAGAGTAATTGGAGCGTAGGAGAACGCCCGATGAAACATACAACGCAAATCTCGATGCGTAGGCTGGAGCCGCTCGACAAGAGCTGCATCGGCCGCCGGGCGTGGTTTTCTAATTTTCAGTAACACCCCTCGCGTCTGCCTCCTACGCAATCAGGCATGCAAATTGAGCTGAATGAAATGCGGTGTTCCCGCGATTTGGGAGCATTCGGTGAGTTTTTCAACGAACGCCCGGGGGGCGAAGAAGACAGGTTCATCGACTGGAAATCGACAAAGGTCCTGTCTTCGCTGATTCCCTCGGGAGTAACTTTCGCTGAGTTACTCGTGGTTTGTCCATCGATGGCCCCGGTAGTTAGCTCTGGTGCCGTCCAGGATAAGTGTGTGTTAACCATGTGAATTTACGCCGGTGGTGATAGAGGAGAGTTACTTCCTCCACCAACTGGGGGCAATGGCAGGCCGGAAACCTGCCCGGGAAAGTTCACTGCGCGGTGCGGGGGCGTAGTCCCGAATTACCAGGCTCCGCGCGGCAGAGATCTCGCGCTCCAGACTCTCGTCGCTTGTTCCCCGGCGGTATGCAATGCAGATGCGCCGACAAACAATCTCGCCGGTGGCGTAGATTACGGATACTTCGCCCACTAAGCCGGTGGTCGCGGGTTCGAGTCCCGCCCGGAGCGCAAGCTCCGGTAGCTCAGTGGCAGAGCACCGTAAAAAGACCGTAGTCGCCTGTTCCCCGGCGGGAACTTCGTTTGGCGCAGGATGTTCACAATTTGGCCGGTGGCGCAGGTTACGGATACTTCGCCTGTGGAGCCGGGGGTCGCGGGTTCGAGCCCCGCCGGAAGCGCGAGTTTCCGTAGCTCAGTGGTAGAGCACCGTAAAAGGCCGTAGCCGCCTTTTCCCCGGCCAAACAACCTCCGGCCCAGCCGGTTAGAAAACAGAATGTCATGGGCAAGCTGAATGTAAAAAACGGAACCCCTGTGGGCAACGAGCGCCTGTGCCGGCGCTGCACCTGGGGCCAGTGCATGACCGGTTACCGGGAGTCGGATTTCGTGGTCATCTGCACCAACGCGAATCCGAACTTCAAGGTGCCCTTCCCGATAATGGACTGCACCAGCTTCGACGACAGGCACCGCCCTACGTTCAAGCAGATGACTGCCTTGGCGATTGATGTGGCGCGGACACGGGTCTCCATGCGCACGGCCGGATTCAACACCGTGACCAGGGTGCAGCCGATCCGTCGCGTGGCGGAAGACGACGACGAGGATGAGGGCGAAGCTGCTCGCATCCGTTAACCAAATCAAATCGCTGCCGGTGGCGCAGGGCACGGATACTTCAATGGTAGAGCGCCGCAGAAATGCGGAGGTCGCAGGTTCGAATCCTGCCTTCGGGCTTCGGTCCGATGTAGCTAAGCCGCGTCCGACTTTACCCCGGCAGGTTATTCTTGGTTTTCTTTTGAAGGGAGGCGATCGAATGCGCCTGAATGTATTGAAGTTGAGCCGCCTGATCACGCCGCGCACCCACGAGGGAGCGCCGGCCGCGGCCCTTACCCCGGAGCAGGCGCTGCGGCGCTCGGTGCTTTCCTGCATGTTGTGGGAGAGCGAGTTCTATGAGGACGGCGTACAGATCGCGGGCCGCATCCACGAACTGGTGCCGCGCGTCGACGCGGAAAAGGTGGCCGCGATGGCCGTCGAAGCGCGCGAGCGCATGAAGCTGCGCCACGCTCCCCTGTTGCTGGTGCGCGAGATGGCGCGCCATGCGTCGCATCGCGGACTGGTGGCCGGCACGCTGGCGCGCGTGATTCAGCGCGCCGACGAGTTGGCGGAGTTCGTCGCCATCTACTGGGCCGGCGGAAAGCAGCCACTCTCCGCGCAGGTGAAGAAGGGCCTGGCCGCGGCATTCGGCAAGTTCGACGAGTACGCGCTCGCCAAGTACGATCGCGCCGGAGTAGTTCGCCTGCGCGACGTGCTGTTCCTTTCCCACGCCAAGCCGGCAAATGCTGACCAGGCGGCCCTGTGGAAGCGGCTGGCGCAGAATGAACTGACCGCGCCGGATACGTGGGAGGTGGCGCTGTCGGCCACCGGACGCGATGGCGCTGAGACGGGAACCCAGTCAAAGCGCGAGGCCTGGGAGCGTCTGCTCGCCGAGCGCAAGCTGGGCGCGCTGGCTCTGCTGCGGAACCTGCGCAACCTGCGCGACGCCGGCGTGGACGAGAAGCTGGTGCGGGACGAGCTGGCGGCCATGAAGACGGAGCGGGTGTTGCCGTTTCGGTTCCTGGCGGCGGCTCGCCATGCTCCGCAGTGGGAGGACGCGCTGGAGACGGCAATGTTTCGCTCGCTACAGGGCCGGGCAACGCACATCGCCGGGCACACCGTGTTGCTGGTCGACGTCTCCGGATCGATGGAGTCGCCGATCTCGGGGCGGTCGGAGATGCGCCGCGCGGATGCTGCGTATGGGCTGGCAATCCTGCTGCGCGAAATCGCGGAGAAGGTCACCATCTACACCTTCTCCCAGCACGCGCAGCTGGTTCCTTCGCGACGCGGCATGGCGCTGCGCGACGCGCTCGACAAGAGCCAGGCGCACGGGGGGCACTTACCTCGGAGCGGCGCTGCAGCATCTCGAGGGGGACCTCCGCGGCCGCTACGATCGCCTGGTGGTCATCACCGACGAGCAGTCGCACGACGAGGTGCGTGCGCCGCGCGGCAAGGGCTACGTGATCAACGTGGCATCGAACCGCAACGGCGTGGGCTACGGCGCATGGACGCACATCGACGGCTGGAGCGAGGCGATAGTGGAGTACATCGCCGCGCTGGAAAACATGGAAGGCACGCCGGCAGCCTGACCCGGCGTCTGCCAACAACCTCCGGGGAGCTGCGCAACTGCAACTCCCCGGAATCATTCGGCGGGCATTTCCGCCGGCCCGCCACGGCGCCGGACAATCTTTTCGTCCAAGCATTCAACCCGCGGAAAGCCATCATCTAAACGCGCAGGGGCCGCCGCATCCGCATGCATCTTTCCACACACGTCCATCTGCCGAGACTCGAACGACGGCCGGAACTGGACGCCCTCCGCGGGCTGTTCCTGGTGTGGATGACGGTGACCCATCTGCCCACGCGGTTCAGCGACTTTGTGAACCAGCCGCTGGGATTTGTGTCGTCGGCGGAAGGCTTCGTGTTCATCTCGGCGCTGCTGGTGGGCCGACTCTACATTCGCGACCTGGTGCAGAATCCGCGCAACGTTCGCGCCAGATTATGGATGCGCTCCCTGAAGATTTATGGCTATCACCTGGTGATGCTGGCGCTGGCGTTCACCGTGGTGGCCGAGATCGCGCTGCACACCCACAAGGCGGCGCTGATGAACCTGCTGAACTTCTATTTTGCCCATCCCCTGGTCGCCATCGCCGGGTCGGTGCTGCTGCTCTACTGCCCGCCGCTGCTCGACATCCTGCCCATGTACGTGACTTTCCTGTTCTTCACTCCGCTGGTGCTCACGGCGGCGGTGCGCTTCGGCTGGAAGTGGATCCTGGCGGCAAGTTGCCTCTTTTGGACGTTGGCCCAGTTCGGATTGCGCGATCTGGTGCACAACTGGATCGTGCACATTACCCACCTGCCCATCCCGCTGCAGGAAACCGGCGCCTTTAACCTGTTTGCCTGGCAGGCGGTGTGGACCGTGGGCTTGTGGCTGGGCGCCAGGTCGGCTATGGGTTCCGTGCCGCTGAGCAAGATTCCCGGATGGGTGGCGGGAGTCGCCGGGCTGGTGTGCGTGTTCTTCATCGGCGTCCGTTTCGGCTGGTTCGGGCCGCACCTCACCGTGCAGGCCCTGGGAGTGAAGCTGGACAAGTGGCAGATCGGCCCTCTGCGCGTGATCAACCTCATCGCGTTCACCATCTGCGCTTACGGTTCGCGCAAATACGTGCTGAAGCTGATTGCCCGGGAGCCCTTTGTCACGCTGGGCATGGCGTCGCTGCGGGTGTTCTGCGCCCATATCGTGTTTGTGTTTGCGGGCCTCACCATGCTCTATGGCGACTTCAACGCCGACGGCCTCGACCAGCTCCACGGAATCCCAGCCATCGCGCTGCTGATCTGCACGCTCGTCTCGCTCATCTGGCTGGCCTCGCGCGAAGTAAAAGTCAAGCGCCTGCAGCGCGAGCGGCGGAAAGCACGCGAGATACTCGAAGCGCGTCGCGACGAAAAACGCCCTGCGCTGGCCAGAACCGGAAGCTAACCCCGTCTCCCCCGCTCCCTGATTCCCGATCCCCGGCTCTCACTCTTCCCCTTTATTGATTCCCGCGAAAGTACAGCCCTTAAGTTCAATCCGGACTGGACGAATGTATAATCCGGATTAGACGAACCTACAATCCGGATTGGACGAACCCATAATCCGGACTGGACGACCATTCATCCGGATTGGATGAAAGGGTAATCCGAATTAAATGAAGGTTTCCATGCCCAACAATGAAAACGCTGTGTATCCCCGGTTTGCTGCTGCAACCGTGGCGGCCGCCCTCCGGGACACTCCCGTTGTCCTGGTGACCGGTCCACGCCAGTGCGGCAAAACCACCCTGGTTCGCGACTTGATTGCAGGCAACCGAGACTTCCTCACTCTAGATGACGACACCGTGTTGGCAGCGGCTCGCAGCGATCCGGGCGGTCTTGTCCGCACTCTGAATATCGCGACGATTGATGAGGTACAGCGCGCCCCCGATCTCCTCCGATCCATTAAGCGCTCCGTGGATAGGGATCGCAGTCCAGGCCGCTTTCTGCTGACCGGATCGGCCAATCTCCTGACTGTGCCGCAGGTCTCGGAGAGCCTGGCGGGCCGCATGGAGATCGTCAATCTGCTGCCCCTCTCGCAATCCGAAATCCACGCCCGCAGGCCCGGATTCATGAAAGATGCGTTCTTGGGAAAGATCGGCAAACATGGCCAAACCCTGACCGGCAAAGACCTCGTGGAAACCATACTCGTCGGAGGCTACCCTGAGATGCTGCGGCGCAAATCCCCCCACCGGCGCCAAGCATGGGCACGCGACTACATCCAGGCCCTCGTGCAAAGAGATGTTCGCGATATTGCCGAGATCGAAAGACTCGACCAGGTGCCCAGGTTGCTCCGGGTTCTTGGACAACATTCCGGGCAGCTTACCAACTTCACTCAGCTCGGTGGCGCTATTGGATTCGACGACAAGACGACCAGAAAATACACCGCCATTTTGCAGCAGTTGTTCCTTGTCCGCCGCCTGGAGCCATGGTTTCGTAACCGCCTGAATCGCCTCGTCAAGACACCAAAGCTCCATTTCCTTGACTCCGGTCTCCTCGCCACGCTCGTTGGAGCCACCGGAGAGCGGATAGCAAAAGACCGTGTCACCTTTGGAAGCCTGCTCGAAACCTTTGTATTCTCCGAGATCTTGAAGCAGATTTCCTGGATGGACACAATTTGCACTCTTTACCACTACCGCGACAAGGATCAGGATGAAGTGGACTTTGTCGTTGAAGATGCCGCCGGCGCTTTGGTTGGCATCGAGGTGAAAGCGAGCGCTACCGTGACCGCCGGGGATTTCAAAGGCCTTCGAAAACTAGCCGCCGCCTGCGGCGACGACCTCAAATTGGGTCTCGTGCTCTACGACGGCGAGAGAGCCGTTCCCTTTGGCAATCGTCTCTTTGCCGTCCCCCTGTCCTGTTTGTGGGGTTGACGCGGCCAGCCCGGCCGTCCAAATTCATCAAACGTTTGCATTCCTTTTGCCTCCATGCAGTAATCTGTTCTCGATTCCGTGCGGCCTCCGCAACTGAATTTAAACGGCCGCCGGCGAGGGCAGACCGGTTGAGCCAATCCGTATTTGTGCTGGAAGACGACGCCGATATTTCGCGGCTGGTGCAGCATCACCTGGAAGCCGCGGGCTTTACCGTGCGGCCCTTTCTCACCCCCACCAACCTCATTCCCGACGCGGAACGGCAGCCGCCCTCGGTGTTTTTGCTCGACATCATGGTGCCCGGAGGCGATGGGCTCGACGTGTGCCGCCGCCTGCGCTCCAATGCCGCGCTTTCCACCATTCCCATCATCTTTTTGACCGCGCGCGCCGGCGAAAACGACCGCGTGCTGGGCCTCGAGCTGGGCGCCGACGACTACATCACCAAGCCGTTTGCTCCGCGCGAGCTGGTGGCGCGCGTCAAGGCGGTGCTGCGGCGGTTTGAACGGCCCACGTCCCCCTCCATCCTGCGTTTTGAAGAGGTGGTGATCGATGCCGGCGCCATGCAACTCACCGTGCGCGGCGAGCTGACCACCACCACCGCCACCGAATTCCGGCTGCTCGATTACCTGGCGCGCCACCCCGGCCGGGTGTACAGCCGCGACCATCTTCTGGATGCGGTGTGGGGCGATGCGCGCTTCGTTACTCCGCGTTCCGTGGACGTTTACGTGCGCCGCATTCGTGAGAAGATCGAGATCGACCCGGAAAACCCGCGCTACCTCAAGACGGTGCGTGGCGCGGGCTATCGGTTCGAAATGCCCAAAGGCGAGTAATCCGAACCCGTCCCCGCCGCGGTATTCTGCCATCGCACGCCCCCACTTGATTGGAGCAGAGCTTCTTGACCCGCAAAGTCTTCACCAAGCTACTGGGACTGTTCGCCCTGCTGCTGGCGTTTCATACCGTGGTGATGGAACTTGTCTTCCGCGGAATGATGGAGCGCAGTTCGCCCGAGGCGCTGCATCGCCACGGCTGGGAAATGCTGTGGTCGGGCTTGATTGCCCTCGCCGTGGCGCTGCCCGTGGCTGCGTGGGTTGCCGTCCGGGTGATGAGCCGCCTGCACCGCGTGGTCGATTTTGCGCGGCTCATCGCCGGCGGCGACCTCAGCGCGCGCCTGGAACAATCCGGCGTCGACGAGCTATCTGAAATGGAATCCGCGCTGAACCAGACGGCGGAGAGGCTTGGCCACAGCATCGGCGAGCTGGAAAGCCGCCGCCAGGAATTGGCCGCCATGCTGGATTCCATGCAAGAGGCGGTGGTGGCCGTGACTGCCGAGGGCCAGGTGCGCTGGTCGAACAGCGTGATGCAGCGCATGGCGGGAACAGAGATTCGCGCCGGCCGCCCGCTGGCTCACTCAGTGCGCGATCCCGATTTGCTGGCCTGCGTGCGCGGCGCGCTGGAGCAAGGCGAAGTGCGCACCGGCCGGGCCAGTTCGCTGGCTGCCGGGCGCGTATTCGAGGTCAATGCCGCTCCCCTGCCCGCGGGCGGCGCGCTGGCCGTGCTCCACGACGTCACCCGCATCGAGGCGGCCGAGCGCACCCGCCGCGACTTCATCGCCAACGTGAGTCACGAGCTGCGCACCCCCCTCACCTCCATCCAGGGCTACGTGGAGACGCTGCTGGAAGAGCCCGCGCCGGATGCCGACACATCGCGCGAATTCCTCGCCATCATCGGCAAGAGCGCGCGGCGCATGAACCGGCTGACGGAGGATCTGCTGGCGCTGGCCGGCCTGGAGAGTCCCGACTACAAGCTGGCCTTGCAGCCGATGCGGGCAAGCGCGCTGCTGAAGGACGCGACGGAGTCGCTGGGCGGCATGGTAGCGGACGCAGGACTGGAACTGGAGGGGGACGGCGGTCCGGATGAGCAGGTCATGGCCGATGCCGACGCGCTGAACCAGGTGTTCGGCAACCTGGTGGAGAACGCGCTCAAGTATGGGCGCAGCGGGGGGAAGCTGCGGCTAGGCGCGCGGCTGCTGGAGGACGAGGTGGAGTTCCGGGTGCAGGACTTTGGGCCGGGGATTCCGAGCGAACACCTGGAGCGGATCTTCGAGCGGTTCTATCGCGTGGACAAGGCGCGATCGCGGGAGTCGGGGGGTACGGGACTGGGGCTGGCGATTGTGCGCCACATTGTGCAGGCGCACGGCGGACGGGTGCGGGCGGAGAGCGAGCTGGGAGCGGGGGCGACTTTCTTTTTTACGCTGCCGTTGGCGGGAAGGGATGGGAAGGGGCGGTGACAGGGGAGATTCCCGGATAGGCGCCGTGAAAACGAGTCGTTTTCCGGTTCTCGGGAGGTTTATCAAGCTAAACAGGCTGAGGGAAAAACGCGTCCATCGAGCTGCCAATTTCAGAAAACCGTCCCTCAGCGGCTAAAACCGGATTCAATTTAGACCCATCCATTTGAATTCTCCGCATTTTGCGCAGAATATTTTCCGGGACATGCACGATCGCCAATGTTGACGCGGCTCCTGAGAGATTTTCGAGAGGCTCCAACTCTTGCGAAAATCTCCTGTTTTGGTTCCCGTCCTACCCGGCTAGCTGACCGGAGTGGCAGATCACAGCCCTACGTGACGGCGCTCACCGCCCAATTGCAGCCGATACGCCATACTCATCCTGCGGCCTGGTCTGCGGCAGCTAGATTGCGCCCCCACCTCCGCAGCCCTCACGAACCTTCAAAAAGTCTGGTCGCATGTTAACCAGAAAATAACAATTTCCGTTTTTGACGTTTTCCAAAGGTTCACCATAAACCGTTTAGAATCTGTAATAATGTTCAAATTCCCGGTGATTTAAATCACCTCTCAGAAGCCCAAAACCCCAGCAAATGATCCAATCGAACACCAAGGCTGTCATTCCTCGTTACGCACTGTTTACTCTTTGGTAAACTCGCTCTGACCTCCACCCTGCTGCTATCGAAACGCCCAGCGGAATTGCAAACCGTACAATGGCATCTCCTGAGTGATCGTGGAGAATTGCCGATGGTGTCAGAACGCAACAAGGTCGAGGTGCGGGTGAAAACGAACGTGCGGCTCCTCTCTGGTTTCTGCTTATTTTTGGTTGTCAGCGCGTGTGGGATGCCGGCGCGGCAGGCGGCGGCGCAGCAGCAGCGGCCGCCAGCGGTGCCGCTGATTGCGCACGATCCATATTTCAGCGTGTGGTCATTTGCTGATCGGCTGACGGATGCGGATACCGTGCATTGGACGGGCAAGCGGCAGCCGATCCATGGGCTGGCGCGGATCGATGGGAAGACCTACCGGTGGATGGGCGCGGAGCCGCGGGACGTCCCGGCGATGGAGCAGACGGGCCTGCGCGTGACGCCCACGCACACCATTTACGACTTTGCTGCCGACGGCGTAAGTCTGACCGTCACCTTCTTCACCCCGGCGCTGCCGCATGACCTGGATGTGTTGTCGCGGCCGGTGACGTATCTGACCCTTACAGCAAGCGCCGATTCGCCACATGATATCTCCGCGCTGGTAGACGTGGATCCGGTGATCGCCGTCAATACCGCCGATGAGCCGGTTACCTGGGGCCGATCGCGCGCCGCCGGACTGACCGTGCTCAATGTCGGCTCGCGCGATCAACGCGTGCTCAACCGGCCAGGCGACGATCTCCGCATCGACTGGGGGTACTTTCATCTCGCCGTGCCCGATGGCGTCGGCGCAAGCGGGGCGGCGTCACCCAGTGCTCTGCACCATTTCGTAGAGAACGGCGCGATTCCGTCATCCGACGACATGGAAATGCCCCGCATGCCGCGCAACGGCGCCGCGCATCTCGCGGTCCTGCTCCTCTTTGGAAACGTAACCGCACCGGTCAGCCGCCACGTCCTCCTCGCCTATACCGAAGAGTTCAACATCGAGTACCTGAACCGCCGTCTCCGTCCTTATTGGCAGCGCAACGGCGAAACCGTCGAGGAAATGCTCTCCACCGCGGAGCGCGACTACGCCAGCCTGGAGCAGCGCGGCGCCCGCTTCGACGCGGACCTCACCGCCGATCTCGAAAAATCCGGCGGCCCTGGCTACGCGCAGCTTGCCATTCTCGCCTACCGCCAGACGCTGGCCGCACACGGACTTGCCGCGGACTTCGACGGCACGCCCATGCTCTTCCCCAAGGAGAATTTTTCCAACGGCTGCATCTCCACCGTCGACGTGCTCTATCCCTCGGCGCCGTTCTTTCTCTTCTTCAACCCCGAGCTGCTGCAAGCACAACTCAAGCCGGTGATGGAGTACGCCGCCCTGCCCCGCTGGAAATGGCCCTTCGCGCCGCACGACCTGGGCACCTATCCGCTGGCCAACGGCCAGGTCTACGGCGGAGGCGAGCGCACTGAGGAAGACCAGATGCCGGTGGAGGAGAGCGGCAATCTGCTCATCCTGGTCGCTGCCATGGAACGCGAGCTGGGCAACTGGGACTTCGCGCGCCAGTATTGGCCGCAATTCAAGAAATGGGCGCAGTATCTGCGCGACAAAGGCCTGGACCCCGCAAATCAGCTCTCCACCGATGACTTTGCCGGCCACTTGGCGCATAACGCAAACCTCTCGATCAAGGCCATCGAAGGCCTGGCGGCCTTTGCCGAGATGGCGCGCGGCGCAGGCAAGCCTGAAATCGCCAACGAGTATGACCAACTGGCGCACGACATGGCCGCCAAATGGCAGACCATGGCGATCAATGGCGATCATTACAAGCTGGCCTTCGACAAGCCGGGCACCTGGAGCCAGAAATACAACCTGGTGTGGGATAAGATCCTAGGCTTGAATCTCTTCCCCGCCCGGGTGCGCCAGGCGGAGATTGCGTTCTACCTAAAGCACTTGAATCGCTTCGGTTTGCCCCTGGACAATCGCGCCGCCTACACCAAGCTCGATTGGGAGACCTGGACGGCTACGCTGGCGGACAATCCGGCCGACTGGAACGCGCTCATGGAGCCCATCGGCCGCTGGATCAACGAGGGTCCCAGCCGCGTACCGCTGACCGACTGGTACGACACCCAAACCGGCAAGCAGGAGGGTTTCCAGGCCCGCACGGTGGTCGGGGGCGTCTACATCAAAGTGCTGGCGGACAATGCCTTGGCGGAAAAGTGGCGGCAGCGCTCCGAACCCTAGCCCGCCCGTTCCCGCCTTACCCCGGAATTTTGCCTCAACCCGCGTGTTTTCAAACGCCCGTAACATTGGCCGTAGACAATCGATCTCGGCAGTCAATCTGCAAGGAGCGATACGTGAAAAAAACGGTCATTGCCATTGGTTTATTGATGTTGACTCTGGGCGCGGCCCAGGCGCAAAACCTCACCGGCGCCGGCGCGACTTTCCCTTATCCCATCTACTCCAAGTGGTTTGCCGAGTACAGCGCGGCGCATCCGGGGGTGGAGATCAACTACCAGTCGATCGGCTCCGGTGGCGGTATTACGCAGGTGACGCATGGCGTGGTGGACTTTGGCGCTTCGGACATGCCCATGGCCGACCAGGCGCTGGCCGACTCGGCGATCAAGCTGATCCATATTCCCACCGTGCTGGGCGCCGACGTGCCCGCGTTTAACGTGCCCGGCGTCAGTGAACTCAACTTTAGCGGCGGGGTTCTTGCCGATATCTTCCTGGGCAAGATCACAAATTGGAATGACGCTCACATTGCCAAGGAAAATCCTGGCGTGAAACTGCCGGACCAGAGGATTGTCGTGGTGCATCGATCTGAGGGCAGCGGGACAACGTTCATCTGGACCGATTACCTGAGCAAAGTGAGCAAGGAATGGGCTGACGGCCCAGGCAAGGGCACCTCGATCAACTGGCCCGTTGGCATTGGGGGCAAGGGCAATGAGAATGTGGCCAGCCTGGTTCGCCAGAACTCGGGCGCAATCGGGTATATCGAGCTGATCTATGCCCTGCAGAATCACATCAACTACGGCGCGGTAAAGAACGCCGACGGCAAGTGGTTGAAGGCGTCGATCGGTGGAGTCACCGCGGCCGCCGCCACCATCAAGAACATGCCGGCGGATTATCGCATCTCCATCACCAACGCGCCGGGCCCGGATTCCTACCCCATCTCGAGCTTTACGTATTTGCTGATCCCGGTGAAAAGCACCGATCCCACCAAGGCCAAGGTGCTGCACGACATGTTGAGCTGGATCATCAAGTCGGGCGAAAGCGAAGCCCCCCAGCTCTCCTACGCGCCGCTCCCCGAGAACCTGCAGCAAAAAGTGCTGAATACGATCTACTCGCTGAAGTAACCGCCACAGAAGAGCAGGCCAGGCTTGACTCGTGTCATGCCTGGCCTGCATAAGCAACGCGTCAAAAACCCTTCACCCCTCCTGCCGCTCCTGAATCAGCCGATCCACCAGCGGGGCAAGCTTTTCCCCACTCCGCGGCAGGACAAACCCCGAAGCGCCCGCGTCCCAATCCAGCTTGAAGCTGGTGGAGAGCGCGGAAATCCAAATCTGCCGCACCGGCGTGTTGGGGGTAATGACGAACTTGCCCGGCGGCTCCTCGAACAGAACATTGAGAGCGCCGTTCTGTTCTTCCACCTCGAAGCCGGCGTCTTCCTCTTCTTCGCGCTCGATGAGATGCCGCTTGAGCGACTCCAGAGCGCCTTCGGCGGCGCGGCGAAACTCCTGCTCGTCCATCATGGCCCCAGTGTAGCAAGTCCCGCTGCGGCCGCTTTTTAGCGGCCAATCAACCGGCGACACGCAATTCCGCATCCTACTTGTTCGAATCTGCCGCATATTCGGCACGCGGCATGAGAGCGGGCAGCGATGGCAGACCAGCTTGGATTAGAGCACCATAGATTTATTAGATTGAATGCACTACCGATCGAAGTTCCGGGCAGCCGAGACCATTGCCCGCACTTGCAATTCCGCAGCCTCCCATCGCCGGCAAAAACGCTGGGTATGGCGCTGATTCTCACCGGAATCATGGCTGCAGTGCCGGCCCCCTGCATCGCCCAGCCTGCCGCGCCCGAAGGTCCCACCCAATTAGTGCGCGAGGTGGTCTACAACGAATTGCAAGACCACGACCGCCACAACTACTGGCGTTACTGGGTGGAGCATCATGCCCCCGACGGAATCCGCGTAGAAGAGGAAGTGGAGACCGCGTCGGGCCCTATCGCCCGCTTGATCCTGGCCAATGGACACCGCCTCGATGCGCAAACAGAGCAACAGGAGATGACTCGCCTGCGCCAACTGGAGAACTCTCCCGCAGAACAAGCCAGCCGCCGCCGGGCCTTCGAAGACGATGAGAAGCAGGTCAAGCGCATCCTGGTGCTGCTGCCCGATGCGTTTGTGTTCCAGGATGCCGGCGAGGAAAGCGGCTGCCGCCATTTTCGTTACGCCCCCAATCCCAATTACTCCGCGCACACGGTTGAGGCTCGGGTGTTTCACCAGCTCAGCGGCGACCTCTGGATCGATATACGAATGAAGCGCATGAAGCGGCTGGAAGGACGACTGAACGACAATGTGGAGTTCGGCATGGGGCTGCTGGGCCGCGTGAACAAGGGAGGCTGGTTCCGCATGGTGCGCACCCAGGTGAGCGCCAACGAGTGGAAGACCGAGCGTCTGGAAGTGCACATGAGCGGGCGCGCGTTGATGTTCAAGACCCTTGCCCGCGACGAGAATGAAGTGCGCGGCGGCTTTGAAGCCGTGCCCGCTTCCATGAGCGTGAAACAGGGAATGCAGGTGCTTCAGCAGTCCGTGACGGAGCGCGAGGCGGCGCTGGCCCAGGGCCGAATCTCGCCGGCGGCGCTGGTCATGCAGAGGCGCGAGACGCCTCGTCAAGCTTTCCGGCAGTAGCGCGCAGGGGCTAAACAGGCTGCGGAAAAAGTCGAAATGGGAGGCGATTGTCGGGCGCAAAGCCCGCAGGGGCTAAAGTGTCTGCGTGAGAACTACACAAGGTACTTGTAATTCACAACCGCGTTGGGCGACAAGATAGGTATGTCGCGATTCAAGGTTTACAGTCCGGATCAGGCTTATCTTCTGCCTCCGAGTGTGCGGGA
>DASZLF010000006.1:0-25801 GCA_035552555.1 Occallatibacter sp.
CGAAGATCGAACAGGTACTCCCGGCAGGCTTGTTCGGTGCTGAAACGTCGTTCCAGTTCCAGAAGCGTGCGCGGGTAATCCTCTTCCATGACCTCGAACACTACAGGTTGGGGTAACCTGAGTCAAATGGATACCCAGTAACAATTTCCAAATAATTATCCACAGCCCAGTTCTGGTGCAATGTTATAAGTACAATTACAGCAGTTAGTTAGAGTAGAGAGGTGAGGTATTCGAATTCACCTGATTTTCGCTTTTTTCCTCTTTTTCGCCCATGTTTACTAGATAATCAACAACGTCGTTTCCATATCGAGTGAAGCGCAAAAGTTTACTGACCAGTAAATACCTCGTCATCCTGCTCGGCATCCCGATACAGCAACAGCCTACTTGGCGTCTCCATTGTGCACATAGCATTCGTGAATCGCCGCCTCAGGCGCGTTCGGCCATTTGGCGTTCATCATCTCCTGCTCGGTCAGTTCTTTCAGTTGGAAATCGATGGTCCCGTCCGGAGCCACCGTCCCCTGCACATATCCGTAGATCATGGTCTTGGCGCCTTTGTGCGCCGTCTTGGGCAACGCGTAGCGGTGCGCTCCCGCCGATCCGATAATCAGTCCCGGCACCACCCTGGGGGTGTGCTGCTTCCAATACGGCGTGTCATAAATATCCGGCGAGTAATAATGCGAGTGGCTGGCGATCAAATAAACGTGCTTGCCCGCAGCCTGCGCGTCGTAAAACCAGTGATACACCAGTTCCCCGGTCTGGTCGCCGCGGTCCCAGTCGTCCATGGCGTGCTCTGCGCCCGTGGAGTGGGGCAGAGCCTCGTGCGCTCCGGCAACGATGGACGTGACCCCCGAATTCGCAACCAGATCGTGGTCCAGCACGGCCCTAAGCCAGTGCAGTTGCGCATCGGTGAACTCATCGCGCGTGGAATTGTCGAGGGTGATGAAATCCACGCCGTTCTGGATCCAGTGATACCAGGGGCCCAGCGGCGCCGCATCGGCGCCATCGGCTTTCCGCTGCGCGGTAATCTCGGGGCGGTCGAGCAGGGTGGAGAATTTCTCGATGTATCCCTCGCGGGTCATGGGCGGAACGGCTTCGTGATTGCCCCGGCCGAGAAACACCGGAAACGAGCCGAACGAAGCGATCTGGTGGGTCAGAAAGTCGTCCCATTCGCGCTGATGATATTCGTCCCTGGACAGCTCTTTTCCGGCCGGCTGCATGGCCACCAAATCCTGATCCGGCTGCGACGTCCAGCGGAAGTCGCCTAGATGCCAATAGAATGCGTCCTTCTCCGCCTTCACCCGGGCGGCGATCGCGGGCATCACGAAATCTCCGCAGTTGCGGCTGTCTCCGGAGACCGCAAAGCTCCACGGGGAGCCGGCAGACTGCGCCGCGGCGATGGAAGGAGCAGCGACAAGGCCACAAGAGAGCAGCGAAACGAAAAGCTTGGTCCTCAACATGCAGACAGGATAACTTGCGGCCGCGGCCGGATGATGAATGCCGTGTTTCGATTGCCGGCAATCTGACCAGGCAGATTTTCCTTCCGCGGCAACCATTTCGCGCCTATATAATCATTATGGTGAGCGGAATGGTCCGAAACCATCCTCCTGCGGGCACATTTTCAGCTCTAGAAATCTACGAAAGGCCAGAGTCCTGAGTCGAAAGTTCGCCGCGCTCCGAAGTGCAACCGCAGATCCTTCGACTCCGTTGGGCGCAAAGAACGCGCCCAACTGCGCTCAGGATGACAGCGCTTTTCGAGTTGGATTGCTCAGGATGACAGCGCCATTGGGTAATTGCACCTCAGGAGACTTGCCGATGCCTGACTTTCCTCACGCAATGCTGCGCGAGATCTACGAGCAGCCGGAAGCGATCCGGCGCACGCTTGCTCTCTACCTCGACGGAACGGCGCTTCGCGAGGAAACCGCTGCTCCCCTGGACCAGTGGCTCAACCCGCGGGGCGAGGTGTTAATCGTCGCCAGCGGGTCCAGCCGTCATGCCGGACTGGCTGCCGAAATCCTGCTGGAAGACCTCTGCGGACTGGCCGTGGACGTGGAATACGCCAGCGAGTGGGGTTGCCGGAGCACCGCCAACCCTCGGCATCCATCGGTGCTGGTGATTTCGCAGTCGGGCGAAACTTCCGACACGCTGGCCGCTCTGCGCCAGGCGCGCGATCGAGGGGAGCAGACGCTGGCCATCGCTAACGTCCCGGGCAGCTCCATGCTGCGCGAGGCCGGTGCTTCCATGGTGCTGGCGGCAGGGCTCGAACAGGCGATTCCGGCCACCAAGAGCTTCACCTGTCAGCTCACCGCGCTGTGCGTGCTGGCCGTCTGCCTTGCCCGACAGACGGGCGCGATGGATGGCGCTGAAATCGATCGCAATTTACGCGAACTGCAGGCGCTGCCCGGGCAGATCGAGCGCCAGTTGGACGCCTGGAGGGCCCAGGCATCGGCCCTCGCCCATGCTTATGCCGACGCCAACACGTTTCTGTATCTTGGCCGCGGGATTCACTACGCCATCGCCCGCGAAGGGGCTCTGAAGATGAAGGAGTCCTCGTATGTGCACGCCGAGGGCTACCCCGCCGGCGAGCTCAAGCATGGCCCCAATGCGCTGGTGGGCGACAACGTGCCCCTGGTGGTGCTGGCCACCGCCGATCGCGGGAATGAAGACTCCATGCTGCGCTATGAGAAGACGCTGCAGCTGCTCGAAGACATGAGGAAGCAGGGCGCGCGGGTCATCGCCCTGGCCAACAGCGGCGATCGGCAGGTGGCTGCGCTGGCCACGGATGTCATTTACGTCGAACCGGCCGGCGAGTACCTGCTGCCCATCGCGGAGGTCGTTCCGCTGCAGCTTTTCAGCTATTTCCTGGCGCTGGAGCATGGGGTGGACGTAGATCGCCCGCGCAACCTGTCGAAAGCGGTTATCGACGTATAGCCCAGGCGGGGTCGCAGCTCATTTGCTTGCGCCGTTCCCATTGATACCGAGCTTCGGCAGGGTGCCGGAGTTCCTGCAATACGCCGGCTGGCACGACAATCCGGTGGTAGAGGCGCGGAAGGAGGGTGTCGCATTCAACTTGGATCAGGTAGTTAAGGGGAGAAGTATCGGCAACGACGATCATGCCTTGAGCAGTCCGCGCGCACGAAGGTCCTCGAGAGTCCTCCGGTCCTCCTGCAGATCCTCTACATCGTACGCGTGGTCGTAAATGCCGCGCTGCTTCAGGAATCCTTCAAATTCCGTTCGCGAAAGACCCAGTAGCTGGGCGGCCTGAAATTGGGAGAGCGCGCCGGAGCGATATCCCTCGATCGCCAGCGATTCCAAGGCCTGGCGGCCGGGATCGGGCCGCTGGGTGAGATCGTCCGGAAGCTGGACCGTGATCTGCATGGCACGAGATTAACAGCACCGGGTTTAGAATGCTATTCGGAACACCTGCTACACCTATGAGAAACCGGCGTGGCGAGAGGGTCGACTGCGGCCGCCGCCCTGGCTCCGCGCTAGTCTGCCGGAATCTTGAAGCCGGGCCTGAGGAACGGCTTCAGGTCTGCCCAAGGAATCGTCACCCGCTCCGGAGTCGGATCAGGTTCGGTCTATCCGGTCCGTTTTGCGACTCCTTCCACCGCACTCGAACCTTCTTCACTGACGCGGGATGTCTGCCGGGGTAGAATGCTATTCCGACCCCCTGCCGCGGATCGGGAACCGGCGTGGCTGGCCCTGCGTATAGCTCGCATATGCAGTGCGTTGGCACATTACGCTGGGGCGAGGTAGGGCTGGGGGGATGGAATCCGCCGGCACGGGGCGGCACAGGGCGCGAAAAAGCGATTGCGCCGGCTGCCGATGGCCGGGCCTGCGCAGGCGAGGCGGCGACCGCGGGGAAGCCCGCGAAGGGCGAAACACGCCGCGTCGATCCCGTTCGCCCCAGGGGAGAAGGAGCCCGCACGATGGACGGGGAAGTGAGACCGTTGGAAATCGACTGGTCGCAAACTGTCCGCCACTGCATGGATGGCGATTCGGCTGCCTGGGCCGAGTTGGTGCGATTGCATCACCGCCGCGTGTATGGGCTCTGTTACCGGTTTACCGGTTCGCCCACCGACGCCGAGGATTTAACCCAGGATGTTTTTCTGAAGGTTTATTCCAACCTGGGCAGCTTTGACACCAATCGGGGCAGCCTGCAGGTGTGGATCACCACCATGACCCGCAATCTGCTGGTGGATAACTTCCGCCGCACCAAGAATCAGCGGGTGACGGGCTCGCTCGATGAGGGCTGGGACCAGACCGAGGAATTGCGGCCGGTGGACCGGCTGGTGGGGCGCGAACCTTCTCCGCACGAGATGGCGGCGCGCAAGGAATTGGAAAAGATGGTGCAGGAGGCATTAGCCTGTGTCTCCGTGGAACTTCGCGAGGCCGTGATTTTAAGGGATTTGCAGGATATGGATTACAAAGAGATCGCCCAGGTGCTGGACATACCTGAAGGGACGGTAAAGTCCCGCATCAGCAGGGGCCGCGCGGAACTTGCGCGCCTTCTGGAACGTAGTAAACGGGAGGTGATGTAAATGCCCGAGCATACGCACATTCCGACTTCTCCCGCCTGCGGTCAGTGGGAAACGCTTTTGGCGGACGCGCTGGATGGTCAGTTGCGAGCCGAAGACGAAGCGACCTTCTCCACTCACATGGCAGCCTGCGCGGCATGCACGGCGTTGTTTGAGGAAGCGCGCCGGGGCCGGGAGTGGCTGGATTTTTTATCCGCTGAGCCCGAAGTCCCCGCAGATCTGCTCGACAGGATACTGGCGCAAACGGGCCCGGGCCAGGCGGCGGGATATGGGCTGGTGGCGGACCAACACGGAACCGCAGCCGTAGTTGGCGGCGTTCCCCTGCGCAAAGGCCGGATGAGCAGTGTTCCGGCGTGGCAGCGGCCGGGCTTCATGGGCTACATACGGCGCTTTGCCGAGCCGCGGCTGATGATGACGGTGGCCATGGCCTTCTTTTCCATCGCGCTGACGCTGAACATGACGGGCGTCCGCCTGAGCCAGTTGCGCCTGGCCGATCTGAAGCCGACTTCGGTGCGGTCGTTCATGGAGCGGCGCATCACCATGGCTTCCACGCCGCTGATCCGCTATTACGACCATCTGCGGCTGGTCTACGAGGTGCAGTCGCGGGTACGCGAGCTGCGCCGCACCTCGGAAAGCGAAAACGAGCAGCAGAAGACCCCGCCCTCGGGCGAATCGAAGCAGAACCCAAA
Source organism: Occallatibacter sp. (assembly GCA_035552555.1). Classification (GTDB taxonomy): domain Bacteria; phylum Acidobacteriota; class Terriglobia; order Terriglobales; family Acidobacteriaceae; genus Telmatobacter. The sequence continues at coordinate 5,228 of DASZLF010000006.1, forward strand.
TCATAAGGATGGAGGATCCCGGGTGGACCCTCCGCAGCAGTCGGGTACACCGGCGCTCAGTGACAGCGATTTACTGGAGTCATCGCTATCCCTTCACGACCAGCCCGCGCACTCCGGCGGCTCCGCGAAGACCGAGAGAAGGAGCACTGTATGGATTGCGTAAATCATAGCGGTGTGACCGCTACGGCGTTCTGCCAGAACTGCGGCAGGCCCCTTTGCCCCAACTGCGTGCGCCAGGGAGCGCAAGGCCAAATCCTCTGCGAACCATGCTTCATGGCATGGCAAACAGTCCCTAATCCGTTTGTCGCACCCCCGGCGGGCGCGCCGAATCCCGCGGCGGCGGCCGTGCTGGGAATTATTCCGGGCGTGGGCGCGATGTACAACGGGCAGTTTTTCAAGGGGTTCATTCATGTAGTGATCTTCGCGGTGCTGATCAGCATTTCGGAGCACTATCCCATCTTCGGGCTGTTTATTGCGGCGTGGGTTCTGTACCAGTCGTTCGAGGCGTATCACACGGCCAAGGCGCGGCGCGATGGACAGCCGGTGCCGGATCCACTGGGCCTGAACGAGGTAGGCAACTGGCTGAATCTGGGCGCCAAGCCGCAGTATCCGCCTGCGCCGGGCGTGCCGCCGGCAAATCCAACGGCGGGTGCGCCGGGAACTCCGGGCGGCCCGGGCACCACCTACCAGCCGCCGTACGGGACCTATCAGGCGCCAGGCCAGTCCGGCTGGCAAACGCCATATACCGGCGGTCAGGCGCCTTACCAGGCGTATGCGCCGCCGCCCATTCCGCCCGTGCCACCGATGTTCTGGCGGCGTAAGGAGCCCATTGGCGCGATCGTTCTCATCGCGCTGGGCCTGTTGTTCCTGCTGGGGCAACTGGATATATTCGGCGGGCGGCTGTGGGAGTTTACCTGGCCTCTGATGCTGATCGCACTTGGAGTGTGGCTGATGATTCGGCGCATGGGCCATGGATCCGCGGGGAATGGTCCCACGGACAATGGCCAGGGAGGTGCAAAATGAACCGCTATATCCTGATTCGCCGTCTCACCGGGCCGGCCATCCTGCTGCTGATCGGAGTGCTCGCACTGCTGCACGAGGCTGGTGTCGTCGATCATTGGCTTCACCTCTTCTGGCCGTTGCTGCTGATCCTGATCGGAGTAATGAAGCTGGCGGAGCGCGCGGCGCTGGCCAGCGAAGGCTATCCGCCGTATCCCGGCGTGGGGTGCTGCGATCCGAACCAGGGGTATTCGTATCCGAACTATTCCGGCGCGCAGACGCAGCCGCCGCCGACGTCGGAAACTTCCATCGTGCGGGCCAACACTGACGACGATATGCGTGGAGGCCAGTCATGAGCAGCGTTCCTCCCAATGTTCCTCCGGGCGGGGTACCGCCCTACGATCCGCAGACTCAGTGGCGGATGTATCGCGAGCAGCAAAAGGCAGCCTGGCGTGCGCAGCGCGATGCGTGGCGAGCGCAACGGCATGCATGGAAAGCCGGAGTGGGCGGCGCGTACGTGCCGCGGGTGCCGTCGGTGATCGGTCCATTGATTCTGGTGGCCATCGGTATTATCGCGCTGCTGATTTATGCGGGTCGCATGGATGCCGGGCAATTCTGGGAATGGTATGGGCGCTGGTGGCCGCTGCTTCTGATCGGCGCGGGGCTGGCCATGCTGGGCGAGTGGGCGCTGGACATGCGGCGCACCACGCCGGTGCGGCGCGGCGGCAATTTCGTCGGCCTGCTCATTGTTCTCGCCATTGTCGGCTTGTGCGCGGCGTGGAGCCACAACAACTGGGGCTGGATGCACTCCAACTTCGGCGACAATGACGACTTCTTCAACATGCTGGGGCGTCCTCAGCACGATCTGGATCAGCAGGCGCTGAACACTCCCGTGCCGGCCAATGCGGTGGTGGATATTGAAAACCCGCGCGGCGATGTGAGCGTGACCGCGGGCGACACCGCGAACGTGCAGGTGGATGCACACGAAGTGGCCTTCGCCAACTCCGACAACGAAGCGCGAAAGATATTCGATTCGGAGCAGGCGCATGTGAAGGTAAGCGGGAATGCGGTGGTGGTGAACTCGGCGGGCCACTCCAGCGGGCGCGTGAACCTGACGATCGTGGTGCCCAAGTCCGCGCAGGTAACGGTAAACGCGGGCCGGGGAGACGTGACGGCAGCGGGGCTGGGCGAGGGCGCGACCATCACCGCGGGCCACGGCGAAATTCACCTCAGCACCATCCAGGGGTCGGTGCAGGTGCATTTTTCCACGGACAAAGGCGATTTTTCCGCTCATCAGGTGTCCGGAGATATTACCGCGGACGGCCGCTGCAATGATCTGACCCTCTCCGAGATCAAAGGCAAGATCATGATCAACGGAGATATTTTCGGTGAGGTGCACATGGAGAATCTCACCGGACCGGTGCACCTGCACACCTCTGTCACTGACCTGGCGTTCGGGCAGCTTCCGGGGGATATGACCCTGAATGACGATGACCTGCGGGTGACCGAGGCCAACGGACCGGTGCGGGTGACAACGAAATCAAAGAACGTGGACCTGACGCAGATTTACGGCGACACCTACGTGGACGACCGCGACGGCAACATCGCCATTGCGCCGGCGGGCGTGTTCAGTATCGAGGCGAAGAACAACAGCGGCAAGGGAGATCTGGAAATCACATTGCCTCCCAATGCTTCGGCCACGGTGGACGGACGGACGCACAATGGCGACATCGAATCCGAGTTTCCGCTGAGCATCAGCGGAGAGGAGAGCAAGACCGTAACCGGGCGCATCGGCTCGGGCAGCGCCAAAATTGCTCTCAGCACCGATGTGGGAGATGTGCGGATCAAGAAAGGCTCGGAATTCCCGGCAAGTCCGCCACCGGTGGCGTCGGAAGCGCCGGGGGTCCCGATTCCGCCCAACGCGCGCCATCTGAAGGCGCCCAAATCGCCTCCGCCCGCGCCGGTCACGCAATAGTGCGCTTTTGAGTGAAGTGCTTACGGTCGGGGTCGAGTCTTGTGGCTTCCCACCCATTGTGCAAAAAGACGCACAACGGATGGGGCGCAGGGTTTCTTTTCGGTTCTTATGCCGCGGTATCTTCGCACCCGACTTTGCTTCTGGATGCGGCCTGCGCCAGCCTGAACTCGGCCACCAGCGGCAGATGATCGGAGGCAATATACGCGGTGGGCGACCGCCACAGCCGCGACGATTGCAGTTCCAGCGGGTGATCGTAATAGCAGTGATCAAGGCTGACCAGCGGCAGCATGCCCGGGAATGTGCGCGGAAAGCGGGCGGCATGGCGCGGGCGAAAGGTCTTGAAGCTGGATCGGAGCAAGTGCGTCGTCAGTCCGGGAATCCACTCGTTAAAATCGCCCAGCACCATGCGCGGACCGGAAAGGCCGGGCTGCTCCAGTACCTCAGGGTTGAGAAGCTTGCGCGCCTGGTATCGGCGCTCCATGTGACCGGTGCCCAGGTGCACGTTGAACACGTGGAGACGACGCCCCCGAGGCAGTTCGATCTCCGTTTGCAGCACCCCGCGCGGCTCGCGATTCTCCCGGGAGAGGTCGTGATTGTGCCAGGAGACCAGGGGAAAGCGGCTCAAGCTCATGTTGCCATAGGTGCCATCGTGAAAAGGCCGGTTGGCGCCGAAGGCTGCATGGTAATTGGGAAACGCGCTGGCGATGGCATGGGCCTGGTTCCACACCGGCGAACTGGTGGGCGCATTGACCACCTCCTGCAGGCAGAGGATGTCCGCCTGGAGTTCGAGCAGCACTGAGACGATGCGCTCCGGCATCACCCGCATGTCGAAGCCGCGGCACTTGTGGACGTTGTAAGTCGCGATGCGGAGGGTTGGGGAATATTCGGTCATTGCTGCCGCTCGAAGACCCAGCCTAACAGTTCGGTGGCGCGTTCGGAAACCGGACGACGACGCCAGTCCTCCAGGGAAACCCGCTGCGACTGGCGCAAATCCGTCTTGAAGTCGCTTTCCAGGCGCCGGGCGACGGCCGCATCCCGCACCGCGAGATTGACCTCGTCATTGATGCCGAACGAACGATTATCGAAATTGGTGGAGCCCACGACCGTCCATAATCCATCCACGCACAGCACCTTGGCGTGGATCATGGAAGGCTGGTACTCGTAAACCTCGGCGCCGGCACGCAGCAGCGCGCCATAACCGCCGCGGCTGGTACTGCGGGTGAGCAGGTGGTCGCTTTTCCTGCCGGGGACCAGCACCCGTACCCTGACGCCACGGTCAATGGCACGGCATAACTCCTGCATCAGGCTCTTGTCGGGCAGGAAATAGGGCGTGGTAATGGAGATGGTTTCCCGTGCCGAGGCAAGAAGAAGCTGAAAGAGTACGCGGGCGCGGGTGGAACCGCCCACGGTGGGAGTGCTGTTGACGACCAGCGCGGTGGTGGGGTGAGGGCAGTCGATATGGGGAAAATATGCCTCTCCGACGAGAAGCTCGCCCGAGGCGGCCAGCCAGTTTTCAGAGAAGGTGGCCTGCAGGTTGGGCACGGCCTCGCCCTCGACGCACACCATGGTGTCGCGCCAGCGCGGGTTCTGTTTCACCCCGGTGTACCACTGGTCGGCAATACCCGCACCGCCAAGGAAGCCGATTCGGCCGTCGACAATCAGCAGCTCGCGATGAGTGCGATTGTCGATCAGCAACAGGCGGTACCAGGCCAGGGCGTTGTAACGCGCCACTTTGCCGCCGGCGTCAACGAGCGGCCTGAAAAACGAGTCGGGGACGGTCATGCTGCCGAACGCGTCCAGCACCACATTGACATGTACTCCGGCGCGGGCGCGCTCCGCCAATGCCTCCACGTAGAGGCGAGCGATTTTGCTTTTGTGGAATACGTAGGCTTCGAGGTTCACGCTGCGCTGGGCGCCACGGATTGCGTCGAGAGCGGCGGGGTAGAAACAGGGGCCGTTGGTGAGGATGTCGAAATTGCCGGTGCGGTTGGCCTGGGCGTCGACCAGGGATTCCAGCAGGGTCAGGAACTGTGCGGAATCGTTCGCCGGAAGTTCTTCGGCGCCGGTGATCTGGTAGCGCGGGGTGGGACCAAAAATTCCGCCGAGAATGTGCGTGCCCATCAGCGCCAACGCCAGCAAGCCGACTACAACCCAGCCGGTGGGCACGGAAATCGCGAGAAGGAGGGTCATGCCTGTCCGCCCTTCGCCAGCATTTGCATGGCCCGTCTCCGCTACGCATGGCGCCGTCACCACTCTGGCCGCACGGGTTTTTAGATGCGGGGGATGGGATATGCGACAGTCCTGCGAGCGACTTGGAAATGCATTGAAAACATGCGGGGTGGGGTGGTACGGTCATGGCGTACCTCGGCAGTCCGCCACCGGCGATGAAGGGCGGACTCTACCCGCACTCTCCCGCTTCTGAGGGAATGTGGATGGAGGCGTTCAGAAGCACACCGGGAGAGGTGTGCCGCGCCTCTAGATACCAGGATTCGCCAGGGTGCAAAGCCTGCCTTTTCCAAGCTTCCACGCCGTACCACTTGAGAAGGAGAAGAGCTATGGGCAAGCCTGCGCAGCATCACGCAATCAACTACATCGAGTTCTCTGCCAACGACGTTGGCCGGGCGAAGCAGTTCTACGGAAAAGTCTTCGGCTGGAAATTTCAGGACTGGGGATCGGACTATGCCAGCTTCGATGCGGCCAGCGCCGGCATCGATGGCGGCTTTCGCAAGAGAGAGGCTGAGCAGAGCGCAAGCGCGGACTCGCCACTGATCGTGCTCTACTCAAACGAGCTGAAAGCGACGGAAGCCGCGATCACTAAGGGCGGCGGCAGCATTGTTGTTCCCGCCTTCGAGTTTCCGGGGGGATGGAGGTTCCATTTCGCCGACGGCTGCGGGAATGTGCTGGCGGTTTGGAGCGACAGAGAATAAGTAACATCGATCGGGTGTCCGGGTTACCAGGCGCTCCGCAGTTATTCGGTTCGCAGGGCCTGCATGGGGTCGACGCGCGAGGCGCGCCAGGCGGGAAGGATGCAAGCCGCGCAGGCGACCAGCATCAGGGTGATCGCGACTGCGGCGAAGACCCACGGATCGAGCGGGCGGGTTTCGTAGAGCATATCGCGAAGGACGCGCGAGGCCTCCGCGCTGGCGGCCAGGCCGAGCACGAGGCCAATGGCGGCGGGACGGAGGCCGTCGAGCAGAACGCGGCTGAGAACTCCGGAACGCGGCGCGCCCAGCGCCATGCGGATGCCGATCTCAGCAGTGCGTTGGGCAACCATATATGAGAGCACGCCGAAGAGGCCTACCGCGGCCAGCAGCAACGACATCGCGCCGAAACCGACCAGCAGCGTGGTGTTGAAGCTCTGATCGAGCATGGAACGGCCAAGAAGCTGCTGCATGGTGAGGATGTCGGAGACGGGGACGTCTCGGTCCATGCCCTGGATGACCTGCTGCACCGGAATAGCAAGCCGCTCCACATCGTGGCTGGAGCGGAGAATCAGGGTGCCGTAGTTTTCGTTTCCGTCGTTATATGCAAAGTACATCATTTCTCTCGGCGGCTCGCCGATTGCGAAGCGCGTATCTCCGACTACGCCTACGATGGTGTAGGTCTTTCCGGTAAAGCCGATCTTGATGTGCTTGCCGATCAGCTCCTCGCCAGGGAGATATTTCCGGGCGAAGAGATTACTAATCACGATTTCGTTGGCCTTATCGAGCCGCAATGCCGGATTGAACGTGCGGCCGCGCAGCATCGGGATACCCATAGCGGCGAAGTATCCGGGATCGGCCGCACGATTGAGAGCAATGATGCCGGCTCCGGGCGGCAGGGCCGGATGTTCGACAACCGTAAAGCCGAAGTCTCCTCCGTAGCCCTGGCCGGGAACGGCTGTCACCAGACCAGCCGCTTCCACTCCCGGCAGCGCGCGTACGTACTCGAGGAGCGTGTTGAAGAATTCGGCCGGCGCGGGCCCGGGGGTCTTATAGCGAGCGCCGGGCAGAGTGATGTTCATGGTGAGAACGTTGTCAATGTTGCAGCCCATGTCGGCCGAGCGCATGCGCTCGTAACTCTTGAGCAGAAGGCCGGCGCCGGTGAGCAGCACCACGGTGAGGCCGACCTCTAAGACCAGCAGAGTGCGTCGCAGGCGGGTGCGCGAGGCTCCGCCGGAGTGAGCCCGCGAGGACTCGTGCAGCACGGAGAGGACGTTTTTACCGCCAACGCCAAGCGCGGAGATGAGTCCGGCGAAGAGCGCACAAACAGCAATCACGGCGACAGTAAATCCGGCTACGACCAAGTCGAGGTGGATGGAATTGACTCGGGCCATGTCGTGCCGCTCGCGCAGCAGCCACTGGAGCGCAGCCATGGCGAGAAGCAAGCCGAGTGCGCCGCCGGCGCCCGATAGCAGCAGCGACTCCATCAAGCGCTCACGAAGCAGGCGCAGCCATCCGCCGCCGAGCGCGGTGCGGATGGCGAGTTCCTTGCGTCGCGCCGCCGCGCGGGCCACCAGCAGGTTGGCGACGTTGAGGCAGGCGATCAGGAGCACGCAGCCGGTGGCGGCGAGCAGCACGTAAAGCGGGCGCTGGATGTCGCCAACCAAGTGCTCCAGCAAGGGGCGCGAGTTGGCGCGCCGATCGATGAAGGGATTCTCCGGGTGCGCATTGTGGATCTGGCGTGAAATAACGCTTAGATCGGCGCGGGCCTGGGTTTCCATCACACCGGGCTTGAGGCGGCCGATGACCCAGAACATGTGAAAGTCATACGGGATCATCATTTTCGCCGGCGTGTAGTGGTAGACCGGCGTCCAGAGTTGCGTCGTCGCGTCAGGAAAGGCGAACCAGGAGGGCATGACGCCGATGACGGTGTAGGTGCGCGCGTCGAGACGGATGGTTTGATTGAGGATGGCGGGATTGGCATCGAAGCGGCGCTTGAACAGGCTCCAGGAGAGGATGACGGTGCCGTTGGCGGCAGGAGTATCGTCCGCTGCGGTAAAGTCGCGGCCCAGCGCCGGATGCACACCCAGTGTGTTGAACAGATCCCAGGAGCATTCGGAGCCATGGAGTTTTTCAGGGAGTTGCCCGCCCGAACCGGCAAGCGAGAAATCGCCATCCTGTTCGAGAGCAAGACTCTCAAAGCTGTGGTTGTGGTTCTTCCATTCCGCGAAGATTCCTGGCGCTACGACGTTGTAGCTGGGGGGATCGTTCTCATTCAGGCCGGTCTCGTAGAGCATGAGCAGGCGATTGGGGTCCTTGAATGGCAGCGGCCGGAGGAGCACTCCGCGAACGACGGTAAAGAGCGCGACATTGGCGCCGATGCCGAGAGCCATCACGAGAATGGCGATGATTGTGAATCCCGGCGTGCGGCGTAGCGTGCGCGCGGAGTAGCGCAGGTCGCGGAGGAGCGACTCGACCGAGGACCAACTCCACGTGGCGCGCGCCTGGTCGCGCAAGAGAGCGGGATTGCCGAAGGTGCGCAGCGCGGCGGTGCGGGCCTGTTCCGGAGGCATTCCGGCGGCAACATTCTCCGCGATCTGGCGGTCGAGGTGATACTGCACCTCGGAATCGAGCTCCGCGCCTGCCGCACCGCGATGGAACAGCATGCGCAGCCGTATGGCCAATTGATGGAACCAGCGCATGGCGACCCCCAATAGAATGGCTAAGCTTCGCTGATGACGATGTTGATGGCCGCGGAGAGCCGGTTCCAGTTAGCGGCTTCCGAATTCATCTGCTTGCGTCCGGCTCGGGTGAGCGAATAGAACTTCGCCTGCCTGCCGGTTTCGCTTTCGTTCCATTTGGCCTTGATCCAGCCTTGCTGCTCGAGGCGATGCAATGCGGGATAAAGCGAGCCCTGCTGGACCTGGAGAACCTCTCCTGAAACCTGCTGGATGCGCTTGGCGATGGCCCATCCGTGCATCGGCTCCAAAGAGAGCGTCTTGAGGATCAGAAGATCGAGTGTGCCCTGGACGAGATCGTTCGGTTTGCCCATGCCTTGATTATCTACAACAGTGAATTGTAGATTGTCAAGGTATGACGGCTGCCGGCGCCAGTGAAAGAGTGAAAGAAGGGAGTGAAGGGGTGAAGGAGTGAAGCCCTGTTCACTGTCCACTGATCACTGTCGCTTGTTGTTCAACTCGTCGCGGACAAGTGTAAGCCCCAGGATGCAGCGCTCGAACCAGTCGGAGAGGCGCCCGAACAGCGGCGCTTCCTGTTCGTACTCGAACAGATTGAACTGGCTGACGATGTAATAGCTCTCCTTGCCGGCGCGGACCAGTTCTTCCAGGCGGGGGTGATTCCGGCGATGGCGCCGCCATGGCTCGACGGCCTCCGGATACATGCCGGCCACGAACAGAGAATAGTCGCCAATGTGCTTGCGGATGAGCCGTTCGGCATCGAAAGAGGGCGCGGTGCCGTGAATGGGATCCGCCGCGGTCATCATCTGCTCCAACTCGGCGATGGGGCGGCCCATTTCGTCGCGGACTTTGTAGAGTTTGTCGGAGCGGGAAAACTCGCACAGCAGGCGCGCTACATAGCTCGTCACATCGGGGTCGTTCAATCCCAGCTTGCCTTCATAGCTGTTGCGGACGGCTTGGTGGAAGAACTGTTCGAGGGGATGAGTCTGCGGCTGCATGGCAACCCTCCTGAGCGCATCTGGGGAAGACGCTCAAATCGCGCGCGCGGCTTTCGTCGAGGCAGGGGCCGGGACGATTCGCCGATGCGCGCAGCCGGGGGGCTCCAGCCACTGCCTTTTGAGGCGATTTGCGCGGTAGATGTCCACCGCTCAACGCCTCGTTTCATCTGGTTTGACCACGAGATTATCGGAAATGTTGCGCAGGTCAAGAGGGCGGCTGCATATTGTTGGCAGTGTGGGGCGCCGATTGCGAAATCTGCACCGAATCGGGTGCATCGGCGGGCAACTCTTTGGCACAATGTTGCACGACAAGAGCGAAGGGCCGGGACTCGCGTCCCGGCCCTTCGCAGGCAGTAGAGCAGGTTGACACTCTCAGCCGCGCTGTGAGGCCAGCGCGAGGCGCTTTCCCAGTTCCTCGCGCACCAGGGCAAGGCCCAGGACGTAGCGCTCGAATTGTTCGGAAAGCCGCGAAAACAGAGGGGACTCGCGGCGGTATTCGAATACATTGAACTGGCTGACCACGTAATAGCTTTCCTTGCCGGCGCGGATCAGCTCGCCCAGCGTGGGACGGCGGCTGCGCGCGTCGTGTTCGGCGTCGATGGCCTCGGGAACCATTCCGGCAACGAACAGGCAGTAATCGCCCACGTATTTGCGCATGGCGCGTTCGGCATCGAAGGAGGGCGCAGTGCCGAAGACGGGGTCGGCGGCCCGCATCATGCCTACCAGTTGCTCCATGGTGTGTCCGTCGAGACCACGTTTCAGGAAGAGGCTGTCATCTTCAGAGAAGTTGCACAAAACGCGAGACACATAACCGCTCAATTCAGGATCGTTGAGGCCCAGCTTGCCCTCGAAAGTGGTGGTGACTTCGTGAAGAAAGAACGGTTCGAGCGGGTGAGCCGGGGTTTGCATACACTTCTCCCTGATCGTTGCGCGGTGATGAGCCAAGTCCCGGTTGCACCGTACGCAGCGCGGGGCAATGCCCAGCCATGCTGAATTGCTTGCTATGGCTAGGAGACTATCGCAATTGTGGAGAAATGCAAGTGATTTATATCACCCCGAACCTGTGGGAATTCGGAGCGGCATGGGAAAGCAGGCAAATAGGGGACGCGAATGTACCGCTCATGACCGCATCCGCACACGGCCCGAACCCACCATTTGGCCGCAATTCCCATGGAAAGGAGCGGAAACCCGAACGCGTGGCGTGTGAGTTGCGAAAAGGGCACCCCGAGGGGCTGCCCTTTTGAAGTCCAATGAGCGAGTTATACGCTTGCCGGCGTACGCGATTCCAGTTCAGCCAACCGCTTCGAGAGCAGGCTTTCCAGGTTCACCAGCGCCGACGAGAAGCCCTCGATGCCTTCCTTCAGCTTGTCGTGCGCCATGCGATCTTCGGCATGCATCCGCTCGAAAGTGGCCTCGTCCATCGGAATCTTTTCGATGTTCATGGATTTGGCCTTCTCGGGATCCAGCTTGCGCGGCAAATCGCCCTGAGTCTTATCGAGTTCGGCCAGCAGTTGCGGCGAGATGGTGAGCAGGTCGCAACCTGCCAGCTCCTCGATTTCGCCAAGGTTGCGGAAGCTCGCGCCCATCACCTGTGTGTTGTAGCCGAAATGCTTGAAATAGTTGTAGATCTTGGTGACGGATTGCACGCCGGGGTCGTCCGCGCCCTGGTAATCCTTGCCCGTGTCTTTCTTGTACCAGTCGAGGATGCGGCCGACGAACGGCGATACCAGCGTGACCTTGGCTTCGGCGCAAGCTACTGCCTGATGGATCCCGAAGAGCAACGTCAGGTTGCAGTGAATGCCTTCCTTCTCCAGCACTTCCGCGGCCTTGATGCCCTTCCAGGTGGATGCGATCTTGATCAGCACGTGGTCGCGCCCGATGCCCGCCGCGTCATATTGCTTGATAATCGCCCGGGCCTGGTCAATGGTCTTCTGCGTATCGAACGAAAGCCGTGCGTCCACCTCGGTGGAGACGCGCCCCGGAACAATTTCGAGAATTCTCTTGCCGAACGCGACCGCGAGGCGCTCGAAGGCACACATCGCCACGTCGTGATCGCTGGCGTGGTCGCCCTTTTCGTCGCGGGCCTGCTTCAGCACCTCATCCACAATGGGCTGATACTGCGGCATCTGCGCGGCGGTGGTCAGGAGCGAAGGGTTAGTGGTCGCGTCCGTGGGGCGGAACTTTTTGATGGATTCAAAGTCGCCGGTGTCGGCAACCACGGTGGTGTAGCTGCGTAATTGCTCAAGCAGATTCTGCGGCATGATTCCTCCTGGGGAAGGGGCGGACGCCCGCGCCCCTAGTGTACCTCTACTACTGATTCGACATGCGGGCAGGAGTTGCACCGGGGACCGGTCCGGTTCACGCCTGCTCAGGCTGAAATGTGTTGGTTAGCGCGCCCAGGCCGGTCATGAAGACCTCAACGCGATCGCCGGCCTGGAGCGGACCTACGCCGGCGGGGGTACCGGTGAGGATCAGGTCGCCCGGCTCCAGCGTGATGGCCTCGGTGATGTAGGCCAGCAGCTCGGGAATGGAAAAGAGGAAGTCCGCCGTCGAGCCATGCTGGCGCAGTTCGCCATTAACGCGCGTTTCCAGAATGAGCCCGGCGCCCGGGTCGACCTGGTCGCTCACCACCGGCCCTACGGGGCAGAAGGTGTCCCAGCCCTTGCCGCGGGTCCACTGGCCTTCTTTCTTCTGCAGATCGCGTGCGGTGACGTCATTGGCCAGGGTGTAGCCGCGAATCACGCCGCGCCAGTTGCCGGCAGCATTGAAGCGGCTGGTGCGCTTGCCGATGACAAAAGCGAGTTCGCCTTCGAAGTCCACGCGTGCCGAGGCTGCCGGCATGCGCACCACCGCGCCCGGCGCCAGCAGGGACGATGGAGGCTTGAGAAACAGCAGCGGCTCTGTGGGAACTTCGTTGCCCAGTTCCTTCGCGTGGTCCCGGTAGTTGCGGCCCACGCAGACGATCTTCGAAGGCGTGACCGGGGCCAGCAGGCAGGCTGCGCTGAGCGGCATCGGCTCGAAATCGAAGCCCGCCGGATCGGGAACGAGGGCGCGAGCGCGGGCCCGTGCCAGGTGAAAGGCGAGGTCTTCTTCCGGGGCATCGATCAGGTCGACAATCCAGGGCTCGCCGCCGCGATCCTCCACGGCTCCGTAGTGAACTCGATCTTCAAATTGAAAGCGGCAATACTTCATGGGAGTCTCCTTGCAGGTCGCGGCAGATCAGGGATTGGGCACAGTCTCAGAGGCGTCGGCGGATCGCATGCTCTCGTTGCCGCGTTGATCGACCGCGCTGACACCGTAAATATAGGTGTGGCCGGGCACGACCTGCGGATCATGGAACGCCGGAGCGGTCACCGGCTGCTCGCCTGAGATGCGCTGCCAAGGCGTTTCCTGCTCGCGCCGGTAGACGAAGTACCCGGCGAGATCGGGATCGACAACCGGCTGCCAGCTCAGATCGATGGATGCGGGAGTGGCGGCAGTAGCGAGCGTGGCGACGGCGGCGAGGCCGGTGGGAACGGCGGGCGGAAATACATCGAGTGCGTCGATGCGGACCGGCGCAGAGTACTCGCTCGCCAGCTCGATCGTCCTCCCCTGATCTTCCATGCGGGCCACGCGCTGGGCGCGATACTGGTACGCCTGGCCGAAACGGATGTCCTTATCCAGAGCGATGCCGGGATCGGAGGGGACGAGAAGAATTTGCTGCACCTGCTCCGGCGGCGGGGCGAGCGGGCCGGAGTGGGCTTTTGCCGGCGGCGGACTCAGCAAGGTGCGCTGCAGGCGAATGGTTTCCCGCGAATCTTCCGGATTCCAGCGTAGAACGATGCCGGCTTTGCGGATTTCGGCGGCGATACCGGTGACTGGAGGAGGAGCCTGGCCGGCGAGAACCACGGCGGCGTTCGATGGTCCGGCGGAGCGGCCCCTGCTGTTCCGGAGTTCGACGAAATAGCGAAGCGGACGGGGTGGCCCGGCTGCCAAGGCGCCTGTGAGGTTGTCGGTGTACGCACCAGCAGTACCTGGAGCGAGGCTCAGATCGGTCGCGGTGACACATTGGGCTGGCGCTTCCGCGCGGCAGATATGTACCGCGATATTTGCCTTCAGCAAAAGCTTGTCGGTGTTGCGGCGGGGCATGGTCCAGGTGAGTGCGACGTGGTTTCCCGTGCGCAAGGCGGCAAGATCGGTGATGCGGTCGGGCAGGTTGAGCGAAGGCGGCAGCGGGGCGCCGGGCGTGCCACAGCCGGCGATCAGCGACCCTGCGACCAACGCAACCATTGCCGGCGCCAGCCTTTCCGCCGCGCATTGTTTTGCCCTGGACATTTGCCTCTCCAGTCTACCGGTTCGCCGCGAAGCTCAGTGCTCGGTTTCGCGCTGCACTCACATGGAGGCGAGACGATACAATTCTTGCGATTCAGAGAACACCCGACGGGCCCGACCGCTGCGCACGGACCCCGATTCCTGAAAGGACGCCACCGCGTGCTCATCTTCGCTGCCATCCTGGCCATCTTTGTCTACGGCATGATTGCCGCCATGCTGGGCACCATCCTGCCCGACTTGTCCGATCGCTTTCACCTGACGCCGGCGCAGAACGGCACCATCGCGTTTGCGCAGGCGCTGGGCTTGATGATTGCGTCGCTGGCGGTGGGACCGCTACTCGACACCCAGGGCGACAAGGTGGGAATCCTGCTCGGCCTTGCGTTCATCGCGGTGGCGCTATTCGGGCTGCCGCGTTCTCGGGGATATGGCAGCATCGTGTTGCTGCTGTTTCTGCTGGGGGTGGGAGGGGGCATCGTGGTGACCGGCGCCAACGCGCTGACCAGCGGAGTGAGCGAGTCGCATCGCGCCACGGCACTGAACCTGGTGAACCTGTTCTTCGGGCTGGGCGGGTTGGCGACCCCGTTCATTTCAGCCAACCTGTTCCAGCGAAATTGGGTCCGGCTGTGCTACACGGTGGCCATCCTGACGCTGATTACGGCGGGATATCAGCTGGCGGTGAGGATGCCGGCGCCGACCGGCGGCTCGGGCTTTGTGTTGACCCAGGCCGGGCCGATCCTGGGCAAGCCGATCCTGTTTCTGCTTGGGGCGTTCCTGTTTCTCTATGTCTCGTGCGAGGTGGGGGTGTGGAACTGGCTGGCGCGCCACCTGATCGCGCAGGGAATTCCAGAGTCGCGCGCGCTCAACATTCTTTCGCTGGGGTTTGCGCTGGGACTGCTGTTGGGAAGGGTCGCGGTGTCGCCGATCCTCATCAGCGCATCTCCGGTGGTAGTGCTGCTGGCCTGCTCCATAGCCATGGCCATTACGACTTTCCTGATGCTGCGCACCAACCAGGCGTGGACGGCTGCCGTCATGGTCTTTATCGCCGGGTTGGCCATGGCGCCGGTGTTCCCCACCACGCTGGCGATCACGGGTACGGTGTTTCCGCGCATGACGGGCACGGCGCTGGGGTTCGTCATCACGTGCGGGTGGGCGGGACTGGCGGTCAGCTCGCGGATTATCGGTGCGATTGCGGGATCGGATCCGCTGCGGATTCGCAAGGGGCTGCTGGTGCTACCCGCCTTTTCGGTGCTGATGATCGGACTGAATGTGGCCATCTGGATGGCGTTGAGGTAGGGCGCCGAAGGACTCAATCGAGGCGATTTGGAGGCTGATCGGCTCCCCGCTTCACCTGGACGGAAAAGGATGGGTTGACCGAGTTTTTCACTCATAGCGACAATTCTGTGACAATCGCGCTACACTGCATTGCCATAGCGGCCACGGGTCGCGGGAGGGGCTATTCACTCTCCCCGGCCAGCCTCGTCCAGGAGGGTCCGATGCAAATCACCGACACCATCGACATGCTGCTGAAGCGCAAGAACTTCAACAAGGTTTTGGCACTCGACCCGGAGCAGACGGTCTACGAAGCGCTGGAAATAATGGCGCAGTATGACGTGGGCTGCCTGATCGTGTGTTCGGAAGGGCGGCTGGTGGGGATTCTCTCCGAGCGGGATTATGCGCGGAGAGGCGCGCTGCGCGGGCACGGGTCGCGGGACACGAAGGTGCGCGAGATGATGACCAGCCCGGTGATGTTCGTGACCCCGGAGCACACCGTGGACGACTGCATGAACCTGATGACGCAGAGGCATTTCCGGCACCTGCCGGTGCTGGAGAATGACAAGGTCATCGGCATGGTGTCGATCGGCGACCTGGTGAAGTGGGTGATCAGCGGCCAGCAGCAGGCGATCGAGGCGCTGGAAGGCTATATCACGGGCGCTTATCCGGGATAACAGAAAACAACGGTGATTACGGGCTGACTTCGAGCGCCGCGCGGTCCCAGTTGCCGCATGCGGCCGCGGCTTCGTAGGTGGACTGCAGGAAGTCGAGCAGCGCGGCGTCGGGGTCGGGCGACTGGCGCATGGACTCGTAGGGCAGGACGAATTCGCCGAAGTCTTTGTTGTACGCGGCTGCGGCGGGCGCGATGGGGAAGTCGCGGTAGCCCTGCGGCTCGGGATAGGCGTAGCTGTAGAACATGGCGTCCATGGCGGGACCGCCTGGCCAGAAGCCGGCGCTGCTTACTTCATGGGAATAGGCGTCGCGGGTCACGTGATCCGGCAATCCCGGCATGCTGGGATGCTGCGGCGCGGTGCGGCCGCTGAAGCGCGTGCAGGCCAGGTCCATCGCTCCCCAGAAGAGATGGATGGGGCTGACCTTGCCGCGAAAACGCGCGCGAAACGTGGCGGAGGCGCGTGTCGTCTGCAGCAGCACGCGCCAGAAACGATGCGCGTATTCGCGGTCGTACTGGCAATGAACTTCGTCGCTGTCCAGCCGCATCGGATCGGTCACTTCCATCGGCATTGGCCAGATGTGGACCGGGGTTCGCAGGTCCTCCAGCACGACCATCACATTGCGATAAAACGCCGCCACCGACATGGGAACGAGGGGGAAGCTTCGCCGCCCCGATTCGCTGCTCTCCACCATCAGCGCGTGATCCACAAAATCGAAGTCGATCTGCAGCAGCCCGCGGCCGTGGGGCATGGGCGCCGTGGTCACTCCGCGAATGGTGGGGTAGAGGGTGACGTTCCAACTGTGGTTGATGTGTGGCATCAGCGCCAGGCGTATCTTGCCGATGACCTGCATCCACATCTGCAGCGTGGTGCAGGTATCGCTCCAGGCAGCGTAAGAGAGCGCCGGCCATACCTCTCCGCCAATTACCGGCGCGGTCGAAGAAGATTGAGCCATTTTCCACTCCTCGCACTCTGATGGTACAGCGGTTTGGCAGGCGCAAACCGAGGCCCGGACGATGGGGCCGCTTTTTGAGAACAACCTGGCGAGTCAGCGCCGCTTTGCGGCATGGCAAGTTGGCAAGTTAGCGGCAGCAGTGGCTGTGCGGTCGAAAAGGTGCATCTGGGAAATCCAGGAACTACGGCTTCGCCCGCTTCAGCGTGATATCCATGGCGGGGAACTGGCCGTCGCTGGACTTGATGCTCACCTTCATCTCGTCGCCGTTGACCGTGCCGTCGTGCTGAATGGTCATGCCGTTGAAGCTGGTTTCCCAGTAGATCTTGTCGCCATCCACTTTGCCGTTCTGGATGTCGATGGGATCGCCCTGCGGACCCTGTACGCTGCCGGTCAGCTTGGCCCCATCCTGCTTGAAGGTGAAGGTCAATTGCATGGTGTTGCCGTCCGGCGACTGCATGTCGGCTGTCCAGGCGCCGGTGACGTCGGTGGCCGCAGAGGCGGTTGCGGGGAACAGGGCGTCGCCGAGCGCCAGAAACACAACTGCGCATATTCCCAGGAGCTTCTTCATCGATTCGGTCTCCGTCGATTGATGTCTGGCGCCGCTGTGGGGCTGCGGGGCCTTTCCGCTGATTCTGCTCCTCTAGACGGCGGAAGGGAACCGGCTCACGCGCAAAATGCAGGAAGCTCTTAGCTAAATCTCAGCAAAAGCCTCGCGCAGCCGCCGCCAGGTGGTCTGCAGGTCTTCGGGAATCACCCGCGTCTCGCCGATGGTGGTCATGAAGTTGGTGTCGCCCGCCCAGCGCGGCATGGCGTGCAGGTGCAGGTGTCCGGCCACCCCGGCCCCGGCGGCTTCGCCCACGTTCATGCCGAAATTGAATCCGTGGGGCTGATAAAGCCGCTGCAGCACGCGCTCGGTCTGCTGCGCCAGGTAAATCAACTCGTGAGCGGTATCGAGGGGCAGAGCGGAAAGCCGGTCGAGATGGGCGAAGGGCATGATCATGATGTGGCCGGAGGTGTAAGGAAAGGCATTGAGGCTGATGAAGCAGTGGCGAGCGCGGTAAACCAGGCCCCCGGCGGCCTCGGCCAGTTCGCGCTCCATGCCGTGCTCCGCGGCGTAATCGATGGAGGCAACGAGATTGCAGAAAACGCAGTGCTTGTTGCCGGGCCACGCGGCCAGGGCGTCGGGCACGCCGGGGCGGGCGGCCTTATCCGCCGACGTAATATACGCAAACCGCCAGGGGGTAAAGAGAATATCCATGAATGTTGCTTCGCCCGCATCAGTATAGGGCCTTTCGTACCCTCCTCTGCTCGTTGACTCAGGAAACTCAGGTTGGTACACTGGAAAGCATAGCTTCCTGCGCGGATTCCAGCAGTGAGCTGTGGCCGCCCTCCAGCCTGCAGTTGCCTGCCGGGTGTTTTCCCAAAGGTGACGAATTGCGTTCAAGTCGGGTGCAAACCCGCCGAAGCGTCGTCCCTGAGAGAACTCCTCAAGCACATGCAGTCCGGAAGGAGAACCGGCCCAAGGCGCCCGACGCAATCGCTGCGCGGGTCCAAGTCCGGCGACCGCAAGACCGCCGCCGGGGCATGGAGTCCTGGAGCTAGCAGTGATGGCAAACGTCCTCAATCCCGAACCCGAGAGCATAACCCTGAACACCGAATTGGAAACCCCAACCCTTGAGCCTGCGACGGAGCTGGAGCAGCCGTCGTTCGAATCCACGTCCAACCCCGAGAACGCTGAAGTCAACACTCCCGCGCTGGACGCCGATGCCACAACCGAACCTGTAGCCACAGCGCCCCCGGTGGAAGCCGCGAGCGCCCCTGAGGCTGCAGCAGAAGTTCGGGCCGCGACCGCGGAAGTTCCGGCGCCCGAGGCGCCCGCAACGGAAGTTGCACTGGCTGATGAAGCCGCTCCGGCTGATGAGGCCGAAACGGCTGCTGAAGCCGAAACGCCGGCTCCGCTAGCAGAAGTCGCGGCTGCCCCAGCGCAATTCCCGGCAAAGACCTCGCACAAGCCGGTCTTCGATGGCGAGCACGGACAGGAGTCGATGGATGACTTCTCCGCGGCCCTCGAAGCATTCGAGCGCGAGCAAGCCGCCGAGGCGGCTGCCGTGGAAGCCTATGGCGACAAGATTGTCTCCGGTACGGTGATCAAGCAGACCGACAAGCACCTGGTGGTGGACGTGGGTCTGAAGTCCGAGGGCCTGGTGCCGCTGGAGCAGGTGGTGGATCATACGGGCGCGGCCAGGTTCCAGGCCGGTGACGTGATCGAAGTGGTAATCGAGCGCGAGGAGTCCGAAGGCGGCTATCTCGTGAGCTACGAGAAGGCGCAGCGCCTGCGGATCTGGGACGTGATCGAGAAGGCGGCCAACGAGAAGACGCCGGTTCTGGGCACGATCGTCAGCCGCGTAAAGGGCGGCTTGACCGTGGACATCGGCATGAAGGCGTTTCTGCCCGGCTCGCAGCTGGAGATTCGCCCGGTGCGCAATCTCGACGGCTATCTCGGCCAGCAGATTGAAGTCCGCGTCATCAAGCTGAACAAGAAGCGCGGCAACGTGGTAGTCAGCCGCAAGGAAATCCTGGAAGAAGACCAGAACGCCAAGCGCAGCCACACGCTGGAGCAGCTCGGCGAGGGCGCGATCCTGACCGGCACGGTGAAGAACCTGACCGACTACGGGGCGTTCGTCGATCTGGGCGGCATCGACGGCCTGTTGCATATCACCGATATGAGCTGGGGCCGGCTGACGCATCCGCGGGACCTGGTCAACGTCGGCGATGAAATTCAGGTTAAAGTTCTCAAGTTCGATAAAGACAAGCAGCGCGTGTCGCTGGGCTTCAAGCAGCTCACGCCCGATCCGTGGCTCGACGCCGCGGAGCGCTACCCGGTGGGCGCGCACGTGAAGGGCCGCGTTCTTTCGGTCACCGACTACGGCTCTTTCGTGGAGTTGGAGCAGGGTATCGAAGGCCTGGTTCACCTCTCCGAGATGACCTGGTCGAAGCGGCTGAAGCATCCCTCCAAGCTGGTCAAGCCCGGCGACGAGGTGGAGACGGTTGTGCTGAGCGTGAATCCGGCGGACCGCCGCATTTCGCTGGGCATGAAGCAGCTTCTCGAGAATCCCTGGGAACACCTTACCGAGCGCTATCCGGCGGGCACGGTGGTCGAGGGCCGGGTGCGCAACCTGACCGACTTCGGCGCCTTCATCGAGATCGAGGACGGCATCGACGGCTTGGTGCACGTCTCCAACCTGAGCTGGACCAAGCGCGTCAAGCATCCTTCTGAAGTGGTGAAGAAGGGCGAGAAGGTGAAGGCTGTCGTTCTCGGCGTGGAGCCGCAGAACCGCCGCCTCAGCCTGGGCATCAAGCAGCTCCAGCCCGATGTCTGGGAGAGCTTCTTTGCCAATCATCGCGTGGGCGATGTGGTGCACGGCAAGGTGCTGCGCACCGCGCAGTTCGGCGCGTTCGTCGAAATCGCCGAGGGTGTGGAAGGTCTCTGCCACATCTCCGAGGCGGTGAGCGACGACGGCACGCCGGCCAAGATGGACCAGGGCGACGAGCACGACTTCAAGATCATCAAGATCAATGTGGAAGAGAAGAAGGTGGGCCTCAGCCTCCGCGCCGTCAACGGCCAGGAAGCCAGCCGCGCCGAGGTCCAGGACTACAAGTCCGAGGCCCGCGGCGAGCGTGGCGGCAGCCACAAGGCTCCCGTCTCGTCCTCCACCACCACGCTTGGCGATCTCATCAACTGGAAGAGCGAGCGCTAAACCGGCTCTTCCACAATC
>DASZLF010000007.1:0-10986 GCA_035552555.1 Occallatibacter sp.
GGTCCGACTGTTACGCGGGCTTATCTGCACCAGGGAAATGACGACCTCGATGCCACTGCGCAAGAAAACTCTACACCCTCCTTCCTGCCCGTTTCATCCATCGCGGGTCGGAAACGCCGGTGGCGGACTGTTACAAAGCAAGCGATTGCGAGCGGAAATGCTGTCCAATGAAGTTGGCAGAATGCTCGTCGCGCTCATAAGGAAGCTGCGGGGATGAATCCAGCGAATCTTCTACTCCCTACTCCCTATTCCCTACGAACAAGTCTGACTCCGGCCTTACGGCAGCGGCTGAACAGCAATGTTCTGCGGGCCGGTGATGGCGTGCGGCGACCCCGCGGCCTGGCTTACGCTGGTGGGCGTAATGGTGAATACATACAGCCTGCCGGCGGAGCGGCTGATCGCATAGAGATGGTTCTGGTCATCCCAGAACATCTGGTCGATCTCCGCCGTGGTCAGCAGGCCAGTGTCTTTGGTGGCGGCGCTGGCGCCATTGAAATGAAAGATCTGCAATCCTGCGGAGCCGCCCACCGCCAGTAGTTTGCCGCTGGGCGCCATGCTGATGCTCAATGCCGTACCCACCGACGTCACCGGCATTGTGCTACGCGTGTTGGTGGTGGAAAGATTTCCGTTGGAGGCCGCGGTGAACGACGCAATCTGCGCGCCGCCATCGGAGGCAAAGGTCGATCCGTTGACCGGCTGCATCACCATGGCCACGTGATCGGTGGGATCGGCTGCCGCCTGCGCGGGGCACCAGAAATCGCCGGATTTCGGCGTGGGCAGCGGCGCTTTGAAGTTGCCGATGGAAGTGAGCAAGCCATTGCTGGCGCGCTGCTCGCCGAAGATGGTCCAGTAACTGTTTCCGATGCATGCCACGGAATAGGCGTAGACGTTGTTGCCGATGAAACTGGCCGCCTGGTAGAGCCAACTGGTGTAAGTGCTGCTGCCGATATTGCTCAGAGCGCCGTCGGCCTTGTTGACGGCGAGCGATTCGTACTCGTTGTTGGCGCAGCCGTTGGCGTCGAATTCCATGTCGTAGAGAGTTTGCCCGGTGTGATCGAGAAAGAGCGGGCCGCTGGAGCCGCAATCGTTGTAATTGAACTTGGCCACATCGGTCTGCTCCCAGAGACTGAGCGAGCCGTTCGACCGGATGTGATACGAATCGATGTAGACGCCGTTCTTGTTGGCGCCAAAGAGGTATTTCCCGTTCACCGCCATGGTGGTCACGTCGGCCGTGTAGGGAGATCCGTTGAGCGCCGTGAGAACGCCGTTGGGTGCCGCGGCGTAGCCGATGATTTCGTTCACGCTGCTGTTTTTTGGAGTGCTGGACACGTAAACATACGCGGCTGGTCCCGAAGTAGTGGTGGTGGCTGGTTCTTGAGCCGCGGCCGGGTAGACCAGCGCTGCGGTGGCGCACAAGGACCCACTCAGGCAAACCATCTTTAAATAATTCATAATTGGCATCTCCGTAGAGCCTTGCTTTTGCTGCTCCAGTCCCAGGCCCGCCGGGGATGATGGGGCGAGATTTGAGGGATTTCCGCTATATCTATCGAATGGAAAAAATTACGGGAGCGTCCTACTAATTGAGATGCAACGAACCGGAAAAGGTGGTTTGGCAGGCAATTTCGCCGCGGATGGCGGAGTCGGCACGGCAACTGGTGGGGGGATTCCCGCGAGTCGGCGCGGCTGAAATAATGGCTTCAACGATGAAGTTGCGCGCTTATCTGCTGATGCTATTTGTGGTGGCCGTGTGGGGATCGACCTTCGTTCTCATCAAGGGCGCGCTCCGCGATGCCACGCCCGCCGCCTTCAACCTGGCGCGCATGACGCTGGCGTTTCTGATACTTGCCGCGGCCTATCATCGCTCGCTGCGCGGCATTCGTGCGTGGCACATCGCCGCCGGAGCGTTGGTGGGGCTCTGCCTTGCCACCGGCTACCAGTTCCAGACCATCGGCTTGGTTTACACCACACCGTCAAAGTCGGCGTTTATCACCGGACTGGTGGTGGTACTGGTGCCGCTGTTGTCTTCCATCCCGGGTCTGCGACCGCCGGATGCGCGGCCGCCGCGATGGAATGCTTTTCTGGGCGCCGGACTGGCTTTCCTGGGAATCGTGTTTCTCACGTCGCCTGCAGTGGCTGCGCGCGCGGGCATTGCCGGACTGCTGCCCGATCTCTCTTCCATCAACAAGGGCGACCTGCTGACCCTGGGCTGCGCGGTGGGATTCGCTTTTCACTGCCTGGCGCTCAGCCACACTTCTCCGCGCATCGGATTTCAGCCGCTGGCGCTGTTGCAGGTGGGCTGGTGCGCGGTCATCATGGCCATCAGCCTGCCGTTCATCGAGCATCCGCACGTGCTGTGGACGCCGCGCCTGCTGATGGCGCTGGGCATCGCGGCGGTATTGGCCACGGCTGCCGCGTTTTCCATCCAAAGCTGGGCGCAGTCGATCTTGCCCCCCACGCACACGGCGCTGCTGCTCACCATGGAGCCGGTGTTTGCGTGGATCACTTCGTTCCTGGTGACGCGCGAACGCCTCGGCTTACGGCCAGCCACGGGAGCGGCGTTGATTCTGGCGGGAATCGCGCTCACTGAATTGATTCCGCAACCGCACGTGCCCACAGCGCATGAGGCTTGAGCGATGAAGTCCGCGCGACAACCCAGCCCTGCACAGCGCCTCCGCCACATGCACGAGCGGCTGATGGCCGCCTATGGCCCGCAGTCGTGGTGGCCCGCGCAGACGCGCTTCGAGGTGATTCTGGGCGCGTATCTGACGCAGAACACCGCATGGAAAGCCGTGGAGTTGTCGATCAAAAATCTGCGTGCGGCCGGCGCACTCAGCGTGGATGGGCTGCGCGACCTGCCGCTCGATACACTGCGGGTGCTGATCCGGCCTTCCGGCTTCGTTACGCGCAAAGCGCCGGCGCTGAAGGCATTTGTAGCCATGCTGGACGCGGAGTTCTCCGGATCGTTGGATGCTCTGGCGCGCGCGCCGGCGGATGAATCGCGGCGCCGCCTGCTGGCGCTTCCGGGGGTGGGGCCGGAAACGGCGGATGCAATTCTGCTCTACGCCCTCGGACACTCAGTGCCGGTGGCGGACGAGTACCTGCGGCGTATTGCCGAACGCCATGCGCTGATTCATCCGGCTCCGGGGCGCAATCGCAGTGGATATGAATCGCTGGTGCAGCTTACGCGCGAGGCATTCGTGGGCGATGCCGAGGTGGGGCGCGCGCAGCTTTACAACGAGTTCCACGCGCTGACCGTAGCGGTGGGAAAGGCGCATTGCAAGCGAACGGCGAACTGCGCGGGGTGCCCGCTGGCGTACGACCTTGAGGATCGAAACGAACAGGGCGCGAAGGCCGCGCCTTCTCGATAGGCCGGCGCTATTGCTGCATGGTGTAAGCCGAGTTCGGCTGTCTGGCTCCAGCCTGTTGCGGCGTGGGCAACTGCGAGCGGTCCCATCCTCCGCCCAGAGACTGCACCAGTTGCACCGCCGACATCATCTCCTGCACATGCAGCGTGTTCAGCCCGACCTGATTGTTGAGCAGGGTGGTCTGGGCGATCACCACATCTACGTAGGGATCGACGCCGGCCTGATACCGCTGCATTTCGAGGTCAAGATATTGCTGCGACGACTTCACCGCTTCTTCCTGGGCCAGGATCTGCTGGGAATAGACGCGGGTGGCCGCCAGCGAATCCTCCACCTGCTGGAACGATGTCAGCACGGTCTGGCGATAGGTGGCCAAATCGGCGTTGTAGATGGCCTCGTACTGGTGCAACTGGGCACGGTAGAGCCAGCCATTGAAGAGAGTCTCCGAGGCGGAAGGGCCGAGAGACCAGAAGCGGCTGGGCCAATCGAAGAGATGCTTCAAAGTGGAGCTTTCAAATCCAGCACTCGCGGAAATCGTCACCTGGGGGAAGAAAGCTCCGTAGCCGATGCCGATGGTAGCGTTGTCGGCAGCCAGCTTGCGTTCGCTGGCAGCCACATCGGGACGACGTTCTGCGAGTTGCGAGGGCAGCCCGGTGGGAACGGGCGGCGGCGTGTAAAGCATCGGCTTCACAGGAATGGAAAAGCCGGTGGCTATTTTGCCCACAAGCACCGCGATGGCGTGCTCGTATTGCGCTCGCAACAGACCAACGTTGATCTGCGACGACCTTGCCGAATCGAGAGTCGCTTTGGCTTCGACCACCGAGATGTAGTCCCCAGTTCCGGCGTCGTAAGCGCCCTGGGCAGCATCCAGCGCTTTCTGGTCGGCTTCGACGGTCTGATTCAGAAGCTGCTGCAGCATGTCCTGCCCGCGGATTTCAAAATAGAACTGTGCCAGCAACGACTGCTCCGTGAGCTTTTCGAGTTCCAGATCGGCGGCGCTCACCTGCGCGGTGTACTCCTCAGTGCGCACCTCATTGCGGATCTTGCCCCAAAGGTCCGGCGTCCACGAAACGTCGAGAGGGAACGACCACAGTGTGGACGTTGCGCCAGTGTTGGCCTGCGAAGAGTTGCGAAGGTTCCCAGAGGATTTGGAACGGCTCCAGTTCCCCCCAACCGAAATCGTGGGCCAGTATTGCGCCCGCGCCTGCGCTACGAGTGCACGCGCCGCCATGAAGTTGTTGAACGAAACTTTAATGTTCTGGTTATCGATATTCAGTTGCTCTTCCAGGGCGTTCAACTCGGGCTCGTGGAAAATCTCCCACCATTTTCCGCGAATCATGGCATCCTGCGGATTGGCCACTTTCCAGCCGTCGGCATCGTGGAAGTTGACAGTGGATTCCTTGTAGTTGGGCGCGGTGACTGTGGGCGGAGCAGGCGCATGGTAGGGCGGCCCCACGCGGCATCCGGCCAGCAAAGCCGCCAGTCCCAATGCACCGATGACTGCCAACTTCCATGTTCGCCGAATTTGCATTGCAGTATTCATAATCTCTCTCGTCTCAGGACGCGGCTTCCACGGGCTGTTGGGCCAGGGGGTCGCGCGAACGGCCCAGCGCGCGCAGGCGCAGGCGGTCCATAGCCAGATAAACCACGGGGGTAGTGTAGAGCGTGAGCAACTGGCTCATCAGCAATCCTCCCACGATGGTGATGCCGAGCGGACGCCGCAACTCCGATCCGGTTCCGGTGCCGAAGGCCAGCGGCAGCGCTCCCATGATGGCCGCCATGGTGGTCATCAGGATGGGACGGAAGCGCAGCATGCAGGCCTCGAAGATCGCGTCGTAGGTGTTTTTGCCCTCCTGGCGTTCGGCCATGAGCGCGAAGTCGATCATCATGATGGCGTTCTTTTTCACAATGCCGATGAGCAGGATGATGCCGATGATCGAGATGATGCCCAGGTCGATGCCGAACAGCATCAGCGCCAGCATGGCCCCCGCGCTAGCCGAGAACACCGTGGAGATGATGGTGATGGGATGCACCAGGCTCTCATACAAAATGCCCAGCACGATGTAGACCGCGAGCAGCGCGGTGATCGCCAGGTATATCTCTGAAGCCGCCAATTGCTGGTATTCCTTCGCGGTGCCGGCAAAGAAGCCGCGGATGGTTGGGGGCATTCCCAGGCTGGCCTCCATCTGCGAAATCTCCCTGGTGGCGTCGCTGAGAGCATAGCCATTGGCCAGGTTGAAAGAAACCGTTACCGAGGGAAACAGCCCGGTGTGGTTCACCTGCAGCGGCGTGGTGCCGGGCTGCGGCTTCATGATGCTGAGCAGCGGCGAAATGGCATTGGGGCCGGTGCGGCCAGCCGCCGTTCCTGGCGTGAAGAAGATATTGTTCAGCCCCGAGGGATCCTGCCAGTACTGCGGCGCTACTTCCATGACCACGTAATACTGGTTGAGCTGGCTGTAAATGACCGATACCTGGGATTGTCCGAAAGCGCTGTAGAGGGAGCGGTCGAGCGATTGCGCGGTCTGCCCCAGGCGCGCGGCGGTGACGCGATCGTAGGTGAGCATTTCGCGCAGGCCGCCATTCTGCTGATCGCTGTTCACGTCCTCCAGGCCGGGGAGCTTCTTCATGTTCGCTATCAGAATTGGCCCCCAGTGCGCCAGGTCCTCCACGCTCTGGGTCTGGATGGTGTATTGATAGAGCGCATTGCCGCCGCGGCCGCCGATGCGCAGGTCCTGCGCGGGCTGCAGGAACATGGACGCGACGGGCAGGCGGTTGATCTTGGGGCGCAGGCGGTTGATCACGTCCATGGCGGAGATTTTGCGTTCCTTGCCCAGCGGCTTGAGCGACATGTACACGAAGCCGCCGTTGCTCGATCCGCGGCCTCCGGTGTAAGCGTTGGCATGAGCCACGGCGGGATCCTGCTTGATGATAGCGACGATCTTCTGCATGGAAAAATTCATGAACGGGAATGAGGCGTCCTGCGGCCCCTGTACGCCGCCGAAGATGGCGCCGGTATCCTGCTGGGGGAAAAGCCCCTTGGGAATGCGCACGATCACCACCACGTTGAGGGCGATGGTAAGGGCGAGCACGATGAGGACCAGCACTGGATTGTCGAGCGCCCACCGCAGCGACCCGCGATAACCTGCAAGCAGCCAATTGAATCCCTTCTCGCTGGTCCGGTAGAACCGGTTGTGATGTTCGTCTTCATCATGGGCGCGCAAGAGGTGAGCGCACATGGTGGGTGTAGTGGTCAGCGAAACAATCATCGAAACCACAATGGCACTGGACAACACCACGGCAAATTCGCGGAACAAACGGCCGATGAGGCCGCTCATCATGAGGATAGGAATAAACACCGCGACCAGCGACATGCTGATGGAGAATACGGTGAATCCGATTTCGCGCGCCCCCTGGAAGGTGGCCGCAAACGGCTCCATGCCCGCTTCAAGATGGCGGGTGATGTTTTCCATCACCACGATGGCATCGTCGACCACGAACCCGGTGGCCACGGTGAGCGCCATCAGGGAAAGATTGTCGAGGCTGTAGTCGAGCAGGTACATCACCGCGAAAGTTCCAATCAGCGACACGGGAACGGCAACGCCGGGAATGAGCGTGGCGCGCGCGCTGCGCAGAAAAACAAAGACCACCAGCACCACGAGAACGATGGAGAGAATCAGGGTGCGATATACGGTATACACCGAGGCTCGAATGGTGGTGGTGCGGTCCATCACCGTGGTGGTCTTGATCCCCTTGGGCATGACGGCTTCAAGAAATGGCAACTGGGCATTGATGCGGTCCACGGTACCGATGATGTTGGCGCCGGGCTGGCGGAAGATGATGACGGATACGGAGCGCACGCCGTCGGTGTAGCCGGCGGTGCGAAGGTCCTGCGCGGAATCGATGACGTCCGCCACATCGGAGAGGCGCACCGCGGCCCCGTTGCGATAGCCGATGATCAGCGGCCGGTACTGATCGGCGCGCGAAATCTGGTCGTTGGTGAGAATGTCCAGCGTCTGCTGGCCATTGGCCAACTGCCCGCGCGGGGTGTGCGCATTCTGCAGGCTGAGGACGGATTGCACGCTGCCCAGCGTGAGGCCATAGCTTTCCAGCTTTTTCGGGTCCACTTCCACGCGCACCGAGGGGGTGGCGCCGCCGCCGGCAAACACCTGGCCGACTCCATTGATCTGCGAGAGCTTCTGGGTTAGAACCGTCGACGCAAGA
Source organism: Occallatibacter sp. (assembly GCA_035552555.1). GTDB lineage: Bacteria > Acidobacteriota > Terriglobia > Terriglobales > Acidobacteriaceae > Telmatobacter. The sequence continues at coordinate 7,584 of DASZLF010000007.1, forward strand.
TCGTACACCTTGGTCACGTCGTACTTGTCCGACGTGAGGCCGAGGATCATGATGGGCGCGTCCGCCGGGTTCACCTTGCGATAGGACGGGTTCGAGGGCAGGTTGATGGGCAGGTAAGTGCGCGCGGCATTGATGGCGGCCTGCACGTCGCGAGCGGCGCCGTCGATGTTGCGGCTCAGCTCGAACTGCAGGGTGATGCCAGTGGTGCTCAGCGAACTGGACGAGGTCATCTCGGTAACCCCGGCAATGTGGGTGAACTGCCGTTCCAGCGGCGTGGCCACAGAGGCCGCCATGATCTCCGCGCTGGCGCCGGGCAGGCTGGCGTTCACGCTGATGGTGGGGAAATCCACCTGCGGCAGCGGCGACACCGGCAGCACCGTGAAGGCGATTCCGCCCGCGATGGCCACCGCGATGGTCAGCAGCGTGGTGGCAACGGGCCGCCGGATGAATGGAGACGACAGACTCATGCAGGCTCTGCTCCCGCGGGAGGCGGCTCATTGCGTGGAGCCGTGTGCGACGGGCTGCGCCCGGTGAGGCGTTGCCCGAGGGTGTCAAAGAAGATGTAAATGACCGGAGTTGTGTAGAGCGTAAGAATCTGGCTCAGCAGCAGGCCGCCTACCATGCAGATGCCCAGAGGCCGGCGCAGTTCGGATCCGAGTCCGGTGCCGAACGCCAGGGGAAGCCCCGCCAGCAGCGCGGCCATGGTGGTCATCATGATGGGGCGGAAGCGCAGCAGGCTGGCTTCGTAGATGGCTTCGGTGGAGTTCTTGCCCCGCTCGCGTTCCGCTTCGAGGGCGAAGTCGACGATCAGGATGCCGTTTTTCTTCACAATGCCGATGAGGAGGATAATGCCGATAATCGCCACCACGCTCAGGTCCTGGTGAAAGAGCATGAGGGCGAGCAGCGCGCCCACTCCCGCCGACGGCAACGTGGAGAGGATGGTGATGGGATGAATGAAGCTCTCATAGAGCACGCCCAGCACGATATACACAGTGACCAGCGCCGCCAGGATGAGCAGCGCTTCATTGGAAAGCGAGTTGCGGAATGAGGCAGCGGTGCCCTGGAAATCGGCCTGGATGGTGGGCGGAAAATTCAGCCGGGCCGTCACTTTATCGATGTCGCTGATCGCAGTGCCGAGGGACGCGTTGGGAGCGAGGTTAAACGACACCGTTACCGCCGGGAACTGTCCCTGATGGGTGATGGATAACGGTTCCGTGGTGGGGGACATGCGGGTAAACGCGCTCAACGGAATGGCCTTCGCCCCCACCGATGTGGTGGTGGTGTTGGGCGTGGTTCCAGCGGCGACGCCCGCAGTTGTGGAGGATCCGCCGGTAGAGGCGGTCCCGGCGAGGACGCCCGCGGGATTGCTCATCACGCCGGATGAGGGCGTGTACCTGACGGAAGTGGTGAGCGCGTTGGACCCGGCTGCCGCCGATGCCGAGGACGAGAAAGAGGTCGCGGCTCCCGCGCCGCTGGCGCCCGAGGACGCATTGGACTGGATGTACAGATCGCCGAGGTTAGCCGGATTCTGCTGCCACTCCGGCGCCGTTTCCAGAATCACGTGGTACTGATTCAACTGCGTGTAGAGAGTATTGATTTCGCGTTGGCCATAGGCATCGTAAAGGGTGTTGTCGATGGTGGTGGGGGCCACTCCCAGGCGCGACGCGGTGACGCGATCGATCATCAGCGATATGGCGCGCGCGCCGGTCTGCTGGTCGGTGGCCACGTCTTCGAGATGGGGATTCTTCTTCAACTCGGCAACGAATTTGTCGGTCCAAGCATTCAGCTCGTCAGTGTCCGGATCTTCGAGCGTGTACTGATACTGGGTGCGGCTGACGCGATCGTCCACCGTGATGTCCTGCACCGGCTGCATGTAGAGGTGAATGCCGGAAAGCTGCGAGAGACTGTTCTGCAAGCGGCGAATCACGTCGGAAGCGCTCAGGCCGCGCTGATTGATGGGCTTGAGGTTGATGGAGATGCGCCCGCTGTTGAGCGTGGTGTTCTGCCCGTCCGCGCCGATGAACGAGGTGAGGCTCTCCACCGCCGGATCCTGCAGGATGATGCGTGCAGCCGCCTGCTGCTTCTGCGCCATATCGGGATAGGAAATGGATTGCGAAGCCTGCGAAATGCCCATGATCACGCCGGTATCCTGCATCGGGAAAAATCCCTTGGGCACGATGACGTAGAGATAGATCGTGGCGATCAGCGTGGCGACGGCGACCATCAGCGTGACGGTGCGATGCCGCAGCACCACCTGCAACGTTCGCCCGTAAAACGCGATGATCGATTCAAAGGCCCGCTCCGAAGCCCGATAGAGCCGGCCCTGTTCCGACGGGGGCTTATGCTTGAGCAGCCGCGCGCTCATCATCGGTGTGAGCGTCAGCGAAACCACCGCCGACACCACAATCGTAACGCTCAGCGTCACCGCGAATTCGCGGAACAATCGGCCGACGATGTCACCCATGAACAGAAGCGGAATCAGCACCGCGATCAGCGAAATGCTCAACGAGACAATCGTGAACCCGATCTGCTCGGCCCCTTTCAGCGCGGCCGCAAGCGGCGGTTCGCCCTGCTCGATGAAGCGCGCGATGTTTTCGATCATCACAATGGCGTCGTCCACCACGAAACCCGTGGAGATTGTCAGGGCCATCAAGGTCAAATTGTTGAGGCTGTACCCAAGCAGATACATGACACCAAACGTCCCAATGAGCGATAGCGGCACCGCGACGCTGGGAATGACCGTCGCGGAAAAATTGCGCAGGAACAGGAAAATGACCAGGACCACCAATCCGATGGTGAGGCCCATTTCAAACTCGACGTCCTTCACCGAGGCGCGGATCGTGATCGTGCGATCCGTCAGGACATGCAGCTCCAACGCACCGGGCAGCGATGCTTTCAACAGCGGAAGCAGCTTTTCCACACGATCGACGACGGCAATGATGTTCGCGCCCGGCTGACGCTGAATGTTTACGATCACCGCCGATTCGTCATTCATCCAGGCTGCCAGTTTTGCGTCTTCGGCGCCGTCAATCACAGTGGCCACATCGGAGAGCGTCACCGGCACGCCGGCTGGGTTGGTTTTGACGATCAGCGGTTTGTACTGATTGCTGGTCAGAAGCTGGTCGTTGGCGCCGATCGTGTAGGAGCGCTTGGGCCCATCGAAGCTCCCTTTGGCCTGATCGACGTTGGCGGCGGCGACGGCCGTCCGCACATCGTCGAGATTCACGCCGCGCGCAGATAAGGCGGTCGGATTGGCCTGAATCCGCACGGCCGGCTTCTCTCCGCCGCTAATGCTCACCAGGCCCACACCCGGAAGCTGGGATATCTTTTGCGCGAGTCTTGTGTCGGCAAGGTCTTCCACCTTGGCCAGCGGCATCGACTTGCTGGTCAGCGCCAACGTGAG
>DASZLF010000008.1:0-56935 GCA_035552555.1 Occallatibacter sp.
GGTGACAGTGGAGTAACTGAAGCCGTCCGTCTGTTTGATCCGGAACGCAGCGTCTGAACCGATGAGTGCGCACCAACCCCGGCGATGGGCGAGGGAGCGGGTTTCCGGCGTAGCGCGGCGTTATTTTCGAGAGTGTCCCCACATTCCCCCCAGATTCCCCCAGATTCCCCCAGATTCCGGGGAACGTCCCGTGGAGTGAACCCCTATTCTCCGGTTTCCAGGTTTCTTTCCCCAGGTTTCCCAAGCTTCAGCGTACACTGACAGTTATGAGGTGCCCTATTGGAAGAATACGAAAAAAGAATATTGGCGTGTTTGCGCGCGAAGACTAAAGAGGCTAAGGGATTGGCTTTCAAAGCCGGACAGGAAGAGAATGTCAGGTCACTAATTCAGGATATGGGAAGCCGTGCGCTAGGGGAATGGAAGAGGCTGGACACATATCAAGAAATTAGGGACAGAGAAAGACTGGAGCCGGAGCCGTACCTCCCCACCTCATATTATCTATGCGTAATCGGAGTGAATGTGGCATGTGCATTCGGTAAAGATGAGTCACCCAGCGCCATGGAGTTGGCGGCTAGATTGAGTCTCGTCGATGGTGCAATCGAACAGGCTAGCAAAGAGACATCTGGCCATGCGGACAATTAGGTGATTGTTGCCAAAGAGATGTGAACTTGAACTCCGAAAACGAAGCGGCTCAAACATGGGTCAAAGGATATTGAGAAATGAAAGCGGTAGTCACTATTCTGGTGCTGGCGGTCGGTACCATGTATCCCGGTCACATTCAAGCGCAAGTCAGGACCAATACCCCTACCCTCAAAGGCCATACGATTGACGAGACTTTTCAACAGTTTGTTGCGGAGTCTGGTAGCGCAAGCCGGGCACGGATGAGCGAATGCTCGGCCCTGAGTGCGAGCAACCGGCGAACAATTAAGTACTGTGACGAATTCGGCGCCCTTTCAGACCAAGCCACAAATGGTCAACCGGTGACCGGACATTTCGTCTGCGGAGCAGCTATCGATGACAACGATGCGTGCCAAGACTTTGAGGGTCTAGTAACGTTCGAGAATAACAAGCTAGTTGTGATCATGCTTCGAATCTTCGGGCAAGAGTGGGGCAGCGTGCTATCTGACTTGACGGCAAAATTCGGCAAGCCGACTGAGACGGGCTTAGAGCACATACAACACTCAGACGGCGGACTTCTCAATCTTCACACCGGAAAGTGGAAGGCACCGGTTTACGTTGTCGACGCGAGCGAGATGACCAGCCCAGCCTATGACAACACGTTTGTAGAAGTCATCATGTTCGACCGCAATTACCTTTTGAGCAGACAGCCCAAAGCAGGTAGCTCACTCGATTGACAGTGTTCGAGGGTGTTTTTAAATTTTGTGTAAGTGGTCGGAAAACCGGGGACACTCTCGAAAATAACGCCGCGCTACGCCGGAAATCCGCTCCCTCGCCCATCGCCGGGGTTGGTGCGCACTCATCGGTTCAGACGCTGCGTTCCGGATCAAACAGACGGACGGCTTCAGTTACTCCACTGTCACCGCGACCTCGTCGCCGGCCACCACACTATTTTTATCCCTATTGGTGCGCGCATCGCGCCCACCCCCAACAGACGGGATGTTCCCGGAAAACCGGGAAAACCAGAGTGCCCAGCGGCGCGCCGCCTGCCGGACAGCAGACGGCTACACCGTCGGTCGAGAGCGGAGCCGCTGATTACTCCACCGTGATATCCCGGTACGCGTACTCGTGAGTCCCGGAACTGTTGCGCGCGACGAAGGTCAGCTTATAGCTCCCCGCCGCCAGCGAGACAGATTGGTCCATAATGCCGCTGTTGTCCACGCTCAACAACTTCGTGCTGCCCGACCACAGCTCAAACCGGTACACGCCCCCACTCACCGTCGCGGCTGCATCCATTAGCACCGGCGAGGTCACCGTGGCGCCTTCGGCCGGCGAGCACACGTTTACGCCGTCCGACGATGGAGCGGGGCACGCGCCAGTGGTTGCGGTCTGGCTGACCACGACCATCGAAAACGGCGATCCGATCGAAATGGAAGAATCCTGGATCACTGACGTCGCAGTCACGGTAAAGACGTACAACTTGTTTTGCGCCGTCGAGATGGCATAGAGATGGTTGCTGCTATCCCAAGCCACCTGGTCGATGGGTGTGCCGGTCAGCAGAGTCTTGTAAAGCGTAAGCGGGGCCGCGCCGTTGAAGTTGTAGATCTCGATTCCGCTCTGCCCATTGGTCTCTGCGCCATCCGCATAGGCCGCAAGCAGGTTGCCGGAAGGAGAGAACGAGGTGTAGAGATTGATAAACGACGTAGCCGGCATGTTGCTCGAAGTATTGGTGGTGGAGATATTTCCCTGGGAGTCCACCGTGTAGCTGCCCAGTTGCGTGGAACCACCGCCGCCTTCGGGAGCAAGCTGTACAACCAGGTAATTGCCGGCAGGCGACGCGTCGGGTCTACCCGTGACGTAATAGTCGCCATTGAGCGAGGGATAGTTTTCCTGGAACTGCATCAGTTGCAGCGTCCCCGAGCTTTCGCGCTGGAAGCCGGTAAGTACCGGTCCGCTGTCGAGGTAGTCGTAGCTGGAGTAAGCGAAAGTCTCGTTCCCCAAAATCGAGGGTAGGCCCGCGCCGGACCCGTTACCATTCCAATTAAGCTCCGTGTCTCCGTCGAACGAGAAGGACCCGTCTTTGTTGACGATGTAGGACTGGTACGCCGCGCACGGGCCGCCCGCGCTCTGGAGCACCACGTAGACATATTTCCCCGTGTGGTCAAGCACCGCGCCAGCGTCGCCGGCCAGCGTCCCGTCGCAAGTGCCGCCCGAGTAGTTCATGAACGCGATCTGCGATAGCTGAGATTGGATGGCGCCGTTGGAGCCCACGGCGAAGGAGTGGAGCAAAGTGTGGCCCAGCGTGAAGAACTGGGCTTTGTTGCTGCCGATGATCTGCGTGCCAGGCTTGAACGGCGAGCCAGAGATGGCCGTCAATTGCCCGCTGGAGGAGGCGCTGTAACCATACACTGCGCCCGCCGGGCCCTGAATTTGGATGTAGACATAAGCTGCGGTTGACTGCGCTCTCGCCTGTGGTACAACGGTGAGACTGGAGATAAGCACAAGGGAGGCGGCGAGGCCGAGACCCCGGAATGCATACATCATTGGTATTCTCCTGGAATGTATTGGCCCGCTTTTCAGTTTTTAATTTGAGATGTACCTCCGGAAAAGTTCGCCAATATGGCTGCCGGCTAGCGGACGTCCACACGACAGCCTGCGGCATTAGAATTCGCCGCCGCGGAGAAATGTTGTCTGGCGGTCTGAATTTGGGGGAGACATTCTGTATCTCTTGCGCGCCGCCCCCGCTGAGCCCGTCATGGTCTGTCCACGAGTGCGGGTGCCCCAGGTCCCTCGTCCGCCGCGGCGGAGGGACCTGGGAGTGCAGCCAAGTTCCCTTGGTCCCTTAGTCCCTAGGTCCCTGCTCTTTCCACTGCCATCGCTACCGCGTTGCCCCCGCCCAGGCAAAGCGCGGCCACCCCGCGTGTCTTGCCCTGCTGCGCCATCGCCGAAAGCAGCTTCACCAGCACCGCCGCGCCGCTGGCCCCGATGGGATGGCCCATGGCCACTGCTCCGCCGTGCACATTGACCCGCGCGGGATCGAGCTCCAGGTCGCGAATCACCGCCAGCGCCTGCACGGCGAACGCCTCGTTGAGCTCAAAGAGATCGACGCTGCCAAGTTCCCATCCCACCCTGGGCATCAGCTTGCGGATGGCGTCAATCGGCGCCAGCCCGAACCACTCCGGCTCGCGGCCCGCCGTCACCGCCGCGCGAACCGTGGCCAACGGCTTCAATCCCCGCGCCAGCGCCGCCTCCGCGCTCATTACCACCACCGCCGCCGCGCCGTCGCTCACCCCCGGCGCATTGCCCGCCGTGACCGTGCCGCCTTCCCTGAAGGCCGGCTTCAGCCTGGCCAGAATCTCCACCGTGGTCTCCGGCCGGATGGTCTCGTCCGCGGCAAACATCCGTGGCGCCTCGCCCTTCTTCGCCGCCGGAATCTCCACCGGCAGAATCTGGTCCTTGAACAAACCCTCGCTGGTTGCCCGGGCGGCGCGCCGGTGCGACTCCGCCGCAAACTCGTCCTGCTCGCGCCGCGAGATGCCATACTTTTCCGCGATCATCTCCGCGCCCACGCCCATGTGAAAGCCGCGATACGCCTCCCACAGGCCGTCGTTGATCATCGCATCCACCATCGTTCCGTTGCCCATGCGATACCCCGAGCGCGCCCCCGGCAGCAGGTAGGGCGCGTTCGACATCGATTCCATGCCGCCGCCCACCATGATCTCCGCGTCGCCGGCCGCCACGGCCTGGGCGCAGAGCGCCACCGCGCGCAGCCCCGATCCGCAAACCTGGTTCACCGTGAGCGCCGCCGATTCCGCCGGAAGCCCGCCGTGAATCGCCGCCTGGCGCGCCGGGTTCTGGCCTAGTCCCGCCTGCAGCACGCAGCCCATGATGCACTCGTCCACCTCTGCCGGCTCCACGCCCGCGCGCCGGACAGCTTCGCGCACCGCGAGTGCGCCCAGCCGAGGCGCCGTAAAGCCCGCCAGCGAACCCTGAAATTTGCCGATAGGGAGCCGCACCGCCGAAACAATCACCGCTTCTCTCATACACAACCTCAGGGAAATTCCCCGAATGATCTTATCTCATACTCGTTAATGCCTTCTCCCTGATCCATAATCCCAAATCCCTTCTTCCATCCCCCTGCGGCTGGAGAAACGTTCCTGATACCGGTATTCTCTTGCCATGCCGCACGTCCTGTTTGACCACATGTTCCACCTGCCGCTTCCGATCCTGGAGAAGCTGCTCCGCCCCGTCCTCATCTACCTGGTCCTGGTGGTCCTGGTGCGCCTCTTCGGCAAACGGGAGCTGGCCCAGCTCAACCCATTCGACCTGATCGTTCTGCTGTCGCTGTCGAACACGGTGCAGAACGCCATCATCGGCGATGACAACTCGGTCACCGGAGGCATCATCGGGGCTTTAGGACTGCTGGGCATCAACTGGCTGGTGGTGCGCACGCTCTACAACTCGCCGCGCATGATGCGCATGTTGCAGGGCAGATCCACCCTGCTGGTGCGCCATGGAAGGATCGACGAAAAGGCCCTGAAGCGCGAATCGCTCACCAGCGAGGAACTGATGGAAGTGATTCACAAACAGGGGTTTGAGCGGCTGAACCAGGTAGCCCGCTGCGAGCTGGAGCCCAACGGCACCTTCTATGTGGAAGCAGTGGAGCCCTTGCCCTCGGAGAAGCAGCATGCCGAGTTGCTGGCGCGTCTCGACATTCTTACCCGCGAAATGGCCGGCCTGCGCCAGCAGATGACGGACAATTCATGATCGCCTCAAGCAAGGTCAAGCGTCTTAAACTATAGACTGAAACCAGGAGCCAATTTTTTTTCATGCCGTATCGCAGACCCGGGTTCTTCGTTGTTGTCCTTGGCTCCGTCCTGCTGGTAAGCCCCGCCGTGCCGCGCTGCCAGGTGCTCCGGGAGCGCCCCCAGCCAGTAACGCCGCAGCCCGCGGAGACCCCGCGCCCGGTCGCTCCGCAACCGCCCGAGTTGCCTGCCGGCACCACCCTTCAGGTGGAGATTCCGCGCAATTACCGGATGAAAACCGGCGAAACCCTCGAAGGCCGCCTGCTCTATCCGCTGTACCTTGACGGCAAGCTGGTGATTCCCGCCGACACCGCCGTGCGCGGCGCCGTCACCCTGCTTCAGCCCGACCGCAAGATGCGCTGGCATGGCCGGCTGCGCGGCGATCTCACCCCATTTCATATCGCCGAAGTGCGCTTCGACGAGCTGATGCTGCCCGGCGGCGCGCTGGCCCTGCACAGTGGCGGAGTGTCCACCGGCGCGCCAGTCCTGCGCCTCACCGCCCCCGGCGCCGCCAGCAAAAAATCGCTGATCGCGCGCCAGTGGGCCATGGCCAAAACCCGCGCCCACGAGCGCGTCGCCTTCTTTACCGCGCCCGGTTTCGGCGATCGCGCTCTGCAGATCCTTTATCATCAGTTGCCCTATCACCCGGAGCGCATCCCGGCCCATACCTCCTGGACCTTCGAGCTGGCGTCGCCGCTCGACCTGCCTCCACAGGATCTGGCAGCCGATCCTCCCCCGCCGGCCGCTCCTGCCGGCCCACTCGAAATCTGGTCGGTCCACGCGCTCTTAACCGCCGAAGTGACATCCGCTACCGCCAAGGCCGGCGACCCCGTGCAGGCCCTGGTCGTCGAGCCCGTCTATGACAAGGACCGGCAGCTCGTGGTGCCGCAGGGGTCCACGCTGGTGGGCAAAGTTACCACCGCCAAATCCGCGCGCAGCCTGGGCCGCAACGGCAAGCTCCGCTTCACCTTCCAGCAGATTCGATTTCCCGCCGGCTCGGGCCAGCCAGCCCCCGATCGACCCGTGGAAGGCGCGCTGGGCGGCGCCATCACCCAGGGCGCCCAGGGGCTCTCAATGGACGCCGAGGGCACGGTGACGCCGAAGAGCAAATCCAGCGCGGTGGCCCCGCTGCTGCTCACGCTTCTGGCCGGGCGCGCTCTCGACGAGGACAGGGACGGCAACTTCACCGCCCAGGCCGGCGTAGCCTCCAACGGATTCGGGCTTGTCGGCCGCATCGTCGGCATCGCCGCCGGCAACCGCAATTTCGCCGCCGGCCTCGGCTTCTATGCCGCCGGCCTCTCCGCCTACGAGAACTTCCTCACCCCCGGCCATGACGTCGATTTCCCCCGCGACACGCGCATCGAGATCGAGACCACCCCCCTGCGCGCGCCGGTGCTCAAGCCGGAAAGCCGCTGATCCATCTCGGCCCTGTCTGTCCCCGGTTTTCGAAGGAGACTGCATCTCAATAGAAGGTAAAACCAAGTTAGATTGACTTGTCGTTCATGATAAGTGGGACTGCGCTGCGGAGCCTGGCCTTATCGGGCCCGCTGGCAATCCTTATCCTGGGCAATCGAATCAGCGGAAACCTGCGTAGCTCGGCATCGATGATAGGAAAGACCAGCGGCCACAAACGTGTCAGTTCGCCAACCACAACGATCTCGCATGGAGCGAGAGCCGAGACCAGCATGTGCATTCCGCGGCCTAGCCCCGTGCACATCTTCGTGATTGCTTTGAGGGCGCTTTGATCGTTTGCCTCAGCCAATTGAAGCAAGGCCTCAAACGAATGAATAGGCTCTTTGGCTCCATCGTTGTAATACCGCATGGCAGCGCGGTTGGATGCGATCGTTTCCCAGCAGCCCCGGCTTCCGCAGCCGCAGACCACTCCATTCGGGTCCAACTGAACGTGTCCAAACTCTCCGGCGGCGTCGCCGTCACCGCGCAACAGGCGCCCGTTGGCGAAAATCCCCGCGCCGATGCCCTCAGAGACGTTGACCACTACAAGATCGCGTGTCGCTTCGCTATTGCCGAACCACACCTCTGACAACGCGCAGGCGTTCGCCACATTCTCCACCACCACGGGAAGGCCGGTGGCCTGCTCCACCCGGGATCTGATTTGCGCGATAGGCCATTCCACATTGGGCGCGAAGATTGTCTTGTCGAGCTGATGACTGAAACGCCCCGGGAAATTGATGCCAATCCCTTCAAAGATTCGATCCTGGTGAGCTGCGATAAGTCGCTTCACTGCGCTGAGAATGGCGCCAATTACCTTGTTTGGATCGGCGGGAAGAACGATCTGACGCTCATCCGATATGTTCCCGCACAAGTCGGCTACCGCGAGCATTGTCTGCGCGGGGTGCACATCGAGCGCGAGAACTCCACGCTGAGGATTGAGAAGCAGGAAAGTTGGCTTTCTACCGCGGGGAATCTCACCAAGCGAGCCTTCGACGATCCAGCGCTCGCCGAGAAGTTTCTCAACTATCAGCGAGACGGTGCTTCTCTGCAACCCTGACGTACGCGCCAACTCCGCGCGCGAGATGGGCTGCCGGCTGCGAATTTGGTTGAAGATGAGGCTGCGGTTGATCTGTCGCGGCGTCCGATTCGAGGCGCTTTGATTCTCCTCTAGCAGGAGGCCCGGTGTTGGAATCATGATTTCGCCAGCCTCCGGCGCCGCCGCTGCAAGCATCGCATAACGGGGCTGGGTGACTTTCTCAAAGTGTAAACCATCCGAGTGGGAACGATCTCATGCCTGGTCCCGCGGCAGAGGAAGGAGCAGAAAAAGACCAAGTGGGGGGCCGGCCACTCTTTCGTCCAATGGCCGGCCCATTTGGGTTATCGAGACCAGGCTAGAAGGAGACCTTCAGCGATCCCTGCAGAGTGCGGCCACCACCTACTCCGTTGACGCTTCCCTGGCCGCTGCCAAGAGTGCCGGTGATGGTGCCGAAGCTCGCTGCCCCGCAGCAGCTACCGTTGGGTTGGCCGAACTGCGGCGTGTTGCTGAGCTGGAAGGCGTCGACGCGAACTTCCATGCCGGCTTCGCGATAAACGGTGAATCTCTTGAACATCGAGAAGTTGTCCTGGATGTAACCGGGGCCGCGGAACTGGTTGCGGCCGGTGTTGCCGAGGCCGGGACTAGGGCACGGAGCCGGCGCCGAGGGACATCCGCCAGGCTGGGAGAACGAGGTCGGATCGAACCATGGCGAGGCAGACCCGATGGCGCCCAGCTTGTGAAAACTTCCGGTCAATGTGGCCGTCTGTTGTGTCCCCGGAGTATTGAGGGTGCCACCGTTGCCGGTGATGGTGAACGGGAGCCCGGAGACGACGGCGATGATGCCTGAGAACTTCCAGCCTCCGGCCACGGCGTCGGCGAGACGGCCGCTCATCATCTGGTGGCCGTGACCGAAGGGCAACTCGTAAGTGAAGCTTTGTTCGTAGTTGTATTTTCGGTCGAAGTCCATAGGAGCGTAGTTGCGCCGCCAGTTGATGAAGAAGGTGAGGCCGCCGTCGTCGCCGCTGTTATAGCCCAGCCCCTTGCCCCACGTAAACGCGCTGGTAAAGGTCAGCCCGTGCGAGAACCGTTTGTTGAGCTGCGCTTGCAGGGACTGATAATTCGACGAGAAACCGAGGAAGTATTGGTTGGTGTTGGCGGTTCGCCCGAAGGTCAGGTTTCCGTTCGCGTCGTGGTTTTCCGGGTCGGAGAAGGAGCCTCCGCCATAGAAACCGGGAAGATTAATGTTCTGCGACCCGGCGATATTGGTGCCGTGATTGGCGACATAGGCGATTTGCGCCGACATATCGAAAGGCAGGGCCTGTTGGAGGGCCACATTCCACGAATCCGCGTAGGGGTTCTTGTAGTTCAGGGGAATGTAGGTGTAGACCTGCGCAATCAGTTGCTTGCTCAGCAGGGTAGTTGCGGTATTGGGTAACTGGATAATTCCGTTGGACGGAATCGGTACCGCAACGGGCGCCGGAAATCCCGCCGAGAAGGTAGCCACGGTCACACCATCGCCCAGCACTGCCGGTGTAAATCCAGAAGTGCCAACCGGCTGATAGCTGTTATTGGCGCGCACCGGGTAGTTATACGCATAAGTGTTATCCGGGAACGGCGTATAACTAATGCCGAACCCGCCGCGGATAACAGTGTTTGGCCGCACCCTATAAGCAAACCCGGTACGCGGCGCGAAGTACTTGTACTGCGATTGCATGCCGAGATTCGACGGGTTGCTTCCGATCCCTGCCAACACCAACGTGTTGTTGGCGGGATTGTAGTTGGAGAAGCCCCCGGCGATCGCCGGCGTTGCAGGCGGATAGATGTCCCAGCGAACTCCAAGGTCGAGCGTCAGCTTGGAGGTTGCCTGCCACTTATCGCTAGCGAAGGAGAAGATCCACCATTGGCGATAACGGGGAAAGAACGTATTGAGGTCGCGCCCCACCTGGCTCGGCTGCTGCAGCAGGAAGCTGGCGATATCATTTGCGACCGTCGTGCCCGGAGAGCTGAAGTTCGACGTCTGCACGTCGGAGAATGTATACGCGCCGCGTGGGCTGAACGTCTGATCCTGGAGCAAATCGTCGTGAATGCGCCGCACATCCGCGCCCCACTTGAACGTGTGATTGCCCATAATTTTCGTCCAGTTGTTCACCAAGTCGATGTTCGACTCGGCTCGAATCCAGGGTTCCGATGCGGAGTAGCCGATGATCGGGTTAGAGAAGCCTCCGTTGATCGTCATGGCGACCTGTCCACTGGTAAACGGCTGGCCTGGGATGTTCACGCCCGGCACGCCCAGCGTGGTCGCGTCATTGGAACCAAAGTCATTGGTCTGCGCGCTGTTGCCCAGGTGCGCCAGCCCCACACGCACTTCAGTCAGGAACTTCGGCGAGAAAACATGGTCGTAGTTAACGCCCGTGCTGTACGATTTCTGGTTTCCGGTGCCTTCAAAGGCGCCTGCCGCCGGACCACCAAGAAAAGAACCAAAAGCCGCCTGCTGGAAGCTTACAACTCTCTGGAAGCTATAGCGGACACCGATGTGGTTCCGTTCCGTGGGCGAATAATCTCCCTTTACATCGAAGCTGTCAGTAGTCTTCGTGAACGGCAGATTAGTAGTGTAGTTATTTGCCGGATTGTTCAACGGCTTGGTGACCAGCGTCCCGTACTTGGCCGCGGCTGCGTTGAGACCTTGCAGGGCGGTCAGCGGAACCGCCCCTTTGACCAAGCTGTAGGGAAGCTGGTTGTTCTGGAATGCCGGACGCGGATCGTTCTTCGAGCCATCGTGCACGTGTCCGTCGGAGTAGGAAGTGGGATCGAAAATCTGGCCCTTGGAGCCGTTCATCGCCGCGCTGAGGTCGATGCAGCCCGCGGGATCGTTGCAGCCCGGGAGCGGCGTCGCTGTCGGAGTGTAAAAGCGCGCATCGGGAATGGTGAAGGTGCTGGAAATGGCTTCGTGATCGACGGTGTGCAGATAGTCGCCAAAGTAAAACAGCTTGTCTTTCTTGATAGGGCCGCCCACGGCGCCACCGAAGTAGTTATACGAAAGGTGTCCAAGAGGTCCGCCGAAATAGGAGCGCGCATTCAGGTCGTTGTTCTGAATGAATTCGAATATCTCGCCGTGTATGTTGTTGGTGCCGGACTTCAGCGTGACATTGGTGACGGCGCCTGTGGCGCGCCCAAGTTCCGCCTCGAAGTTATTGGTGGAGATGTCCACTGACGCGATGGCCTCTGCCGGCGGGATGATGATCTGCAGCAGTCCCGTGCGTTCATCGTCATCAATGCCTTCGATCTGGTAGAGATTGCCCTCGCGCGGAAGGCCGTTGGCTTCCGTCTGCAGCGAGCTGGCGGCATTGAAAAACTGCGAGTGCTGGAACACCGCAGGCGCCGTGCCAGGAACCAGATTGATCAGCGACTGGAAGTTGCGGTTAGTGCCCAGCGGCATGTCCACAACTTGTTCCGTCTCGATCTTGGTGCTGATGTCGGCGCGGTCCGTTTGCAACACCGGCGGCGCCGTAGTCACCGTGACTGTCTCCAACACACTTCCCGGTTGCAGAACCAGGTCCACGCGCGTGGCGGAGTTACTTTGCAGGTCGATCCTTTCCTGGGTAGCTTTTCTAAAGCCGCTCGATTCGACGGTAATGCTGTACGGCCCCGGGGTTAAATCGGGAAACGAATAGTTACCGCTGTCGTTGGTTGCGGATTCGTGGACCGCACCGGTGGATGTTTCGGTGGCTGTAATCCTGGCGTGCGCGATGGTAGCGCCCGTGGGGTCGGTTACAGTTCCGAGCAGCGTGCCGCTGACCGCCTGCCCGAATGACGTGCTCAAACCGCATGCAAGAATCGTGGCGAGAGTAGCCGCGAACAGGGCTCTCCCCTTATAGTTTGAAATCATCTGAGGCCTCCGTACCGGGCAAATTTCACCTCGCCCGCCGATATTGTTCAAACAGCGAACCAAACGTATCACCAAAATGTATCTGCGTGTCAAGGGAAAAAGTACCGCTGGGCGGAACTGGTTTCCCTCTGCGGGGGACGTGTGCCCAAGCAGCGCCAAAGAAACTTCACGGCTGTGGCCCGCGAGGAGCGGGTGACTACTCCCATTCGATCGTGCCCGGCGGCTTCGAGGTAATGTCGTAGACCACGCGATTGATGCCGCGTACCTCGTTCACGATGCGGCTGGAGATGCGCTTGAGCACCTCGTAGGGCAGCGGCGTCCAGTCGGCGGTCATGCCGTCTTCGGAATGCACGGCGCGAATGGCCGCGGTATACGCGTAGGTGCGCTGATCGCCCATCACGCCCACGCTCATCACCGGCAGCAGCACCGCGAAGCTCTGCCAGATTTTGCTGTAAAGCCCGGCGGCCTTGATCTCGCTCACCACGATGTCGTCGGCCTCCTGAAGCAGCGCCACGCGGTCGGGCGTCACTTCGCCGAGAATGCGCACCGCCAGGCCCGGTCCGGGGAACGGCTGGCGGCCAAGGATTTCTTCGGGCATGCCCATGTCGCGCCCGATGCGCCGCACCTCATCCTTGAACAGATCGCGCAGCGGCTCCATTAGCTTGAGCTTCATCGTTTCCGGCAATCCGCCCACGTTGTGGTGGCTCTTGATGGTCTGGCTCGGCCCCTTCACGCTGCTTGACTCGATCACGTCGGGATAGAGCGTGCCCTGCACCAGCCAGTTCACGCCGCCGGTTTCCTTGGCAATGCGCGCGGCCTCGTCGTCGAACACCGCGATGAACTCGTTGCCGATAATCTTGCGCTTCTTCTCGGGATCGGTCATGCCGGCGAGTTTGGAGAGGAACCGCTCGCTTGCATCCACGGCCACCAGGTTGAGCCCCAGCTTGTCGCGCAGATTCTTCTGCACCTGCTGGAACTCGTTTTTTCGCAGCACGCCATTGTTCACAAACACGCATGTGAGCTGGCTGCCGATGGCCCTGTGCACCAGCACCGCCGCCACCGACGAATCCACTCCGCCCGACAACGCGCAGATCACGTGATCCTTGCCGACTTTTTCGCGGATTGCGGCCACCGTCGTCTCGACAAAATGCGAAGGCGTCCAGTCGCCCTTCGCGCCGCAGATGCCGAAGACGAAATTCTTCAGCAGTTGCGGCCCCAGCGGCGTATGGTGCACCTCGGGGTGGAACTGCACGGCCCAGATGCGCCGTTCTTCGTTGGCAATGCCGGCCAGCGCGTTGGACGTAACCGCGGTGCGGCGAAAGCCCGCGGGCAGCTCCAGCGCCTCGTCGCCGTGGCTCATCCACACCTGCAGCAAAGCGGGCAGCCCCGCAAACAGCGGCGTTGCGGCATCGTCGATGGTGACGTCGGCGTGGCCGTATTCGCGCTTCGACGCGGAGCGCACCTTGCCGCCCAGGTGGTGCACGATGAACTGCAGTCCGTAGCAGATGCCGAGAATGGGCACGCCCAGCTCGAGCAGCTTCGCATCGGCAGCCGGCGCGTCCACGTCGTACACCGACGACGGCCCGCCCGACAGGATTACGCCGATGGGCTTGCAGGCATGAATCTCCGCGAGAGGCGCGGTGCAGGGCACCACGGCCGAAAAAACGTTCAGCTCGCGAATACGCCGGGCGATAAGCTGCGTATACTGCGAGCCGAAATCGAGGATGACGATGGTTTGGGTGTCCACTCCCTAGTGTGGCAGGGGGCGGCGCTCGCTGTAAAGACTTCCGATGGTTTCAATTTGCCGCACTGAACCACCAGAACAAGTGTAGAATCACAGGCAGGAGCAGCACACTTTCCATGGGCGTCGTCGAAGAAACTCGCCAGGTCATTCAGGATTTCCTCGCTCCGGAGTTGCGCGAAATGCGAGGCCAGTTGGCGGGCATGGAAAAGCAACTGGAGTCGATGAACAAACGCCTCGATTCGCAGGACAAGCGCCAGGAGCTTCATGAGGAAGCCGTCCGCGCTCGGTTCGATAACATCGTTCAGCGCCTCGAGCTGATCCAGCAGTCCTTCGCCTTTGACAAGCGCATCTCCGACCTGGAAGCCGATAAGCGACGCTCCGCCTAGTTCTCCCTTTGCTGGGAACCGCTCTCGCGCACCGAACCTTCGTCCAGGCCAAGCGATTTCCGCAGTTCCTCGATCGTCATCACTTCGCCACCGCCTCGGTCCGCTTCTTGCAATGCGCTCAACAGCCGTTCCGCATTTTTCTTTGAACGCAGCAGATACTCTGTCTCGTCCGATCCACGGTCTCTATTTCGTGTCATCCTTGTACACCACTCCCGCCTTCATCACGAACTTCACATTCTGCAGCACGCGAACGTCGTCGAGCGGGTTTGAATCCACCGCGATGATGTCGGCCCATTTGCCAGGCTCCAGCGTGCCCGTCTTCGCGCTCCATCCCATCAGGTCCGCGGCGTTGATGGTGGTGGTCTGCAGCGCGGCCAGCGGCGCCATGCCCATCTGGTTCACATATACATCCACCTCGTGCGCATTCAGCCCATGTGGATACACGGCTGCATCCGTGCCCAGCGCAATCTTCACCCCGGCCTGCATGGCGCGCTTGATGTTGCCTTTGGCCACTGCGCTCACATCGATCATTTTTTGGTGATAGAACGGCGGCAGGTGTCCCTTCTCGATCATCCAGTCTTCGAGATAGAGCGTGGGCACCAGGTAAGTGCCGTGCTTCTTCATCGCGGCAATGTCTTCGTCGTTGATGTAGCTGCCGTGCTCGATGGAATCCACCCCGGCTTCCGTCGCCCACAAAATTCCCTGCGCGCCGTGAGCGTGCGCCGCCACCTTGCGGCCCAGCCGGTGCGCATCGGCCACAATCGCCTGCATCTCCTCGAGCGTGTACTGCGATGCCTGCGGATCGTCGCCCTTCGACAGCACGCCTCCGGTGGCGCAGATCTTGATCAGGTCCGCGCCATACTTGATGTTCTCTCTCACCTTGTGCTGCACCTCGGCGATGCCGTCGGCCACGCCGTCGCCCACCAGGTGATACTTGATCGGCAGCAGATTCTCGTCGCAATGGCCGCCGGTGATTCCCAGCAGCGGGCCGCTGACCTGCATGTGCGGCCCCGGCACCTGGCCGGCATTGATGGCATCGCGCAGGTCCACATCCACAAACCCGCCGGCACCCACGTTGCGCACCGTGGTGAACCCCGCCATCAGCGTGCTGTTTGCATTCACCACGCCGTTGATTGCTTCCTTGGCGTCGGTGCTCGTCAATTCGCGATACGGATCGAAGTCCGAATTCATGGTCAGATGCGTGTGCACGTCAATCATGCCCGGCATCACCGTCATGTTGCCCAGGTCGATCACGTTATCGCCCGGCTGCGCCGTCACCTGCGCGCTGGGCCCAATCGACTGGATGGTGTCGCCCACCACCACGATGGTCTGCGCATCCGCAAGCTTGCCCGTCCTCACGTCGAGCACGTGACCCGCGCGCACCATGGTCCGTTTCGCCGCGGGCTGCGATGCGGGTTGTGCCTGCAGTGCGGCTGCGCCTGCCGCCGCCATCAACGTCAACGCCAATGCTCTGCCAATGAACATGCTTGCTCCTTGAGTATCTTTCACAGAAATCTCCCTGCGGCCGTGCAACTCGCCGGCCACGTCCTTATCTTGCGCCGCTGCCCAGGCTGTACAGCAGGACTAACAGCACCGCAATGCTGACGCCCACGTAAAGAAGATCGCGCTGCCGGGCAAATCCCACTACGCAGAACACCACACGCGCTACCGGTGTGGCAATCAGCACCATCAATCCCGCCTGGATGATGTTGCGCGGATCGAAGTGCACCGCCCCCGTGAAAATGCCCGCAATCGAGCGCAACGAATCGTTCTCGACATGAAAGTGCGAGTAATCGGGAACGCCCGCCCACGGATGCCGCAGATACAGCAGCCCTCCCACAAACACCACCACGGCCGCGGAGGTGACGCCCCATCGCAGCATGGCGGCCACCGTAAGATCGACTTCCTGGTCGGTCGGCTTGCGCATCAGATTCTCCCCGCGATGCCGTTGTAAATCATCTCGCAGCCCATCATCGCGATCACCAGCGCAAATAGAATCTTAAGCGTACTCACCCGTGCCTTCACCAGGATGTGGGTGCCCGCCATGGCCCCGCTCAGCACTCCCAGCATCACCGGCATGGCAATCCCCGGATCGACGTAGCCGCGCGCCATGTAAATGCCGGCGCTGGCCGCCGCGGTTACTCCGATCATGAAATTGCTGGTGGTGGTGGACACCTTGAACGGCAGTTTCATGGCCTGGTCCATTGCCAGCACCTTCACCGCGCCTGAGCCGATGCCCAGCAGTCCCGAGAGCGTTCCGGCGCCAAACATCAAGCCGAAGCCCAGCGGAACGCGCTCCGCGCAATAAGCCGTCTCGCCCTCCGGCCCTGCATAGCTCCCCACCAGCTTCAGGCGCGTGGCCAGCGGGTTCGCGGGCGTTTGCTCCGGCGTCTCCTTATGTTTGCTCAGCGACGCAAACGCGGAATAGAGCAGCACGATTCCAAAGATTCCCGCAATCCAGTGGGTCGAGATCCTGGCCACCAGGTAAGCGCCGAAGATGGCTCCCACGGTGGTGGCAATCTCCAGAAACATGCCGATGCGGATGTTCGACAATCCTTCGCGGACGTAGGCCACCGCCGCGCCCGAAGATGTGGCGATTACCGACACCAGCGACGCTCCCATGGCAAAGCGAATATCGACTCCGAACACCAGCGTCAGCACCGGCACAATCACTACGCCGCCGCCCAGTCCCGTGAGCGCCCCCAGAAGACCGGCCAGCACCGACGTGAAAAAGAGCAGCGATGTAAAGACAGCAACATTCATCCGGGGTGCTTTCCTCGGTCGATCCGCGCGGTAATGTCTCGAGCGCCTTTCCTACACTCTATCGCGCGCCGGCAAGGGAGTATCCTCCCCTGCGCGTTGATGACGAGCAACCGGCGGTCGAATCCAGGCCGATCTCTCTAGGCCCACTTCTTGCCCAGCGCGTCCAGGTCGGCGCGGCCCAGGTCTTCCGGAGTCATGGCAATGCGGAATTCCACCTCCGCATTGAAGCCCAGAAACCAGGGCTCGGCCAGCCGGGGAATGTCGGAAGGGCTATCGACATTGACGGCGAAAATGCCGCCACGGTGGCCATCGCGCTCAGTGAAATAGGCGGCTTCAGGCTTTGTAGCATCCAGTATGGCGCGAATCTTCCGCCCCGCTTCGCCGCTCCTGATCAGCGAATTAAATGGTTCCACCGGGCACTGCACCAGCATGATCATGCGCATGGATATTGACCTCCGGGCGCCTCAATGCGCGCTATTCGCTGCGCAAAGCGCCGGGCAAGAATATAGCAGGCCTGCCCTGCCCCGCAAGTTGAAAACATGCGGCGCAATGCAAATCGGCCGCAGCTTTGAGCCGGCGCGTTCGGCTCTCTCTTTCTTCGCTTCCCATCGAACATTCGTAAGTGCCTGATCGGCATGGAGGCCTGCGGGGGCACACTTCCTGGGCAGAGCTTTGCGGGAACAAGGGCACGATGCGGGGTTGATGCTTTTGGGTCGTCACTTTTGAAAGGAGACGTTCTCGGTCATATTCCCCAACCTTGCACCCAGTGTGCAAACGCATGCCAGGGCGAGGATGGTCCGATGAAGCGGGTGAGCTGCCCCATAACGATCAAAAACAAGCCTCCCCACATCGTCGCGCGATGAATCTTGCGCGTGGACCACAAGTCATACGCGACCAGCAAGAGAAGAAAAACATACGTGGCGGCATAAGCTGGGTACACTTGACGGAACAGAATCGGGACGTGCCAGCGAAAGAATGCGGCCCGTGTGAGACAGGCGGTTGCGATGATGATGAGCCGCTTGTGCGCTGCCGAATCCCTCCGCAGCGCGTATGCAAACCCCGCAAGCACAGCAAAGTCAAATGCGTCGGTAAACGTGACAGCGAGAAGACCGAGCAACCGTTCCATGGACGGAGAGCCCTTCACGCGCACGGCAAAGCCCGCGGCAGTCAGGACCACCATCACCACCATTGCAATAGCGAGCACGAACCCCGCCATGCCGAGCTTGCGATGCCAGCCAACCCGCTTGGCTGAGATGAGGCCCGTCTGCACAATCAGCAGAATCATCCAGGTACTGAATACCGCTGCGTGGATATGTACAATCCGCGATGGCAACGGAGCTCGAAAACCACCCGCCAGGTAGTACGTGGGCGCAAAACCGATCGCTACGACTGCCGTCAGAAGGACAGTCATTGCAAAAAAGAACTGCCGGTCATACTTGCGACCCGGCAGGCGCTTCGACAGATCGGCCGGAACCGCTACGTAAACGGACACGGTGCCCTTTCAAAGCCCAGACGGGTTCGAGTGAAGTCGCATCACTATAACATACAGAGCATCAACCCTCTGCCGGAGTATCTCCCCGCCGTGATAGTCTGCTATGCGGCGATTCCGCCACTGAGCGCCGGTTGCCAAAATCATCCAGGCCCGATCCTGCACGCTGCTGAAAGATCTATGCGCGCGGCTCCGATGCCTGCAGAGGACTCTCCAAATGAAACTACTTTGCATCGCTCCAATGGTTCTGTTGGCGGCGGGAACGGCCTTTGGCCAGGCGCCCGCGGCATCGCAGGCCAACGACCAGAAACCCACGCCCCCTGCGCAGGCCCGGAGCTTCGATCTCTCCGCGATCGACAAGACCGCCGATCCCTGCGAGGACTTTTACCAGTACGCCTGCGGCAACTGGGTCAAGAACAATCCCATCCCCGCCGACCAGGTGCGCTGGGCTCGCTCCTTCTCGCTGCTCGGCGAGCGCAACCGCTACCTGCTGTGGCAGGAGCTTGACGCTGCGTCAAAGGACCCCAAGACCCCGCTGGAGAAAAAGTATGGCGACTATTTTGCCGCCTGCATGAACACCGATCTGATCGACAAAGAGAGCCTGGGGCCGCTGAAGCCGGCGCTGGATCGCATCGCCGCGCTCAAAGACGGCAAGGAACTCGCCCCGGTGCTCGGCGAGCTGGCCGAGCATGGCGATCCCGCTCCCCTGTTCCGCTTCGGCGTGCAGCAGGATGAAAAGGACTCTACCAAGCAGATCGCCGGCATCTCGCAAGCCGGCATCTCGCTGCCCGATCGCGACTACTACATTTCCGATGCGAAGCGCTTTCAGACCATTCGCGACCAATACCGCCAGCACGTGATCAAGATGTTCACTTTGGCCGGCGATTCGCCCGAAGCGGCGCAGAAAGAAGCCGACGCAGTGATCAAGATCGAAACCGCGCTGGCCAAGGCCTCCACCAGCCGCACCGATCTGCGCGAACCGGAGAACCGCTATCACGTTTACACCCTCGCCGATCTGCAGAAGCTCGCGCCCGATTTCGATTTCAGCGTCTACTTCAAAGACGTGAATGTGCGGCCGTTCGATACCCTCAATGTGGCCACGCCCAACTTCTTCAAGACGCTCAATGAACTGGCCGCTTCAGAGCCGATCGACGAATGGAAATCGTATCTGCGCTGGCACACGATGCATGGGTCGGCTTCGGATCTGCCCAAGGCGTTCCGCGATGAGAACTTCGATTTCTTTGGCAAGACGCTGGCCGGGCAGAAGGAGATGACGCCTCGCTGGAAGCAGTGCACCGCGCAGACCGATCGCGCGCTGGGCGAAGCGGTGGGCCAGGACTGGGTGAAGCAGCACTTTCCGCCGCGCGCCAAGGCCAGCATGGACAAGCTGGTAGCGGCGCTGGAAAAGTCGCTCGGCGACGATATCAAGACCCTGCCCTGGATGAGCGACGACACCAAAACGGCGGCCGAGGCCAAGCTCGCCCTCTATCGCAACAAGATCGGCTATCCGGAACACTGGCGCGACTACACGGCCCTGACGGTCAAGCGCGGCGATCCGCTGGGCAACTCGCAGCGCGACGCAATTTTCCAGCGCAACTACAACCTGAACAAGCTGGGCAAGCCGGTAGACGAGAAGGAATGGGGCATGACGCCGCCCACCGTCAACGCCTACTACAACCCGTCGATGAACGACATCAACTTCCCGGCTGGGATTCTGCAGCCGCCGTTCTTCGATCCCGACATTGACCCGGCAGTAAACTTCGGCGGCATCGGCGTGGTCATCGGCCACGAGATGACGCACGGCTTCGACGATGAAGGATCGAAGTATGACGGCCACGGCAATCTGCGCGAGTGGCAGACGCCCGAAGACCGCAAGAAGTTCACCGAGCGCACCGACTGCGAAGTGAAGGAATACGGCGGCTTTGAAGCGGCTGCGGCGCACGGCGATACGCCCGCTGCCCACCTTAACGGCAAGCTCACGCTGGGCGAAAACACCGCCGATAACGGCGGCCTGCGCATCGCCTACATGGCCCTGCTCGACACCCTTGCCGAGGAAGGCAAGACGATCAACGACAAGATCGACGGCTACACCGAGGCGCAACGCTACTTCCTCGGCTTCGCCCAGGTGTGGTGCCAGAACCAGACCGAGCAGTCGGCGCGGCAGTCGGCCCTTACCGATCCACACTCGCCCGGCAAGTGGCGCACCAACGGCTCCGTGCAGAACTTCGACGAGTTCGGCAAAGCCTTCAACTGCAAGCAAGGCCAGCCCATGTATCCGGAGAATTCCTGCCGCGTGTGGTGAGGGCAGTGAAAAAGTGAAGACAGTGAAGAAGTGAAGACAGTGAAAGAGTGAAGTGGGACAGAGGGGGTGGGGTTTTTCCCGCTTGCCTGTCCCCTTCCGATGGCGCCCAATCCCCGCTCTCCGCTAATCCAGGGGGGTGGGGTATTTTTACCGCTTCCCTGGCCCTTCCTTCCGATCACGTCAATCCCCGCCCTCCGCTACACAGGGGGTGGGGTATTTTTTTGTTCTCTGCCCTTTGCCGGGTTCTGTGTGATGAGGTGGACCCGGGGGGGGAGGGGGGTATTTATTTTCTGGTGAACAGATTTGCTGGCTTCAGTAGCTAGTTCATCAATAGGGGCCTGAAACCGCTCTCACGGCACCCTGACCTGAGGTACACAGTATGCGCGATCCTGTTCACGCGGCGATGTGCCGGGTGTCACACTTGGATGTTCATGGGGAGGCGGGACCGCGGCGGTGAAGTGGACGGCTGCGTGGAGGAAACTGCAGAAACTGGCGAGTCAGGACGCCCTGTCTTCCTCGATTGCCTCGATCCACAGTTGGAGCGTCAGGTCTTCGCGATTTGGGTTGCCTAGATACGGACGAAGTTCCTTCTGGTAGCGCTCACGAAGCAGGCCCAGTTCGAAAGGGATAATGCGAGCCAGGTACCGGACGTCATTCCGATCACGCTCGATGTTGCGCTCGAGTTTTGTCAGCGCAAGATCGTATGGATGAAGCGCCATCAGAGGCAGGTTCTGAAACGTCCCAGGAAACATCTCCTGGAGACGACTCTCGTATTCGTAGGGTGGCTGCGCAACGGTGACGCGATCCAAATAGACGCCATATTTCTGGAATAGCGGTCCGCCAAGCATCGCTACTTTTGAGAAGGCGTCTGCCGCGGAGAGTGGAGCAATTTCCAGCACATCCACGTCAGCCGTTGGACGAGTCAATCCGTACAGCATGGTGACAACAAAGCCGCCAATACAGTCGAGGCGGACCGTTGACGCCGCAATTCGATCCAGCTCGTTCAGAAATGACAGCCACGGCTCCGGTAGCACTTTACGAGGGCACATAAGGCAAGTGTGTCACGTCGAGATCAGTGAGAAGATTCCAGTGTCGCGCTTTTGACGGGCGATTGCGACGAAGCCACTTCCGCTCAGCCTGCGTCATGGATTCATTGGAAAGCGTGTCCTCTCGCGCGAGCCGAGAGCGATCCGTGATGGCCTTATTCTCGGAGAGGCTTTTCTTTCGCGTTGCGTCCCCCGTTTTGTAGGCGAGTTCCTCTGCGAGATCCACTATGAACCCGAGCCGGTTCTGGCGATCGTTGAGTTTCGCATTCCGGAGCAACCACTCCCAATCAAGGTCTGAATACCTGAATGTCAGCCACGGCAGTGCTTCGACCACCCTTCTATCAAGGTCGTCCCGGTCGAGGGCGAGGAATAGCAATCGAGCCGGATTGTAGTGGGATTTCCCGCGTAAGTAGGAGAATCCTGGATATCCCAAGGCACCTAGCTCTGATTTGAATTCGCTGTCATCCAGATTCGAAGGACCATCGGCTTCGAGCGGCAAGGCCGTAGGCGGCAGTTTAAACACCTTCGTCGCCCGCGCAGCTAGTTCCGGAGTCACTGGGCGGCGCCCGCGTTCGAGCATCGACAGGTAGGCTTGTGTGAGGCCGAGTTTTGAAGCAGCTTTCTGCTGCGTCAGGTGGGCCTTCTCTCGTCCTGTTTTCAATGCCTCTCCGGTCATGGAAATCCACCGATGATCAAATATAACACAATTTGTTATATCGACGATCCGGATCAATTGACGAGCAAGCGGGCACATCCCGGTGGTTTTTTGCGGACCGCCTGGATACTGGTGGGAGCACGTATCTAGAAATGCGGGGGCCCTTCGACTACGCTCAGAGCAGGCTTTCGACTGCGCAGGGCAAAAGACGCCGTGCTGGGCTCCCGATGACGGAGACACGTCATCGCTGTGCAACGTCCGGCGCAATCATGGAAGATCAGGATTGGACAGCGAATGATGATGCCCATCAAATCTCCGTGCGAGGAACTGGCAGCCCGCGGAGCTCCGGGCGCAGTTGAGCCATGCAGAGGGCCCTGGGTCTTGATTGCGACCATTCTCGCCTCCAGCATGGCATTCATCGACGGGACAGTCGTCAACGTAGCATTGCCCGCTTTGCAGAATGCTCTTCATGCATCGGTGACAAACATTCAATGGGTGGTCGAGTCCTACGCCCTTCTGCTTGCATCGCTGCTGCTATTGGGCGGTTCTCTGGGCGATCTCTATGGCCGCCGCAAAGTCTTCCTCTTCGGCGTTCTCCTGTTTGCCATTGGATCGTCCTGGTGCGGCCTCGCCACCTCCATCCCTTCCCTCATCGTCGCTCGCGGACTTCAAGGGATTGGAGCGGCGTTTCTGGTCCCGGGAAGTTTGGCCATTATCAGCGCCTCTTATGCAGAGGAGGATCGCGGGCGGGCCATCGGCACCTGGTCTGGCTTCACAGCGATCACTGCTGCTATCGGGCCGGTCCTGGGCGGGTGGTTGGTGGAACATGCGTCGTGGCGTTGGGTATTCTTCATCAATATTCCACTCGCGGTCGTCGTAATCCTGCTTTCGCTTGGTCGCGTCCCGGAGAGTCGCGACGAAGCAGCAAGCAAGAGTCTCGATTGGCAGGGCGCGGCGCTCGCTACGTTTGGCCTGGGAGCGATTACTTACGCTCTCATAGAGGATTCAGCCGCGGCGTCCGGACACGGAGCCGTCATTTGGGTCCTGGGCCTGGTGGGCGTGTGCGCGCTGCTTTGCTTCCTTTTCGTGGAATCACGTTCGCCGGCTCCGATGGTCTCTTTGCATCTCTTCCGGTCAAGAGACTTTTCCGGGGCCAACCTGCTTACTTTCCTGCTCTATGCGCCGCTTGGCGGCATTTTATTTTTCTTTCCTCTTGATCTCATTCAAGTCCAGCATTACTCGGCAACACAGGCAGGAGCCGCGTTGCTTCCACTCATCCTGCTGGTATTCGTACTCTCCCGCTGGTCCGGAGGCCTGGTGGCCCGATATGGCGCAAGATTGCCACTCACGTTTGGATCACTGGTCGCGGCGTCAGGCTTCGCGCTCTTTTTGAGGCCGGGGATCGGAGGCTCGTACTGGACCACCTTTTTCCCGGCAGTGGTTGTTCTGGGTCTCGGCATGGCGATCGTTGTGGCGCCACTTACAACTGCGGTGATGGAATCGGTCCCTTCCACAGAGGCCGGTGTCGCCTCCGGAGTGAACAACGCCGTGTCGCGAATCGCCGGACTACTCGCTATCGCAGTCTTTGGTCTCGTCCTCTCAGCCGGATTCAACCGCACGCTCAGCCGCAGCCTCGCGCAGATGCAACTCTCTCCCTCTGCGCGCCAGAGCGCCGAAATGCAGCGATCGAAACTGGCGGGCGCGCAAATCAGCGAGCTGCCCTTAAAGCGCGCCTTCGATGAGGCTTTCGTTTCCGGATACCGCGAGGTGATCTGGATCTCCGTCGGGCTGGCTCTTCTGAGCGCACTGAGTGCTCAGATCATCCAATCGAAGAAACGCACCCTGAGCGTCAGCAATTAGGTACGGGGCCCCATATTGATCGCGCGGCGATGGAGCGATTCAGCAATTCTGATACTTCCAGTTCCGCTGCTTGCCTTCGGCGATCCACTCCACCGCCTGCGCGATGCGCTTGTCCCGCGTCTCCTCGCGCTTGGCGTCCGCGATCCACTCGATATACTCGCGTTTGCAACTTGCCGAAAATCCCTCGAAGACCACGGTGGCTTTCTTGTTCTTCTTCAACGCCGCGGCGAATTCCGGCGCGGGCCGCGGAGCCGCCTTGGCGGCCTTGACCACGCGGTTGCGCACGGCAATGGGGCTGGTGTAGTTGCCGGTATCCACGAATTGAGCTGCCAGGCGAATCCAGCCCAGCATCTGCTTGTCAGGAGGCAGTTCCTTGACACTGGTAATGCGCCCCAGCGTTCCCATGCCGCCACGCTGCACCACGCCCGCCTCGCGCAGCACCGCGGCAATCTCCTGGCCCCAGAAGCCAAAGGTGCAGTGTTCCTTGAATCCCGCCAGGTTGCCCAGAATCGCTCCCTTGTACACAAAGAACGGCATGCTCCACTTGATGGTCTCTTCCGCGTCGGGACACACCTTGTGCATGAGTTGACGAATGTGTTCCAGGATGGGCTGCGCGAACGGCTGCGCCTTGGCGAGGTATGCGTCGACCTTGGGGTTGAATTCGCTCATCGGCCTGTGTCTCCCCGTCGATTTTGAACCGCAGTATACTACGGGAGCGGGATAGTGATCGAAGGCCAGCCATCTTTCCCTTTTGAAGTGTTGACTTTCGCCTCGCAATGGCGTCCAAAACACAACCGCACCGGCAGAATCCAACGTAGTCTTCTAAAGGGGGCGGAGGGCGTGCGAAAGCCCAGGAAACCATCGGCGCGAACCGGGGTTTGGCAAGGAGATTCATCACAGGCGCGGGGTGCCGCTAGGCACAAACAACCCCGGGCTTTTACAATTCATCAGGGACCCATCCCAACCCAGCTCTGCTGCGGAACGCAACTACTTGGCGGCACACGCCGGACCAGGATGAAGGAATCGCATGAAGTTTAGGAAATTCGGCAAGGCCCTTCTGATAAGCGCCCTCTCTGTCGGCGCTGGCCTCAGCGTTACGTCGTGCATCCAGAGTTATACAGTCGGCTACCTGTATGTGACGGGCACCCAGACCGCGGGAACCCCGGGGCATGGCATCGTCAGCGGCTTCAAGATCGATCACAACACCGGGGGGCTAACAGCCATCAACGGATTGCCCGTCGCCTCAGGGGGAGCCAACCCGGTGCGCGCCGTCCTGCTCACCGGCTCTCGCTTCCTTTATGTGCTGAATCGCGGGGAATTTGCGGCCGGGGCTACCGATTGCACCACGGCCAGCCCGTGCACCTCCTCCAACATCACCCTGTTCGCGGTGGGCGGCAATGGAATCCTGACCGCTCAGCCCCAGCAGTTCTTCAGCCAGGGCAACAATCCCTTGCGGATGATCTCCGATGCCGGCGGCAACTACATCTACGTGCTTGACCACGACGCTCCCGACAGCGGCGTGACCACGATCGTAAATGGCGTGCCGACGAACTCCTGCACGCTCGCACTGGGCAGCACCACCTGCGGCGATGTGACCACGTTCAAGGTGGACCAGACCACGGGCCGCCTCAGCCTGGTCATCAATGCCCAGGTCACCACCGCCAGCGGCCAGCCGCTGCCCTATTTCCCGGTTCCGCAGGATCCGATTGACATGCTCCTCAGCGGCGCCAGTCTGCTGACCCTGACCGGCAACGCCACCAGCGGCGATATTGTTTTCCCCTACAGCTATTCGAGCACCACCGGGCAGCTCACCGTCAGCCAGAACGGCCCCCAGATCCTGAACATCCATCAGGCCACGGCCATCCAGAGCGGCGGCGGCATTATCTACGTGTTGGACAATGAGCCGATCACCGTCGGCGTGACCACGTCGCCCAGCCAGATTCTGCCCTTCACGGTGGGCAGCGGCGGCTCGCTCCAATCTGCGCCTGCCGGAATCACGCCTGATGATCCCACCCAGTCCAACCCGCTGTTCGTGCTGGTGGAGGCCGCCAAGAGCAAGTGGCTTTATGTGGCCAACACCGGCGACAACGCCAGCCAAAACAATACCCAGAGCGGCCTCGCCGGTTTCACCATCGAGCCCAATGCCGGCAACCTGTTGACCCCCTTAGGCGGAAGTCCCTGGGGCACCGGCGCGGGTCCGCAATGCCTGGTCGAGGATCCTTCGAACAGCTTTCTCTACACCGCCGACTTCAACGCTTCGACGGTTACCGGACATACCATCGATCAGGTTTCCGGCAATCTCGACACGCTGACCCACAAACCGAAGAATTACCCGCTGTCGGGTCAGGCTACGTACTGCTTGATCGACTCGCGCACCAGCTAGCGCCAGGCTTCTCTCACCCGGCGTCGGCCGCTCCTGCGTCCGCCGCCGCGGGAGTCCGGCAGTCCGGGCTTCTGTAATCAGCCACCATCTGCCGGCACAGCTCCCCAGGGGGCTGTCCGGCGCCGGATGCAAAACAGAGTTTTTCCCTTCGGACGAAAGATGACCATGAACTTCAACAAGACGGGCCGGTTGGCGGAGTCCCTCGTGACAGGTCTTGGTCACTGGGGCGGTCTGCTGCTGGTGACCGCGGCCGGCCTCGGGGTGGCCTCCCTGCTGACCGCCTGCAATCAGATCAGCGGCACGCTCACGGTCGATTTCGTCTACGTCACCAGCGCCAAGGCCGCCGGCCCCGATAATTACGGCGAGGTCGATGTCTTCGAGATCAACTCCGAATCCGGCCGCATGCGCCAGATTCCCACCTCGCCTTTCC
Source organism: Occallatibacter sp. (assembly GCA_035552555.1). GTDB lineage: Bacteria > Acidobacteriota > Terriglobia > Terriglobales > Acidobacteriaceae > Telmatobacter. Next base: position 26,856 of record DASZLF010000008.1, read on the forward strand.
CCTCCGGCGGAAGAAATCCCGTGGCCGAGGCCGTGGCCGCCGATAAAAGCACCCTCTACGTGGTCAACCGGGACGACAACACCATCGTTCAGTTCACCATCGGAAACGACGGCAAGCTCTATCCGCAGAACACCGTGAACACGCCCGGTATATTTCCCATGGCCACCGCCGTGTCCGGCAAGAACCTGTTCGTGGCCGACACCTTTGAACCGCTGCCCACCTGCTCGCCGGCCGCGCCCTGCTCCGGCTCCGTTGCCGGTTGGCCCATCAAAGCCGACAATTCTCTCGATACCGACCATCCCTACGTCAATGCATCCATCAGCGCCTCTTACTGGCCGCTGACGGTTCCCGGCAGTTCCGATGTGATCACTCCCACCGCCATGACCGCCACCGCCTCGAACCTGTTCGTGACCGCCTACGATGCAACCGCCAACACCGGATACATGTTCACCTTCACCATCGGCAGCGGCGCCCTGTCGCCCTTGAACGGCGGCGTGCCCACGCCCGCCGGCAAGCACCCGTCATCCATCGTGGTCGATCCCGCCGGGGCCTTCGTTTATATCACCGACCTGTCCAGTAACGACGTCCTCGCATTTTCCGTGACCTCCTCCGGACTCACCCCGGCGGGAAGCCCGGCTAAGACCGGCAACCAGCCCGCGGCCATGGTCATCGATGCCACCGGCAAGCTCGCTTACGTGGCCAACTCGGAGGATTCCACCATCTCCGCCTATCACGTGCTGAACGGAACATTGACCCCGATCACCACCGCTCCCGTGGACACTCAGCCGGTGGCCATCGGCATCGATCCGGCGAAGAACCAGTTCCTGTTCACGGCCAATTTTCTCGGCAATACTGTTTCCGGCTTTGAGATCGATGCCAACATGGGCACGGTCCTTGATTCGCAGTTTTCGCCTTACGCGGCGAACGCCAACCCCACCGCTGTGGCTGCTATTCCCCACGGCGCAGTGGCCAAATAGTCGTCGCGCATCGGCGGAGGGCCGCGCTCCATGGGCCGCCCACCGTCGAGTGTCGGCCCCGGCAGCAAGTTCGCCGGCGCTCCAACCAGTAGCAGTACCCCGTAAAGGGCTTTTACAATCCTTATGGGAAACTACAACAGTTCTCTTTGGGCTTTATCTTTCTGACGGCCCACGACGAAGGAAGCGCATGAAGTTCAGCAAAACGAGCCAGCTTTTCGTGGTCTCTGTCATCGGCCTCCTGGTGGCCACCGCCCTCACCGCATGCCAGCTGGTGACCATCGACTACGTCTTCCTGGCCGGGTCAAAGAGTTCCGGGACAACCAATGTCGGGCAAATTCAGGTGTTCGCGGTGGATTCGGAATCCGGCGCCCTGCGCAACGGCGTGGGCCCCTTTAACTCGGGAGGCGCCACTCCCGATGCCATGGCCGTAAGCCCCGACTACGCCCACCTCTACGTGGCCAACTCCGACAACAATACCGTGGTCCACTTCACCATCGCCTCCGATGGCGCTCTGACCCAGAAAGACACCGTCACCCTGGCCGCCGCGCCCGTCTCTCTGGCCGTGAACCCGGGCAACAAGTATCTCTATGTTGTCTCCGGAACCACTACCGCCACCCTGACCGAATATGCGCTCTCATCCGGGGCCATTGGCTCCGCGACTGCGCAGGAGACCCTCACCATTCCCGGCTACGGCGGCGATACGGTCGTTCCCACGGGTGTCACCGTGCTCCCCAACAATGACGCCGTGTTCGCCACCGTCTACGACCAGTCCTCCTACAATCCCGGCGGTAAGGTCACCAGCTCTGCTCATCCCGGCTGGGTATTCTCTTACGCCGTAGACTCCGGCGGCGCCCTGACCCCAGCCATTGCCAGCCCCTACCAGGCCGGCGTCAAGCCCAGCGCCGTGGCCGCCGACCCCACCAGCCGCTTTGTCTACGTCACCGACTACGCTTCCAACCAGCTCATCGGCTACGGCGTCACCAACAACAGCACCCTGAACTTCCTCACCAGCGGACCCTACCGCACTGGCGCCGAACCCTCCGCCGTCACCATCGACCCGCGCGGATTTTACATTTACGTGGCCAACTCCCTCGACTCCTCCGTCTCCGCTTACTCCATCGAGCTCGCCACCGGTATCCCCTCCAGCGTGGTCAACCCCACTGGCGCCCAGGTCAACTCCACTGACACCCAGCCCGATGCCATCGCCGTCGATCCCGCGCTCGGCCGCTACGTCTACACCTCAAACTTCCTCGGCAACTCCATCTCCGGCTTCCGCCTCAATCCTGATACCGGCGCCCTCAGCCTGACCCAATCCACGCCCTATCCCTCTGAAGCCAAGCCGAGCGCCATCGTCAGCATCCCGCACGGCAACCATTCGCTGCAGCAGACCACGCCCTAAGCATGCTCCACACTCAGTCACCCAAGCCCAGCCATCCCGGCTGGGCTTGTTGCTTTAAGACAGGGAGTAGGGAGTAGGGAGAAGGAAGCAGGAAGCAGAAAGCAAAATCGAGCTGCGTAAACGTTTTACTTAAGCCGATTTGCCGCTTATACTGTCCCGTTCTAATCACGGTCTCCAATTCCCGTCATGAACTTGCTGCAACCCCGGGAGAAATCCATGCACCTTCGCGTCCGCTTGCTCGTACTGTTTGCTCTGGTGTCGGCTCCGCTCTGCCTGCACGCCGCTGCGCCCGCGCACGGCCAATTCAAGGTCGCCGTCTACATTCCCGTCCTCCAGGTCGAGCGCATGGCGAAGGACCCGGACTATCTCAAGCAGTCCTGGAACGAAATCTCCAGCCAGGTGCATGTGGACAAGGTGTACATCGAGACCTACCGCAGCGGCGAGGTCGCCGACGACGCCGCGCTGGACAACGCCAAATCCTTCTTCCAGCAGCAGGGCGTGGAAACCGCGGGCGGCATCGCCTACGTGGGCAGCGGCGATAGCGCGGGCGCAGACTCCCCCGAAGCCGGCGCCGGCCAGTTCGTCTCCATGTGCTACACCGATCCCAAGCAGCGCGACCTGGTCAAACGCGTCGCCGAGCTCACCGCCCGCCACTTCGACGAAATCATGCTCGACGATTTTTTCTTCTCCAACACCAAACGCGACTCCGACATCGCCGCCAAGGGCGCGCATACCTGGACCGCCTTCCGCCTCAAGCTCATGGATGGCGTCTCCCGCGACCTGGTTCTCGGCCCCGCCCGCGCCGTGAATCCGCGCGTCAAGGTGATCATCAAGTTCCCCAACTGGTATGAGCACTTCGCCGCCAACGGATACGACCTCGACGTTGAGCCCAAACTCTACGACGGCATCTACACCGGCACCGAAACCCGCGATCCCGAAGACAACGACCAGCACCTGCAGCAGTATGAGAGCTACGAGATTGTTCGCTACTTCGACAATATCGCGCCGCAACGCAACGGCGGAGGCTGGGTGGATACCTACGATTCGCGCACCATCGATCGCTACGCCGAGCAGCTATGGGACACCATGCTCGCCAAGGCGCCGCAGATCATGCTGTTCCAGTACAGCGACCTCACGCGGCCAGCCGAAATCGGCGAGCGCGGCTGGTCCAGCCTGTCCACTACCTTCACCACTGCCGGCCTCGATAAGTGGCGCTCGACCACCGGCGCAAGCGGCACGCCCACTTATGCCAGCGCCGCGGGTTACGCGCTCAATGAAGTGAATGCCGTGGTCGGCAAACTCGGCAACCCCATCGGCATCGCCAGCTACAAGCCGTATCAATCCACCGGCGAAGACTTTTTGCAGGACTACCTCGGCATGATCGGCATTCCCATCGACATGCGCCCGCAATTCCCCACCGACGCGCACATCGTGCTGCTCACCGAACAGGCCAAATACGATCCTGACATTGTGAGCAAGATCCGCACCCACCTTGAGCAAGGCGGAGACGTGGTCATCACCGCGCACCTGCTGGCCGCTCTGGAAGGCCATGGACCCGAAGACACGAGTATCGCCCAGATCGCCGAGCTGCACGTGACCGGCAATCTTCTGCGCGTCGATCGGTGGTGGGGCGGCTACGGCGCGGGTGCAGGCGCAAGTCTCGGCGACACCAATGGAATTCTTATTCCCGAAATCCAGTTCCAGACCAACGATGCGTGGCCCATTGTGCGCGGCACCGCCAACGGCCGCGGCGCGCCGATCCTGCTCATGGACAAGCTCTCGAAAGGCATTTTGTACGTGCTGACGATTCCGGAAAATGCCAACGATCTCTACGCACTTCCGCAGCCGGTGCTGACGCAGTTGAAGCAGTATTTGATGGTGGGGTTTCCGGTGTGGATGGACGCGCCTGCCCGGGTGAGCCTGTTCGCCTACGACAACAACGCGTTCGCAGTCGAATCTTTTCTCGACACGCCCACTTCCGTGACCATCTCAACTCTGGGACCCACAACCCACCTGCGCAACGCCGCCACCGGCGAAGCGATCGAAGGCAAGCCCGCGCCGCATCCGCGCAACAGCCGCGCCCCGCAGCGCACCCAGTTCACGTTCACGCTCCAGCCGCACAGCTTCGTTGCCTTCACGGAGGAGTAGCGGCTCAGTGGTCAGTGGTCAGGGTTCAGCATCGCAGCACCTACTCCCTACTCCCTGCCTTCACAACGCTCCCGGCGGCATCCCCGCCGGCTTCGGCGTCTCCGCATGCATCCACACCCGCAGCTTCCGCTGTGCCGGCTTCTCCACCAGGTGCAGCGCCAGCAGCGCCATGGCGATCAGAATCGCGTAGCTGATCCACGGATCGAACTGCTGCAAATGCAGCCGGTTCAGCACGTGGGTGTCATGAATCACGTTCCAGAAGTTGAAATGCAGCAGGTAGAGCGCGTAGCTGGCCTCGCCCACAAACACCAGCGGCCGGATGCCCAGTACCCGCGATAGCGGATTGGTCCCCGACAGGCCCAGGATCACGCATCCGAACAGCGGCATCAGCAGGCCGTCGTGCATCATGGCGTAGGGAATCGCGGCCCCCAGCCACAGCAGGAAGAAGATGCTCGCAAATCCCCCCGCGCCGAGGAAGAACCGCATCCACCCATCGCGCGGCATCAGCTCGTCCATTTCCGCCAGCACCATGCCGAAGAGGAAGCTGGCCAGGTGCGGCAGCGGGGTAAACTTGAGCGCCTGCAGCCATGGCCCGCTGGAGAAGCGATCGGGGTGCGCAATGCCGTCGGGATTGAAAATTACGTAGAGCGTGCCGGGAATCAGCCCGCAGGCCCAGATCAGCGCCAGCCGTCCCACGATCGGCCCTATCCGCTCCGGCCGCTTCCAGCGCGCCAGCCACGGAAACAGCACGTAATAGAACGACTCCGCCGACATGGTCCACGCCGGCGTATTCAGGAAAGTGGCAATCTCCGGAATCCATCCCTGCAGCAGCAGCGGGCTCAGCACCATGCCGGTCCAGAACATGGCATGGGTGTGCGCCGCGTGCTCCTGCCCCACCATGCGCCACGCCATCAGCAGGCTGAGCAGGTAAATGGGGTAGAGCCGCGTGAAGCGCGCCTTCCAGAAGCGCACCGTGTTCAGCTTTCCCTCCCGTGCCCGCGCCGCGTAGTTATACGCCAGCACGTAGCCCGACAGCAGGATGAAGAAGCTCACCGAGGCGTAGCCGGCGTTCACCACCGGCGCCAGAAAGCCGAACCATTGTGGATTGGAAAAATGAAAGAAGACGATGTTGACGGCCGCGAAGGTCCGCAAGCCGGTCAACGCGTTCAGCCGGTCTGGCTTGCGTATCTCCACCAAGTACTTAGACGTCTCCGGGCAGCATCGTGACGCGCGAAAAACAGGGGCACAGGGAACAAGGGAACGAGAGATTAGGGATTAGGGACTGCGCTCGTCGCCTTCGGTCTTCTGTTTCCTTGGTCCCTTGGTCCCTACTCCCTGCCTTCACGCCGTAACCAGCGACCCCACCTTCTCCCCCATCACCACCCGCTTGATATTCCCCGGCTGGTTCATGTTGAAGACGATCATGGGCAGATTGTTGTCCTTGCACAGGCTTACGGCGGTCAGGTCCATCACCTTCAGCCCCTGCTTCAGGATATCCATGTAGGTGATCTCGTCGTACTTCACCGCGTCCACCACCAGCTTGGGATCGGCGTTGTAGACGCCCTCCACCTTGGTGCCCTTCAGCAGCACGTCGGCCTTGATTTCCATGGCGCGGAGGCTGGCCGCGGTGTCGGTGGAGAAAAACGGATTGCCGATGCCCGCCGCGAAGATCACGATGCGCTTCTTTTCCAGGTGGCGCACCGCCCGCCGCCGGATATACGGCTCGGCGATCTGGTTCATGAACACCGCCGTCATCACCCGGCACTGCACGCCGCGCTGCTCCAACGCATCCTGCAGGGCAATGGCGTTGATGATGGTGGATAGCATGCCCATGTTGTCGGCGCTCACGCGGTCCATTTCTTTGGCCTGCTCGGCGACTCCGCGAAAGATGTTGCCGCCGCCCACCACCAGGGCGATCTCCACCCCCAGCGCGTGCACATCGGCAATCTCCGCGGCCGTTTCGGCCACTTTATCGGCGTCCAGCCCGAACCCCCGCGTCCCGGCCAGAGCCTCTCCCGAAAGCTTAAGAACCACCCGCTTGTACATATCTTGTTCGAGTATAACCGGGACAGTGGTCAGTGATCCGTGCTCAGTGGTCAGTGGTCAGTCATTGGCGATCCGGGCACTGTGAACCAGGAACTGGGACCTGTGGACTGTCCCACGGGTGCGTGTGCCCCAGGTCCCTCGTCCGCCGCGGCGGAGGGACCTGGGAACGATGCCCACCCCGAACCAAAAGGGCCGCTCCGAAGAGCGGCCCTGCTGTTCACTGACCACTGATCACTGACCACTGATCACTGTCTTTACGCCGGGCTGGGCGATCCCTCGCCGTGTATCGGCCCACCGCGCGAGGTGTCCGGCTTTAGCACCTGCTGCACTCCGCCGCCGTCGCCGGGACCGGCCAGGATCGAGCGGACCGGCGGCAGTTCCCTGCCCTCGATCAGCATCTTCACCTCTTCGGCATCGATCGTCTCCCGCTCCAGCAGCGCCGCCGAGATGCGGTGCATCGGGTCCTTGTTGGCGTTGATGATCGCATAGGCCGATTGGTACGCCTCGTCGATCAGGCGGCGCACTTCCAGGTCGATCTGCCGCGCCGTCTCTTCGCTGAAGTCGCGGTGCTGCGCAATCTCGCGCCCCAGGAAGATCTGCTCTTCCTTCTTGCCAAAGGTCAGCGGACCCAGCCGGCTCATGCCGTACTCGCACACCATGCGCCGCGCCAGATCGGTGGCGTTCTCAATATCGCTGCCCGCGCCGGTGGACATCTGGTTAAGGAAAATCTCCTCCGCCACGCGTCCGCCGTAGGCCGTCGCCAGCCGCGTTTCCAGGTACTCGCGCGTATAGTTGTGCCGGTCGTCGGGCAGATACACCGTAACCCCCAGCGCCATGCCGCGGGGAATAATCGTGACCTTGTGAATGGGGTCGGAGTTGTCGCGCAGGTACGACACCAGCGCATGCCCCGCCTCGTGATACGCGGTCACCCGCTTCTCCTCGTCGGTGAGCAGCATGCTCTTGCGCTCGGCGCCCATCAGCACCTTGTCCTTGGCCAGCTCGAAGTCGTACATGGTGACCTGCTTGCGATTGAGCCGCGCGCCGTTCAGCGCCGCCTCATTCACCATGTTGGCCAGGTCGGCGCCACTGAACCCCGGTGTTCCGCGCGCCAGCACGTTCAAATTCACGTCGTCGGCCACGGGAACTTTCTTCACATGCACGCGAAGGACTTCTTCGCGCCCGCGGACGTCAGGAAGTCCGACAACCACGCGCCGATCGAAGCGCCCCGGCCGCAGCAATGCGGGATCGAGCACGTCGGGGCGGTTGGTGGCCGCCACCAGGATCACGCCGTCGTTGGACTCGAACCCATCCATCTCGACCAGCAGTTGATTCAGCGTCTGCTCGCGCTCATCGTGGCCGCCGCCGAGACCGGCGCCGCGATGGCGTCCCACTGCGTCGATTTCGTCAATGAAGATGATGCAGGGCGCATTCTTCTTGCCCTGCTCAAACAGGTCGCGCACGCGGCTCGCGCCCACGCCCACAAACATCTCAACAAAATCAGAACCGGAGATGGAGAAGAACGGCACATTTGCCTCGCCGGCCACCGCCCGCGCCAGCAGCGTCTTGCCGGTGCCTGGAGGCCCCACCAGCAACACCCCCTTGGGTATCCGCCCGCCCAGCTTCTGAAACTTCTGCGGCTCCCTCAGGTACTCGATGATTTCCTTCAGTTCTTCCTTGGCCTCGTCCACCCCGGCCACATCTTTGAACGTGACCTTCTTCTGCTGCATCGAGAGCAGGCGCGCCCGGCTCTTGCCAAAGCTCAGCGCCTTGTTTCCCCCCGACTGCATCTGCCGCAGCATGAAGAACCAGATGGCCCCGATCAGCACAAATGGACCGATATTGAACAGAACCTGGAGCAACATGCCGTTGTTCTGCGGATCCTTCAACTGGAGGACCACGCCGTGATCCAGCATGGCCTTCTGCATATCCTGGTAGCTGGTGCCCACGGTGGTGTGGAACTGGTCCTTGGAGCCCTTCAGATGCCCGTGGAGATCCGTGCCCTGGATCGTCGCGTCCTGCACCTGTCCCTGCTGCACCTTCGCGTACAGCTCGGAGTAGGGGATCTCCTGGTCTTTGCCCGTGAGGCTCGTGTTTCTCGACACGACTGCCCACAACATCATCAGGCAGATGAGGATGAAGACCCAGAACATGATCGTCTTTACGGTTGAATTCACCAGGACTCCCCTTTGCGCCACGGGAGGCTCCGATCCGAAGCGCCCCGCAAGCCTTCCTCATCTTAAGACGCGCTTTGTACCCCCAACGTCACAGAAAGTTCATGTGTTTCCGCCGAAGACAACAACCCCGCGCCGCTCGAATGAGCAGTAGCTCGATTGTACTCCCAGAGGGAAAAAACTTGAACCGGGAATAGCGGCGTAAACCTGCCGCATTCGGGGCATACCCCCTCACCCGCGGGAACTATTCCCTTTTGGAACCAGCATCTTCGGAATCCGCATCGTTCTCCACCGGCGCCACTTCGATCTGCAGACCCGGTTCGGCTTCCACCGCCGCTCCCCGCATCCACACGATCCGCCCCCCCCACGCAATCACCGGCCAAACCGCCCGATCCGCCCCCGAAACCTTCATCCGCTCCAAAACTTCCTTTACCTTGCGCGGCCCGCTGGAGTGTCGCAGATGCACCCGGTCCCCCGGCTTCCAGTTCCGCAGTACCGCCGTTCGGATCGCCCCGGGATTTTGAAGGCGCAGGACTTTAGTTGTGCCGGAAAGCCCCGATTGGGAGCGGGGGGTTTTAGAGGCTGCGGATAAAGTCGATTCAGGCGCCCATTCTCGGGTGCCAAGCCCGCAGGGGCTAAAGCCCGAATCTTTATTATCAAGCGTCTGCGGCACGACTGAAGTCGTGCCCTTACGCGCGTTGCCCGCACGGAGCCGGTTTTCTGCAGCCTGTTTAGTTTGCGGCACGACTGAAGTCATGCCCTTACGCGCGTTGCCCGGCTGGAGCCGTCTTTCCGCAGCCCGGTTAGCCCCTGGGGTCAGCTCAATCCGCACCCGCAACCCGAACCCCACCGCCTCGCCCGGCACCGGGATCTCCACCTCGGCCGGCGCGCCCTCCGCTTCCGGCTCAATCGAAAGCCGCAACTCCCGATGGGTCCGCTCCGCCCGCAACCCCGCCGCCAGCTCGCATTTCTGCCCCGCGCGCCCCTCCAGCGCCAGCCCCCGCAGCGCCTCCGTGCCGGAAAAGTCCATCGCCGGCCCCAGCCGCCGCCCGGCTTCTCGCAACATCCGCCGCTGCAGCGCCGAGGGCAACTCCCGCAGCCGTTCGAGATCCAGCGCCACTCCCTCCGCCGCCGCGCGTCCGCCGCCCCGCACCGGCCGCCCCACCAAAATCACCTCGGGCGCTACCCGCGCCAACTCTGCCGCCCACCAGCTCTCCTCGTCCCGCGCCAGCTCCGCCATCTGCGCCAGGTGCTCCCGCAGCCGCGGATTCCACCCCTCCAGCAGCGGCAGCAGCTCATGCCGGATCCGGTTGCGCGTATACGTCAAATGCCGGTTCGACGAATCCTCCCGCCACTCCTGCCCCAAGGCCTTCAGATAAGCCTCGACCTCCGCCCGCCGAACCGCGAGCAGCGGCCGCACCACGCTGCCCTCGGCAAACTCCACCACCGGATGAATTCCCGAGATGCCCTCCGTCCAGGCCCCGCGCAGCAGCTTGGCCAGCACCGTCTCCGCCTGGTCGTCCAGCGTATGCGCCGTCGCCACCGCATCGACAACTCTCCGTCCAAACCCCGCCGCTTCGTCGCGGAGGGTACGGGCTTCAGCCCGTACATTCCCCCCGTCCAACGAAGAATGGGCTTTAGCCCCTGCGGGAACTCCACCCATCAACTCTCGAAACCACCCATAGCGCAGCCGCCGCGCCGCCTCCTCGATGGTCTCCGCCGGTTTCCCCGGCAGCCGCGCCGCCTCGCTCGCGGTATCGATGCGTTTCTCATGGAACGGCAACCCCAGCCGCCCCGCCAGCTCCCGCACAAACTCCAGATCCGCGTCGGCCTCCGCACCCCGCAGCCCATGGTGCAGGTGCGCCACGTGCAACACCAGCCCCAGCTCCCCTGCGCGCGCCGCCAGCGCCCGCAGCACCGCCACCGAATCCGCCCCGCCCGATACCCCCACCGCCAGGCGCAGGCCAGACTTCAGTAGCGCGGTGTCAAGCCGCAGGCCCGGCGATTTTGCGGTAGATCGTGTAGGCACGAAAGGATGATAGCGCGAGGGAAGCACGGCTCGACCGCGAACTCCCCCTATGCACTAATTTTCCTCGGCAGTTGCACAGCCTCCGTGGTATTGTTGCTTCCTACCCCCAAAGTCTTCCCCCGGCGGATTCTGAATGCAAACAGGGACAGCGCCCTGATTCAAGGGCATTCCGATTTTCGATCCCGGTCAAAATCGATCCGGGTCGCGCCTGGAAACCGGCTTCCCCGGGGAGTACGAAATATGGGCTTGCTTTCCATTTCGAATCTCCAAAGAGAGGTCCCATGCCAGCCGATTTAGCCGCATCCCCCCGGATTTCACCGTCCCGCCGTATCTCGTCGCTGCGCCCCAAGTACATGCTGTTCGCGTTCATCGGGTTGATGTACGCCTACGTGCTTTATCACAACGAGAGCTTCCTCATCAACAACGCTGACCCGGAATGGTCGCACATCGCCACCTTCAAGTGGTTTCTGCTACCCCACGGCCTGGCCGCCGGCTGCGCGTTACTCCTGGCGCCATTCCAGTTTTCCGAGCGGCTCCGCCGCCGGTTCACTCAACTTCACCGCGTCATGGGCCGCGTCTATGTGGGCGGCGTCCTCTTGGGCGCTCCCATGGGCCTCTATATTCAAAACTTCGAGAGTGTGCACATGTATCCCGGCGATCCCGTCCAATTCTCTCTCGTAATAGCGACTGCGGCCGACGCAGCGGTCTGGATGTTCGCAACCATCATGGCCCTAACGTTCATCCTGCAGCACAAGGTGCAGCTTCATCGCCAGTGGATGAGCCGGAGCTATGCCTGCGCCATCATCTTCCTTGAGGTGCGTGTGATCCAGGGCGTCTTCAACATTGACGAAAAGTTCACTGAGATCATTGTCTGGTCCTGCGTGGCCGCGGCTTTCCCGCTGGCCGATCTTGTCCTCCAGCTGCAGGAGAATCTCCGCACCCGCCATTCTTCTTCCAAAGTTTCCCCGGCCCTCGGGCGCGCCTTCTGACCACCGCCGGAAAGGTGCAATCGGGCTCGGTTTGTTCAGACCCGCGCAGTGCTATACTCCACCCGGTATGCAAGTCTTTGCCATTCTCCCCGCAGCCGGGCTGGGTACGCGCATGGCCGGGCCGCAGCCCAAGCAATTCCTCTCCCTTGATGGCATCCCCATCCTCATCCACTCTCTGCGCGCGTTTGCCGCCGTGCCCCGCATCACCCACATCTACGTGGCCGTGCGCAAACCCGAGATGGAGCGCGTCGAGGCCCAGATCGCCGAGTATGGCTTCTCCGATCGCGTGCAGGTGGTCGAAGGCGGAGACCACCGCCAGGAATCCGTGGCCCATGCTCTCGCCGCCATCTCCGCCGCGCCAGACGATGTTGTCCTCGTCCACGACGCCGTCCGCCCCCTCATCGACGCCGCCACCATCGACCGCACCATCGACGCCGTCGTCGAGCATGGAGCCGCCATCGTCGGCATGCCCGCCGTGGACACCATCAAGCAGGTGGAGCGCACCGCCCACGGCGCCCTCATCACCAGCACCATCCCACGCGAATTCATCGTGCTCGCCCAGACCCCCCAGGGATTCCGCTTCGACCTGCTGCAATCCGCCTTTGCCGAGGCCACCGCCGACGGATTCATCGGCACCGACGAGGCCTCCGTGGTCGAGCGCGCCGGCCACCCCGTTGCCGTGGTCCCCGGCTCCGCCGTGAATCTGAAAATTACCCAGCCCGGCGACCTGGAACTGGCGGAGTTCTACCTCAGCCAGCGCGCGCGTTGACATTAAGCTTTATCTTTAATTTGGAGACCATGGATACTCGCATCGGATTCGGCTACGACTCGCACGCCTTCAAAGCGGGCGTAACCCTGCGCATCGGCGGCATGACCATTGATCACCCCGAAGGCCTCGCCGGCCACTCCGACGGCGACGTCCTTCTCCACGCCGTCACCGATGCCCTGCTGGGCGCCGTCGCCGCCGGCGATATCGGCAGCTTTTTCCCTCCCGGCGATCCCCGCTGGAAAGACGCCGACTCCGCCATCTTCCTCAAGCTCGCCCTCGACGAGCTCGAAAACGCCGGCTATCGTATCGTGAACATCGACACCACCCTGATTCTCGCCGCCCCCAAAATCGCGCCCATCGCCGGCGAGATGCGCTCCCGCGTCGCCGATCTGCTCGGCGTCGAGATCAACCAGGTCAGCATCAAGGCCAAGACCCCCGAAGGCCTCGGCCTCGATCACGTCGCCCAATGTCACGCGGTGGCCCTGGTCGAGCGCTCCCTCGATGAGGACGACCTTAAGAGCATGTCCGCCGTGGTCGAAAGCCAGCGCCAGCTTGAAGACGTAGTCGAGGACCTGCTCAGCCAGGTCCACGGCACCCCGAAAAAACGCACCGTCTCTCCCATATTCGACACCGAAGACATTACCTGAGGCAGGGACCAAGGGACCAAGGGAACAGGGAGTCGGGAGTAGGGAGCAGGGAGTAGAAACCCCGCTGGGGCGGATGCTCTCCTTTCTGTCCCTCGGTCCCTTGGTCCCTGCCTTTCCGGTCCCTGTTCCCTTAGTCCCTCGGTCCCTGGTCCCTGTTCTTTTCTGTTGCACATTCGGGCGTTTCGCCGTACCTTGGCTGCGACCTTTCATTTCACTCAGGAGTTCCCGTCTATGCACGCACTCGCCCTGATCCTGCTTCAAGACCAACCGAACGTCAACGTCGAACAGGCCCAGAAGATCGCCATGACGATGCTCGCCGTCATGCCTATCCTGATCATCATCGGACTGGCCATCGTGATCATTCCCACATGGTTTGTCTGCAAGAAGGCCGGCTTCTCACCCTGGCTTTCGCTGCTGGTCATCGTTCCCTTCGGCGGCCTGATCCTCCTCTACGTGCTCGCCTTCGCCGACTGGAAAGTTGTGCCCGCTCCGCAGATGGCCTACATGCCTCCCGTTCCGCCCTATCCACCCCAGGCCTGAGGCGCTCCACCAGCCTCACCCCGTCCCGCGGCGGACCCGGCGAAAAAATCCGTCCAGGGTCCGCCAACCGACGAAAACCTCTTCCAAGTCGCGCTCTCGCAGTGCTACTATCCCCCCCATCGGATCCTTGTTCACCCTCAGGAGGCGCGCATGGGCTACCTTCTCCAGCACCTGTTCGTGCTCTTTCTCGTCGCCATCCCCTTCTTCCTGGTTTTCTGGATGCTGCCTCTCTGGTTCATCTGCAAGAAGGCGGGCTTCTCGCCCTGGATCACGCTGCTCAACTGCATTCCCCTCGGCAACACCGTTCTGCTCTACCTGCTCGCCTTCGCCGACTGGAAACGCCACCCCATGTTCGTCGCCGAACCCATGCCGCCACTCGCCGCGGCACAGTCCCCTGCCCAGCCGTCGGCCCAGAAATCCGGCCCCCAGATCGTCGCCCGCCGCATCTGATGTACAACGTGAATGACCTGCCTGAATTCGATCCCGCATCGAAGGCGGAGTCGCTCGCCGATTATCCGCGCAGCGGGATGAGGCGATCGGATATCCGTCCCTCCACACGCATGCTCGTCGAAACTCCGTACCTCATTCTGTACGAGACGCATCCCGACAGCGAAGACGGCCGCATCGACCAGGTGAAAATCGTAAGAATAGTCGATGGACGAAGAAATCTGAAAAATCTATTTTGATGGCATATTTACCGTTGTGCTAGCATTACCTGCAATGATCGAGAGGTGAATGCATGCCCAGCCTCACTGTCCGTAACCTCCCCGAGGAGACTCACCGTGCCCTGCGTGTGCGTGCCGCCCGACACGGCCGATCCACTGAGGCCGAAGTACGGCTCATTCTCGATGAGACTGTCCGCCCTGCCAAGCGCCTCAAGATCGGTTCCGAGATTCATCGCATCGCCAGCGAAATCGGGAACATGGACGATCTCGAGCTCTCGCGTGAGCGGAGCCAGATCCGGGGAGCGGATTTCGAGTGATCGTCCTCGATACGAACGTCATCTCCGAGCCGCTCAGGTCTCAGCCGTCGCCAAAGGTAATGGGATGGCTGGATAATCAGGCGGCCGAAACCCTCTTCATCACCGCCGTGAGCCGCGCCGAACTCCGCTTTGGGGTACTGAAGCTTCCGGACGGCAAGCGCAAGAACGCTCTTCGAACTCATATCGATCGGGTGCTCAACCTGTTCGAGGACCGGATGCTCAGCTTCGATGGGGCTGCTGCCGATCAATTGGCTATCATCGCGGCGCGTTGCGAAAAGATGGGCAAAAGAGCCGTCGCGCCCGACGCTTATATTGCCGCATGCGCCGCGGCGCGGGGTTTTGCCGTGGCGACACGCAACGTGGGCCACTTTGTGCAAACCGGCGTGCCGGTCATCAATCCTTGGGAATAATCCCGTGAAGAGACGCCCGGCAATGCCTAAAAAGGAGCCGAAGAGCGGAAGGGGCAAAGATGAGAAAAACCATCAACGTGGATGACTTGCCTGAATTCGATCCCGCAAAGTACCTCGACAACGAAGAGAGCATTGCCGTCTATCTGACCGGGATTCTCGAAGCCAATGACGCGGCCCTTCTGGCTTCGGCGCTCGGCGACATTGCCCTCGCGCGCGGCATGTCGGAGATCGCCAAGGCGGCCGGAATCACCCGCGAAGCTCTCTACAAAGCCCTTCGCCCCGATAGCGCGCCGCGTTTTGACACCATTAGCCGCGTCTGCACGGCGCTCGGCGTGCGGTTGGTGGCCCAGCCCATGCCGCCCGGCAAAACAACCGCATGAAAGCCGGTCACTATCCGTGTCGCCGTCCGCGGCCGCAAGAATGCGCCGCCGCTGTTTGAAACGATGGCGGCACTGTGGCTGGAAATGTGCCTCGAACGCTCCCGGCAGGCCGAAGAAAGTCCTCAATCACTCGGCTGAGCACAGCCCGATCCGTACTTAGCTATATATAATCCAGTTTATGAAGTTCGAGCTAAATCTGCACGTTTTGATCGCTCATTGGATCCCTGGTTTTCTTCTCCTGATGGCAGTACGCCCTGTGCTCATCGACGGGGCTTCGCCACTGCTAAAGAGTTTGATGGGTACGGGATTTCCAGGTGGTGAAGCGATCACCGCCTTATCCCTGGTAGTTGCCGCATTTCTCGTTGGGGAGATTCTCGACGCATCACGAGACCTGCTCGAAAACATATGGGATAGGTTTCAGGGCGTAGCGTGGGATTTCTTTTCCGACGCGGGACAGGATGAAGTTGAGAAGCTCAGGACATCGTTCTACACGTATTACGTCTTTGACTGCAACATTAGCCTGGCTTTGGTCATCCTTCTGCTAAGCAACAACTTCATCAATTTGCTGGGCCGATGGTTAGTGGTCTGTTTGTCCTGGGCATTCCTCATAGTATTTGCTCTGAACGCGGGGCGGCTAAGAAGAGAAATCGCTTCGCGGACCCAGCGCTGGCTTCAATCCCGACAACGCGCAAACGCGGCATGACTCCGTGATCAGGATCAAGGCACCTTCCCAAGCCCGAGAATCCGGGCCTGGGCTACCCGAACTTGGTGGCAGATTACGATTTGGACCACGCACCGTAAGACCACGAACGCAATTGAGCCTTGAATAAGGAGGCCTCAGTGAAATCAATCTGCATCCTTGCCGCTTTTGCCGTGCTGTCTTGTGCGAATTGTGCAGCACAAGAGCTGAACACCGTTCATGCATGTCGTACTTATAGAGATAAGTGGTTTTCTTCGCAGGAATATGACGTATCACATCTAACTGCGGCTGAATTGATAAAGAGAGCAGACGCCTTAGTGTCTTGTCTGGGGCAATTTGATAGTAAGCTTAACGAGACCGCAAATGGCTCCAACCCAACGATGGATATGGTGTACAAAGCCAAGTACATGACCCTCGCGTTGCGATACGTTAGAGAAGCATATAAGCATGCACAGAGCTATTTAGACGCCAAGGGCTTACTGAACGAATTCAATGACGCAGATAAGCGCATCTTCGACTCCGCGAATACAACAAATTCAGTTCCCGAAGTTCATAACGCTCAGGAAGGGAATGATGTCACAAGCGGATACGACATTCCCAGCAATGCCATTGTCACGAGCGAGGGGCGCACCTTTGCAATCTACAAAGAGGGTGAGCATGTGACGGCAATGGTGTATTGGAGCGCAGGAACGCACTTTCACTACAAGTGCGATGAGAATTCTATGTGCCTGTTGACCACCGCAGACAGTGATGTTGTCTTACACGCCCGACTTCGACGGTAAGTTAGTTCGTGCCGAGTGGTTCCATCCCTACCGAGTGCCCCGGGTCCGCATTCTCGGACCTGGGAAGCAAAGCCCTCCGGTACGATAATGAAAAGCAACTATGACCAACTCTAATCCGGAAACTCAGGACGCCAGCAGAACCTCCAATTTCCTTCGCGACATCATCGCCGAGGACGTCCGCACCCAGAAATACGGCGACGCCCAAATCCAGACCCGCTTTCCACCCGAGCCCAACGGCTATCTCCACATCGGTCACGCCAAGGCCATCTGCCTCGACTTCGGCCTGGCCGACGAGTTCGGCGGGCGCACCAACCTGCGCTTCGACGACACCAATCCCGAAAAAGAAGAGCAGGAGTACGTCGACTCCATCCAGGCCGACGTGCGCTGGCTGGGCTTCGAGTGGGAGCGCCTCTGCTACGCCAGCGACAACTTCGGCCAGCTTTACGAGTGGGCGTTGAAGCTCATCCGCGACGGCAAGGCTTACGTCGACGACCTCACCGCCGACGAGATTCGTCAGCACCGCGGCACGCTCACGGAGCCCGGAAAGGACAGCCCGTATCGCAACCGCTGCGTCGAAGAAAATCTCGACCTCTTTACCCGCATGAAGGCCGGCGAGTTCCCCGACGGGGCACGTGTCCTGAGAGCAAAAATCGACATGGCGTCGCCCAACATCAACCTGCGCGACCCCATCCTGTACCGCATCCTCCACGCCACCCACCACCGCACCGGCGACCAGTGGTGCATCTACCCCATGTACGACTACGCGCACGGCCAGTCGGACTCGATCGAGCGCGTCACCCACTCCATGTGCACTCTGGAGTTTGCGGATCACCAGCCGCTCTACCGCTGGTTTATCGACAACCTCGGCATCTTCCCCTCGCAGCAGATCGAGTTCGACCGCCTCAACATCACCTACACGCTGCTGTCGAAACGCAAGCTGCTGCAGCTCGTGCAGGAGCATCGCGTCAACGGCTGGGACGATCCGCGCATGCCCACGCTCTCCGCCTTCCGCCGCCGCGGATTTACGCCGGAAGCCATCCGCACCTTCGTCACCGCCACCGGCGTTTCGCGCACCAACGGCATCGTCGACATCGAAATGCTCGAGCACTTCCAGCGCGACGACCTCAACCGCCGCGCCAGCCGCGCCATGGCCGTCCTGCACCCGCTGAAGCTGGTCATCGACAACTATCCGGCCGGGCAGGAAGAATTTGTCGAAGTTGCCAACAATCCAGAAGACCCCGGCGCCGGCACGCGCCAGGTTCCCTTCAGCCGCGAGCTCTACATTGAGCACGACGACTTTCGCGACGTTCCTCCGCCCAAGTACTATCGCCTTTCGCCGGGCAAGGAAGTTCGCCTTCGCAACGCCTACTTCGTCACCGCGCAGAGCGTGGTGAAAGATGCGGCCGGCAACATCGTCGAGGTGCACTGCACATACGACCCGGCCAGCCGCGGCGGAAATTCGCCCGATGGCCGCAAGGTCAAGTCCACCATGCACTGGGTCTCGGCTGCCCACGCCATCTCCGCCGAAATCCGCCTCTACGAAAAGCTCTTCACCAAGCCCGATCCCGGCGACGTGGATGAAGGTCAGGACGTCCTCAGTAATCTCAACCCCAACTCGCTGGAGATCCTCACCGGCGCGAAACTTGAGCCGTCGCTGGCCAACGCCAGGTTAGAGGACCGCTTCCAGTTCGAGCGCGTAGGCTACTTCTGCCTCGATCGCGATTCGAATGCGGGCAATCTGGTGTTCAACCGCACGCTGCCGCTCAAAGATTCCTGGGCGAAGATTGAGAAGAAATCCGGCGCGTAATAACCTGCAGCGGGGCGCCTGGCGCCCCACCCTCGCGACGCCGTTGTTCTTGTCGCCAGGATGGGAAGGACATGCGCGGCCGAATCGAATCCGCCCCCACCCCACCATCCCAACAAACTGGTTGTCATTCTGAGCGAAGCGGGACAGCCTCACCGTCCCGCGGAGTCGAAGAATCCGCGGTTGTCTCTGAGAATGCCCAGCTGCCGGGAGCCTGCCCTTGAGCAGAGACGGAGCGAACCGGTTTTGTAATCCCTATTCGCCTGTCCGTGCTCTTCCCACCAACCCGTTCAACTCCGGATGCTGCTCCAGATAATGCAGCGCAATCGGACAAATCACATCTACCCGCAACTCATTCGCCTTCGCATAATCGAACGCCGCCTTCGCCAGCTCGGTTGCCAGCCCGCGCCCGCGCAGCGCCGGCGGAACCTCCGTATGCCAAAGCGTGATCCATCCCGCCCCATCCAGCTCAAACTCGAGGTAGGCGGTCTCCCCATCCTCCTCGATCTCAAACCGGCTCATCGTGTTCTTCTCTCCAATCCGTCGGTCCATAAGCAAAAGATACCGCAATCCTCGCGTAGATTCTTTCCACCCGCATGTCCCTCTCTCGCTGTCTTTCTACTCCCTATTCCCTATTCCCTACTCCCTGTCTTTTCCCCTTGACAGCTTAGGAGAGCCGCGCTAATCTCCTAATCACCTTAGGAGAGAACTCCATGCCCGACCAGGCGCAACTTCTTCCCGGCACCCTCGACCTGCTCATTCTCAAAGCTGTCTCCCTCGGCCCGCTCCACGGATACGGCATCCTGCTGCGCATCGGCCAGATCTCCGACAGCGCGTTGCTCATTGAGCAGGGCGCACTTTATCCCGCGCTCTTCCGCCTCGTCCGCCAGGGGCTGCTTAAAGCCAGTTGGGGAACCAGCGACAACAATCGCCGCGCCAAGTTCTACGAGCTCACCGCCGCCGGCCGCAAGCGCCTCCGCCAGGAACAGGAAGGCTGGAACCGCCTCGCCACCGCCATGGCCGCCGCCCTCGCCGCCCGTCCGGAGGAAGTATGAGCATCTTCGCTCCTCTGCGCACTCTCGCCGCCCGCATCTTCCGCCGCACCGCCGTCGCCGCGGAAATGGAAGAAGAGCTCCGCACCCACATCGCGCTGCGCGCCGACGATCTGGTTCGCTCCGGCATCCCGCGCCCCGAAGCCGAACGCCGCGCCCGCATCGAGTTCGGCGCCCGCGAGCGCTACAAGGCCGAGATTCACCAGGCCGCGGGAGGCAGCACCCTCGAAACCCTGCTCAGCGACACGCGCTACGGCCTGCGCATGCTGCGCAAATCGCCCGGTTTCACGCTTATCGCCATCGGCACTCTGGCGCTCGGCATCGGCGCCAACGCCATCGTCTTCAGCCTGCTCAGCGCGCTCGTGCTGCGCCCTGTCAATGTGCCGCAAGGCGACAAAATCTATCAGATCGAACAGGGACGCGACCATGCCCCATCGATGTCCTACCTCGATTACCTCGACCTGCGCGACCGCAACCAAGCCTTCAACGGCCTCGCTGCCTACGAAATCGACAAAGCCGGCCTCGACATCGATGGCGCGCCCACCCAGTCCTTCTTCTACGAGGCCAGCGGAAACTACTTCGACGTGCTCGGCGTCAAGCCCTACCTCGGCCGCTTCTTCCATGCCGACGACGAACACGGCTACAACAGCGCGCCCTACCTCGTCCTCAGCTACTCCCTCTGGCAAACCCGCTTTCACGCCGATCCCAATATCGCCGGCCGCGTGGTCCGCGTAAACAAATTTGCTTACACCGTGCTCGGCGTCGCCCCGCCCGATTTCCGCGGCACCGAGCTCTTTTTCGCCCCCGAGTTCTGGGCCCCCATGGTCGACGACGAGCAGCTCAACGGCTTCAACACCCTCACTGGGCGCGGTAATCGCGGCAAGTGGCTGGTTGGCCGTCTCAAGCCCGGCATCACCCCGGCGCAGGCCACCGCGGACCTCAACTCCGTCGCCGCCTACTTGTCGAAGACCTATCCCTCCGACGACGACGGCATGTCGTTCTCGCTCGCCAAGCCCGGCCTCGTCGGCGATATGCTCGGCGGCCCGGTCCACGCCTTCGTCGCCGGACTCATGCTGCTCGCCGGCCTCATCCTGCTCGCCGCCTGCGCCAACCTCGGCAGCCTCTTCTCCGCACGCGCCGCCGACCGCTGGCGCGAAGTGGCCCTGCGCCTCGCGCTTGGCTCCTCGCGCGCCCGCATCCTGCGCCAACTGCTCACGGAAGCGGTACTGGTCTCCCTCGGCGGCGCCGCGGTCGGCACCGCGGGCTCCATCGTGCTGCTGCGCTGGCTCAGCGCCTGGCAGCCCGTCCCCGACATCCCCATCAACGTTCCCGTCAACCCCGACCTAAGCACCTACGCCGTGGCCGTT
This sequence comes from Occallatibacter sp., assembly GCA_035552555.1. Classification (GTDB taxonomy): domain Bacteria; phylum Acidobacteriota; class Terriglobia; order Terriglobales; family Acidobacteriaceae; genus Telmatobacter. The sequence goes on from DASZLF010000008.1 coordinate 48,048, forward strand.
CTGCTGGCGCTGCTCAGCGGACTCCTCTTCGGCATCGTGCCCGTCCGCCAGGTCATGCACGCCCATCCCTACCAGGCCATCAAGACCGGCAGCAACACCCTCGCCGCATCGCGCCGCATCACGCTCCGCGACATTTTGCTCGCCCTGCAGATCGCCGTCTGCGCGGTGCTCGTCACCTCGTCCCTGGTCGCGGTTCGCGGCATGATCCGCTCGCTGCACAGCAGTTTCGGCTTCGAGCCCCACAACGCCATGCAGGTCAACACCGACATCGACATGGGCGGCTACAAGCCGGAACAGCGCCCCGCCATGCAGCGCCGCCTGCTCGATGCGGTATCCGCCATCCCAGGCGTTACCGCCGCGGGCTACGCCAATCGCGTGCCGCTCAACATCGGCTGGAGCGACTCGTTCATCTACTCCGACAGCACCACCGACTACAAGCCCTCCAACATGGCCACCGATGCCATGCAGTACGCAGTGTCGCCCGGTTACTTTGAGGCTGCCGGCACCGCCCTGCGCACTGGCCGCACCATCGCCTGGAGCGACGCCAAGGACGCGCCCATGGTCGCCGTCGTCAACCAGGAGTTCGCCCGCAAGCTCTTCGGCAGCGAACAAAACGCCGTCGGGGCACATTTCAGAATCTGGGGCGGCAAGCGCGTCCAGGTCGTCGGCGTGGTCGAAGACGGCAAATACAAAACCCTCAGCGAAGATCCTCAGCCCGCCATCTTCCTCTCCATCCTGCAGTCGCCCTCGAGCGATACATGGCTCATCGTCCGCTCCAATCGCGGCACCGGCGAACTCGGCCCCGCGCTTGAGCGCACCCTCAACGGCCTCCACACCGGCCTGCCGTTCCTCATCAGCACCTGGGATCGCGAGCTGGGCACGGCGCTCTTCGCCGCGCGCGCAGCCTCCCTCGCTCTCGGAGTCCTCGGCATCCTGGGCGCCATGCTGGCCATCACCGGCATCTTCGGACTCGGTGCTTACTCCGTCAGCCGCCGCCTGCGCGAGCTCGGCATCCGCATCGCTCTCGGCGCGCGCAAAGGGCAAGTGCTGCGCGCCGCGCTGGGCCGCGTCGTTCGCCTGCTCGCCATCGGTTCCGCCGCCGGCCTGGTGCTCGGCCTCGCCGCCACCCGCCTGCTTTCGTTCATCGTCTACCAGGCCACGCCGCACGATCCTGTGGTGCTCGCCGGCGTAGTCTTCACCATGCTCGTCCTCGGCCTCTTCGCCGCATGGATTCCCGCCATGCGCGCGCTCCGCGCCGACCCCGTCATCCTTCTGCGTGAGGAGTAACCGCACACCGCGTTCCCGGAGGCCGTATGAAGATCCTCGGTCCAATTCGCTCTCTCGCCGGAAAGTTCTTTCATCGCGATGAACTCGCCGCGGACATGGACGAAGAACTCCAGGCCCACATCGCTCTCCGCGCCGACGATCTGGTACGCAACGGCCTCTCTCGCCCCCAGGCCGAACGCCGCGCCCGCATCGAGTTCGGCGCCCGCGAACGCCACAAGGAAGACAGCTTCGCCGCTCTCGGCGGCAACTTCGTCGACACCATGCTGCGCGACCTCCGCTTTGCTCTCCGCGTACTCCGCAAGTCCCCAGGCTTCACCTTTGCGGCGGTGGTCACGCTGGCGCTGGCCATCGGCGCCAATGCTGTGGTGTTCGGAGTGATGGATGCGCTGGTGCTGCACACCCTGGATGTGCCGGATGGGCGCAGCCTGTATGGAACGGAGTACAGCGTGGATGCGATGTTCCAGCCGTATCCCAACTTCCGCGATCTGCGCAAACGCAACCGCAGCTTCACCGATCTTGCAGCGTTCAACTTTGAGCTGAACACAGCGCTGGACACGGGCAACGATCCGGTGGGAGCGAACGGGTTCGCGACCACGGGAAATTATTTCGGTGTGCTTGGACTTCAGCCATTGCTGGGGCGCTTCTATTCCGAAGCCGACGAGCACGGGCCGGGCAGCGCGCCCTACCTGGTGCTGAGTTACGGCTACTGGCACAGGCGTTTTCACGACGATCGCGGCGTGATCGGGCGCAAAATCCTGGTGAACAAGCATCCGTTCACCATCGTCGGCGTCGGTCCCAGGGGATTCGGCGGGACGCTGATGTTTACCTCCGTGGATTTTTTCATGCCGCTGGTGAACGCCGAGCAGATCGGCGGCGAATCGCTGACCTCCCGGACGATAGGGACGACGTTTGAATCGTTCGGGCACCTGAAGCCGGGGGTGACTCCGCAGCAGGCCGAGGCGGACGTGAACCGCGTGGCGGCGGAGCTGGTGCGGGCATATCCGCGAGAGATTGAACCGAAGCACGTGGTGCTGGGGCGTACAGGGCTGACAAGCCTTGGAGGGCCGGTGCAAGCGTTTGTGGGGGCGCTGATGGCGCTGGCGGGACTGATCCTGCTGGCGGCGTGCGCGAACCTGGGGAGCCTGTTTGCGGCGCACGCGGCGGACCGGTCAAAGGAGGTAGCGCTGCGCCTGGCGCTGGGCTCGAGCCGCACCAGGGTGCTGCGGCAACTTCTGACCGAGGCGGTGCTGATCGGGCTGGGAGGCGGCGTGGTGGGGCTGCTGGGCAGCATGCCGCTGCTGGAGCGGTTGAGCACGTGGCATCCGTTTCCGGGGGCGCCCATCCACATTCCGGTGACCATGGATGCGCGCATTTACGCGGTGGCGCTGGCGCTGGCCGTGTTCAGCGGACTGCTTTTCGGCATTGTGCCGGTGCGGCAGGTGATGCGGGCCAACGCATACGAGATCGTGAAGACCGGGGCGGCGGTTGCGGCCGGAGGCGCCGGCCGGCGCGTGACCCTGCGAGATGTGCTGCTGGCGGTGCAGATCGCTATTTGCGCGGTGTTGGTGACGGCGTCGCTGGTGGCGGTGCGTGGGTTGATGCGAAGCGTGCATGCGAACTTCGGATTCGATCCGCGCAACACCATGACGTCGGTCGTGAACCTGGCTACGGCAGGCTACGGCGGGGAGCAGATTCCGCGCTTCAACCGGCGGATGATCGATGCCATGGCGTCGATTCCGGGCGTGGAGGCGGTGGGACAGGTGAACGGCTATCCTCCGCTGGTGTACACGGCGGCGTGGCGCGAAAAAGTGTTCACCGAACAGACGCACGACCTGAAGCCGGCCAACGTGGCGATCACGCCGTTCCGATTCAACGTGTCGCCGGGATATCTTGCGGCGGCAGGGACAGTGCTGCTGGCGGGACACGATTTTACGTGGAGCGACGACAAGAGTGCGCTGCTTCCGGCGCTGGCCAACCGGCGATTCGCTCAGACGATGTTCGGCAGCGTATCGGGAGCGCTGGGACGGCATTTCCGCATACACGACGGAACGCTGGCGGAGATTGTGGGCGTGGTGGAGGACGGCAAATACCTGGCGCTGACCGAGGACCAGCAGCCGGCGGTCTTCCTGCCGTCGATGCTCTACCGGGATCCGCAGAGCTATACCATCGTGCGGTCGAAGCGCGACCCGCAGCAACTGGCGGCGGCGATGCGCACCAAGACGCGGGAACTGGATGCGGGCTTGCCAGTGGGGATTCAGAGCTGGACTGAATTGCTGGAAGTGGTTCAGTTCCCGGCCAAGGTGGCCACTATGGCTCTGGGCGTGCTGGGCGCTCTGGGCGCGATGCTGTCGATCACCGGCATCTTCGGCATGGCGGCGTATGCGGTGTCGCAGCGGCTCAAGGAACTGGGAATCCGCATGGCGCTCGGCGCCAAGCGGACGGAGGTGTTGAAGGCAGCGCTGGGCCGTGCCGTGAAGCTGCTGGCCTTTGGCTCGGCAGCGGGTTTGCTGCTGGGGATCCTCGCCAGCCGTGTGCTTTCTTACATCGTCTACCAGGCCACGCCGCGCGATCCCCTGGTGCTCGCCGGCGTCGTCCTCGCCATGGCGCTGCTCGGCTTGCTCGCCACTTGGATTCCCGCCCAGCGCGCCCTCGCCGTCGATCCCATGGCGCTGCTCCGCGAGGATTGAGGAGCCCTGGAAAGGGGAAAAAGTGTTGTATACCCCTGGTCCCTTGGTCCCCTTGTTCCCCTGGTCCCTTGGTCCCCTTGTTCCCTCGGTCCCTCGGTCCCTGCACATAAGCTATTTCCCCACCACGTCGATGGCCACCATAATCGTCTTCGGCGGCATGCACTGCCTCTCATCGCACGCCTGGTAACGCAGCTTCGCCTGCAGCAGGTGGTCTCCGGGCGAGACTGTCAGCCGCGCCTGAATGGCGAAGTCTCCAGTGAGAACACTGAGCTTGGTCCCGGGGTCCGCGGGAAGCGTGTAATCCACTCCGGCCGGATACTGCGCCGACTCGAGCCGCACTCCCGCGCCGTCCGGCACCGAAAACGTCGTCGGAATCAGAAACTTCTCCCTGGGATGGTGCGAGTTGATATGCAGCCCCGGCGCAATGCGAAAATGCAGCTCAACCGTGCTCGCCTTCCCCGCAGCCACCGTGATCTGCTCCGGGTAAAGATACTTGACCGCCTCAACCTTAGTCCCCGCCAGCTTGGGCTCCTGCCACAACGGCGCCTGCGCCCCCGCCGTCAGCCCGGCCGCCATCCCCACCGCCGCTATCCAAACAAGCGCCCTCATGCCGCCCCCCTACTCCCTAATCCCTATTCCCAACTCCCTAACAGCCTGTGGCAAGGGTCGAAATATCGGAAAATCGTCTCGCAGGGGCTAAAGCCCGACTGATTTTGCAGGACTTACGGCACGACTAAAGTCGTGCCCTTTCAAAACCTGAATTGCGCCACAGGCTGCTACTCCCAGCTCCCTGATCCCTAACCCCTACTCCCTATTCCCTACTCCAGCGCCTTCTTGATCTTGGCTTCCATATCGTCCTTCGACGTAATCCCCATCTGCGCCGAGATCACTTTCCCGCTGCGATCGACCCAGAACGACGTCGGCATCGCCTCCAGCCCGCCATACGTGTTGCTGATGCTGTCGCCGCCAATCAGCACCGGGTAAGCCACGTGCTCCTGCTTGACAAAACTGGCGATCGCGGCCTTGTCCTTGGCCCACCCCGCCCTGTCCGCCGGCGTCACTTCATCGTCCTCGGCGGAGATACCGACGATCTCGAACCCCTTTGCTTGATATTGATTGCGCAGCTCCACCAGCCACGGGGTTTCCAGCTTGCAGGGCCCGCACCACGTCGCCCAGAAATTGATCAGCAGCGCCTTGCCTTTATAGTCCGCGAGCGAAACCTTCTTCCCGCTCAGGTCCTCGAGGGAAAAGTTCGGCGCCGGCTTGCCCAGCAGCGGAGACGAGGTATACATGGCATCGGCCGTTTCTCCAGCCGCCAGTTCGCCTTGCGCGGCAGTGGCCAACATTTTTTGCGCCTGCTGCTTACGGTACTCCCAGTTGGCCCAGCCAGCCCAGGCAAAGGCCGCCAGAACGAACAATGCGATGCCGAGAACAATGGTGTTACGCTTCACGGGGATTGGACCTCTCCACCCCATTGTACGAAAGCGCGGCATCCCCGAATTGTCATTGAATTGCCACAAAGCTGATAGCATGGGGTACCGATGAGCCCCCAAGAGGATGCGGACTGCCCAGATGACGAGACGCTCAGTCCCGCCGCCTTGGTGCGCACGGAAGCCGAGGCGCTGCTTGCACTTGCGTCGCGCCTCGACGGCCCTATGGCCGCCGGCTTCGATCGCGCGGTCGAGTTGATTTTGCGCTGCGGCGACTGCAACGGCCGCGTGGTGGTGACGGGGATGGGCAAAAGCGGCATCATTGCCCAGAAGATCGCCGCCACCCTCAGTTCCACCGGCTCGCCGGCCCTGTTCCTCCATCCCGCCGAAGCCGTGCACGGCGACCTCGGCGTGCTCATGCCGGGAGACGTGGTGATTGCGCTGAGCGCGAGCGGGGAGACGGAGGAGATCCTGCGCCTTCTTGCCACTTTGAAGCGTAAGGGCGATGCGCTGATCAGCTTCTGCTGCAACCTGAATTCGACCCTCGCCGCGGCCAGCGACGTGGCGCTCGATTGCGGCGTGGAGCGCGAAGCCTGCGGCCTCAACCTGGCTCCCACCGCCTCGACCACGGCGATGCTGGCTCTGGGGGATGCGCTGGCGGTGGCGGTGAGCCTGCGCAAAGGGTTCAAAGCAGAGGATTTCGCCGAACTCCATCCCGGCGGCAAGCTGGGCAAGCAGTTGGCCAAGGTCCGCGACCTGATGCACTCCGGCGAGGACATTCCCGTGGTCTCGCCCACCACCGGCATGACCGACGTGATCTACGAAATGTCCAGCAAAAAACTGGGTGTGACCACGGTGCAGGAGGCGGGGCGGCTGCACGGCGTCATCTCGGACGGCGACCTTCGCCGGCTGCTCGAACGCGAAGGCGGCGCGGCGCTGAGCAAAACCGCCGGCGAGGCCATGAATGCGCACCCGCGGACGATAGTGGGTGATGAACTGGCCGCCAAGGCGCTGTCGATCCTGGAGGAGCGAAAGATTACGTCGCTGATCGTCGTCGACGCGGACGGGCGCGTGGAGGGCGTGGTGCATCTGCACGATCTGTGGGGCGTGGAGCTGATTTAGGAACGTCTCCCGCCAGCGATCCAGCTCGTTTCAGCCCATCTGGGGCGCCAGCATGACGATCAGTTCGAGATCGCGGTCCACGATGACGGACTTGTTCGGGTCGGATTCCTTGTAATGAACCCGAGTCCGCTTGTCCTTGAGCTGGCGGATGAAATCTTCGGCCTGTTCCTCGCGCGGAAACCCGCGAATGTAGGTGCCGGAACGGTATTCCCCGACGAAATAGCTATAGGTGATCTCGGCCCAGTAGCGTCCGCTCTCCCGGTGCACCTTTCCCCATTGAATTGTCGCGTCCGTGGCGGGCCATCCTTCCATCGCCCGCTTTTGCAGTCGTTTCTGCATCATCCTGCGTATCCAGAACGCGGCGACGGCTCCGCCAACGATCCCAAACATCTTCAGGAGCTTGAAGATCACCAATATGGTCAAGTCCCAGTGAATGTGCATTTGAAGCAATAGTACGCCACGCGGCGCGCAACTCTCCCGAGTCTGCGCAGTCACAATTGACATCGGCCTGAGACGCGCCTACGCTTTGGCTATGCAGATTGAGCTCACACCGGCGCAGAACTCCTTTGTTGATTTGGGTATCCAGGAAGGCCGGTACCGCGATCGCGAAGAGGCTGTAAAGGCTGCCCTGGCCTTGTGGGAGCGGCGCGAGCGCGCGCGTGTGGAGCTGCTTTCTTCTCTGGATTCCGCCGAGCGGGCGCTCGACGCGGGCGAGGGTGAGGAATATGCGCCCGAGAGCCTGGATTCTCTGCTTGCGTCGGTGAAAGCGCGTGGGCGGGAAGTCGTTCAGAGAAAATGACGCGTATCCGGCTTGCACCGGCGGCCCGCCGCGATCTGGATGAAATCTGGCTTTACGTGGCTCGCGAGAGCGGAAGCGAGGATGCCGCGACGCGCGTTGTAGAGCGAATCATAGAGAAGTTCGCGATGTTTGCTCGATTTCCCTTTATCGGAAGGAGCATCGCAGCGGACAGGCATCCGGACGTGCGCACGTTTCCTGCGGATCGCTACGTGATTTTCTATCGGCCTGCAGGGGGCGAGATTCGGATCCTCCGCATCCTTCACGCCAGCCTCGGCGCGGTAACGGAATTCCTTGGAGAATAGTCCGCAGGGGCGCAGTTGTAGAATTGTGACACAATTTGTGCCACAATGTATCCATGCCGAGTGTGAACCTCCGCCAGCTTCGCGATACGCGCCAGCTAAAAGAATGGCTAGCGGCAGGCGAAACCGTCGAGTTGCGTGAGCGTGATCGTGTTCTGGCAAAGATCGTCCCCGAACGCCCCGCCGAAAAGCCAAAAGAATGGCCCGACTTTGCCGCACGGCTCAGAGAAATGTGGGGGGACCGCGTCTTCAATAACCAGGAGATCCTCGACGAAATCAGAGAGGATCGCTTTTGACGATAAGCGTGGACTCAAGCCTGCTGGTCTCGTTGTACGTTAAGGATTCGAACTCTCCTCAAGCGTTACAGCGCATGAGCACTCGTCCGGACGTGTGGGTGACCCCGCTGAATCGCAGTGAGTTGGCACATGCGGTCAACCGCTACGTGTTCCGGGAAAAGCTGAGTGAATTTGAAGCCCATCGCGCGTTAAAGGCATTCGAGGACGACTGTGCAAATGGCACATGGTCGCTGGCGAACTTCCCCGCCGCCGTTTGGGATCGGAGTATCGACCTGGCGCGCCGCCACGGTCCCAGGCTAGGCATGCGCACCCTCGATTCGCTGCACGTCGCCTGCGCCCTCGAACTCAACGCCGAGCGATTCTGGACCTTCGACGAGCGGCAGGCGCGTCTGGCTGAAGCTGCAGGCCTCGATACCCGATCCTGACCTGCCGCTATTCGAGCTATGATTGCATCAGGAGCCGCCAGATGAAAACCCAAATCGTTCGCTTGGGAAATACGCTTATCGTCGAGATTCCCGAGGAGTTGCTTGCTGATGCCTCGCTTCCTGTCGGTGAGCCTGTCGAGTGGGTTGCGAACGGAACCGGCAGCATTGCTCTCGTTTCCCCGGATAGTGGGGAACAGAGACACATTCGCGCCGGTCTGGCTGATCTGGAAGTTGGCAACAAAGTCTCGAACGAGCGGGTGGGCGAATGGCTTGACAGCTGGGGCACTGACAACGAGTTGCCGGCGCCAAAATGAAGATTCAGTGGTCTTCTACAGCGGTCGCCGACCTTGAATCAATCCGCGAATACATAGCCAACGACAGTCCCACCGCTGCGCGTAAGGTATCTAAGGAACCTCTGAAAATCGGCGAGTTATAGAACTGCGCTGCTGCGGCGTGGCCACATCTGCTCAAAAATCGCTGATTTTGCGGCTATCCGATATGCCATTTTGCCCGCCGGAGGCTCACGCGGCCTCCGGCAGGCAC
>DASZLF010000009.1:0-29381 GCA_035552555.1 Occallatibacter sp.
TGTGGGCACAGGCTGGAACAACATGCTGGAACATATCCGCGCTGCTTCCGAAAGCCGCAGAGCCGGCCAGCGTTGAACAACAACAACCACGAGCAGGAAGAGAGATGGAGAGAGACATGGACAACAACAAAGAGACCCCGACGAAGATGAAGACGCCTCCGGTCGTATCGCAGCAGGAGTGGGAGACGGCGCGCGAGCAACTCCTCGTGAAGGAGAAAGCCTTCACCCGTTCCCGTGACGCATTGGCCGCCGAGCGTCGGCGGATGCCGTGGATGGCCGTTGAGAAGAAGTACGAATTCGATGGCCCTAAGGGCAAGGCGAGCCTGCTCGACTTATTCGAAGGCCGCCGTCAGCTGATCCTCTACCGCGCCTTCTTCGAGCCCGGCGTCTTCGGCTGGCCCGATCATGCCTGCCGCGGCTGCTCCCTTGGCGCCGACCAGGTCGCCCACCTGGCCCATCTGAACGCTCGCGACACCACCCTCGCCTGGGCCTCCCGCGCGCCGCAGGCGGATATCGCCCGCTTGAAGGCGCGGATGGGCTGGGAGATGCCCTGGTACACCATGACCGACAGCTTCGACACGGACTTCGGCGTCGACCAGTGGCACGGCCACAATGCATTCTTCCGCGATGGCGACAAGGTGTTCCGCACTTATTTCATCAACAGCCGTGGCGACGAGGCGATGGGCACCACCTGGAGCTACCTCGATATGACGGCGCTTGGCCGTCAGGAAACCTGGGAGGACTCGCCGGAGGGTTATCCCCAGAACCCGCCATACAAGTGGTGGAACTGGCACGACAACTACGAAGCCGAGACCACGCCTCACCCGCTGTGGGTCGATATCCTGACCGACCCTGCCGGAGCCGCCATTCGCAGGCGCGAAGCAGAGGCGAAAGCATGCGGCTGCGAATGAGCGCGACACTTTGACCAAAGCTAGTGCAACTAAGGAGGCGACGATGAAAGACATCCAGCGCATCCGTCAGGAGGCAGAAAGACTATGAGCCGCCGCATTGTCGCATCACTGACAACCTTCTACTGCTGAAGAAGCAACTCGGCGCAGGCAGGTGTGAAGGGAGGCGATCAGGGCGGACAGCTGGTCCTGGGTGATGCGGTCGTTGAAGGCGGGCCCTCGTCGTTGTGATCGCTTTTGACCATCGCATGTATCCTCTGGTGAATAAACTTCATCTCAATGGAGAGATTTGCGCCGTTGACGAGCGGCGCAATTCTCGCACTTGCGTGGCAGAGGAGCGGATTCGATCTATGGAGGTTCTGCTTAAAAGGGCATACGACGAGCCCGCGAGCGCGGATGGTTTCCGTGTTCTCGTTGACCGCCTGTGGCCACGTGGAAAAAAGAAGGCTGATTTGCGCCTGGATGCCTGGGCGAAGGACATCGCGCCGAGCACGGAGCTAAGGAAATGGTTCCATCACGATGCGAAGCGCTGGTCCGAGTTCTACAAGCGCTACAAGGCAGAATTGAAGAACCCTAAGCTGCAGAAGACGATCGCCGACACCGTGCAAGCTGCAAAGAAGCATTCCACCATCACACTGATCTACGGAGCGAAGGATACCGAGCACAATGAAGCCGTGGTGCTTCAGACCATCTTCAAAAGGAGAGCGCGCTAATGCCAATTCCCGGTTCAGCAGACGACGGCACCATGACGGCCGATCTGGCGCAATTTGACCTCGCACGTGAATTGGCGGAGTTCGAGCGTCACAAGCCATGGCCTTCCGGCACTTATGCCAGGACTCTTTTCAAAAAGTCGGATTTTCGGGTCGTCCTGATTTGCATGGAAGCAGCCGCCGCCATAAGAGAACATCACGCGGATGGCACAAGCTCGGTGCAAGTGTTGAAGGGCGCCATCCGTTACAAGACGCAAGGGCAGATTTATGAGTTGAAGACTGGGAGTCTCCTGACTCTCGGCGCTTCGATCAAGCACGACGTTGAAGCGATCGACGAATCGGCATTTCTTCTGACCATTTCCTGGCCGGACAATGCGGAGTTGCTGGCCATGCCGCATCGCGGCTATGGCACTTAGTGCCTTAAGACTAAAGTTCACCGCATAAGTTCCGAAGTGCAGCCACAGATCCTTCGACTCCGTTGAGCGCAACGAACGCGCCCAACTGCGCTCAGGATGACAGCCCTTGCAGTAGGGAATCCATGAATGTATCCCCAGGAGTCAGGCGATCATCGCCTTCGATGCGGCACATGCTGCCGTTCATTATCCCCCTGATCGCCGCTTCGCATCTGGATACGGCCCTCGATCCTCATTGCTCTAGCTGTCGAATGTGTTTTAGCGCAGGCCGGTGTGGAGGTAGGCGATGAGGGCGGACATCTGGTCCTGGGTGAAGCGGCCGTTGAAGGCGGGCATCAGTCCCTTGCCGTTGAGGACCACGCGAATGACTCCAGCATCGGTGGCGGGAGCGCCGCTGGGAAGCGTGGGGTTGCGAAAGACGTTGTGCAGGTCGGGTGGAACTTTCTTGAGGGCGAGGTCGTTGTCGCGGTGGCAGTGGGCGCAGCGAACTTCGTAGAGGTGCTTCCCTTCCGCTTGCTGCAGGGTGAGTTGGGGTTGGGAGTGGCAGCCGGAGATCGGCAGGAGGGCCAAAATTGCTATGCAGACGGCTGATGGTTTCTTCTCGAGGACCATACTCCGATTATTAAACGTCCACCTGGTACGCCGACCTGCGAGGGACACGTGCCTGTGGCATCCCCGGGCAGAGGGATGTGTTCATTGCGAGTGGTTCAACGGGAGAATGCGCGCGGGCTCAGATCGTGTTTTGTCGCGTGTTGCTCCAGATGATCTGGCAGATGCCGATGACGACCACAATGGCGCCATAGAGCGCCCAATGCTGATCGCCCTGCATGAAGCTGCGGGCAAGCGCGCCCCAGGCCAGGTTCAGTCCCTGCAGAATCCAAATGCCGCCCATCAGGACAAACAGGAGCCCGATGAGGCTGCTGATCACCCGCATAACAAGGTTGAACGACCGACGCATTCCGTACCTCCGGATCATTTCTCAACGGCGCAAGATTTGTTCGCTCACCGCCGTCACGTGGCCCGATTTTCGATCGACCAGGAAGACTACCAGTCGCGGGGAGGCTTGATCGTGAGCGAGGCTGCTGCCCAATAATCGAAGTGCCCGGCCATCCGCGGCGCTCGATCCGAAGTCCTTGATAGCCCGCACGACGGCGACGTGATGTAAAGTCCGGCCGGCGTTTTCACCGCGTTCGATCTTGGGGCCGGTAGCGTCGGCGGCAAGAACGGCAAGCAGGCGCGACGCTGAGTCCGCGCCATGCACCGTGAAGCTTACCACACCGTTCTCCCAATGCACATCGGTTACGGTGAGCGGTTTTTTCGGCGTGGATGCTGCATGCTCTACCGCATTCGTCACGCCGGCGGCATTGTTGCCCACCACCTGCGCAGCGCCATCGATCACAACCTGCGGCGTGTAGACGGAGTCAAGGTTGAATCGCTCGCCATACTCCTTCTGCCGAATGTCCATTTCATCCAGGGAAAACGGATCGCGCCAGCCGAGGTGATTCCAATAGGTGACGTGCTCGCTGAGCACGATGGCCTGCGCTCCGGGAACAAACTGCTTCGCATCGAGTTGTTCGAGCAGCCGGTCCGCGGGAGGACAATCGGAGCAGCCTTCGGAGGTGAAGAGTTCCACCAGAACGGGAACGCGCGCATGATCTCGTGCGGGCTGCGGCGATTGCGCAGAGGCGCTGCACGCGAACACCGCCCATGCCAGCACGCCGGAGATTGCAAACGCCACGGCGCATCGATGAAGCAGCTTTGGGGAAGCCATACAAACATGAGACGAGTTTGCGCGGTGGCGGTTACAGAGAATCGACAAACCGGGAACGGAATCGGCAGGGGTCGTTGGTTATGCTGAATCCATGATGCTGCCCACGCTCGACCGGATTCAGGAAGCGCAGACGGTGGTGTACCGGTACATGCCGCCGACGCCGCAGTACACCTGGCCTTTGCTGAATGAGCGCCTGGGCGCCGAGGCGTGGATCAAGCATGAGAACCATTCGCCGGTGGGGGCGTTCAAGCTGCGGGGAGCGCTGGTGTACATGGATTGGCTGCGGCAGACGCAGCCGGAGTCGAGGGGCGTGGTGGCGGCGACGCGCGGCAATCATGGGCAGGGCGTGGCCATGGCGGCGCGGCTGATGGGACTGCACGCGGTGATTGTGGTGCCGCATGGGAACAGCACGGAGAAGAATCGCGCGATGCAGGCGCAGGGCGCGGAGCTGATCGAGCATGGGGAGGATTTTCAGGAATCGCTGGAGTATGCGCGAGGGCTGGCAGTGGAGCGCGGGCTGACCATGGTGGACTCGTTTCACGAGCGGCTGGTGATGGGCACGGCGACCTATGCGCTGGAATTTCTGCAGGCCGCGCCGGCGCTCGATCGCGTGTATGTGCCGGTGGGGCTGGGTTCGTCGATCTGCGGGGTGTCGGCGGCGCGCAATGCGCTGGGGCTGAGCACGGAGATCGTGGGGGTGGTGTCGGCGGCATCGCCGTCGTATGCGCGGAGCTTTCGCGAGGGACGGGTGGTGGAAGCGCCGTCGCAGACGCGCATTGCCGACGGGCTGGCGTGCCGGGTGCCGAACGCGGACGCGATGGAGGCGATCCGGGAAAATGTGGCGCGGATGGTCGAGGTCACGGATGAGCAGGTGATGGCGGCCATGCGGTTCTACTATGAGGACACGCATAATGTGGCGGAGGGCGCGGGGGCGGCGGCGCTGGCGGGGGTGTTGAGCGAAGAGAACAAGGGCAGGCGGATCGGGATGGTGCTAACGGGCGGGAATGTGGATCGGGCCGTGTATGCGAAAGTGCTGGCGGGGACGTTCTGATCGATGACCAAAATAGGCAGTAACGAAAAGCTCACCCCGTTTGCCAGCGCGGCGCAGAATCGCTGCTTCGGGTGCGGGCGCGCCAATGACGGCGGTTTGCATCTGGAATTCTTTCTCACCGAAGATCTGCAGGTGGTGTGCATGACCAAGGTGGGCGATGCCTTCGAGGGGCCGAAGGGTTATGTGCACGGAGGCATTATCGCCACGCTGCTGGACGAAACCATGAGCAAGGCAGTGCGCGCGCATGGACTGGTGGCGATGACGCGGCACATGGAAGTGGACTATCAGCGGCCGGTTCCGTCGACTGAGGAGATTCGCCTGGAGGGACGGGTGACGCGCAACGAAGGGCGCAAGCACTGGACCGAGGCGGCCATTTTGAACGGCGAAGGCAAAGTCCTGGCACACGGCAAGGGATTGTTCATCGAGGTGCGCCCGGCGGCCGATCCGGACCCTGTGAAAGACGGGCCGACTCCGCACGGATAACAAGGGGCGCGCTTGACGATGCATGACAATCCTGTCAACCGAGCGATATTCAGGAGCCGCCGACCACAAGGCGCTTCCCAACCGACAGCTCAGGCGTCATACTCGAAACGCGGTTCAAAGTACATCCGGGGGTATCCAATGCGATGCAAAGGATTGGTTTTCCCGCTTCTCTTTGTCGTTTCTCTGCAGTGCTCGCGCGGGGTTTCGGCTCAAACTGAATCCCACATCAAGGCCGCCGGTGCGGTGACAATCTACGGCGGCTACTCGTATTTATCAAACTCGTTCAACAATCACAGCACCTATTCAAGCGGTTCCGGGATGAATGGATGGGATGCCGATGTGACCCTGCCGGCGTTCCGGAGCTGGAATCTGAAGCTCGAAGGACTGGGATTTTACGACAATAATCTTGGAGATGCGGAACGGGCCCACTTCTTTCTGGCGGGGCCTGTGCTGAAGCATCGGCTGGGCAAAGACACTCTGTTCGCCCAGGGGCTTGCGGGATATGGGCATATCAATGCGCAGGCGCTCTCGCTGGGCGGCGAGGGGGCAAACACGAACACGTTCGCAGCCGATGTGGACGGAGGCATAGACATCCCTTTTGCTCCGCGCATCGCGTGGCGGGTTCAGGGTGGCGTTCTATATAGCGCTTTCGGCGCCCAGAGCAACCAGATCAGCGGATTGCCGAGGTGGTTCGGGAGATTGTCGACCGGGGTCGTTCTGCGATTCTGATGGCTGGCCTTTCGTTCGCTCCCAGATGTTACTTGTGTAGTTCGATTGGGATCACCTGGCCGTTTGCCGTCTTGTCGGAAACCTGTGCGTATTTCACGTGCGCCTTCCTGTCTTCGCTACCTGAAGCAGCGAGGCAGACGATCGCGATGAGAGATACCTTGAACATAACTGGATGGTCCCGGCCCGGTTGAAGTGGATACGACAGCGATTGAATCGCTTTAGGTGGGGCTGTGGTATCAGAGGCTCCGGAAAAAATCGCCCCGCCTCCAGCCGGAACTTGCGCGGGGGCGGGGCGTCTCAGGTTCGCGAGAGCGCAACTGAAACTCAGTGGATCATCTGGATGGTTTCCTGGGTGATGGTGTCGAACGTGGTGATGGATTTGGAATTGGCCTCGAAAGCGCGCTGGGCGATGATGAGGTCGGAGAACTCCGCGGAGATATTCACGTTCGATGCTTCGATGGCGCCGTCCTGCATGGTGCCCAGGCCCGCGCTGCCGGAGGCGCCGATGGCTGCGTTGCCGCTGGCCAGCGTGGTGGCATAATCGCCGTCGCCCTCGGCCTGCAGGCCCTGCAGGTTGGCGACATTGCCCAGCGCGATCTGGCCCACGTTGAGCTTTTGCTCATTGGAATAGGTCACGGTAACGGTGCCGTCCGCGCCGATGGTGAAACCGCGATACTGGCCGCTGGTGTAGCCGTCCTGAGTGGTGGCGCTCACCGCGGAACCGGCGGCCACCTGGCTGATGGTGGGAGTGCCGGCCGCGCCCATCAGGTTCCAGGTCATGTTGAGGTTATTGGATTGGTCGGCCAGGCCGGCGAAGGCAACGGGGATGGAGGAAACCTGTCCCGCACCGGGGCCTACGGCCGTCCCATTCACCTGCGACAGGTTGCCGCTGGCGTCGAATTTCATGTTCCCGGTGACCGGAGCCGAGACGCCGCCGGTGAAGTCGCCCGCCGGCAGCGCGATGGAATAGTTCCATGCGTTGATGCCGGTCTGGGTGTAGGTGACGGTGGCGGTGTGCATCTGGCCCAGCGAGTCGTAGATGTTGAGGGTGGCCGGGAAGGTCTGGTTGGCGCCCGCGGAATCGAGATTGGCAGTCATGTTGAAGCTGGTGGTTGCCTTGGGCGAAAGGATGGCGGCTTCAGGGATATTGATCGGGGCCAGCGGCGCGTTGGTGTTCACTACGCCATTCACCGCCGGGTAGCCCATGACGTTAAGGCCGTTGGATGTGACCAGGTTTCCTTTGGAGTCGATGGAGAAATCGCCGGCCCGCGTCAGGTACTGGCTGTTGCCGTTGGAAACCACGAAGAACCCATTGCCCTGCAGCGCCACGTCGGTGGCCACATTGGTGGAGGTGGGCGAGCCGTTGGAAAAATCGGTGGCGATGGCGGCCACCTGGGTTCCCGAGCCCGTCTGGATGGGATCGCCCGAGCCGGTAGCGCCGATCTGCTGGTAAAACAGGTCGGAAAAGTTCGCCGTCTGGGCCTTGAAGCCGGTGGTATTCATGTTGGCCAGGTTGTTGGCGATGGTGTTCAGGGCAGTGGAATCGGCATCGAGGCCGGTCAGCGGAATGTAAAAACTTGCCATGGAAAATCTCCTCTGCAGTTGCTTTCGGATTGCGGTTCATGCGCCGGCGGGCGCGGGCTAAGCTGGCGCTGCGCGGTCAACGGATGTGCGAACGTCCGCCCAGCGACTGGGCCACGCGCACGGCTGCGGGATTGGCGCGCGGCACGGCCAGGTTGCCGGAGGTTACGGATACCGGCGCAGGTGCGAACGTGCTGCCGGTGGATGGGGCGTCGGTGCCAAAGCCCGCGCTATGCGAACCCAGCCCGGGCTGCGCGCCGGATGCCGGATTTGCCGCGGAACTGGGCTGGGCCGCGCCGGTTCCCGCTGCCGCGCTGGTTGCCGCAGCCGCGCCTGTTGCCGGAGCCGCGGAAGACGGGGTCACATCGCCGGTTAACGTCTGATTAATCTGGATCAACTGCTCCAGGCTGTTCACGTTCACCAACTGGTTGATGTACTCGTTGGGATCGGTAGTCGCGGTGGGATCCTGATTCTGCATTTCGGTCACCAGCAGGCTGAGAAAATCGTTGGCCGAAATGGTGGCGCCGCTATCGGTGCTGGACGCGCTGGTATTGCCGCTGGCGCCGGCCATGGGCTTGGCGCCGGTTATGGGATTCGCATTGGCCAGCGAGATACTTGCCGCTGCCGCGTGATTCCAGATTCCTGAGGTTGCCATGATTTCTCCTTCGCTGTGCTTCGGCCCGCGTGCGCCGATCAAATGTGTTGCCTCTCACTCAAGCCGTTACCGAGATGTGTCCGCCGGAAACAATTGCGGGTGAAGAGACTTCCAATTCCACCGCAGAACGGCCGGCACTGCCGCGCAAACTCTGGCCCGATACTTCCCTGCTTTCGGCGCCGGATTGCGCGCCGTCGCGGGCTGGAGGCTGTTCGCTTCCCTGCCTTGCATGGTCGAGTCCCGAGCCGCCCTGGCCGTTTTCCGGCGGAGCCATGGTGAGGTTGGCGGCCTGGCCGTGATGCTCGGCGAGGTAGGTGTTGAGTCCGGCGAGATGCCCGCCCAGGGCCTGCGCCGCCTCCGGCGAGCCGGGCACGATGGCCGCATGTAGAGTGTTGCCCGCCGCCTCCGCGCGCACTCCCACCCATCCCAGGGCCGGATCGAGATATCCGGCCTCGGCCTGGTGCGCCCCTGCATGAATCCAGGTGGCGGGAGGCGCGGCGCTCTCCGCATCGAGAGCGGTGAAGGGGTCGCGCAGGGCAGCCGGTGCGTGGGCGGAG
Organism: Occallatibacter sp.; assembly: GCA_035552555.1. GTDB lineage: Bacteria > Acidobacteriota > Terriglobia > Terriglobales > Acidobacteriaceae > Telmatobacter. The sequence continues at coordinate 8,859 of DASZLF010000009.1, forward strand.
GAATCCATGCGCGGACCGATTTCGTTGGCGACGGCAGGCATGGGCACTGCGGAATTCTGCAGCGCTGCATGGGCCGTGGCCGGCGCGCGCAATGCGCTGCCAGGGTCGAGGGATGCGGCGGGCGCAATTTTGCGCGATGAAGTGAGCGAGGACTTGTCGGCGATGGGCTCAACGCTTCGCACTACGGGAAGTTCGCGGGATTGCGCAAGGTCGGCGGAGTGTTGGATGGCCGGGACCGGGAGCGCGCTTGGAGCGTTGGTGTGAGCGGCGGGTCCGGCAGTCGCAGGAGGTTGCGCGGATGCTTCGGCGAGGTCGCCGTGCTGCAGAGCGCGGGGGCCGATGTCTGCCACATCCGCGGAATGGTTATCGGGATGCGGGATGGGGGACGCATCGGGTGAAGTCGCGACTGCGGCGGGGTCGGGTTCCTGCGCGGAGGGAAGCTCCACCGGCTGGGCGTGCGCGGCGTGATCAAGCCGAAGCGCGGGGCTTACCGGCCCGCTTGAGCCATTGGCTATGTTGCCGCCGAGAACGGCGGCCGAATCGTTGTGCCGCCGGTCCGCCTGGTCGACGAGCGCGGGAGTCGCGATAATTCCGATGGCGGGTTGGGGAACACGGGCGGGCACGTACGGCAACCGGGTTGCATCCGGCGCCGCGGACGGTGCGGGAACGGACGGAGTTTCAACGCCCGCGTGAATCGGCCTGGATTCGTTGATGGATTTTTCGGGGGCAGCGGCTTTGGTTGGGTTCGATTGCTCTGCGGGAACCGCATGCTTGAGTTCCGCAGCGGCGGGCTTTGCTGCCGCGTCGCGAATGGATTCTGCGCCGATTTTTGCGGCAATGCCGGGTGCGGCGGGAGTTTTCGCAGATGAGCTTGTGACTGCGTTCGGCGGCGCCGGGTGAGCCGTGCCGCGTGTCGGCTGTGCCGGACCCTTGTGGATGGCTTGCTGCGCGGGTGCGCTGGAAGGCTGTTCGGCGGAATTGTCCACCAGGCTGTCAAGAGATGCCAGCAGCAACTGCCAGCGCGCGCCAAAGCTTGCCGCGGAACCGGGAGCAGTCGAGCCTGGAGCAGTCGAGCCTGGAGCAGTCGAGCCTGGAGCAACGGACCCCGCAGCGGAAGCGCCGATGCCTGCCCGCAAATTGCCGGGGGCGGCGGCGATGCCGGGTTCTGCTCCGAGAGAGATGAGGGACGCCAGAGTCACGGCGGGGAGTCATGCAGATGCCGTGCCAAACTCCTGGCGATGCCGGTTAGAGAGTTGTCAGAGTGGGAACTTCGGTTCCGTTCCGGTACGCTCGGCGGCGGCTTTGCCGGATTTCGGCTCAAGATTTTCGCATTCGGGACGATGCGGAGCGGGTTGTTCCTCCTGGCTGCTGCCGTGACGTCGCGCGCCGAACCAGTCGTCGATGCGCTGCTGGTCGCGCCGGCCCGCTTCCACGGCATCGAGCGCCTCGGCCTCGCGAATCAGCGTCTCCGCCTGGCGGCGCTCCACGCGCTTCTCCAGAAATGCCTGGCGCAGGCGCAGCGTTTCGCCTTCGGCAAAGGCAATGCGCGGCTTCAGTGCGGCTGCGCGGCTGCGGGCTGTTTCCGTCTCCACAATACCGGCCCGGCGATCCGTGGCATCGCTGCTGCCGGCGGTCAGCGCCACCTGTCGGCGTCCTTGCCGCTCGCGCAGGCGCGCCGCGGCGAGAGCGTTTTCCAGACGGTGCAGCTCGCCCAGCGCCGACTCCAGCGCCAGCCGCTGCTGTTCCTCCTCGAGATCGCGGACGCGCAGCAAACGGCGCAGGGCGTTCGAGACGGGCATGGGACTAGATCTCCGCCGCCAGCGCGGAGAGGCGGCGCGCGGTTTCCGCAAAGCGCACGCGTTCCGCGGAATTCTGGGTGAGAAACGCACGCAAGGCAACGCGAGCGCGCAAGGCGCGATCGAGGTCCGGATCGGAACCGGACTTGTAGGCGCCGATGCGCACCAGGTCTTCCGATTTGGCATATACCGCCATCAAACGGCGCAGCAGCGCGGCCTGCTCGCGATGGGGCGCTTCCGTAACCGCGGGCATGAGGCGGCTGATGGAGTCGAGCACCTCGACCGGCGGATACCATCCCTCGGCCGCCAGCGCGCGCGACAATACTACGTGGCCATCGAGCAGCGAGCGCACCGCGTCGACCAGAGGATCCTGCTGGTCGTCGCCCTCCATCAGCACGGTGTAGAACGCGGTGATGGAGCCGGTGCGAAATTGGCCGGTGCGCTCCACCAGCCGCGCCAGCCGCGTGAATACCGAGGGCGTGTATCCCTTGGCGGTGGGCGGCTCGCCAGCGGCCAGACCGACTTCGCGCGCGGCCATGGCAAAACGGGTGAGCGAGTCGAGCACCAGCAGCACGTGGCGGCCCTGCGCGGCAAAGAACTCGGCCACCGTGGTGGCGGCCAGCGCGGCGCGCAAGCGCAGCAGCGGCGACAGGTCGGAAGTGGAAACCACCACCACCGAGCGCGCACGGCCTTCCTCGCCCAATGCATCTTCAAGAAACTCTCCCACCTCGCGGCCGCGCTCGCCCACCAGTCCAACCACGGTCACGTCGGCCTCGGTGTTGCGGGTCATCATGCCGATCAGGGTGCTTTTGCCCACGCCGGAACCGCCGAAGATGCCCACGCGCTGTCCGCGGCCCACGGTGAGCAGGGCGTCGAGCGCGCGAATGCCGGTGCCCAGAGGGGTGCGGATGGACACCCGATCGAGCGGCGCGCGCACCGCGCCTTCGAGCGGCAGCAGGGATGCGGATTGCAATGGGCCGGCGCCATCGATGGGCTCGCCGAGAGCGTTGAGCACGCGGCCCATCAGCCCCTCGCCGACTTCGATTTCCGGATGCACGCCCAGCGCCGAGACCGCGTCGCCATATCGAATGCCTTCGCTGCTCTCGACCGGCATGGAGAGAACATGGGAGCCACGAAAGCCGATTACCTCGGCGGGATGCGGGCGGCCGAATTGATCCACGATTTCGCAGCATTCGCCCACCGAGGCGAGCGGGCCGGCGGATTCGATGGTCTGCCCTACCGACTGCAATACTTGGCCGCGCCATCGCCAGGGCTGGCGGCGAGTGAGCCGCGACAGATATGCGTCGAGCAGCGCGGTCATGCAATTTCTCCGGAGAGGCACGCGGCGGAGGGGCCGGAAGGCTGCGCCGCATTGGCATCGGCGGCGCGATCGAAGAATCCGCGCTCGATCTCGCTTAACTGCGCGCGCACACCGAGGTCGACCGTACCCAGTTCGGTTTCCAGCATGCAGTCGCCCAGCCGCATGCTCTCGCCGGCGATGACCCGCGGCCGGAGGGCGCGATCGGGCAGCAGCGCGACCGACTGGGACCATAGCTCCACATCGCCCGCAGGCACGCGCAGGGTGGCTTTGGTCGATGCCGCTAGCTGGCCCAGGGCCACGCGCACCGCGCCCAGCAGCAGCAGCGGGTCCATCTGCGCCTCGCGACGCAAGATGCGCGCCGCCACCGCCAGGGCCAGCTTCACCACTTCGCGCTCCACCTCTTGCAGGTAGCGGTCGCGCTGCCTGGTAAAGCTCTCGGTAAGGCGGGCAAGCTGCTGCGCGCGATGCTCCCGTTCCGGGGCATGGGCTTCGCGCTCGGCGGTGCGGCCTTCGTCGAGTCCGCGTTCGCGTCCCGCGGTAAAACTGCGCTGCTTCTCCCGGTCGAGCAGAGATGCGAAATCCTCAATCGGCGTCGGCGGAGAGATGGCCGCTGGATCCCCATTGCGGCGGGCAACCGGGATTCCCGCGGCATCCACTTCCAGCGGCTCCCACGGCGCGCAGGGCGGCAATGGATCGCTGGCGGGCGCGTAGCCGAAGGGCTCAATGACCATGCGGGTCTCGACCTGCCCCAACCCTCCGCTCGATCCCACGCCTTCCTCCCGTTGCGCCACCCGATCAGGCCAGCATCTCATCGCCGGTCTCGAGCTTGAGAATCACCTTGCCCTCGGATTCGAGGCGCCGCGCCAGGTTGAGAATCTCCTGCTGCGCCTGCCCCACTTCGCGCGAACGCACCGGGCCCAGGACTTCCATGTCTTCTTTCAGCATTTCGACCGCGCGCGAGCTCATCGACTTGAAGATCTGCGCCCGCAGCTCATCGTTGGCTCCGCGCAGAGCCAGGGCCAGTTGGCGCTTGTCCACTCCCGAGACGATTTCGCGAATGGTGGCCGCCGGAACCGTGATCAGATCATCGAAAGTGAACATCAGGTTGCGAATGTTGAGGGCCAGCTCCGGCTCGCTGTTCTCGATCGCTTCCAGGATGTGCTTGGATTCGTCCGCGTTCAGACGGTTGAGCAGGTCGGCTACGGCTTTGAAGCCCGAGTAGCTGCGGCGCTGGGTGTCGCCCATGCTCTCCAGCCGGCGATGCAGGATGTGGGCCACTTTCTGCGCCATCTCCGGCGAAAACTGGCGCATCTCCGCAAGGCGCTGCACACTCACAACTTTGTGTTCCTCGCTGAGGTTGTCGAGTACCTGGGAGGCGCGGCGCGGATCGAGATGGGCCAGCACCAGGGCGATGGTTTGCGGATGCTCCGAATCCAGCAGCTTGCCCAACTGCTGCGGATCGGTGCGCTGCAGCTTGGCCAGGTTGCCGTGCGCTTCCTCCTGCGACTGCCGCACCATCAGCAGCAGGTCCTCCGCGCGCTCTTTGCCGAAGGTTTCCACCAGCAGGCGGCTGGCATAGTCGAGACCGCCGTGCACCATGAAGTTCTGCGTCTCCAGCAGCTCCCAGAACTCGTGGATCACGTCCGCGGAAAGCTCGGGGTTGACCGCGCGCAGCTCGGCCAGCTCTTCGGTGAGGCGCTGCACATCCACTTCAGGCAGGGCGCGGAGAATCTCCCGGGCCAACTCCTCGCCCACCGCCACCAGCAGCACCGCGGCCTTGCGCACCCCGCTCAGGTGCGCCGTCTTGCGCCGCCGTGGCTCTCCGAATCCGCCGTCCTGCTCCGCCAAGGTGTTTTCCCCGTCCGCCGTGCTGTTCTGCCGTGCCTGTCGATTCGTCTCCCGACCGATGCCCTGCCGTGCTGTCCGCATCCGCCGCTTGGGCCCAGGTTCAGTCGGAGTGGATCCAGCTCTGCAGCAGGCGCGAGCTCTGCGCCGGCTGTTTCTTCACGTGTCCCGTTACCTGCTCGAAAATTTCCTGCGCGCGCTGCCGCTCCGCATCCACCGGCGGCGGCTCCGGCGGGTTCAGCGCCGCCTTCTGCGCATCCGCGGGCAGTGAGTTGGCGCGCGCCTTGCCCGAATTCAACGACGCGGATCCCACGCGCTTCAATGCGGGACGCACCCCGAAGCCCATCACCACCAGGATTGCCAGCAGCACCATCGCGTACTTGACCAGCACCGGGGAGTTCTCCGCCTGGTTCAAGGCACGGCTCACCGGCGAAACCGGCGACAGCGCGCGGTTGCCGTCAAACGACAGATCCTCGACCGTCAGCAGATCGCCGCGCTGGGTGTCGAATCCGACGGCCGCCTGCGCCAGCGCGGTAAGATTGTGCAGCTCGTCCGGCGAACGCGCCTGCCACACTGCGGGCTTGTTGCCGGCCGCCGGCTGCATCTGCCGGTCGTTGACGACAATGGCCGCGGTCAAGCGCCGCACCCGCCCCGGAGTCTCCGTGGTATGGCGCACCAGGCGGGAAGCGCCGTAGGTCCCCGACTCCGTCTTGGCGGTCTGCGGCGGCGTGGTCTCATGCGGATAGACCGGCAGTCCGCCCGCGGCGGACGAATTGGGCGCATTCGACGCGGTTCCCGGCACCCCCGCGGCCAGCGCCTGGGGGCCGGTGGACTGCTCGGTGCGCTGCATGGAAAGGGTCACTGTCTGGTCGGGGTCGTAGGTTTCTTCCGTCTGCTCTGAGGCTGAGCCGTCGTAGTCCAGCGTGACCGAGGCGCGCACGTTCCCCGCGCCGGTTACCGGCTCCAGAGTGGCCACCAGTTTTTCTTCGAGTGCCTGTTCGGCGGTGAGGCGCAGGGCGTCGGTGGTCTTGGGACCGAGCGGGAGATGCCCCGCGGCATCCACCAGCACCACGCGGTCCGCGGTGAGGCCGTCCACCGCGGAGGCCACCAGGTTGCGAATCGCCTCCGGCTCGCCGTCGGCCAGCGTGCGATGACGCAGCTTGAGCACCACCGACGCTTTGGCAGGCCGCTCCTGCTCGCGAAACAGAGAATCGTGGAGCATGACCAGGTGCACACGCGCCGATTCGACGTCAGCCAGCGAGCCCACGGTGTGCTCCAGCTCGCCTTCGAGAGCCCGTTGATAATTCACCTGCTCGTCGAACTCCGAGCCCACCCAGTTGGGCTTGTCGAAAAGTTCGAAGCCGAGGCGCCCGCTCTTGACGCCGCCCTTGGCCGCGGTTGCCAGGCGCGCTTTGTCGAGTTGCGCCGCAGGCACGCGGATGGCGCCGCTGTTCTCCGCCACGTCGAAGGGAATCTGCGCCGCGGTCAGTTCCTGGCTGATCTGGCGCGCGTCGTCGGTATCGAGATCGGCGTAGAGGATGCGCCAGTCCGGCCGCAGCCCATACCAGAGGAGAAATGCAATCAGGCCGCCCAGCAACGCCATGCTGACCACCGCCCAGGTGCGCTGCTGCGGCTGCATCCCGGCCCACAGAATTTGCGCGCGCGTGCCCAGAGTGCTCAGGCCGCTGCCCAGAGGAATCCTGCCCGGCACAGGCGGCGCGCTCTTCTCCAACTGTGTTCCCGTCGCCATGCTCTCCGCGCCCCGCCTCGTTGTTGTCAGCTTTCAGCTATCAGCTTTTAGCTTGTAGCTCTCAGCCTTTAGCATTTAGCGCCGTAGCAACAAACCAGCTAAGAGCTAAGGGCTAGAAGCTAAGAGCCGGTCTCTAAAACTGCATGCTCATAACCTGCTGATACGCCTGTACCGCCTTGTTGCGCACTGCCAGCGTCAGCTCGAATGCCATGCTGGCCTTTTCCGTTGCAATCATCGCCGTATGCACATCGACCCCGGTTCCGGTCATCAGCCCGGTGACGGCGGAATGCGCCTGGTCCTGCAGCCGGTCCACTTCTCCCACCGCGTCGGTGAGCAGATCGGAAAACGGAGCGGGCTCCGTTCCACCGGTTCCCGCGAGGCCGCCGGTATTCGCCAGGCCCGCGCCTGCGGCGGATCCAGAGCTTGAAACTGCTGCTATCGCTGGTATCATTTCTGCTCCGAAATACAGCTTGTAGCTTGTAGCCCGTAGCCCGTAGCCTGTAGCTTGTAGCTCCCAGCTTCTAGCTACTGTCTACTAGCTACTGGCTACTAGCTACTGGCTACCGGCTACCGGCTAATAGACACGGCCGGAACTAACTCTTCGCGATTTCCAGCGCCGAGGAGATCATGCCCTTCTCCGCCTGCACCGCTGAACCATTCAGTCCATAAGCACGGGTTGCGCCCATCAGGTCCACCATCTCTGTGAGGGGATTAATGTCCGGATATGAGACATACCCATCCGGGCCCGCGTCGGGATGCCCCGGATCGTAGCGCTTGAGCGGCGGCGCGGGATCTTCCACCACTCCCGCAATGTGCACGCCGCCCGCCGGCCCCTGCGCGGACGATGAACCCAGCGGCAGCAGATTCCCGGGGAGTGCGCTGCCTGCAGAAAAGCCGCCGTTTGCAGCCAAACCACCTGCAGCCTGATTCAGGACCCCGGCGAACGAAGCCTCTCCCGGGTTGGCGGCGAACACCACGTGCTGCCGGTGATAAGGGCCGCCGGATTCGGTGCGCGTGGTTTCGGCGTTGGCCATGTTGGCCGCCACTACCTCCGCTCTCATCCGCTCCGCCTGCATGGCGCTGCCCGAGGTTTCCATCAGCCCGAATAAATTCATCGTTGCCTCCTGCGTTACGCTTTGCGGCCTTCCGTCTGCTTTGGTTATTTGCCGGTGTCGGCGTGAATCGCGTCCATTGTCATCTGATACTGCTGCCGGAGCAGGGCCACGCCGGTCTTGAACTTCAACTGCTCTTCGGCCAGGCTGAGGCTCTCGCGATCCATGGAAACGTTGTTGCCGTCGGGACGCGTGATCAGCCCGTCCTCGAACCGGACCTGCACCGGGCTCTCGCCTCCATCGCTCATGGCGCGGCGCATCTCGCCTTCAAAGTCCATGCCCACGGCGGAATAGCCAGGGGTGTCGATATTGGCCATATTCTGCGCCGTCAATTTGGCCTGGCTGGTGGCCAGGTCCAGATAGCGCGCCAGCTGATCGCTCATCAGACTTTCGATCCGCATGGGAACACCTCCCCGTTCACCGCGCTCAGTTCACCGCCACGCCGAAGTCGATTTCGTCCGCGGTAATCTCCACGGCGTCGCCGGCCAGGATGGCCGCCCGCTCCAGCACATGCTCGAGCTCGCGCACGTTGCCCGGCCACCCATGCTGCTTCAGCTTTTCCATGGCGCCGGCGTGGATGCGCTTCACCGGCTCGGTGCGGCCCATCTGCTCCAGGAAATGGCCGACCAGCAGAGGCAGGTCTTCCCCATGCTCCGCCAGCGCCGGGGTGCGAATGAGAAACACCGCCAGCCGGTAGTACAAATCGGAGCGAAACGTGCCTTCGCCGGCATCCTTGGCCAGCGGCCGGTGAGTGGCCGCGACAATGCGCACATCCACCTTCACCGTCTCGTTGTCGCCCACGCGCTGCAACTCGCCGCACTCCACAAAACGCAGCAGCTTGGATTGCAGCCCCAGCGGCATTTCGCCGATCTCGTCGAGAAAGAGAGTTCCGCCATCGGCGGATTCAATGCGCCCGACGCGCCCCTGCACCGCCCCGGTAAACGCGCCGCGGGTGTGCCCGAACAGTTCGGCCTCCAGCAGCGCCTCGGGGATGGCCGCGCAGTTGATGGCTGCAAATGGCTTGCGGCTGCGCGTGGAGAGCCGATGCAGCGCCTCGGCCACCAGCTCCTTGCCCGACCCCGTGGGCCCTTCAATGAGCACCGGAGTGGAACGCGGCGCAACCAGGCGAATGCGCCGGCTGATCTCCAGCATGCAGTGCGCGCTGCCGATCAATTCCGGCAGCCGCTCGGTCGCCGGCGCCTCGCGTTTCGGCATCGCTGGCAACGTTACCAGCACCGGGCCGATGGAAGCATTGCGGTCAGTGGCAGCACTGCTGCCGTCGGCAGCCAGCATTGCCGGCTCGGGAACTACCATGGCCGGAGGCTTCTTCGAATCCGCCGTAACCTGCGGCAGGCGCGCATCCTCCAGATCGCAGGCGGTGTTCCATGCCGCGGTGTCGGTGTCCTGGGTCATGCGCAGCGCGTACATCAGCTCCTGGCGATAGGGGCTGCGCGGCCCGTCGGCCGCATTGCCGCCTTCCGACGTCATCACATCCACCCGTGGAAAGGAACTGCGGAAGTCGCGCAGGAATTCATTGAGGTCAAGGTCGGGCAGCCACGAATCCACAATCACGGCCTCAGGCGTGGACGTCTCCGCCGCGGCCCAGGCCTGGGCGCCGGTTTCGGCTTCGCGCACCTGCCAGCGCAGCCCGGTCAGGGTCTGCTCCAGCCGCTTGCGAAAGCTGCCATCGGAACTGGCCAGGATGGCGGTGCGCGGACGAATGCGGGCGAGAGGGAGAGGAGGGACGAATTGAGAGACGGGGACAGGTGCCTGCACGGGAATTCTCCTGGGTCGTTTTTTGGATTTTTAGTGAGCTTCCATCGCCGGAAGCGGGGCTTCTGACCTGGCCGCCAACACCACGGGCAACAACGCGGCCAGCTCGGTTTCAGAGGGCACTACGTAGCCCTGCCCCCGCACCGTGCGAATCAACTGGCCGGGCGCGGGATCCTTGAGCTTGCGGCGCAGGTAATTGATGTAAACATCGACAATGTTGGTGGTCTGCGCGGGCTCCATGCGCCACACCGAATCGAGCAGCTCCACGCGCGATACGCACTGGCCGCGATTGAGCATCAGGTGTTCGAGCAGGGCAAATTCTTTGTTGGTGAGCGGAACCGTCTGGCCGCCGCGCCGCGCCGCGTGCTCCATGCGGTCCAGTTCCAGGTCGCCGGCACGGAGCAGCAGGCGGGCTTCCCGCTTGCGCCGCAGCAGCGCCCGGCAGCGGGCGCGCAGCTCGTGCAGGCTGAAGGGCTTGGTCATCAGGTCGTCGGCCCCGCGATCGAGGCAGCGCACCCGCGTCTCCACCTCCTGACGCCCGGTGAGCACCAGCACCGGCAGGTCGGAGTCGGTGGCGCGCAACTCTTCCAGCACCTGTTCGCCGTCCTTGACCGGCAGATTCAGGTCCAGGATGGTCAGGTCAGGCAGGTCCTGGCGAAACGCATCCACTGCCGCGCCGCCATCCATGGCCACGCGCACGCGATGTCCGTCTGCTTCCAGCCCGCGGGTAAGAAATATACCCAGAGCCCGATCGTCTTCAGCAATTAACAACCTCATATCAACCCTTCCCGTCGCCGGCGCTCAGCACATCGATGAAGTTTCATCGACAGGTCCGGCAGTGCGCGAATGTTGCAGCACGCTGCCCAATTCCGAGCCACTTTGCTTAGCGGAAACTAATGAACGCAGACCCACTCTCTCCTGAGCGCGGGAGAGATACAAGCGCGGATTGAGAAAGGGCAAAGAAAGGATTCCGGGAATGGAAGAGATCGGGAGGGAGTTTCAAAATGGGCTTGTGGACGACGCACGGCTACGCGAGCGCTTCAAGGCCCGACTTTCATGGCGAGACTCTCATTGAGCTGTCGGGTGGGGATCTGGAGATCCCCGCCGGTCTGGAGACCGGCGGTACTCGAAACAGCGGTACTCGTACTGGCGGTACTCCAATGGAGGCGGCTGCGGCGCTAGCTTCTCGGGTTTTGCTCTACCGTGCGGCCGAACGAGCGATCTCACGCTCGCCGGCATCCGTGGTTTCTCCACGACCCGCCGGTTTTTTCCGGTACATGGCGGCGTCGGCGCGGTCCAGCAACTGCTTCAGGGTTTCCAGTGGGGCAAACTCGGCCAGCCCGATGGAGGCTTCGACGCTCAGCTTGAGCGCTCCGGCGATTCCCTCCACCACGTAATTGCCGCAGACCCATCGGCTGACGCGTTCGATCTGCGCCTGGGCCTGGGCCATGCCGCAATCGAGCAGCACGATGAATTCGTCGCCGCCCCAGCGGCCGACGAGATCGGAGGAGCGGCAGGCGGAGCGCAGTTCGGTGGCAAACTGCTTGAGCACTTCGGCGCCCACCAGGTGCCCATGGGTGTCGTTGACGGCTTTGAAGCCGTTGATATCGAGGATGGCGACGCAGAAGGGCACGGCCGCCGCGATCCGCTGCTCCAGCTGGTTTTCGACGCACAAGCGGCTGTGCAGCCTGGTCAATGCGTCGCAGGAGGCGGTCTGCTCGGCCTCTTCGAGCTTCACCTGGAACGTGGTCACCTTCGCCTGCAGCGCGTCGAGCACGGCCTTGCCCTCGGCGGTCATGCGATCGATGGAACTCTTCAGGTCCGCTGCGCTTTTCTCAATGGAGCTGCGCATCTGGGTAAGGTCTTCGAGGCTGGCGATCTGCCGCAACTGGGCCGTGACGTCGTGCATCTGGCGCGCGCAGCGCTGGTCGCGCTCGCCCACGGATTCGGCGGTCTGCGCCATGGCCAGCAGCATTTCCTTCACCTCACCGGCCTTCTGCTGGTAATGCCGCGCAGTGTCGCGGCCCCATTCGCGCAGTTGTTGCCGAGCGCTTGCGCCGGTTTGCGCCAGGGCATCGGCGGTGACATTGAGGGCCAGGCCATCGGCGGCGCCTACCAGCACTTTCTCCAGCGCCGTGCCGGTAGCCGCACACGCGTCCACACTGCAACGGCCCATTTCGGAGAGCGCGGCGCGATAGGCCTCCATGGCGAGGGGGAGCAGATCACCGGCGCCGCGCCGGTTGCGCGGCTGCGGTGTCGCGGGTTCAGGCTCGGCGAGCCCGCCGTCAAGATATTTGCGGATCGAAATCATGGACGCCTTCCAGCCGGCGTGAGAACGCTCTGGGCATGTCATCGGCAGAATGGACGCGCGCCATCAACCGGAACGGGGCGACTGTCTCGATTCGATACAAAGGCCTCTTCCCGCGGCGCGCTTGCCGGCAAACTTCGGCCCCGAACCCGCCGAGGAGCTGTTGCTATCGACTAATTAGGAACCCTCAATTCTTTTTTGTTGCGATTCGCTTTTTATTCGCTATAATTCGCCCATGGCTGTCACTCGGCGACAAAAAGAAGTTCTCGACTTTCTGGAATCGTTTGTGACCCGCAACGGCTATTCGCCCTCGTTTGAGGAGATTGCCCGGGGCATGGGTCTCAAGAGCCTGGCCACCGTGCACAAGCACATCACCAATCTTGAGAAGAAGGGGATGCTCGATCGCGTGCACAACCGCAGCCGCTCGATTGACGTGCTGCCGCCGGGAACGCGCACTCGAACCAGCGACCGTCTTCCTCTTGCCGGGCGCATTGCCGCGGGCATGCCGGTGGAGACCAGCGAGACGGAGGAGAGCATTTCCCTGCACGATGTGGTGGGCAACCGGGACGTGTTCGCGCTGGAAGTGCGCGGCGACTCGATGCGCGACGAGCACATCATCAGCGGCGACTACGTATTGGTCGAACGCACACGGACGGCGCGCCAGGGGGAGATCATCGTGGCCCTGGTGCATGGTTCTGAAACCACCCTCAAGCGCTTCTACTCGGAAGGCAGCATGGTGCGGCTGCAGCCATCGAACATCGAGATGGAACCCATCTACGTTCCCGCTGCGCACGTTGCGATTCAGGGGCGGGTGCTCGGCGTGCTGCGCAAATACCATTGACCATACGGGCCCGGGCGAATGGAGGCACGGCCATGTGGAGCTACCAGCAGACCGCAGGTGAGTTATTCGACAATGATGGCAATCTGACCGGCACTGGCTACAGCGGCTCGCCGGAAGGTAAGAATGACCCGTCAAAGCAGTGCATCCCCGACGTCGGTCCCATCCCTCGCGGAAGCTATACGATCGGTCAACCGTTCAGTTCATCGGCGCACGGCCCTTTCGTACTCCCTTTGGATCCCGACCCTGCAAACGACATGTGCGGGCGCAGCGGGTTTCTCATCCACGGAGACTCCATCGAACACCCGGGCGCTGCCAGCGAAGGCTGCATCATCATGCCAAGACCGGTCCGCGAAAGCGTGTGGAACTCAGGTGATCGCCTGCTGACCGTGGTGCAATAAGCACACAACTCGCGATGCCGTCGTTGCGCTTCGCTATCACTTCTCCTCCATCAGGGCGTGAAGGGAACTTCCACCCCCAACCTGCCAATCATGCACGGCGCACAAGCAAAAGGCCCGGGCGTTGAACCGGGCCTGTCTTTCAGTTCCCTGCTTCCTATCCCCTGCTCCTAGGAAAGAATCTTCTGCACCTTTTCTTCAATCACGTTCTGTGGAACGTAGCCCACGATCTGGTCGGCCACCTTGCCGCCCTTGAAGAACAGCAGCGCTGGAATGCCGCGAATCCCATAGCGCGAAGGCGTCGCGCCGTTCTGGTCCACATTCACCTTGGCCACCTTGATTTTGCCCGCGTAGGAAGCTGCCACGCTGTCCACGAAGGGCGCAATCATCTTGCACGGGCCGCACCACCCCGCCCAGAAATCCACCAGCACCGGTTGCTCGCTTTTCAGCACTTCCTGATCAAAGTTTGCATCCGTCACTTCCATCACACCTGCTCCAGCCATGCTCCTCCTTGCGATCACTGCACACCAATCAGTTTACCCGCAGCTGCCCGTTCATGGGATGCGGCAGGAACTGGGAAAGTCGCATGAGGCTCAGGATGGGCAACAGCAGTAGCGGGCAAATTAAAGCGCCCGGACTCCATTTAAGGAATCACGGGCGCTAGAGCAGCCCTCCCCCAGAACTGCCCACGTTGCGACTGTATGTATTCCTTGAACGAAGATCAAGCAATCTTAGGTAACACCCTAAGTAATCACCAATGGGGTATTAGCCAGTTGGATAACACTCAATACGTGGGAGTTACCGCGGCTTTTACATTGTGTCCATCGGACGACGATGTGGCGCAGAACTTCCCCCTGGGGAACAATTTGCAATCTCACACGCGGAAACGCCGCCGCCTCAGAGCGGAAAGCCGCTGGTATTTGCACCGCGCGATTCAAAGCGGCAAACCAGCAACTCCGGAGTCTGAAGGCCTTCGAGGGCTGCAAGGATGGCTTGCGAAGCCGGCAAAATATTCGCCTCGCCATCGACGATGGCCAGCACTGCGGGTCCGGCTCCGCTGAGCGCCACGCCCAGAATTCCATTGCGCCCAGCCAGCGGCAACAGCCGCGGCAACAGCGGGCAGATGGCCGCGCGATACGGCTGATGAATGCGGTCCTCCATGGCGAAGCGCAGCAGATCGCCGCGCTTCTGCGCGAAAGCCAGCCCCAGCATGGCCGCTGCCTGCAGGTTGGCCACCACGTCGGCCCGGGCATAGCTCGCGGGCAGTACCGCGCGAGCCTTGCTTGTGGCCAGTGGCTCGGCGGGAAGCACGACGATGGGGCGCCATTCCTCGGGCGGGATCACGCGCGCCACATGCACCTGATCCGCCCGGCCGCCCGCGGCCACAAAGCCTCCCAGCCAGCAGGCGGAGGCGTTGTCCGGGTGGCCCTCCAATTGCGCTGCTTCGGCGAGAATGCGGCGGCTCGGCCAGCCCAGAACGCCGAAGTGATTGGCGAGCAGGATTGCAGCGAGCCGGCCGGCAGCGGAGGATCCGCAGCCCATTCCCAGCGGAATCTGGTTATTCATGCGAATGGCCAGCGGCACCACCGGCTTGCCGCTGTCGGTGAGCAGCTTGCGATAAAGGTCGAGCACGAGGTTATCTTCGAGCTGCCCGCAGCGCTCGGCATCGCGGCCGGTGGCGGCGACGGAAAACTCAGGCGCCGGTTCGGCTTCAACCTCGAGAAAAAAGTTCAGCGCAACAGCCGCCGTATCGAATCCCGGTCCGAGGTTGGCGGAGGTAGCGGGCAGGCGGAAGCGGATGCTGGCGGTATCCGCACTCATAGCGCCGCATCCTTCATGGCCGCCAGCACCGCCGCCGGAGTCGCTTCCACGCTGCGGGCATTGCGCCGGAGAGCCTCGATCTGCGGCTCCAGGCCCGCGGTCTCCTCCGCGTTCAGGAGCGTTCCGCGATGGAACTCGATGGTGTAATCGGCGTCTTTGAGAGTATGCCCGGTGAGCAGCAGCACTACGGTTTCGCCGCCTGCCACCGCGCCTTTCGCGCGCAGCTTTTTCAGCCCCGCCAGGGTGACGGCGGAGGCCGGTTCGCAACCCAGTCCTTCGGCGCCCAGTTCCGCTTTGGCGATGGCGATCTCCGCTTCGCTGACGTCGAGGCACCAGCCGCCGGTCTCCTGCACCACGCGCGCAGCCTTGCGCCACGATGCGGGATTGCCAATGCGGATGGCGGATGCGCGGGTATGCGCCACGACAGGCTGCAATTCCCTTCCCCCCGCGGCCAGGCTGCGCACCAGCGGATTGGCGCCCTGCGCCTGGATAACCGAAATTCTCGGCAGCCGCGCCACCAGGCCCAGCTCGCGCAGCTCGCGAAACCCCTTGCCTAGCGCCGAGCTATTAGCAAGGTTGCCGCCGGGCACAATCAGGTGGTCGGGCACGCTCCAGTCGAAGGCCTCGGCAATCTCGAAGGCCGGCGTCTTCTGACCTTCCAGCCGGTAAGGGTTCACGGAGTTCAGAAGATAGATGGGCTGCTCGCGCACAATCTGCATCAGCACCCGCGCGCAGCCGTCAAAATCGGCCTTCAACTGGCAGGTGACCGCGCCGTAATCCATGGCCTGCGACAGCTTGCCCCATGCGATCTTGCCCTCGGGAATCAGTACCAGGCCGCGCATGCCGGCGCGCGCGGCATAGGCGGCCATAGCCGCCGACGTGTTGCCCGTGGAAGCGCAGGCCACCCACTCGAAGCCGCGCTCGCGCGCCACGCTCAGCGCCGCGGTCATGCCGGTGTCTTTGAACGAGCCGGTGGGATTCATGCCCTGGTGTTTGGCAAAAAGCTGATCCATGCCCAGCGCCCTGGCCGCGCGAGGCAGCGCATACAGCGGCGTGTTGCCCTCGCGCAGGGTGACGGCGTTGCCGTAGTTTTCCAGGATGGGCAGCAACTCGCGAAAGCGCCACACGCCGGAATGGTCCAGTGCTTCAGAGGAGCAACGCCGCTCGCGCCACAGCCATTTCAGCGCGCCGGGATTGGGGCGGTCGTGGCTCTGCCGCTGGGCCCAGCCCGGATAATCCACTTCAAACAAATCGCCGCAGGCCGCGCAACGAAAGTCCGGCCGCGCCTCGGCGCCGGAGATTCGCGCACCGCAGCCGAAACAGCGCAACTGGTGCAAATTGTCACTCATGCCTGCTGATAGCCTAGCAGCGTGGCCGTCCATTTGCCTCATCGAAAGGGATTATGAAGCCCGTTCTCCGGTGGCTATTGCTCACGCCGCTTCTTGTTTGTATTTCGGCTGCCGCAACGCTGGCGCAGGTGCGCATTGCCGCGGCCGCCGATTTGGAGCCGGTGCTTCCGCCGATTCTGCAGCAGTTTGAGCAGGCCACCGGCATCCGCGCGGAGGCCACGTACCAAGCCTCCGCCGCGCTTACCACGCAAATTGAAAACGGCGCGCCCTTTGACGTGTTTCTCTCCGCCGATCTCGGGTATCCTCAGAAGCTCATCTCGGAGGGGCTTGCGGAGGGGCTCGGCGAGGGCGCTTCCGGCACCCCGATTACATACGCCAAGGGCACGCTGGTTCTGTGGACGCGCAACGACTCTCGCCTGCCGCCGCCCTCGCTGGACCTGTTGCGCAATCCCGCGCTGAAGCGCCTGGCCATCGCCAACCCGGATCGCGCGCCTTATGGCAAAGCCGCCGTTGCCGCGCTGCAAAAGCTGGGGATTTACGATGCGCTCAAGCCGCGCTTCGCCACCGCGGAGAATATCGCCCAGGCGGCGCAATTCGTCGACTCCGACAACGCCGACGCCGGCCTCATCTCCCTCACCTCGGCCAAGACCCCGCACCTCTCTTCCACTGGGAGATACTTCGAAATCCCTCGCGATCTCTATCCGGCTATCGAGCAGGGTGCGGTGCTGATGAGCAAAGCCTCGCAGCGCGTCGGCGGCAAGAAGTTCCTGGTGTTTCTCATGTCCGCGCCGGTACAGGAGGAACTGCGGAAGTTTGGGCTGACCCCAGGACGACCGCTGCCGGGTACGCCGTAATGCTCGTTAGCCCGACTCCGCACGAATTAGCACGAAAAGAACGGTTCCGGAGCATTATCCTGTTCAGGACCATATGGATTGGCAGGCTCTTTTCCTGACGCTTCGGCTGGCAGGCCTTACCACGGCCATCCTCCTCGTGATCGCCGTCCCGCTCGCAGCGTTGCTGGTCCTGGGCTGCGGGCGGTGGCTGGCGGCGCTGGAAGCCGTTGCCGCCCTGCCGCTGGTTTTGCCGCCTACCGTGCTGGGATTTTTTCTGCTGGTGCTGCTCGGGCCGCGCACCGCATTCGGACGGGGGATCACGGCGATTCTGGGGCACCCGCTGGCGTTTTCTTTTTCGGGGCTGGTGGTCGGCTCCGTCATCTACAGCTTGCCGTTCGCCGTGCAGCCCATTGTGGCCGGATTTGCGGCCGTCGAGCCGGCGCTGGTCGATGCGGCCCGGCTTCTTGGCGCAAGCCCGGCGCGGCTGGTTGGCACTCTGCTGGCGCCGCTGGCCCGCCGTTCCCTGGTGGCCGCGGCGGTGCTCACGTTTCTCCACACCGTGGGCGAATTCGGCGTGGTGCTCATGCTCGGCGGCGACATTCCCGGCGCCACCCGCACGCTCTCCATCGTGCTCTACAACCAGGTGGAGAACTTCGATTACACCGCCGCCGACCGCACCGCCGCCGTGCTTCTGGGACTGAGCCTTGCCGCGCTGGCTGCCATTTATGCGGCCGCGCAGGCTCGCGGAGGCCGCCGTGCTTGAGTTCGCGCTGGATGCCCGGCGGGGCAGCTTTCATCTCCAGGTCGAGTGCCGCTTCGGCTCGGAGTGGACGGTGCTGTTTGGCCACTCCGGCGCGGGAAAAAGCACGCTCCTGCGCCTGCTCGCCGGTCTGGACCGCGGCAATGTTGCGCCTTCCGGCGCGGCGCGCGTGGTGCACGAAGATCGCCTGCTGGCCCATTCCAAATCGGGTGTCTGGCTCTTGCCCGGGCATCGGCAAACCGCGCTGGTGGCGCAGCAGCCCGCGCTCTTCCCTCACCTGAGCGTGCGCGCCAATGTGGCGTATGGCCTGGCGCATGTCGATCGTGCCGGGCGATCTGCGCGCGTGGAGCAGATGCTGGAACTGGTGGGTGGCTCCGATCTCGTCGACCGGCGGCCGCAGGGCCTGTCCGGCGGAGAGGCGCAGCGCGTGGCGTTGGCGCGGGCTCTGGCCACCGGGCCGCGGTTGCTGTTGCTGGACGAGCCGTTCTCCGCCCTTGACGGCGCCGCGGCCGATGCGCTGCTGGATCGGCTTCGCGCGTGGGTCCGCCAAAACGGCATGCAGACGGTGCTGGCAACTCACGAAGCCGCCGATGCGTTTGCCACCGGCGCGGAGGTTGCGCTGCTGCGCGAAGGCCGCCTGGCCGCAATGGGTCCGGCGCAACAAGTGCTGGCGAGGGAGCGCGAGCGGATCACGAAGCGTCTCGCAAACGGCGTGAGCCGCGACCAATAACAGCTCATTTATGCAGCGGCCTTCGGAGACAGGACGCTGGGAGTTTGCTGAAAAATGGCATGCTTCGGTGTCTCCTAAATAACTCAACAAGAAAATGCTGTCATCCTGAGCGGAGTTTGGCCGGTTTTCAACAAGAAAATGCTGTCATCCTGAGCGGAGTTTGGCCGGTTTTCGGGCCAAACGGAGTCGAAGGACCTGCATTTGGGCCGCTGAAGGGTGCAACCAACTTGTGAGACACCACGCTAGAACCCCACGAACACCGGCTCGGGCTGTAGCACGACATCAAATTTCTTTTCCACTTGTGACCTGATCTCCGCGGCCAGTGCGAGGATTTCGCCCGCTGTGGCGCCACCGCGATTGATCAGCGCCAGTGTATGGCGCAATGAAATTCCCGCCGCGCCTTTGGTGAACCCTTTGGCGAACCCTGCCTGCTCGATCAACCATGCAGCGGGAATCTTCACCTTGCCTTCCACGCCGCATGGAAAGCGCGGCGGTTGGCGCCCGGCCAGAAACGCGATATGGTCGGCTTGGTCCTCATGCACAATCGGATTCTTGAAGAAGCTGCCCGCGCTGTGGCAGTCCAGATCGCCTTCCACCAGCAGCATGCCTTTCGATTGCCGAATGCGCCGCACGGCCTCGGCGACTTCTGCCAGCGTGGGCTTGGCATCGGCGGCAAACGCTCGCTGCAGATCGGGATAGCGCAATAGAGGAGCGCCGCCGCGGGTGAGCCGATAATCCACGCGCGTGACCACGTAGCGGTCCCGATCCACGGTATTGAAGCGGCTCTGGCGATAAGCGAAGCCGCAATACTCCGACGCAAACTCCACCGATTTGCGCTCCTGCAGATCGAACGCCCACACGCGGCCGATCACCGGCGCGACCTCCTGCCCATAGGCGCCCACGTTCTGCACCGGGGTTCCGCCAACGGTGCCGGGAATTCCCGCGAGGCACTCAATGCCGGCACAATCTTCCTTCACGGCACGCTGCACGAAGCTATCCCAATCCTCGCCGGCTGCCACCCGGAACAGCACACCCGCATCGCCCACGTCCTGCTCCTCGACGCCCTGCAAAGCCACGCGCACCACCAGTCCCTCGAAGCCGGCATCGGAAATGAGCACGTTGCTGCCGCCGCCCAGCACAAACAACGGAATGTCCCGTTCCCGCGCCCATGCCGAGGCCAGCACAACGTCCTCCTCCGATCGCGCCTGCACAAACCAGCGCGCCCGTCCGCCGATGCCGAAGGTCGTGAACGGCGCAAGGACCCTGTTTTCTTCCAGCAGCATGTCTTCAAGGCTACAACGCATTGTGCCGTAGAATGGGAACAGGCGATCCCTGCCGGAGGTTTTTCATGTATCCAGAGCTTATGGTGATCCCGATGCGCGAGGAGCTGACTCGTGCCGGAATCCAGGAAACCCGCACCGCGGAAGACGTGGACGCGGCCGTCAGCCAGCCCGGCGCCACGCTGCTGGTGGTGAACTCGATCTGCGGCTGCGCGGCCGGCAAGATGCGTCCCGGCGTGCGCATGGCACTGACCAACGCGGCCAACCAGCCCGATCATAAGATCACGGTCTTCGCCGGCCAGGACCGCGAAGCCACGGAGCGCGCCCGCAGCTATTTCGAGGGCAATCCGCCGACCTCGCCCGCCATCGCCATTCTGCGCGACGGCAAGCTGGTCTACCTGATGCAGCGCTATGTGATCGAGTCGGGCACGGCTCCGCAGATTGCCGGCGAGCTGACGCGGGCTTTCGACGAGCTTTGCGCCAAGGCGACTGCGTAGGCTACGAGCATTTGTTAATACCGAAAAGCCCTCCGGATCGGAGGGCTTTTTCGTCTATACGCTTCGAATGGGGCCGGGATACCGGGACTTTCAGCGTCTTCAGATCCCCAGC
>DASZLF010000010.1:0-1900 GCA_035552555.1 Occallatibacter sp.
GTATCTGCGCCAGGGCCGCAGCTTCGGCCTGGAGCACTGCATCGGTATTGGCAACGATGTGCCCAAGCGCTTTGAGGAAAGCTCCTCCACCGCCCGCAACCTCGCACGCTCCAATCAGCCCGCTACCCTCTACCGCGAAAACCCGGATGGATGGGTTCTCCTCGCCGACGATCGCGAGCGCCAGGCGCTCGACACCCTCGGCAGCGAGCTGCTTCTCCCGCTCTCCGGCCGCGACAAGCTGCTCGGCTTCATCAGCCTCGGCGCCAAGCGCTCGGAAGAGCCCTACACGCCCTCCGATCTGCGCTTGCTCCAGTCTGTTAGTACCCAGGCCGGGCTCGCGCTTGAAATCAGCGCGCTCGTCCACTCACTTGCCAGCGAAGCTGCGCGCCGCGAACGCATTGATCGCGAAATCGAGATCGCCCGCGAGGTACAGGAGCGCCTCTTTCCGCAGCAGCTCCCTACGCTCCCCGGGCACAGCATCCACGGAGAGTGCCGGCCGGCGCAAGGCGTCGGCGGCGACTACTACGACGTCCTCTCGCTCGAAGACGGCACACTCGGCCTCGCCATCGGCGACGTCTCCGGCAAAGGCATCTCCGCCGCTCTGCTCATGGCCAGCCTCCGCGCCTCGCTCCGTGGCATGACCATGGACGGTCCCGCCGACCTGGCGGTCCTCATGACGCGCGTCAACCGCCTCGTCTACGAGTCTTCCGCCACCAATCGCTACGCTACCTTCTTTTTCAGCATCTACGAGCCACCGACGCGTCTGCTCCGTTACGTCAACGCCGGCCACAATCCGCCCTACGTCCTGCGCGGAAGCGAGATCCACGCCCTCGACGGAGGCGGCCCGGTCATCGGACTTCTGCCGGAGGCCATCTATGAGGAGTGCCGCCTCTATCTCGAGCCTGGCGACCTGCTGCTCGCCTACACCGACGGCATCAGCGAAGCGCTCAACCTGCAGGATCAGGAATGGGGCGAGGAGCGCATGGTTGCCGCCGCCCGCACCAAACTGCCCGAGAGCGCCAGCACTATCCTCCGCCACATCGTCACCGAGGCCGACCGCTTCGCCGCCGCCGCCCCGCAGCACGATGACATGACCCTGCTCCTGATGAAGCTCGAGCGCTCCGCTGCGATCGCGTAGCTCCGCTCACCGCGCCGCCACTTCCTTCTCCTCCAGCACAGATCCCATCGTTCCCGCTCCGTCTCCCCAGCGCCCGCGCAGCCACCGGTTCATCGGCTCGGAATAGAAGCGCGCCACCACCTCGCCCAGCAACACTGCGCACGCAATCGCCGCCAGAAAGAACAGCGGCACCGCCCACATCGCGGCGCCGGTTGCGACAAACGCCGCGTCCAGCGCAACGACCACAAACATGTGCGTCAGGTAAACCTCATAACTCCGCTGCCCCGCCAGCAGCACCGGCGCAAGAAAGCTTGGACTGCGCCATCCGGTCTGCGCTGCCACCGCGATCAGCATGGCCGCGCCCAGGCCGACCATGCTCATGTACAGCCCCGTACGCTCCGGGATCCACGCGTAAGCCGTGCGCGAAAACAGGAGACAAAACGTGAGCAGCGCCGTACCCACACCACCCAGCCAACACAGCTGCGCGCGAGAAAGCCTGCGTCCGTGAAGAGCGATCGCCGCCAGGCATCCCATCGCAATCGCATCCATCCCACCCAGATACGAATACTCCCGCCAAACCGGGTTGCCATGGGTCAGCACCGACCGTCCGAACGGCCCCAGCACCACAAATGCCAGTAGCAGCGCGATCAGCAGTTTGCCCCGCCCGAGCAACCGGCATACCCACGGGAAAGCCAGGTAGAACGTCTCCTCCACCGACAGCGACCACAGAATGTCCCAGTTCCCCGGCAGATAGCCGCGGCTGGCCTCCAGCCAATTCACATG
>DASZLF010000011.1:0-2216 GCA_035552555.1 Occallatibacter sp.
GGACTGCTACGGCTGGAGATGCACGGGCGCACTGATTGCTGCTGACGGCAGAATCCGTAATTGAATAGCCCGCTGGACTCACGCACCTGCTTTTCGGCTGTGCCAAAACTGTGTCCAAACCCGATCCATTCCATCCGATGAACTTGCTTCTTGAGCGAAAGCAGATTCCCCGGATTGTTGTAACCATTAGGAATTCGCGAAAGCCGATAAACCGTCTGGAACGGATTTCGCTCCCTTGGGCGCAGGGGGTCGCAAGTTCGAATCTTGCCGCCCCGACCATTGCGATGGCCGAGGACCTCATGCCAAGGGCCGACTTTCCTGTACTGCGGGTACATTTTGATGTTGCAGGAGAATCCGGAAAGTGAGTCCGTGCGTGATCAGCAGCAGCGGAACGATGAGAGTCGGAATGAAGTAGGTGGCTCCCAACTGCCCCGGTGTGAGCCCGGTGCGATTGGCCTGGTAGAAAGCGTTGAAGAGATCGGCCGAACCCCAGAGGGCGAATATCCACGAGATGACAACGCCAGCGGTGCTGGGTAGCGATATCAGCGAAAGCAATGCGAGCATCGCCGCACTGATGTCCCCATAGGCCGCGGAGTTCGCGAAAGCAGGCGGCAGGTCAGGCGACACAACCCCTGGGACCAGAAATGCTAACCCGATGAAACGGAAGCTGTGCAGGATGAGCAGAGGCCGTAATGCTTCGGCCCGCGGCCGGAGGTGGAGTTCCGGCCAGACATATCGAGCGGTGACGGTCCCCCACGCGATGAAGCTCAATGCAATGCTCATGAAAAACCAGAGTTGTGGCACGATGAATGTCTCCTTTCTAATTTCCACGCATCCTCGCGGTGGTGGCGTTCATAAGGGTTCTCCGGGAGTGATCGTTGCCTGGGCGCGGTTCGTGGCGGAACGGGTCTTGTACCGGCGTGGCGTGCTGGGCTCAGCGACGCCGCCGATGCCGTGCTCGCGCCGCCAGACCTCGGACTCGGGCGCAAACTGCGGGTGGGACGGGAACGGACGGCGCAGTTCGCGGTCGTAGCGGTCGAAATTGTAACCACGGCGGAACGGGGCGATCAGGAATTGCGCGAACTCGCGAAGCCGTTTGCCGGGAGTCCGCTGGTTCTGCGGTAGCGTCGCATAACGGCGGGCGATAGTCTCGAAGTCTTCGGCCAGACGGCCGGTCACATCCAGCACATCCGTGGTTGGTGCGCCCAGCTCGAAAGCGCCGCGTTTGTGGTCCTCGATATAGTAGCGAACATTGCTGAACAAGTCGATCGGGTGGCCGCTCATGCGGGCGGCCTTCATGAACAGCCAAGTCGGTGTCGGCACGACCCGGACCGGTCTCCCCACGGCCCGTCCGATCGCGTTCGCCATGTCTTCCGCACCGAGGAGTTCCGGACCAGTAGGGCGGTAGCTCTTTCCGGCGTGTCGCGCAGGATCCCTTAGGGCCCCGACGGCGACTCGCCCGATATCTTCGTTGGAGGGTGGCGCATTGCGGCTATTACCGAACATCCAGCTGAAGACACCGAGATTCGCGGCCATCCCAATCGTCGCCAGGTAGACCTCAGCGAAGAAGCCCGGGTTGACGAGCGTATGCGCGATTCCCGGTGTCATCGAGAACAGACGATCGAGCAGCCAATGCTGACGGGTCATCAGCGAGGGATGCGAGGGGCTTGCCAGCCATTGCGTCAGGCCGACGATGTGTTCGAGCCGGGCTTCCTTGGCGGCGACCGCGAAGGCGGCCGCGCCCTGAATCATGTACGGGTCGATGGGCGGGCAATAATACGCGCGCTGGACATCATTCAGTGCGTCCGCAACGCGCTCGACATCGCTCATCTCGGCGACCGCGATCTCGGCCCCTTGCGCCTTCAGTTGCGCGCTTCGGCAATCTTCCCGGCGCACCATAGCGCGGACACGATAGCCGGCTTTTAGCAGTTCGTTAACGACGACACTGCCCGTCTTCCCGGTCGCACCAGTCACGATGATTCTTGGCTTGATCATGGCCGTCTCCTTCTAACGGTTCGGCGCCCCACCGCCCATCAGGGCCCTCAGCGGCATCAAGGGTCCGACGGGAATGTACACGTGATCCATCAACTGTTCCTTCGCGAGCGGCAGCGTTTCCATAACGGCTCGTGCCTCGTCCTCGGTCTTCGCGTCGACCAGGAAGACGACGCCTTTGCCATCGCCGCGCGAATACCACTGGCGGATTTTCCCGTCGAAGT
>DASZLF010000012.1:0-5749 GCA_035552555.1 Occallatibacter sp.
ATCACCATGATGAGGCCCATGAACGACGCCACATTGAAGCCCGTGCCCGTGATCAGGAGCGCCATAACCACCCCGGCCATCGAGAGCACCGACGAGGTCAGAATCGCCATTGGGGCCGAAAAATCGCGGAACTCCGCCAGCAGTACTCCGAATACCAGCACCAGCGCCAACAGGAGAACCTGCAGCAGTTGCTTGAACGACTTCTGCTGCTCCTGGTAGGTCCCGCCATACTCCACCCGCACTGTCGCCGGCAGGTGCATGTCCGCGATCGTCCGCTTTACGTGCGCAATCGCCGATCCTAAATCCGCGCCTTCCAGCCGTCCTGTGACCACCACCATTTGCTGCAGGTTTTCGCGCCGAATCTCATTCTGCGGCGGCAACTGCTCCACCTTCGCGAGTGAACTCAGCGTGGCGAACTTTCCCGTCGCGCTATTGAAGATTGTGTTCTCGATCGCGCTGAACGACGACCGGTGTGCATCGTCCAGCCGCACGCGGATCGTGTAGGGTCGCCCATTCTCAATCAGCGGCTCGGTCGTCGGCACACCGTCCAGAATGGAGGTCGCATCGGTGGAAATCTCCTCCGTCGTAAAGCCAAGCCGCGCAGCTACCGCCGGATCTACAGTGAAGTTCGTCGCCGGCCCGCTGATCGTATTGTCGATGCCATTCTCGACATCAACCACACCCGGAACCTTGCTGATGGCGTCTCCCACCCGCGGTCCAAGCTCGTTCAGCAGCGCCTGGTCGGTCGAAAACATCTTGATCTGGATTGGCTCCGGCGCGTTCGAGAGGTCGCCGATCATGTCTTGCAGCACCTGCGTGAACTCCACGTCCAGCTCCGGCTCGGTCGACTTGATCTGCTGCCGGACATCTTCCATCACGTCATCGATCCCGCGGCTGCGATGGTTCTTCAACTTCACCGTGATGTCGCCCGTGTTCGCCTCTGTTACCGCCGCGAGGCCCATCTGCAGGCCGGTGCGCCGCGAAATGCTTGCGACCTCCGGCGTCTCGTGCAGGATCGTTTCGACATGCTGCAGCACGCGGTTGGTCTCATACAACGAACTACCGGCCGGCATGATGTAGTCCAGAATAAAACCGCCCTCATCCATCTCCGGCAGCAGGTCCGACCCCAGCCCGCGATATGCGAAGAAAGTTCCCACGACCAGCAGCCCGCAGACCAACGCCAGCCACAGCGGCTTCGCCAGCGCCCAATTCAACCCTGTGCGATGCCAATTGAGCACGCGCTTCATGAACCCGGTCGCATGCGCCGGGTCCTGCTCATGGTGCACCGTTCCCGGTTTACTTCCGCGTCGCAGCAGGTAAAGGCTCAGGCTCGGGGTCCAGGTCAACGCCAGCAGCAGCGAGGTAGCCAGTGAAACCGTCATCGTGATCGCCAGCGCGCGGAAAAAACTTCCCGTCACGCCGGTCACGGAAATCAGCGGCAGAAAAACCACAATCGGCGTAATCGTCGAGCCGATGAGCGGCGGCGTAATCTCCTTGAGCGCCTTCCGCACCGCCTCCGTGCGTGATTCGCCCATGTCTCGGTGCAGGACGATATTTTCGACCACCACGATGGCATCATCGATCACCAGGCCCACCGCAGCGGCCAATCCACCCAGTGTCATGAGATTGAAACTCTGGCCCGTCATCTTGAGAAACAGAAAAGTAATCAGCACAGTGACAGGAATCACGAGTCCCGCGACAAGCGACGAAGTCCAATCCCGCAAAAAGACCACAAGAATAATCGACGCAAGAACGATGCCGATCAGAATCGCGTCCCGCACGCTCTTAATGCTGTCCCGCACCAGTTCCGACTGGTCGTAAAAGGGCCGCAACTCGACGCCTGGTGGCAGAATTTTCTTGAGCTGCTGTATCTCCGCAGCCACTCCGTTGGCCACGGCCACGGTGTTGCTCTCCGGCTGGCGCGCTATGTTCAGCAGCACCGCGGGCTGCCCGTTCGCCGTCACCATCGTGTACACCGGCATCGTCGAAGGCTCGATTTTCGCAATGTCGCCGAGCCGTACCGGCACGCCACTCGTGGTCGTCTTGACGGCAATTTCCGAAAGCCCCTGAAGGTTGTGGACCTGATCGCCCACCAGTCCCAGAATCAACTGGTGATTGCCCTCGTACAGTCCCGGGGAATCGACGAGGTTGCTCGCCTGAATGGCGGTGACGATATCGGTGATCGTCACCGAACTCTCCCGCAGCTTCGCCATGTCGGGCACCACATGGTACTCGGGAACCTGCCCTCCCTGCACCGTCACCGTGCTCACGCCAATCACGCGGTTCAGCGGCGGCTTCAGGTCATAAGTAGCGATCTCCCACAACCTGGTCTGCGAAACCGTGTGCGACGTCAGGCTGTAGCCCAGAATCGGAAACGTCGCAAAGGTCAGCCGATTGGTCGTGATATGCACGGTGGACGGCAGTGACTGCTCTACTCTGGCGAGCGCCGAGTCCACCCTCTGCAGCGTCTGGAACATGTCCACATTCCAGTTGAAAAACAGGCTCACTTCGGCGGACCCGCGGCTTGTAATCGAGCGCACCGTCTCCAGTCCCGGCACGCTATTCACCGCGTCTTCGATGGGTTTGGTGATCGTCACCTGCATCTGCTCGACCGGCATCACGCCGTTGTCCACCCCAATCACCACGCGCGGAAAATTCGTGTCGGGAAAAACGGCGGTTGGGATTTGGAAGGCGAGCACCAGGCCCGCGACCGCGAGCACGATGGCAAAGAAAAAGATGGGACGGGCCGAGCGCACCAGCCAGAACGGCTTCTCCTCCACCTCCGGCTTCGGTTGTTCTATGGTTGGAATCGAAGCCATTACGCGCCTCCCCCGGCTTCGCCGCCCGCATCCTTATCGCCGGCTGCCCCCACCTTGACCTTCGTCCCGTCGTCCATGGCATATGCGCCCTGCGTGACCACCTGCTGCCCCGCCGTTACGCCGCTCAGGACCTGCACCTTGCCGTCATCCTCGATGCCGGTCTGCACCATCTTCTGGTGCGCCACGCTGTCCGATCCGATCACCATCACCACGTGCGCCCCGCCGTTGGTGGTCACCACCGCCTCCTTGGGAACCACCAGCGCGTGGGGAACTGTCTTACCCGCGAGCGAAACCTGAACGGACGTGCCGGGCCGCAACGTGCCCTTCGGATTCGCAACCCGCACCCACACTTCTACCGTTGTGCTGCCGGGGTCCACCGCGGGGCTCACCAGCGAGACCTTTCCTTCAATCGGCTCCTCCACCCCCTCGACGGCAATGGACGCCTTATCTCCCACATGCACCATCTCCGCTTGCGCTTCCGAAAGGTGCACTTTCGCAATCAGACTGGAGATGTCCATCACCGTAATCAGTGGAGCGCCTGCCGCCGCGGTCTCCCCCGCAAACAATGGGCGGTCGGCCACCACTCCATTGATCGGGCTGCGAATCTCCGAATAATTCAGTTGCGCCTCCGCTCCCATATACTTGCCCTTGGCCGACTCGAGTTGCCCCTGCGCGCTCTTTAGCGCCGCCTCGCGGCTCACCTGCTTCATTCCTTCAAGGTGCTTCTCCGCCGTGTCGTACGCGGCCTGCGCCTGTACGAGCGCCGCTTTCGCAATGTCCAGGTCACGCCCGGCGATCGCGCCTTCTCCAAATAACTGAGTGCGGCTCTTTACAATCTGCTGGTCCAAGTCGAGATTTGCTTTGGCCTGCGCCAGGTCGACCTCCGCCTTTTGATAGTCCTCCGGCACCTGCGCCTTGGTCGCCGCCTGATAGGTGGCTTGGGCGGAATCGTAGCTGCCTGCGGTGTCCTGAACAGCCGCCGACAGGTCCTGGCTCTCCAGCGTGGCGAGCAATTGCCCCTCCTTCACCTTCGCTCCGCGCTGCACATAGAACTTCTTCACTGGGGCGGTGATCTTCGGCAGAATGGCCGCCTGCGCCAGCGGCATCAGCACCGCATCGGCCATGATGTGTTGAGTAATCGAGGTGTTTTGCACCATCGCCGCTTGTACGGTGACTTCAACCGCCGCTGGGTCCTCTTGCTTGCTGCAGCCGGTGGCGAGGAGCATCCCTATGGCTGCAAAGGCCAAAGGGGCTAGGGCTTTCGATCTGGTTCGTTGCATCTGCTTGCTTGGCATAGGCGTCTTAAAGGGTTCCGGTAAGGGTTTGAAGGTTGGCCAACGCTACCCGGTAGCGAACGGCGCCGTCGGCGCGGGCGGTTTCGGCAAGTCGCAGCGCAGTCTGCGCATCCACCACTTCGAGAGCAGTGGCTTCGCCAGCCTGATAGCGCAGCTTGGTAAAACGGAGACTCTCCTGAGCCGTGGTCACACTTTTTTCCAGCGACGCCAAGTGGTCGTTCGCAATTTTGGCTTCGTCGTAAAATTCTTCCAGTTGGGCGATCAGTACGCGCTGGACGTTGGTCAGCGTTACCTCGGCGGCTCTCTTCCGCAATTGGCTCTGCTTCACCTTGTCGTGCGTGGCAAACCAGTCCCAGACGGGAAAATCCAACCCAACCATGGCCGAGTAACCGAGATTACGCGCTCCGTCCGGGCCGTTGACCGCGACTTGCGGCGCATCGATTCCGTAGTTGTATGCGAACGTCAAGGTGGGCAGATACCCGGCACGCGCGGCTCTCACCTCTGCCTCGCTGGCCCGCAGCGCCTCCAGCGCGCTCCGCAGGTCGGGATTGTTCCGTCCCGCCGCCGCCTCAATCTCTGCACGCGACGCCAGCGTAGGAAGACCTGCCCCACCCGCCAGCGTGTAGGGCATGCGCGGATCGGGAAACAGCAGTACGGCCAAATCCAGCCGCGCTTTTTCCGCCGCAAGCCTGGCATCATCCAGCTCGCGCATTCCTTGCTGCATCTGCAGATCGGCCTTGGCCACATCCGCGTGCGCCACCTCCCGCCCGCGTTCCAGCTTGCGCGTCAGCTCGTCGAAGCTCCTGCTCTCATCATTGGCGCGTTCCGCCACGTGCATCTTGTCATCGGCGGCAATCGCTCCAAAGTAGGCTGTAACCACATTCAGCACCAGGTCCCGGCGTGAAAGCTCCAGGTCCGCTGTCGCCTTGGCCGCCAGCGCCCGGGTCCGGCTTAGATCGATCAAAGACGCGCCGCTCAGCGTCTCTGTAACCACTATTTGGCTCGCATACTCCCGAATCGCGTTGTTGGCGATAAAGCGCGGCGCTGGCTGCGCGCTCACTCCCTGGCCCGCCTGGTTCAGCAGTCCATTCGGCTCGGTGTATAGATATTGATTGTTAATACTCGCCTGCGGCAGCAGCGCCGATCGCGCAATGTTCCGATCGAGCAGCGCGGACTCGCGCTCCGCCTTGCTTAAGCCATACGCGGGATCGTTCTTCAACGCCAGCGCAATCGCATGCTCCAGCGAAATGGAAACCGGAACGCCATTGGCCGCGTCGGAGCTCGCAATCGAGCCGGACGCTCCTGCCTGGGCCCCCAGCGTCAATTGCGTGAGCCAAAAAACGAATAACAGCGCAGATAACCTAGAAAGTCTGACAAGAAACAAGTAAGCCTCTCACCGCGAGCTGGTGGCCCGACCGTTTAACTGGATTGCTTCGCTTCATGGGGGAGGGCCTATGCTGGGCTATATCAATCCGGATGCTCAGAATCCCTTTCACAAAATCAGCCTATAAAAATCACCCTTAAGGAAGTATTAAGAGGAAAGGGATTGCACTTAATGACAAAGGAGCCGCCCAGGGCGACTCCTTCATATTTTGACGTACAGTTATCAGCTCTTGAACAGCGAGTCCAGACTCG
>DASZLF010000013.1:0-3262 GCA_035552555.1 Occallatibacter sp.
CTTACGTATCCTGACCAGCAGTACGGCTTCGCCTCCGGCGTGTCGCTCAAACTCGATGTGTGGCAGGCACAGACAAAGCAGCCGGTGCCGACCGTGATCTACTACCACGGCGGCGGATGGTTCTTCGGCGACCGCACCGGCGCCACTCCGTACATCATGCCCTGGCTGGCGCGGGGTTGGAATGTGATCAATGTCGAATACAGAATGTCTGGAACCGCGCTCGCTCCCGCCGCCGTCGAAGACGCCCGCTGCGCGCTTCGCTGGGTCTACCGCAACGCGCAGCAGTATCACCTCGACACCGATCGCATTATCGTCACCGGGCATTCAGCCGGCGGGCATCTGGCGCTGATGGCCGGCATGCTGCGCGATTCCGACGGGCTCGACAACGAGTGCCCGGGCGATCCGGCTTACGGCGACAAGCCCCTGAAGGTCGCGGCCATCGTGGACTGGTATGGCCCCGCCGATCTGATGGACATAATCTCCGGACCGAATCGCAAAACGTATGCCGTCGCATGGTTCGGTGCTGAAATGGACCGCGACGCGCAGGCGCGGCGGGTTTCACCGGTAAACTACGTGCGGCCCGGCCTGCCTCCTGTCTTCATCGTGCACGGCAACCAGGATCCTGTTGTGCCGTACACCGAATCGGTGCGCCTTCATCAGGAACTCGATCGCGATCACGTGCCCAACCAGCTCTTCACCATTCAGGGCGGCGGCCACGGCCAGTTCGGGGCAGCAAATGACATCGCTGCCTACCGGGCGATGTGGGACTTCCTCGAAGCAAACGTGCCCACTCTTCCTAAACGCGCCCCCAACTCGGCCGCAACTACGCGGCCATAAAAAGATCCCGGACGGCAGCGCGACTCCTCTCCGCTCAGACTGCAACGCAGCGGGAGCGCTGCTGCCCCAGCCCCTGGATCTCCAGTTGAACTTCATCGTTCTCTCTGAGAAAGCGCGGCGGCTTCATCCCGCCGCCTACACCTGCCGGTGTGCCCGTCGAAACCAGATCCCCCGGCTCCAGCGTCATGAACTGCGAAATGTGCCAGATCAGAAAATCCACTCCGAAGATCATCTTCGACGTGTGGCCTTGCTGCATCACCTTGTCGTTGACCTTGAGCGTCATCGGCAGGTCGCCCGGGTCGGGTATTTCGTCGGGCGTAGCCACCCAGGGGCCGAGCGGCAAAAATGTGTCGCAGCTTTTCCCCTTGGTCCATTGACTGCCGTGCTCCAGTTGGAATGCGCGCTCTGAAACATCATTGGAGATGCAGTACCCGGCGACGCACGATTGCGCCGCCTCCGGAGACGCCAGCCGTCGAGCTCCGCGGCCAATCACAATCGCCAGCTCGATCTCCCAGTCCGTCTTCGTTGCTCCGGGTGGAATCTGGATCGGATCATAGGGCCCGATCATCGTGTTGGGCGCCT
Organism: Occallatibacter sp.; assembly: GCA_035552555.1. Lineage (GTDB taxonomy): Bacteria > Acidobacteriota > Terriglobia > Terriglobales > Acidobacteriaceae > Telmatobacter. Next base: position 1,420 of record DASZLF010000013.1, read on the forward strand.
TCAGAAAAAGAATCGGCTCGGGAGGGATAGGCTGGCCTGCTTCTATCGCGTGATCGGAATAATTCAGCCCCACACATACCACTTTGCTCGGACGGGAGATCGGCGCAGCCCATCGCGCGTGCCGTGGCACATCTGGAGCTGAGCGCAGGTTCTCCGCCGTGGCGTATTCCGCCAGTCGAGCCAGTCCGTCTTCGCGGAAGAAGCGCGCATCCCAGTCGAGAAACTGGGCCGATAAGTTCTTTCTGGTTCCGGATGCGAGGAGTATGCCGGGCAACTCGATGCCCGGAGGGCCGAAGCGAATAAGTTTCATGATCTTCCTTTTATGGATGAATGCAGTACGTGATTCAAGCAAGCAAAGTTGCGGCAGTGTTTCAGCTCATTCCGAGGCTGGCGAGCAGACCTCCATCCACAACAAAGTCGGAGCCGGTGCAGAATCCCGATTTTTCGGAAGCGAGGAACGCGGCAAGCTCCGCCACTTCCTCCGGAGTGCCGATGCGCCCCAGCGGATGGCCTGCTCCGAATCGCGCGAACGCCTCCTCCGCCGAAAGATCGGGCGCGAAGTGGGCAGCCGACGTGGCCAGCATAGGCGTGCGAATCGATCCCGGGCTGATCGAGTTCACGCGGATAGCGTCACCCGCATGGTCCAGAGCCAGTGCGCGGGTCAGGCTGTGAATTGCCCCTTTGGAAGTTGCATAGGCGGCGACGCCCGTCTGACAGGAGTATCCCTGCACCGACGCCATGTTGATAATGCTGCCGCCTCCCCGCTGCTTCATCGAAGGAATTGCCGCTCGCGCCATCAGATAGACTCCGCCCACATTCACGGCCATGCAGCGATTCCATATCTCCGGCTCGGTCTCGAGCACATTGCCGAACGGGTGGATCGCAGCGGCATTGACGAGAATATCCAGTCCGCCGAACCGCTCCAGCGTCATCGCAACCACGCGCCGCACAGAGTCCGAATCGGAGACGTCGCAGAGTTCCACACTGACGGTCACCTGCCGACGTGAAGCTTCCGCCAGCAGATCGCTATTGGCCTGCGAATCGATGCCGCAGGCCATCACCTGCGCTCCGCCGGAGGCAAGGCGCAGCGCGACGGCCCGTCCGATTCCTGTGGTCCCGGTTACCAGCGCCGCCTTATCTTTGAATTCGCTCATCGCGCTTGCCTCTGTTCTTGGGCTTGCTGTTGCGGTTCTTTTATTGTGCCTCGCTCCCGCGCCCGCAGTTCGGGCATTGCATATTGCATGCCGCGAATCGTTCCCCGTAGCTCCGCCAGCCCCTTCAGCCGGCCCACAAAAGAATAGCCGGCGTTTCCCGGTTTGCCGATATCGTCCCCCAACTGGTGGCCGTGATCGGGACGCATTGGGATCTCCCAATCCGGCCTGCCCTCTTCCGCCCGCCGCCGTTCCTCTTCGAGCATAATGCGAATCACGCCCGGCATATCGGAGCTTCCGGAGAGGTGTTCTGCCTCATGGAACGACGTATTGCCCTCGCGATGCACCTGCCGCAAATGGAGAAAGTGGATGCGCGGCGCGAAGGCGCGAGCCATAGCGAGCAGATCGTTGTCTTCCCGCGCGCCCAGAGAGCCCACGCAGAACGTCATTCCATTCGCGCGAGAGTTGTATCCGGCGAGAATCTGCCGCAAATCCTCCGCGGTGGAAACAATCCTCGGTAGTCCATACAGGGAGAAGGGCGGATCATCGGGATGAATAGCCAGTTGGAGCCCAAGCTCTTCAGCAACCGGCATCACTTCGCGCAGAAACTCAACCAGCGAGCCGCGCAGATCGTTTGCGGTGACGCCGTCGTATTGGGCGATGGCGGCGCGCATCGACTCGCGATCGTAAGA
>DASZLF010000014.1:0-42840 GCA_035552555.1 Occallatibacter sp.
TCCCAACAGGAAAAGCCACGCGGATTGGAAGCGCCGCCGTAGCGGGCCACGCACTTCTGAAACTCCTTGTGCGGGGCGTGATCGATCAATTGCGAGAAGATGGTGCGGCCGGCGTTCATGCACCATTGTTTCGTGCCCGCCACAGAGCGGAACCAAGCCAGCCGCTCGTTTGAATTTCAAATCGTTCCCGAGACCAACGCCCGCACGGCATTGACATTGCAAGTGTTACGCTGCACTCCCAAAAAATAGCCGGACAGTAGTGGGATGCAATATTAAGTGGAAGCAATAAGGCATCTGAGTTAGCAGAGCAAGCGGGGCTGGTGAAGTCAACGGGCTGATTGCTGAGCGCCCAGACTATAGCGCATTTAAGTGAAGTGCTGATGGTCAGGGTCGACTCTTGTGGCTTCCCACCCTTGCGCCAGAAAGAAGACGCAAGGATGGGGCACGGAGTTCTGTTAGCACTTGACTTGAAAATGCTCTAACTCCGCTAACTCCGCTCTTCAGGCTCACAACGCCGGCGAGTTATCTCCCAGCATGGCTTCGCGGACGATCTTGATGGGCGGAAATCCCTGCTTGAGAAACGTATTGTGGAATTCCTCAAGCGAGAACTGCGCGCCCTGCTTGCTTTTCAGGTCTTCGCGAAGCTTCATGATTTCGAGCTTGCCGAGGGTGTAGTAGAGATAGGTGGGATCGCCGGCTCCGCGCCTGGTTTCAATGGTGGCCGTCTCCTTCGACTGATAGCCCTCTTTCTGGAAAAACTCCACGGCCTGGCCGAAGCTCATCTTGCCGGTGTGCATCTCAATGCCCACGATGAAGCGGGCATTGCGCAGCAGCGCATCCTGCAACTGGCCGAGCCGCAAAAGTTTCGCTTCGTGCTCGTCCTTGGCGCCCGCTCCCGGCTGGCCGTAGCCCGCGTCGAGCATCATCTGCTCGCAATAGTGCGCCCAGCCTTCCACATTGGTGTTGGCGCCCAGCAGCTTGCGCACACGGCTCGGCGCTTGCGGCACCCACAGGAACTGCACGTAATGGCCCGGATATGCCTCGTGCACCGCGGTGGAAATGATGGTGCCCACGTTGAAGGAATGCATGTAACCTTCCACTTCAGCCGGCTTCATCGAGGGACCGGGCAACGTCACGTTGAAGTAGGCTTCGGTGGCGTGTTTCTCGAACGGGCCTGGTGTGTCCATGCTGGCGAAAGTGGTGGCGCGCATGAAGGGCGGCGTCTCCTCGACGATGGGCCGCACATCCGACGGGATGGTCACGATGTGGTGGTCGCGAATGAAGCCGACCAGGTTTGTGAACGTCGCGCGAAAGCTATTCAGTAGCTGATCGGGCGTAGGGTGATCGGCGCCAAGTTGCTCCAGGACCTGCCGTGGATTTTTGTTGGGCTCGAGTTCTTTTGCGATCTGGTTGAAGTGCTGTTGATTCTTGCGCAGGTCGGCCCATCCGATCTCGAGCAGCTTGTCGAGCGGGATATCTACCATCTCGTCATAGGCGAGCTTCTTTGAAAACGTATCGGCGCCGATGCGGAAGTCGCCCTTGGAATTCGGCAGCAGGTCCGTCTTGAGCCAGGCCAGATAGCTGTTGAGCGCCGCAATCACCGCAGTGTTGGTTTGTCCGAACTCGGCTACCAGTGCCGCATTCTTTGAATCCGCAAATGCGGCGGGCACGTCATGCTCGAAGAAGCTGATGATTCCGGGCAACTGCTCGATGGCGATTTCGGTAAATATGCGCGGCGGGTTCTTGAGATTCGCCCGCGCCTCATCGAGTCGCGAAGGCATTAGCCGCTCGCGCGCAACAAGAGAACGAAGGCGATCGCCGGGCGGCGCGAACTTGCGCTCCATCAGAGTAAACGCGGAGTTGCTCAGGCTGCCGGAATAAAGGTCAGGATTCTTCTCCCAGGGGCGAATTGTTTCCAGGGTGAGCAGCCACGAACGGATATTGTTGAGCACCATTTCGCGGTCGCCGCGTGTGGTCCGATCGAGCCCGGCTGGGTGGATCGCGGAGACGCGGGCCTCAAATGCCTTCAGCGCGGCGACCTGCGCATCGATGGTATCGTGCGAATAGTCTTCGAGCTGCGCGTCGTACTGGTGATATCCCACGAGGGTTCCCGCGGTGGGCTGATAAGGGAAGTAGACCTGGTCGAAGTACTCGTCGGAAATCTTGTGGAACTTTTGCTGCGCCGAATCGGCCGCGGCCGCAGCAGCGAATGTGGACATGCAACCTCCCAGGATCACCAAGGCAAGCGCGTTCTTCATCGTGGCTCCCTCATGTGCTCTTATGCGTTCACCGGCGCGGGCGCCAGGTTGACAAGCAAATCGCGAATCTCGAGCAGGACTTCATCGGGACGAGTGGCAGCCAAAGGATACTTGAGCAAGCCCTGCGGCGTGAACTGGGCGCCGCGCTTGGCGTTGCGCGCGACAATTCTCATCAAATGCTGCGGATCGACCGCCGCATTCTCGGTAAACCGGATCTGCAGCTCGGCGCGCTTGCGATCGACCTGCGCGATGCCGATGCGTTCGCATTCCAGGCGTAGCGACGCGGCCTCCAGCAGATACACCGTCGCATCGGGCAGCGGGCCATAGCGGTCTTCCATCTCGGCCCGCAGATCGGCTACGGCTTTTTCGCTATTGGCGCCGGCAATCTTCTTGTAGAGGCGCAGGCGCTGGTTTTCTTCCGCAACGTAAGCCTCGTCGATGCGCAACGCGATGCCGAGATTGAGCTGGGTGGCCGGCCGTTCTTCCGCGCCTTCGCCCTTCATCTCCTTCACCGCCTGCTCCAGCATCGAGGTGTAGAGCTCGAACCCGACGGCTTCAATGTGCCCGCTCTGCTCGCCGCCGAGCATGTTGCCCGCGCCGCGGAGTTCGAGGTCGAGCGCGGCGATTTTGAATCCCGCGCCAAGGTCGCTGAACTCTTTGAGCGCAGCCAGGCGGCGGCGGGCAATCCCGGTGAGCTCCTTCTCATTCGGGATGAGGAGGTAGGCGTAAGCGCGGCGATTGGACCGTCCCACGCGGCCGCGCAACTGATACAACTCGCTCAGGCCGTGGCGATCGGCGCGATTGATCAGCATGGTGTTGGCCAGCGGAATGTCCAGGCCATTTTCAATGATGGTGGTGGCCACCAGCACGTCGTATTCGTGATGCATGAAAGCCAGCATCACCCGCTCGAGCTCGGTCTCGCCCATTTGCCCATGGCCCACCGCGACGCGTGCTGCCGGCACCAGTTCCTGGATGCGCGCGGCGATCTCGTAGATGGATTCGACGCGGTTGTGCACGAAATATACCTGGCCGCCGCGCTCCAGTTCCAGCTCGATGGCCGAGCGCACGATCTTCTCATCGAACTTGGCCACCACCGTCTGAATCGCCATGCGATCCTTGGGCGGGGTCTCGATCACGCTCATATCGCGCAGCCCCACCAGCGACATGTGCAGCGTGCGCGGGATGGGCGTAGCGCTCATGGCGAGCACATCGATCTCCTTGCGCAACTGCTTCAGGCGCTCCTTATGGCGTACCCCGAAGCGTTGTTCTTCGTCCACGACGAGAAGGCCGAGGTCCTGGAATTTGATGTCCTTCGACAGCAGGCGGTGGGTGCCGATGAGGATGTCCACCTTGCCGGTTTCGACCTTTTCGACGATGACCTTCTGCTCCTTGGCGGTGCGGAAGCGCGAGATCATTTCCACGTTGATGGGGAACTGCGAAAATCGCCTCTTGAATGTCTCGAAATGCTGGAAGCTAAGCACCGTGGTGGGCGTAAGGACCGCGACCTGTTTCCCATCCTGCACGGCCTTGAACGCCGCGCGCATGGCCACTTCGGTTTTGCCGTAGCCCACGTCGCCGCAAAGCAGGCGGTCCATGGGCGTGGTGGATTCCATATCGTACTTGATGGCGCGGATGGCGGAGATCTGGTCGTCGGTCTCGTTGTAGTCGAAGGCGTCTTCAAACTCTTTCTGGAACTCGTTGTCCTTTGAAAACGCGTTTCCCTGCGCGGTGTGGCGCTGGGCGTAAAGCTTGAGCAGCTCGCCGGCCATATCCTGCATGGCCTTGCGCACCCGCGCCTTGGTTTTGGTCCACTGCTGAGAGCCGAGCTTGTTGAGCGTCGGCGCGGGGCCGGCATCGGTGGAGCGGTATTTCTGAATCAAGTCGAGACGCGTGAGCGGCACGTAAAGCTTGGCCTGCTCGGCGAATTCGAGAATCATGAACTCGACCGCAAGCCCGTCCTGCACAATCTCCTTCAGGCCCTGGTACTGGGCGATGCCGTGCTCCACGTGAACCACGAAGTCGCCGACGGCGAGATCGCGAAAATCGGAGACGAATGCCGCGGTCTTGGAGCGCTTGGGTTCAGGGCGGGCGGCAATGTCGGCCTCATCGGAAAAGTCGTTCGCGCCAAACACGATGAGGTTGGAATCAGGAAAGCTGACGCCGGACGCGATGGGAGTGCGCACGATGACCGGCACGCGCAGGTCGCCGGCCATGTAGCTGGCCTCTTCCAGCATGGTTTCGCCGCCGTGAGTCGCGCGGCTGCCCAGGCGATAGGGAATCTGGTACTCGCGCATCACCGTGGCCATGCGCTCCACGTCGCCCAGGTTGGCCGCGGCGATCACAATGTGCGATTCGATTTCCATCAGCTTGCGCAACTGCTCGGTGAGCGCGGGAATGGAACCGTGGAAGCGCAGCGTGGGGCGGGTATTGACGGCAATCTCGCCCAGTGTGCTGTCCTCATCGAGCACATCGACGGCGCCGAGCTGATCGATATCCAGCCCAAAATGCGATTGCAGCAGGCCCTGCAAAATTTCCGGGCGCAGATAGATGTCCTCCGGGCGAATCAGGTTGCCGATGCCGCTGCGCTCGTGGCGCTGCTCCACCTTGTTCCACCAGCGATCAATCTGGTTGCGCACCATGCCTGGCTCGTCGACGAAGAGCACCGCCTTGGGAATGAGTTTGAGCAGGTGGGTTTCCGCGCCGGCCACGGAGGCAAAGAATTCCCAGCCGGGAAACACGCTGACGCCGCCCGCAGCCGCGGCCTCCATCGCCATCTCGCTGGCATCGCTATCGCCCTCGATCTCGACACGCTGCTTGCTGAGACGCGCGTGGACGGCAGCGAGTAGATGCTCGGTGACAGGGGTTTCTGTGAGGGGGAGGAGTTGTGTTTCGTCGAGGCCGGACTGCGAGCGCTGCGTCTCCGGATCGAACTTGCGGATGGTGTCGATCTCGTCGCCGAAGAACTCAATGCGCACGGGGCGGTCGGACTCGGGCGAGTAGACGTCGAGGATGCCGCCGCGCCGCGTAAACTGCCCGGGCATTTCGACCAGGTCCATCTGCGTGTAGCCGACGCTGGCCAGGTGCGCGGTGAGCACTTCCACATCGACCTCTTCGCCGCGCCGGAGGGTGACGGCGAGGCTGGCGTAGTAGTCGCGCTCGAAGAGGCGCATGGCCGCGGCTTCCACCGGAACAATCAGGATGGAGACCGCGCCGGTGGCGAGTTTCCAAAGCGCAGCGGCGCGCTGCTCCTGCACATCGGGATGCGGAGAAAGATTCTCGAACGGCAGCACGTCGTGGGCGGGCAGGCGGACCACGCGGGCCGGATCGATGGCGCCGGTGAGCTCGCAGCCGGCGCGGATCGTGGGCTCCAGGGCCTCGGCGGCCTTATTGTCAGAAACCACCACGATCACCGGCCGCCGGGCGGCGCGCGCCATCAGCGGAATGTAGAGCGAGCGGGCGGTCGCGGTGAGTCCGGACACAATTCGCCGCCCCGCACCCAGGCTGAGGTGCCTGCGCACGCGATCGAAGGCGGTGGAGTGCTCCAGGTCCGCGAAAATCTCGCGGACGAACGGGAGAATCATCAAGGATAAGTTTAGCAGTGGGACGATGCGGTCCACTCCCCAGTGAACTTAACCGCCGATGCGCTTGCGTATGTCCTTCAACAGAACCACGAGGTGAAGCGAGTCGGCGGGCGAGGCAACGAAGTCGAATTGCTCATAATATCTTCGAGCTTGTTCGTCCTTCGCATGCACGGCAAGCGCACGAATTCCGGCAATGTCAGCGGCTTGCAAGGTTCGCAGCACGGCATCCTTCAGGAGCGCGCGCCCCACTCCCTTTCGCTGCCAATCTTTGTGAACGGCCAGGCGGGCCAGCAACATCATGGGCACTGGGTGCCGCGCCAGTCCCTTCTGCAACCGTTCCGGCGCATCGGCATATTCAATCTGCCCGACAGACAGGCTGTAATACCCAATGACCACTCGTCCGTTCAGCCCCACGTAGGTCTGAGCCGCGCCCGCTCCCTGATTCTGCAATGCGTGTTTCAGAAGCCAGCCGTTCAATGCCTCTTGCCCACAGTCGAACGCGTCAATTGCATGGTCCCGGCGGAGTTTCTCAATCGCTCGAGTCTCGGTCATCCGGCTGTGCCGGAGTCGAAGTATCCGGGCTCATCCACAAGCCGCTGGAGATTTGGCAAGTGGCGAGGGGGCGCATCGAGAGCAGCCTGGAAAGCGGCCCACTTGTCCGCATCCAAACCAAAGATGCGGCGATCCGCAAGCGCTTCCTCCGCGCGGGAAAGAGCGCTCTCCATCACAAAATCGCTCACTGAGCGATGAACAGCCGATGCGGCCGCCTGAAGCTTCGCCTTCGCTGAAGGCGAGACTCGCACATCCAGTTTCTCAGTGCGCCTCTCCGTCAAGGTCGATTGACCGGCCATAAACATCCCTCCATTTCAGCCTAGCCAACTGCCATGACAATGTCAAGACAGGTATACCTCATTTTCTATCGCGATCAGCTGATCCAAAGAAAACCGCCGGAGAAACATGGAAGCGTCTGCTCAACCGGGCAATATGGTTGAGATTCAAACGACGCTTGCCAGCAAGAACGAGCGAAACTGTGCTTTCGCTGCCGAGGTCCGATGCTATTTCGCGCTGGGTGAGGCCATTGCTCTCCAGAAGAAATCGCAGAACATCCACCGGGCCGGCGTCCGGCGATGTATAACGCTCGGTCTCGTAACGCTCAATCAGAAGCGTTAAAAGCTCAATCGCCTCTTCTTCATCGGGAGTGGGATCGGCTTTTCCAGTAAGTTTGAAAAGCGTTCGAGTGTATTCGGAAAGCTCCTCGTCATTGCGAATAATCCGAGGCGCTCCCTTCCGAATCATCTCGACCGGATTGGCGAGCAGTGTGCTCATAGCTTCACCCCCTTGTCCCAATTCGCACGATTATCGTATTGCCGGTGCGTCAAAAAGGATCGAATGTAAATGTGCCCTTCCGTCAGCCGCCCGCCTCTCTCGTGGGAGTAATGAATGATCGTGACCAGGCGATAGCGATTCTGCCGGATGTTGAAAACCACGTATCCATCAACGTCATCGGCGTCCCGGAAAACTTGCCGCACTTCAAGCAGATTTCGCCATCGGGCGCTGCTCACGATCTTGTACCAGGCGCGAAGCTCTCTTGCGGCGTCGGGATAGTTGCCTTCGGCCTCCTTGAGGTGCTTCCGAGTGACGACGTGCATGCAAACTTTCTCAATGTTGCGGCGAATGAAACGTGACTGCATTCATCGCTAACTGGTATCAATAATACTTTGCAAAATGCAAAGCTGTCAATTGGCGGAGGGAGCTGCCTGTGATGCCGAATGCAATGCCTCGCCTGCCGTCATCGCCGCGCCCGCCGCCAGGCACACGGCGATAGCCCATAACCCTGCGGTATAGCGGTGAGTCGCCTCGTGCAGCCAGCCCATGGCGGAGGGTCCGGCAAAAGCGCCCACCGCACCCACGGAGTTCACGATGGCAATGGCCGCTCCCGCTGCCTTGCCGCTGAGGCGGCTGGCGGCCACGCTCCAGAACATGGGCAGCGAAGAGAGCAGTCCCATGGCCGCGAGGCAGAAGCCGGCGACGGCTCCCGCCACCGAGTGCGATATTCCCGAAGCCGCAAATCCCGCGCCCGCCGCCAAGAACAGCAGCGGCAAGGCCCGCGTGCTGCGCTGCCGGCTGGCCCAGAACATGGCCGCGGCGCCCGCGCCAAAGGTCAGCGTAGCCCACCAGCCCGTGGATACCGGCGAAGCTCCCCGGGCGACCAGGATCTTCGGCAGCCAGAAACTCAGCCCGTAAATGCCGGTGCTCCACAGGAAGTAGGCGGCGGAATCTCCCACCACTCCGATCCATGTTCTGCCCGTGCCCGCGCGCTGCAATGCTTCATCGCTGCTGCGCAGATCGTGCAGAACGAGACTCTTCTCCTCAGTCGAGAGCCACGGGGCGGTGGATGGATTGTCCGCGAGCACAAACCAGGTGAGAATTCCCAGCAGCACCGCCGGCGCGCCCTCCAGGAGAAAAATCCATTGCCAGTCCCTCAGGCCGCCCACGCCCTTCATCAGCAGGATGTGCGCCGAAATGGGCGAGCCGATGGCGTTGCACAAAGGCAGCGACAGCAAGAATAACGCCAGTACCCGGGTGCGCAACGAGCGGGGCAGCCAGAACGTGAAGTAATAGATCACCCCGGGATAAAAGCCGGCTTCCGCAATTCCCAGGGCGGCGCGCGCGGTGATGTACGAAGGACCGCCGGACACAAAGGCCGTGCTCATCGACACCGCGCCCCAGATCACCATGAGGACCGCGAGCCATCGTCGCGCGCCGACGCGGGCCAGCGCCAGGTTGGCGGGAACCTGGAACAGGCAGTAGCTGAGGAAGAACACTCCGGCGGCGAATCCGTAAAGCGCGTCGGAGAAGCCCAGGTCGCGATTCATGGTGAGCGCGGCAAAGCTGATGTTGACGCGATCGAGAAACGCGACCATGTAGAGCAGCATGAGGAACGGCACCAGCCGCCGGGCGATCTTGCGATACACGGGCTGCATGGCGCGGCCATCGCGGCGGGGCCGGGGGCTCATTTGTCGCCCAGAGCCTTACAGAATGCGTAGAGGAAGTCCAGCGATTTCCAATAGGAGTCGATGGGAAGACGCTCATCCTGGCCGTGCGCGCGATCGTCATCGCGTTCCAGCGCAATGCCCGAGTAGCCATACGTGGCATAGCCGGCCTGGGCAAAATAGATGGAATCGCTGGCCCCGTTTTCCATCACCGGAGTAACCGGCACACCGGGCCAGATGGCGTCGGTAATGCGCGTCAACGGTTCAAAAACTTCCGGGTTCGGCGGAGGCGGCACGATGGCTTTGCGGTCCGGCGCGATTTCTGAAACCACGCCCGCATCCGACACATACTTCACCGTCAACTTGGGATCGCCGAAAATCCCGATCAGCTCGTGGCGAATCTCCTCCGGCGAGTGGCCGGGAAAGATGCGGCAGTTCACATTGGCCTGCGCGGTCTGCGCCAGCGCGTTGTTGGCGTGGCCGGCCAGCAGGCGCGTGGCCACGCAGGTAGTGCGGAAATTGGAATTGAAGCTGGGCTCGGCGCTGAGGCGCGCGGCGGCGGCGGCATCCGGCGGCGTGGCCAGGATGGCGCGGATATCCGCTGCGGTCTGGCTGGTCTCCCGCTTCTCGAGATTCTGGAAGTACGTTCGCGTCACCTCGTTCAGCTCGAAGGGAAAGCTGGAATGGGCGAGCTTCTCCAGCGCATCCGTCAGCTCGTAGATGGCGTTGTCGAGCCGCGGGCGCGAGCTGTGGCCGCCGGGGTTGACCGCCGTGATCTGGAAATCGGCATAGACCTTTTCCGTGGCTTCCACATCGGCCACCTCGGCACGGCCGTGATCGAGTTCCACGCCGCCCGAGTCGGGATTGATGACATAGGCCGCGTCCACCAGGTCGCGATGTTCCTTTACCAGCCATGCCGCGCCATTGAACTTGCCGCCTTCCTCATCGGCGGTAAGCGCCAGGATCAGGTCGCGCCTGGGCTTGTAGCCCTCGCGGTGCAGACGCAGAAACGTGGCCACCAGCCCGGCGTCGGAGTCTTTCATGTCCTGGGTGCCGCGGCCGTACCAGTAGCCGTCCTTCTCCACAAACTGGAACGGATCGGTGTGCCAGTCGGAACGCAGCGCCTCCACCACGTCCATGTGGCAGAGAAACAGCACCGGCTTTTCGTTGGCCGTGCCCGCCGCGCGATACCGGACCACGAGGTTCATTTTCCTGGCGTCGGGACCGAGCAGGTGGACGTCCTGCCGCGGAAAGCCCGCATCCAGAAAGCGCTTCGCCATGGCGGTGGTGCCGGCGGTCACACTGCCCTTGGGAGTGTCGGTGGTGTTGATCTCGATCAACTGCTTGAAAATGTCGCGGGCCTCGGCGCGATCGGCCGGCGAAGCGGACGAGATGCCGCTCTGGGCTGCAGAGGAAAGAGCGATGGACAGGGACAGCGCGGCGGCGCAGGGAAGAAGGACAATCGGGCGCATGTGCGCATTGTACTTCGCGCCGGCGCGGATCGGTTGAAGCGCGCTCGCACATTGCACACCGGGCCAAACCGATTTATGGTAGTGCGGTCTACGATTCGAGGTGCACGATGCGTTTGAAATGTATGGTTCCCGCCCTGCTGATGGCTCTGGCCGCTCCCGCTTTCAGCCAGAATGCGCCCGCCCGGCCAAAGATCACCGGCGTTTCGCACCTTGCGGTGTACACGTCCAACCCGGCGGCCACGGAGCACTACTACACCGTCACCGTGGGCGCCGTGAAGATGGCCGATCCCGAGAACCCCAAAGGCGTGCGGTATGCCTTGAGCGGCACGCAGTTTATCGAGGTGCTGCCGCTGCCGGCGAATGCGGGCGTCAATCGCCTGGACCACACCGCGTATAGCACCGCGAGCGCCGAGGGCATGCGCAAATATCTCGCCGCCAAGGGCTGGAAGGTTCCCGGCGCGGTGACCAAAGGCTCCGATGGCAGCCGCTGGTTTGAGGTGCTCGATCCCGAGGGCAACAAGGTCCAATTTGTGCAGCCGCCGGCCAACGCCCATGTGGACGCGCCCAATGCCATCGGCCACCACATCATCCATATTGGCATGATGATTCACAGCCGCGAAAAGGAAGATACCTTTTATCGCGGACTGCTCGGCTTCAAGCCCTACTGGTACGGCGGCATGCAGGACACCAAGCTCGACTGGGTGGCACAACAGGTTCCCGACGGTCACGACTGGCTCGAATACATGCTCACCAGCGGCCCGTCCGGGTCGGGCATCCCGGCCAGCATTTCACAGCACCAGCTTGGCGTGCTCGACCACATCTCCATCGGCGAAAACTCGGTGGAAGCCGCCTTCAAAACGCTCACGGACGGCGGCCGGCTCAAGGGCGTGAAGAACGACGGCAAGACCCAGGTCGGCAGGGACGGCAAGGTGCAGTTCAACATGTACGATCCCGATGAAATTCGCGCGGAGCTGATGAGCTTCCACGCCATCGAGAAGCCGTGCTGCTCGCCGTTTACGGCGCCGGATCCATCGGAATAATTTCCCATTGGAGATCACGCTCATGTTTGGCAAATGCCAATCAGCTCGGGTGCCCCAACCTCGCCGCGTTTTTGTCTTTGCGGCTAGGGTGGGAGCGCTGTGCGCGGCGGTCGCACTCTCCTCCGCATTCATTTCTGCCCAGGACCACAAGCTCTCTCCCAAGTGGGAAGAACTCACCGCGCCGGACTTCGTCCAGGCCATCCATCAATCGCAAGGCGTGTGCGTGCTGCCCTTCGGCATCCTCGAGAAACACGGACCGCATATGCCCATCGGCACCGATCTGCTCGACGTGCGCTTCGCAGTCTTCAATGCGGTCAAGCAGGAGTACGCGGTGGTGTTTCCCGAGTACTACTTCGGGCAAATCTTCGAGGCGCAACAGCAGCCGGGCACCGTGGCCTACAGCCTGAGCACCCAACTCACGCTGCTGCAAGAAACCGTGAAGGAGATGGCGCGCAACGGCTGCAAGAAGGTGGTCATCGTCAACGGCCACGGCGGCAACAACTCGCTTCTGCCGCTGTTTGCGCAGGCGCAACTGGCCACGCCGCGGGATTACGTGGTCTACGTCTTCGGCCTGCCCAACACCCACGTCCCCGGTCGCCCCGCCATGAAGTCCGACCCCAAGAACGACATGCACGCGGGTGAAACCGAGACTGCGAATATGCTCATCGCGCGGCCTGATCTCGTCCACCAGGATCGCGCCGATCAGCAATCAGGCGCCGACCAGCACCGGCTCAACTTGCCCGACAACGTCTACACCGGCATCTGGTGGTACGCGCGTTTCCCGAATCACTACTCGGGCGTAGGCTCGGCGGCCACCAAAGAGTTAGGCGAGTTCGACCAGAAGGCGTGGTCAAGCCAGATCGCCGAAGCGCTGAAGGACATCAAGGCCGACGACGAGAGCCTGAAGCTGCAGAGTGAGTTCTTCGAGAAGTCGCAGCATCCGCTGGATACGAAGCAGTAAGGATCTGAGAGCAATGCTGGCTGACTGTGCACTTGCGGAACGATTGAACTTAGAGATTCGCGACATCTGCCGCCGTTTGGACGAGACAGCGGCAGTGGTCCGAAGTGCGGCACCGGAGGACCACGATGCTTACTGCACCGCGATAGCTGAGGTGTACCTCTGCATCTGCGACGAACTTCTGGATCCCCTCTACAAAGCTCACCCCCAGATTGCACCGGCAAGCTGGCACAACGAGCAGAGGCGCCTCAAATAGGTTCACGCGGTAAACTTCTGTCATGCCCGCCGCTGCCGCCCTCTCATCTGAAGTCCTGGCCAAATACGAGCCCGTCATCGGCCTCGAGGTGCACGTCCAGCTCCTCACCGCCTCCAAGATCTTCTGCGGCTGCGCCAACAAGTTCGGCGTTCCACCCAACACCAACATCTGCCCCGTTTGCATCGGCCTGCCCGGCGCCCTGCCCGTGCTCAACGAGAAGGCCGTCGAGTTTGCCACGCTGGCCGCGCTGGCGCTGCACTGTACCGTCAACCCGCGCTCCATCTTCGCGCGCAAAAACTACTTCTATCCCGACCTCCCCAAGGGCTACCAGATTTCGCAGTACGACAAGCCGCTGGCCGAGCACGGATGGATAGAGGTCCCCACCGCGGATGGCGCCACGAAGAAGATCGGCATCACGCGCGTGCACATGGAGGAAGACGCCGGCAAGAGCCTGCACGACGGCTTCACCGATTCCGCCACCCGCACCTACCTCGATCTCAACCGCTGCGGCACGCCGCTGATTGAAATCGTCAGCGATCCCGACATCCGCACTCCCGACGAGGCCTTCGAATACCTCACTCGGCTCAAGGAAATCCTGCTCTACACCGGCGTCTCCGACTGCAACATGGAAGAGGGCTCGCTGCGCTGCGATGCGAACGTGAGCGTGCGTCCGCGCGGCCAGCAGGAACTTGGCACCAAGGCCGAAGTCAAGAACGTCAACAGCTTCCGCTTCATCCGCGCCGCGCTCGAATACGAGATCGAGCGCCAGATCGAAGTGATCGAGTCCGGCGGCCGCGTCCTGCAGGAGACGCGCCTGTGGAACGCCAACGAGGGCCGCACCTACTCCATGCGCTCCAAGGAACAGGCGCACGACTACCGCTACTTCCCCGAGCCGGACCTGCCGCCGCTGATCGTCTCGCCGGATTTCCTCGCCCAGCGCGTCGCCGAACTCCCGGAACTGCCCGAGCCACGCCGCGCTCGCATGATTGCCGAATACGACCTGAACGAGAAGGATGTGCGCACCCTGACCGCTTCGCGCGAGTTCGCCGACCGCTTCGAAGCCGCGGCCCGCAACGCGAAGAATCCGCGCCGCGTGGCCAACCTGCTGCTGAGCGAAATCGGCGGACGCCTCAAAGCCCTCGGCCTCGAACAGGAAAACTCGCCCGTATCGATGGCCGGCATTGTGCTCGCCGCCGACCTGCTCGATGAAGGCAAGATCAGTTCCAAGCAGCTCAAGCAGCTCTTCGATGTGTGCTTTGAAAAAGGCGAGGACTTCCCCGCCGTCTACCAGCGCGAAAAGCCGCAGCAGATCACCGATACATCGGCGATTGAAGCCATGATCGACGAGGTGATTGCCGCCAATCCCAGGCAGGTGGAGCAGTATCGCGCCGGCAAGAAAACCGTGGCGGGATTCTTTGTGGGCCAGGTCATGAAGGCTTCGCGCGGCCAGGCCAATCCCGCCCTGCTCAATGAGCTGGTCACCAAAAAACTGGAGGGATAACGGCGGCGGGCGGGAGGCAAACGGGCGCGCCCCTGGCCTACTTGATCCTCAGCTCGGCTTCCACTTCCTTGCGCGTATCCCAGGAGCTAATGGTTTTGATCGCGCTTTTCTTGCCGTTCTTCTCCGCCCACAGGTCGTAGTCCTCTGACAAATTCACCTGGACAAAGCGGAAACGGCCTTCTTTGGTGGATGTGTAGCTGCGGATGGCCTTGGTCTTGGAGTTGCGCAGAAACACCGTGGCGCCGGAAACCGCCGCGGAACCTGCATCCACCACCGTCCCATTAATTACCCGCTGGCCCAGGTTCTGCGCCTGCGCGGCGGGAAAACCCGCGCGGCCGGCCCACGGCACAATTCCGAGCGCCAGGGCTGCAAACACTACCCCGGTTGACAGGCGAGAGCGCATCCTCATTCTTCCTCTTCCTCTTCTTCGGCGAGTAGCTCGTCATCTTCCTCGGTGTCGTCGCCTACCCGGGTCAGTTCCAGCGGTTCGACGCCCACTATTTCGTATTCTGTCCCGCATTCGTCGCAGGTCACTACGTCGCCTTCTTCCACTTCGTCTAGTTCGATATCCAGGTCATTTTCGCATTCAGGGCAGCTCGGCATGGGCAGCTCCTTTCTTTCTTCAAGGCATTGCTGCGTCGTACTGTAGGATGGCGTTACTTCGGAGTTCGACTCCGCTAGTTTTAGATCGTACCCGTTCTCAGGTCAAGAGGGCGAGGCGCGGCCGGAATTCAGATCGTATTGTGGAGAACAACCCATGAAAATCGCTCCCATCCTGCTGCTCTGCACGTTGGCATCCGCGGCTACGCTCTGCCCGGGCCAGCCCGATTACACTTTGCACGCCCGGCGCGTCGCTCCGGCGCCGCCTGATCCGGCCATCGCGCGCGCTATCGCTGCCATTGAGCCCGCGCGCATCCGCCAGATCGTCGAAAAGCTGGTGACGTTCCAGACCCGCAGCACCCTCTCCAGCATGGAGAAGGATCTGCCCGCCGGAACCGGCGTGACTGCCGCCGCCGACTGGATATTCGACCAGTTCCAGGCCATTTCTACCCAATGCGGCGGCTGTCTTGAAGTGCGCCGCGACACATTTGTTGCCGATCCCTCCAGCGCCGCCGGCAGTCCCTGGGCCAATCGCATTCCGCGCCCCACACAAATTACCAACATCTATGCCATCCTGCGCGGCAGCGATCCCGCGCAGGCCAACACCATGTACCTGGTGACCGGCCATTACGATTCGCGCAACAGCAACATCCTGGACGCGCGCGGCGCGGCTCCGGGAGCAAACGACGATGCTTCGGGAGTAGCGGTTTCGCTGGAATGCGCCCGGGAGCTGAGCAAGATGCACTTCCCCGCCAGCCTGGTCTTTGTGGCCGTGGCCGGCGAAGAGCAGGGGCTGGTCGGCTCCGCACACCTTGCCAAACTCGCCAAGGAGCAGGGCTGGAACCTGCTGGGGGTGCTCAACAACGACATCGTGGGCGGCAACACCACCCCCGGCGATACCCTGCAGCTCAAAGACCGCGTGCGCGTCTTTTCCGAAGGCGAACCCGTCTCCGCCACGCCGCAGCAAGCCCGCCGCATCCGCGCCCTCGGCGAGGAGAACGATTCGCCCAGCCGCGAACTGGCGCGCGCCATCGAAGACGTGGACCGGACCTACTTTCCCGCCGCCGGCAAGGCGCCGTTTCGCGCGTTCCTGGTCGCCCGCCCTGACCGTTATTTGCGCGGAGGAGATCATAGCTCCTTCAATCGCGAGGGATTCGCTGCCGTCCGCTTCACCGAGTGGCGCGAAGACTTCAACCACCAGCACCAGAACGTAGTGAAACCTCCTGATCACCCCAACGACAAGAACCCGTCGTCGGGGACCCCGATGGCCGGCTCCGGCAGTCCCATTCTCGGCGACCTGCCGGAGTTTGTAGACTTCACCTACGCGGCGAAGGTTGCCCGGCTCAATGCCGCCACCCTGGCCACGCTGGCCGCCTCTCCCGGAGAGCCGGCCAAAGTGACCATCGACATGCACAACGTGGAGAACGGCACCACCCTGAAATGGGAACCCGCGCCCGGCGCCGTGGCGCACTACCAGCTTTTGTGGCGCGAAACAACCGCCTCTGACTGGCAGTACGTTCAGGATGTGCCTCCAGCCGCTGGCGGCGAGATCAGCCTCACCGTCCCCATCTCCAAGGACAATGTGATCTTCGGAGTCCGGGCCGTCGATGCCAGGGGCCATCGCGGTTTGGTGGTCGTCCCCGAATCGCCCGGAAGCAAGCATGACACCGTCCTGCGAAACGGGGTAACCTGAGGTCTATGGCCAGAATGGGGACAATGCCGCTGGGGTTTCCTGAGTTCCGCGGAGCCACGCGCCGCCTGCTCCTGATCAACCTGGCAGCGTATTTCGCACTGCTTGTCCTGGGGTTTGCGTCTCCCACCGTGTACAGGGTTACCTTCGGAATGCTGTCGTTCCTGCCCGAGACCTTCCTGCACGGATTTTTGTGGCAGCCTTTCACTTACAGCTTTATGCACGCCGGGCTGCTGCAAACCCTGCTGGAATTGCTCTCGCTATGGTTCCTGATCGGCTTCCTCGAAGCCTATCGCGGCGCAAGCTGGGTCACCGGCCTCTATGCCGCATCCGTGCTGGGCACCGCCATCACCGCGGCGGCCATTTGGCAGGTTGCAGACAAGCTGGGTCATGGCGTGCTCGAGCCGGTACAACTCTATGGCTGCATCGGCGGCATCTTCGGCCTGCTGGTGGCCATCGGCGCGCTCTACGGCGAAACTGAGTTTCTGATGTTCTTTCTCATCAACATCAAGGCCAAATACCTCGCCGCCATTTACGCCTTGATCGCCTTTGCCATGCTCTTCAGCAGGAGTTGGATTATCGCCTTCGCCCAACTCGGCGGCGCAGTTGCCGGGCTGCTCTTCATCCGTTTCGCGCCGCGCAAGGGTTTTTCCTTCGGCATCAGCGAGTGGATCTACGGCCTGCGCAACAACTATTACCGCTGGAAGCGCCGCCGCGCCGGGCGCAAGTTCGAGGTGTACATGCGCAAGCAGGGCAAAACCGTGCGCCTCGACAACCGCGGCCGCCAGATCGACGACGATCCCACCGACCGCAGCCGGTGGAATTAGCTGCTGCGAGCTTGTAGCCGGTAGGTGGTAGCTCTGGCTACCGGCTACTGGCTCCCGCCCTCCTCCTCGACCACAGCTCCCGCGTAGCCGAGCGCCCGCCCATATTCCTTCCCACATGCTGAAAGCCGCCTGATTCTTCTCTTGCCCCGGCCCGCCGCGCCTGTCATCCTAGTTCCATTGCCTTTGCTGTATTCCGCACCTTTCACGGTGCGCCGGGGTTCCGAGAGGCTGATTTCTGCCAGCTCGGAGAATGGGGACCCCCGGTCCGGCGCGTCCGCGTCGAGGGCTACAGCGCGGGTGGAGTGACTGGGGTTCAAGCAAAATGTCGATCGTGAATCGGCGCCACATGCTCAAAATGATGGCGCTGGCGGCAGGTTGTGCAGCCGCACCCTCCAGCATCGCCTTCGCCGGCCAGGCGCCTCGGCTCGCCCGGGACGACGAGTCTTTCCTCGACGACCTCATTCGCCAGGGATGCCTCTATTTCTTTGAGCAGGGCAGCCCCACCACCGGCCAGGTTCTCGACCGGGCGCGCAGCGATGGCAATGGCGCGCGCGATTCCCGCCGCATGGCCTCCATCGCCGCCACCGGCTTCGGCCTCACCGCCTTATGCATCGCCGACCATCGCGGCTACATCCCACACGCCCAGGTGGTGGAAAGGGTGCGCACCACCCTGCAGTGGCATTTGAACCAGATGCCCGAGGTGCATGGGTTCTTCTATCACTTCACCGATATCGACAGCGGCAAGCGCTGGAGCAACTGCGAGCTATCGCCCATCGATACGTCTATCCTGCTTTGCGGCGTGCAGACCGCCCGCGCATACTTTGCCGACGCGAAGATTCAGAGCCTCGCCCAGCAGATTTACGAGCGCGTGGACTGGCCCTGGATGCTCAACGGCGGATCCGCCTTCGCCATGGCCTGGAATCCCGGAACCGGCTTTGTCAACGCGCGCTGGAACCACTACTGCGAGCTCATGATGATTTACCTGCTCGCCATCGGCTCGCCCACCCACCCGGTGTCGCCCGACCACTGGAACAGCTTCTCGCGCCCGGTGATTCACTATGCCGGCCAGAACTTCATCAGTGGCGACGATCCCATCTTCACCCACCAGTATTCGCAGGCGTGGTTCGACTTCCGCCACAAGCGCGATGCCTACACCGACTACTTCGCCAACTCCATCGCCGCCACTCGCGCCCACAAGGCCTTCTGCCTTTCCATGCCCAGGTGGTACAGCAACGATTACTGGGGCATCACGGCGTCGGATTCCAGGCGCGGCTATACCGTGTGGGGCGGGCCACCCTCGCGGGGATTGATCGACGGCACCGTGGTCCCGTCCGCGGCTGCGGGCTCGCTGGCCTTCGTGCCCGCCGATTGCCTTGCCCTGCTGCGCGGGCTGCGGGCCAAATATGGCGCGCAGGCCTGGGGACGCTATGGGTTCACCGACGCCTTCAATCCCTCCGCCAACTGGTTCAATCCAGACGTGCTGGGCATCGATCTCGGCATCGGCGTGCTGATGGCGGAAAACCTGCGCTCGGAGCTGGTGTGGAGCACGTTCATGCAGAATGCCGACAGCAGCCGCGCCATGCAGATGGTGGGCTTCCGGCCGAACGGGATCGCGTAGTACTCGGCCCTGGAAGCCCCTGGATTACGGCCTGGCACAGGAATGCTTCCCCGCCGCGCGGGCGGTCTAGGCCAGCTTCGCTGCGCCCTTGGCTTCATTCTGCAGCACGCGAGCCTTTACCATCCTCTTCACCAGCGACGGCGGCAGCGGCTTGTCCATGGGGAACTGCAGCGTGCCCTTCGACGTGCGATATCCCTTCAACTCCCCGGCGAAATCGTCCAGCAGCGACGCGCTCATGGGAAAGAAACTGCAATGCTCTTTGAACGCCGCATACGCCACCAGCCCGCCCTTGTACTGAAACGCCGGAATCCCGTAGCTGAGCTCTTCTGTCGCTCCCGTCGGCGCCGCCGCGCGGATGGTCGCCCGCAGCTTTTCCAGAGTGGTCCGCGCCGGCTCCGGCACCTTCGCCAGATAAGCCTCCACCGCCGCCAACCCTTCCCCGCCAGCTTGTGCCTTCTTCACTGCCATGGCCGGTATTGTAGCGCCGCCAGTGTGGTGTCTCGCAAATGACTCAACACGAAAATGCTGAGCGAAGGTCGCCGCGGCGGACGGAGTCGAAGGACTGCATTTGGGCCGCTGCAGGATGCAACCAAATTGTGAGACACCCCGCTAACTCCGCTGCTCTCCCAGAAATCCCAGCCACTCCTCCATCCCCGCTCCGGTCTTGGCCGAAGTCTCAAAGATCCGAATCCCCGGCCGGATCGCACGAATATTCATCAGCGCCGCCTCGCGCTCGAACCCCACCGCCCCCGCAATGTCCATCTTCGTAATCACCGCCGCATCCGCTGAATTGAACAGCGTGGGATACTTCAGCGGCTTGTCCTCGCCCTCGGTCACGCTCAGCAACGCCACCCGCACTCGCTCCCCCAGGTCGTAGCTCGACGGACACACCAGGTTCCCCACGTTCTCAATAAACAGATAATCCAGCGCGCCCAGCTCCACGCCCTCCCAGCCGTCCAGGTGGCGGCCCACCATCTCCGCTTCCAGGTGGCAAATTCCATGCGTATTGATCTGCCGCACCGGGGCTCCGCTCGCCGCCAGCCGCCGCGCATCGTTGTCCGTCTCCAGGTCGCCCACCAGCGCCGCCGCCCGCGCACCCCGCGCCCGCAGCTCGCGCAAGGTCCGCTGCAAAAACTCCGTTTTCCCCGTCCCCGGGCTCGACACCAGGTTCAGCACCAGCACTCCCGCCGCCGCGAACCGCGCACGCAGCTCCCGCGCCAGCTCATCGTTCTTCTTCAGAATGCCCTGCCGCAACTCCACAATCCGTGTCGTCATCCAGCCACCTTCTCCGCTTCCTCGATCTCGATTGCCTCAATCTCCAATTCGCGCCCCTGCCGCACATCGCTGGCCGGCGCCCCGCAGTTCGGGCAGCGAAAGTCGCGCAGGCTCTCCAACTCGCCATCCTTGCCGCAAGCGCCGCAGTGCACCGTTACCGGCACCACTCGCACCACCAGGCGCGACCCCTCCAGCCCGGTTTTTTCCGGCCCGGTTCCTTCGGTCACAATTCCCCAGCAGAACTGCAGCGAGTCTTCCACCACCGCCGACAGCGCTCCCACCCGCAGCCGAACCTCCAGCAGCCGCGCACCGGGATACCCCTCCAGCGTCTCCGCTACCGAGTCCACCACGCTCGAAACAATCGAAAGCTCATGCATCCGCCCCCGATTCTACGCCCCACCATTCCCGCCCAAAGGTGATCCATCTCACACCTCGGCTCACGATTCCACCGGAGTCTCCTACTCCCTACTCCCTGCTCCCTATTCCCTGTACTATGGACACCAAAGGACTTCCCCGTGCCTGAACTCGCTGCGACCCCATCCCATTCCCCCGAATCCGTCACCTCCCGTCTCCGCCTCAGTGACATCGCACCCGGCGTGGTCCAGTCTGAAATCCGCGCCATGAGCGTCGCCTGCGACGCCATCAACGGCATCAATCTCGCGCAGGGCGTCTGCGACACTCCCGTTCCCGAGCCGGTCGAGCGGGAAGCCATCGCCGCCATCCGCGCCGGCCACAACATCTACACCCGCCTCGACGGCATCGCCCGCCTGCGCAACGCAATCGCGGCCAAGCAGCAGCGCGACTACGGGCTCGACTATGACCCCGAATCCGAGATACTGGTCGCCTCGGGAGCCACTGCCGGCCTCCATGCCGCCGCCATGGCCCTGCTCAATCCCGGCGATGAAGTTCTGCTCTTCGAGCCCTTCTACGGCTATCACTACGCCACCCTCACATCCATGCGCGTCAAGCCGGTCCTCGTTCCTTTGGCCGAGGGTGACTTTGCCTTGGACGCGCCCGCCCTGCGCGCAGCAGTCACCCCACGCACCCGCGCTATCCTGCTCAACACCCCCGCCAACCCCAGCGGCAAAGTCTTCAACCGCGCGGAAACCGAAGCCGTCGCCCAGCTCTGCATCGACCGCGACCTCTTCCTCATCACCGATGAAATTTACGAGTACTTCGTCTACGACGGGCAGAGACACATCGCTCCCGCCACCCTTCCGGGCATGCGCGAACGCACCATCGTCATCTCAGGATTTTCGAAGACCTTCTCCATCACCGGATGGCGCATTGGCTACATCAACGCGGATGCGCGCTGGCTCCCCGCCATGGCGTACTTCCACGACCTCACCTACGTCTGCGCTCCGTCGCCCTTCCAGCACGGAGCCGCCGCCGGCCTCGAGCAGCTCCCGCCGTCTTTTTATCTGCAGATTGCCGCCGAGCACCAATCCAAGCGCGAGCGCATGGTCGCGGCTCTGCGCGCGGCCGGCCTCACCCCCACCGTTCCCGCGGGCGCCTATTACGTGCTCGCCAACGCAGATCGCCCTCCCGGAGAAACCGCCGCCCAGAAAGCCCGCGCCCTGCTCTCCGCCACCGGCGTAGCCGCGGTCGCCGGCAGCGCCTTCTTCCGCAAAGGCCGCGGCGAAAACCTGCTCCGCTTCTGCTTCGCCAAAAAAGACGCGGATTTAGACGATGCCTGCGCGCGGCTGCGCAGACTCTGACCGGTCCTGAAGCGAAGCAGGGCGTGTTTTGTGCGCGCTGCACTCCCACCCCTGTCGCCTATTCGTCCCGCAACAGAATCAGCGGATCGACCGCCAACGCCCGCCGTGCCGGGATCCACGACGCCACCAGCCCCAGCACCAGCATCGTCGCACTCACCCCAATCAGCACCAGCGGATCCTTCGGCGTCGCCTCATACACGATGTACGACAGCACCTTGGTCGCCATCAACCCCAGGCCCACGCCCGCCACTGAGCCAATGGCCAGCAGGCGAAACGCCCGCCCCAACGACGCCCCCAGGATCTGCTTCCGGCTCGCTCCCAGCGCCACCCGAATTCCCAACTCGCGCAGCCGCTTGCTCACCGCGTACGACGCCATCCCGAAAATGCCCGTCACCGCGAGCATCGCCCCCAGCAGCCCCAGCACCCCCAGCGCCACCGTGGCCACGCGCGGCGCAAACAGCGCGCCCTGCAGTTCCACCGGCCACGGCCGCACCGAAAGCGGCAGCGCAGAGTCCAGCTTATGCACGGCCCTGTCGATCGATTCCGCCGCATCTCCTGGCGGGTGCCCGTACCGCACCACCATGAATGTTTCCGACGTGGGGTACTGCTGGTAGGAGAAGAACATCGCCGGCTGCTGCTCCTCGGTCAGCGACCGGTATTTCCCGTCTTCCACCACCCCTACCACCTCGGACCGCTGGTCGCCCCAGTACTTGAAGTGGCCGCCGATCGCCTTTTGCACTCCTCCGAACACCTTCTCCGCAAATTTCCGGTTCACCAGCGCCACCTTCGGCGCCGTCTTGTTGTCCTCGGGCCGGATATCTCTGCCCGCCAGCAGCTTGGTCCCCGCCGCCTCCAGGTATCCGGGCGAGATCCTGAAGTTCATCGCGTCCACAATATAGTTGGTCGGCTTGAAATCGGTGGTCGCATCCGTGTACACGTAGGAGTCGCTTCCCCCCAGGTTCAGCGGAGGGCTGTTCACGTAGCCCACACTCGCCACTCCCGGCAGAGCCGCCTCCGCATCCAGCATTCGTTTCTGCATCGGCGGCATCTGATCCTTGGTATATCCCGCCATCTGCAGATCGCTGCTCACCAGCATCGCGTTCTCCGGCACAAATCCGAAATTCGCATGCAGCGACCGCGCCATGCCCCGCACCGCCACCAGCGACGACGTCACCAGCACCGCGCAAATCGCAATCTGCACCACCAGCATTGCGTCGCGGAACCCGAACCGCCTCGTCCCCGTTCCGCCGGCCATCCCTGTGCGGATCACCTGCCATGGGTCCGACCGCATGACCTGCCGCACCGGCACCATGCCAAAGACGAATCCGCTCGCCAGCGCCATCAGCAGCCCTACCACGTAGGTTCGCGCGTCCGGATTCACCGGCACATTGATCGGCACATCGGGGATCGGCTGCCACGCGCTCAGCCCATGCAGCACTACCACCCCGCCGGCCAGTCCGATCACGCCTCCCGCCAGCGCCACCAGCAGCGCCTCGGTCAGCAGTTGCCGCAAGATGAGCCCCCTGCGCGATCCCAGCGCCAGGCGCAGCGCCACATCCTTGGCCCGGTCCGCCGCCCGCGCCGCAAACAAGCTGCCCAGGTTGGCGCATGCCGCCAGCAGAATCAGCCCCGCCAGCAGCATCAGTCCCGCCATGAACGCCCGCGCCGGGCCGCCCAGCATGTCGCCGATAAGGCCCGGCCGCGCCAGGCTGAACTTGATCCCATCATCGTCGCCCGGGTAGGTCTTTGCCAGCCACGTCCCGATTCCGGTCAGGTCCGCTGTCGCCTCCGCCGCCGTCACTCCCGGCTTCAGCCGCCCCACCACCATCGGCGAGTGGTCGCCGCGGTACTGCAACTGGTCGCTCCCCTCCACCAGCGGCTGCTCCACGATCGGAATCCACAGCGCCGGCACAAAAAACAGCTCCGTCCCGCGAAAATCCGGCCCCGCCACCCCGATGATGGTGAACGGGTGCTTGTTGATCTCCACCGGACGCCCCACCACGCCCGCATCACCGTGGAAATAGGTGTGCCAGTACTCATAGCTCAGCACCACGTAAGGCGCGCTGTTCTTCCCCTTCTCGTCCGACGCATGGATGAACCGCCCCAGGTACGGCTGCACACCCAGCCCGTCAAAATAATTCCCGCTCACCAGGTAGGGCCACGCCGTGGTCGGATTGCCGCCGGTGTCCACGCCCACCGGCCCGATGATCTCGAACGTCATCAGGCTCTCAAGCGTTCGGTTCCGGTCCCGCAGGTCCAGGTAGTCCAGGTACGACTGCGATGGATAGGTGAAGCGCTGCACCGTGTACAGGTTCTCCGCATGGGGCACATTTACCGGCCGCAGCACCACCGCATTCAACACGCTGAACACCACCGCGTTGGCGCCAATTCCCAGCGCCAGCGTGGCCACCGCCGTCAAGGCAAAGCCAGGAGATTTTGCCAATACCCGGATCGCGTACTTCAGTTCGCTGAGCATGATGCCAGGAATTACGTGAGTTCTCACCGCGCGGTTCCCTCCGCCGTGCCTTATTTAACAGCCTGTGGCAAAAGTCGAAACATCGGGAACACCGTCCCTCAGGGGCTAAAGCCCAATTGATTTTGCGCCACTTACGGCACGACTAAAGTCGTGCCCTTTCAAAACCAGACTTCCAGCACCTGTTGAAACCGTGCGGGCTTTATGGCGGGAAACCCGGCGGCGGCGCATGCCTCAGAGTTCGTTCATCACCAGCACCACCCTGCCGGTGATCAGGTCGCCGGGGGATTCCCCCGGATCGATCTCCACCAGTTCGACCGGAACCGCCATGTTGCAGGGACGCAGCAGCAGACGGCTGGCCTGGAAGTCGGCGTAGCGGAGTTTCAACTGCGACTCGTGCCGCACCGCGTATAGGTTGGGCCGGGTGGGGCGGTAGGGCGCCAGCGAGTTGTAGTGGCGGTCAAGGAGCACCAGCGCATCGGGCTGGATCAGCGGTTCCATGGCCGCCGCATCGGCGGGGGAAACCCGCACCGCCACAAATCGCAGCCAGGTACGCCGGCTGCTGGAGGCGCGAGGCCGCGCCGATTCGAGCAGACCCGCCGGCGCCTGCAGCAGCTTCTGCACCGCCGAAGGCCGTACCAGCGGCTCGTGCATAGCAGTGGCATGAGACACCAGAGGGACGCTGCGCAGATTCTCGTTCTGGGCCCAGTCTGCGCCGGGCGCGGCGGGAATCAGGTCGGCGGCGGCCAGGTGCTGCGCCGCCAGCACCCGGTCCAACGCCGCCAGCGACAACTGCCGTTTGCAGTGCAGGAAATTCGACAGGTGCGATTGTCCGAATCCGGTCTGCCGCGCCAGCAGCGAAACGCTAAGCGTTCCCCGCTGTATCCTGCGCAGCAGTTCCAGGCGGAGGCGCTCGTGCATCTGCGTAAAATTCATGGGTGGAAAATCCGCCGCCGGCAATATGCGGCGTTGCTCTCCAATTGCTTGCAGCAAAACGACTAAGCACGAAACCCCTTCATTGTGAGGGTTCGCGCGGTGACTGGAAAGCTGACTGGGGGAAATTGCCAGAAAACCATTGACGCAGGAGATACGCGTGGCAGAATTATTCCACTTAAATCGCAGCAGAACCGTGGGACTATTCTTGAAAACGTTTGAATCCTGAATCATTACACGGGAAACTCACCTTCCGGGAATGGACGGATAAACCGCCCGCCAGAGATTTACTCTTCGGCGCAGGATAGTCCTCTCCGGCGCCACCATGCCGCAGCGGCGGCGAGCGCAGGCTGTGCGACTCAGGCAGCACCAAAGACGCCGTGCCCCGGGACCGTTAAATTCACCCGGATCGGCGTTCCGGCCTGCCGTTTTCCAGACACTGTGCGCTCTAAAAACACAATCTATCGAGATGGAACATAGATGGCGCTCCCCCCAAACAGGACAAAGAATCCTGGAGAGCCTTCTCTGCTCCAACCACCCCGGCGAAACACAAGGAGGAGAATAACCGGCCGGGACTGCACCAGTTCAGGGAGAACTCACCATGGAGTTGCGTGTACAACTGAAAGTATGTGAAGGTTGCGGTTGTCTTTGGTACCGAAACCAGAATCATTTAGCTGTCTATTGCAGGGAATGTACAACGAAGCTCAGCGAATTTCCGCCGGTCCGGCCCCTGAAGCCGCGCCGCACGGCACGCCGCATACCGCTGATCCGGGTCTGGGCAGTGGCTGAAGCTTCAGGAGGTGCGCAATGAGCGCAGCCCTCCAGTTTCCCGCGATCGCCATGCGAGCCGATATCCAGGCTGGCTGGCAAGTGGCGCCAAAACTCGAAAGAGCGCCTCAACTCAATCCGCAGGCCGACCCGGACGGGAGTCAGGACCATCCAATCCCGGTATCTGGCGTGGCCTTTTACCGCAAACACACTGAAAAACTGCTGCGGCGCTATCTCTACTCTTCCATGCTGGTGGGGAGAGCGCCATCCATCCTGGCCGAGCCGCTCACCCGCGGGTGGGCATCCAGCCGGCCCGTACACACCTTTGAAGATTGCGTCATCTTTGTCCTCGATATGGAGAACTGCCTGGCAAAACTCGAACCGCTGGATCGGCTGATCATCAGCCGTATCGTCATCCAGGAATACAGTCAATCGGAGGCGGCGCTGCTTCTCCGCCTCAGCGAGCGCACCCTCCGCGACCGCTTCTTCCGGGCGATGGACCAGCTCACCCAGATCCTGATGGATACAGGCCAACTCAAACTACCGCACTGATCTCCACCATCCATCGGCAACGGCGCTGCCACGCTTGCCGAAACTTTCGCGGCAAGCATGGCAGCGTTCCGTGAAAACGGTTCTTCTCCTTGACAATCTACACATCCCGGTCTTATAGGTAGATTGTCTAGGAGAGGACCTCTTCATGGCGCCGCTGGAAAAAACCGATCTCCTGCAGGGCACTCTCGACCTGCTCATCCTCAAAGTGGTTGCGCTCGGGCCGGTGCACGGTTACGGCATCTCCCAGCGCATTCGCCAAATCTCCGACAGCGTGTTGCAGGTGCAGCAGGGCTCGCTCTATCCCGCGCTGCATCGCCTGGAAAAGCGCGGCTGGCTGGCGGCGGACTGGGGCGAATCCGACAACAGCCGGCAGGCAAAGTTCTATCGGCTGTCGGCAAAGGGCCGCAAACACCTGGCCGCCGAAGAGGAGACCTGGAACCGCCTCTCCCGGGCGGTGGAGCTGATTCTGCAGACCGCGGAATAGGAGGCAACATGGGCTGGTTCAAGCGCAGGTTCCGCCGTTCCGACGACGCCGTGGAGCGCGAGATCGCATTTCATATCGCCGAGCAAACCCAGGCCAATATCGCCCGCGGCATGACAGCGGATGAGGCGCGGCGGCGGGCGCTGGTGGAGTTTGGCGGACGCGAACAGGTCAAGCAGACGGTGCGCGAAGTGAATGCTTCCGCCTTCTTCGAGAGCGTCGCGTTCAACCTCAAGGCGGCGGCGCGTTTCCTGCGCAAATCGCCGTCGTTTTCGCTTGCGGTGATCCTCACCCTGGCGCTGGGCATCGGCGCCAACAGCGCGGTGTTTTCCGCCATCGATGCCATCGTCTGGCGCCCCCTGCCGTTTCCTGGTGGAGATGAACTTCTGCGGCTCTCGCAGAACGACGCACAGGGCCGCGAGGCCAACCACTTCGTCGCCCCGTCGAGGCTGGAAGACTGGAATCGCATGACCTCCACTTTCAAGGGAATCAGCGGATACTATCTCGACGATTTGTCCGAGCTTTCCGGACCGCTTCCGGAGAAGGTGACCCTGGCACTGGTTGCGCCGCGATTTCTTCAGGTGCTCGAAGTGTCGCCGGCACTTGGCCGGAACTTCACGCTGGAAGAAGAACACTTTGGCGGGCCGGACGCCGTCCTCATCAGCCACGCGTTCTGGCAGCGCCGCTTCCATGGCGACCCTTCTGCGTTGGGCAAGAAGCTGCGCGTGGGAAGCTTTCACTACTCCATCATCGGAATTATGCCCGCGAGTTTCCATTTCCCCAATCGCGATGTGGACTTGTGGGCGCCGAGTCCTCCGGATGCTCCCTATGCGCAGCGGCGCGATGCCACCTGGTTCACCGTGATCGGGCGCATGAAGCCCGGGGTGACGCTGAACGAGGCCGCTGCGGATCTTTCCACCGTGCAGAGCCAGCTCGGCAAACAGTTCGCCAAGCCGGACAGCGAACTGAGCGTCACCGCGGAGCCGCTGAAGGAAACCATCGTGGGCAGCGTGCGCGGATCGCTCTGGCTGCTCTACGGATCGGTCTCGCTGCTGCTGCTGATCGCGTGCTCCAACATCGCGGCCTTGCTGCTGGCGCGTACCGCGGAACGCGAACATGAGATTGCGGTGCGCTTCTCGCTGGGCGCATCGCGCCGCTCCGTGATCACGCAACTGCTGACAGAGGTGCTGGCGCTGGCGCTGCTAGGCGCTGTTGCCGGTCTTGCAGTGGCCGCCGCGGCGACGCGTGGATTTCATCTGCTGGCCAACACGCTGCCGCGCGCGGACGAAATTACCCTCAATGGACGCGTGGTCGTCTACTCGCTGGCCTGCGCGGTGCTCACGGCATTCTTGTGCGGGCTGCTCCCGGCATGGCGCGGCACGGGCACAACAAAGGGGCACGGCCTGGCTCAGTCGCTGGCGCACTCCGGCAGAACCCAGGTTTCCACGCGCAACCCCATGCAGTGGATCCTGGTGAGCGTGCAGGTCACGCTGGCCGTGACGCTGCTGGTGGGCGCGGGCCTGCTGGTGCGCAGCATGCAGGCCATCGGCCGCGTTTCGCCGGGCTTCGACCCCCGCCACGTGCTCACGTTGCAGGTAAGCGGATCGTGGGGCGAAACCGCCGACATGAAAGGCGTGGTGCAGCGCATCGATCGCACGCTGGACGGCCTGCGCACTCTGCCCGGCGTGGAGGCCGCAGCCACTTCGGCCATGCTGCCCGGAGTGCCATCGAAATACCAGCAGGAATACAAGATCGATGGCAAGCTGGATCCCGATCGCAAGATCCTGGCGGATAGCCGCTGGGTCTCCGCGGAATACTTCGATACCGTCCGCATTCCCTTGCTGGTCGGCGAAGCGTGCCGGCAAGCATCCACTACCAGCGATGTGGTGGTGAATCGCAGCTTCGCCAATCTTTACCTGGGCGGAACCGGAGCCGTGGGGCACACGCTGGAGCAGGCCGCGCACAACGACTTCGCCGTCACCGGAATCGTGCGGGGCATCGTAGGCGACGCGCGCGAACAGGGAGTGAATGAGCTCCCCGTTCCCACCGTGTACTCGTGTTTCAGCGCGCCAAACCCGTTTCCCAATTACCTCATCCGCACCCACGGCGACCCCATGCAGATGGTGGAGCCGGTGCGGCGCAGGATAAACGAACTGGAGCCGAACCGCTCGGTTTATGCCATCCTGCCGCTCGAAGAGCACCTCGAGGACGCCTTCGCGGACGATCGCCTGCGAACCCTGCTGCTGAGCCTGTTTGCCCTGACCGCGGTTTCGCTGGCGTGCATCGGACTGTATGGAACGCTGAGCTACCTGGGCCGTCTACGGCAGCGCGAGGTGGGCGTGCGCCTGGCGCTGGGCGCGCTGCGCAGCCGTATTGTGGCGCGTTTTTTGTGGCAGGGCTTGCGCGCGACTGCCGTGGGATGTGTAGTGGGCCTCGCCCTGGGCATGGGTTTGAGCCGCCTGCTCGCGGGGATGCTCTACGGCGTGACCGCGCTCGATCCGTTGACCTATGTGGGCGTGCTCGGCCTGGTGCTGCTGGTGGCGTCGCTGGCCTCGCTTGCCCCCGCGGTGCGCGCCGCGCGCGTGGAGCCGGTGAAGGTGCTGCGCGAGGAGTGATCGCTGCGGCGAGCGATTTCCGCCGTGGCCCACCAACTTTCCGTGCCCCATCCTTGCGCCTTCTTTCTGGCGCAAGGGCGGGATGCTAGACAGTTGGGTATACCGATTCTGAACCCGACTATAGCGCATTTACGTGAAGTGCTTACGGTCAGGGTCGACTCTTGTGGCTTCCCACCCTTGCGCCAGAAAGAAGGCGCAAGGATGGGGCACGGAGTTTTGTTAGCACTTGACTTGAAAATGCTCTAGAACTTTCGCGACCACTCCTTCGGCCAGCGCTCCACAATCACCTTCTTGTCGGTGAAGAACTCCACCGCGTCCCGGCCCTGGGCGTGCATCACGCCGAAGAAGCTTCCCTTCCAGCCTGAAAACGGGAACCACGCCATGGGCGCGGGCACGCCGATGTTTACGCCCACATTGCCGGTGGACACGGCATTGCGAAACCTGCGCGCCGACGAGCCGGAGGAGGTAAAGATGGAACTGGCGTTGCCGTAAGCGGAGCGCTCGATCAGGTCAATCGCCTCCTCCACCGAATCGGCATGAACCACCGAGAGCACCGGCCCGAAAATTTCCGTTTCCATCAGCGGGCTGGTCGCGGGCAGGCCATCGAGCACCGTCGGTCCCACGAACGAGCCGGCGCTTTGAATGCCGCGCCCATCCACGATGGTCCGCGCGCCCTGCTCAGCCCCTTTGCCGATCAGCGACACCACGCGCTCGCGGCTGGCTTGGGTGATCACAGGTCCCATCTGCGATGCGGGATCGAGGCCGTTGCCCACCTTGAGCGCCGAGGCTGCCGTGGCAATCGATTCGCGGAACCAGTCTCTCGCTTCGCCCACGGCTACGGTAACGCTCACCGCGAGGCAGCGCTGGCCGGCGCAGCCAAACGCAGAGTCGGCGATGATCTTCGTCGTGGTTTCCTGGTCCGCGTCGGGCAGGACGACCACGTGATTCTTGGCGCCGCCCTGGCACTGCACGCGCTTGCCGCTGGCCGACCCCCGCGCATACACGTACTGCGCCACCGGCGTCGATCCAACAAAGCTTACCGCCCGCACCAGCGGATGATCGAGCAGCGCATCTACCGCCGTTTTGCCGCCATTCACCAGGTTCACCACGCCCGCAGGCAATCCGGTCTGCTGCATCAGCTCGATCAGCCGCGCCGCCGAAAACGGCACGCGATCGCTGGGCTTCAGCACCACCGTATTGCCGGCGGCGATGGCATATGGCAGGAACCACAGCGGGATCATGAGCGGAAAATTGAACGGGGTGATCGCTGCGCACACCCCCAGCGGCTGGCGCACCATGATCTCGTCGATGCCAGGCGCGATGTCTTCCAGCGAGTAGCCTTGCACCAGCACCGGCATGCCGCACGCGACCTCAACGTTCTCAATGCCGCGGCGAATTTCTCCCCTCGACTCCGCCAGCGTCTTGCCGTTCTCCGTCGTAATCAGCGCGGCGAGCTCGTCGATGTGCTCTTCGAGCAGCGATTTGAGCTTGAATAGAAACTGGATGCGATCGCCCACGGGCGTGGAGCGCCAACCAGGGAAGGTCGCGTGCGCAGCCTGCACCGCGGCATCCACCTCGGCCGCCGAGCCCACGGGCGACCGGCCAAGCGGCTCGCCGGTGGCGGGGTTGGCGAGCTCGAGGCCGGGATCGCTGGTGGGAGAGAGCCAGCGGTCGTCGATGAAGTTGCGGACTTCGGTGGTGGTGAGGGTTGCCATAGGAATTTCAGGGTAGCGCGGAATGGAGGGACTAGGGAATAGCGATGAGCGAACTGCAGCAGAACCGGTGCGCAAGCGTGAAATTCGCTGAGGAACCTGTTGCGGAGCACAATGAAAGTGTGGCCTAATCATCGCAATCATTGCATCTCTTGATCAGCGGTCGCATTCTCGCAATGAGAATCCACTGATCTTCGAATTGCCGTTCTTCTCCAGACCCCGGAGTCTCCTGCGCGGTTTCTCAAGCCTCTCTCGGAATCAGGAGGTCTTTTGATGAGAAACTACAGGAACATACTTCTGCTCACGTCGATCGCTCTGCTGCTGTCCTGCGCATCGGCTGCGGAACAGCCAACCATCCTTGTGAAAGCGCGGCTTGAACCGGGCGATGCGGTTAACGATGCGCCGGTGCGGATCTTCGTCGAATTGCAATCGTCCCAGCCGGCGACGGGCCTCGTTCTCGAGTGCATTTCGCCACCCGGGTTTGAAGTGACGCCACGGAATGTCGCCCTTCCCGAATTCCAGAAGCAATTCACGTCGTCTGCATTCACTCTGCGGAGATCGGGGAAGACAGCCGAGGTCGGGCAACAAAACACTTTGATTGTGAGAGTGCTCTCAGCAGACCAGAAAGCGGCAATTGCAGAGGCTTCAGTCTCCTTCAGTTATGTCAAGCGAATCCCTATTTGGGAATACCTTCTCCTTGGCTTTTTCGGAATCGCGCTGGGATACGCAATCCGCCTGTTGATCAAGGTGCTGCAGACGGTTCCGGCTCCCGCTCTGGCTCCGGATCCCAACGCTCCCCAGCCCGGTACAATCACGCAGTGGGTGCAGAAGCATTACTACTTTGTGGATTGCAGCGTCACCCTAGTGATCGGGCTTCTGAGCTTGACGCTTCTTCTGAAAAACGATCACGTTCCCGACAGCGGGCTCTATTGGTACTCGGCGTTGGGCGCGGGGGTCGCGCTCGGCCTGCTGGCAAACAGCGAACTCGTGAGTAAATTAGGGAGGTAATTCATGGCGTTAACGTTCCGCGAGATCCGTCCCGGCGCGCCAAAATCCAACCCCTTTACGATTGCTATCGTGGCGAATCCAGTGCTGGAAGCGCCTTGGAACAGCGGTGCCGTGATCGCTGACCCGATCATGGGGAGCCTGCCGATTTTTCAGGCGGCTGCCGCGTATATCGATTCCTCCTTATTCGGGGGACTTCCCGGCCAGCGCGAAGCCGTCTTGGCCGATCCCACCATCGCAACCGCCATTCGCGTGGTGTCGTTATTCGACGATACGCTCCCGGTCGTTCTGGGCAACGCATTGGCGGCCCAGGACGGGAGCAGTTTCACACTCGTTGCCCGCAGATCGGGGTTTCGGGCTTTCCTGGCGCAATACCCCCAATTTCACATTCAGACCGATGTAGTGTACGCGGTCTCGGCCTCTCCCACGCACACGCGGGCGAGCGCGTGGTTTACGAGCGACGACGACGCTCAGCCAGGTGTGCCGTTCACCCTGGATGGCAATGCGTTTCTTCATCGTTTCTACAATCTGATTCCGGGGACCATCGCCATCCCGGCCAACTCCACTTCGCTCACCGCGATCCATGAGTTTGGACATGCCATTTCGAGCTATACCAACGGCGCCATCGTTGATCTTTACGTCGATAGCAATCCGGGGTTAAACAACAAGAGGGGGCGGCCCATCCCCGCGGTCTTCGCCAACTACTCAGGCACGACGCTGGCGAGCGACCTAACCCGCGATGGGCTGGGCTATCCCGGATCGTGGTCGTCCTACCATTGTGAGCTGGTCGACCCCACCTGTCCGGCAGTAATGGATAATTATTGGCTATCCCGCTCCGGTTCAGTCACTTGTCAACATGATCGGATCACCCGGCAGTACATCTTGGACCGGGTACGCGCCAAGGCCGGCAGACCTTGATCCCGCGCAGTTGCATCCTATCTTCAGGAGTAGGAGAATTCACGTATGCAGCCTCTGAAGCCAAATGAACAGCAAGCCATTCTGGAAAACCAGCCGAATGCGCAACCGGAGGACGTGGAGGAATACGAGCGACTCCTGTCGCAGCGGTTTACCGTTGACCCCGACGCTGCCCCCAATCGGGCTCCAGGTGTTGCCGCCGAAGTTGGCGAGGATTCCGAAGCGAGAATCGCTGAACTTCATCAGAAACTCTATGGCCGTGTCCGCTCCCTCGTAGAGTCCGAGTCACGATGAAGTGACCAAACGGAGGCCCGTTTCGCGCCAGCGCCCGACGGTCGCCTTGGGCGTGTGATGCGTCAGCAGATGCCGCCTCAATGACCCGATCCGGTCAATCCATCCGCTTCCACACCCTCGGTCTCTGCTATTGTGAACGGGGCAAAACTGCGTGTTTGAGACACGTCTGAACCGTTTGCCCGCGGAGAACCGTCCATGAAGCTTTTTCCTTGCGCGCTCATCCTGATTACGTGCGCGGCGCTTGCAGCGCAGCAATCCGCGCAGCCCGCACCCAAGCCCACCACTGCCGCCGAAGCTCCCACCCGCGATGCCAGCTACATCGACTCTCAAGGAACCGCGCACGTAGCGCGCGTGGTGCCGGTGCCCGAGGACCTCAGCCCCGAAGCGCAGAAATCGCTGAGCCGCTCCGAGCCGGACCAGGCTCCGCCGCAGTCTGTGGCCGAGCGGCGCAAGGGCACTGACGCCTACACCGCGCGGGCCCGCGTCGAGTGGACCAAAATCTGCCCCAACACCCTGGTGGACGAGACCATGGCCGGCGTGCCCGTGCACGTGGTGACCCCGGCGAGCATGCCGGAAGCCAACAAGGACAAGGTGCTGCTGAACCTGCACGGCGGCGGGTTCAACTCGGATTCCGGTTCGTTCACCGAGTCGATTCCTATTGCCAGTTACACCCGGATCAAGGTGGTCGCAGTGCTCTATCGGCTGTCGCCGGAGTATCCATTTCCCGCCGCGGTGGATGACTCCGTAGCCGTGTACAAGCACTTGCTCGAGACCTACAAGCCGGAGCACATCGTCATCTACGGAACCTCCGCGGGAGCCATCCTGACCGCGGAAGTAGCGGTGAAAATCAAGCAACTCGGCCTGCCGCAGCCGGCGGCTCTGGGCATCTTCAGCGGCATGGGCGACTTCGCGCGCGACGGCGACTCGATTGCAATGTACGCGCTGCGCGGCCTTTCCGGCCATCTCGATCCGCCGGTCCGGGGAGCGCACGATCCGTTTTACGCGGCCTCAACCGATGTGAAGGATCCGGTGCTCTCGCCCATTTACGCCGACCTGCACGGCCTGCCGCCGACGCTTTTCATCACCAGCGGCCGCGACCTGCTGCTGAGTGGCACCGCGAACCTGCATCGCGCTTTCCTGCACGCCGGCGTGGATGCGCACCTGGTGATGTTCGACGCCCTGCCTCACGCCTTCTGGTACGACCCGCATCTGCCCGAAGCCATCGAAGCCAATCACCTCATGGCCGACTTTTTCGTCAAGCAGGTGAGCAGAAACGGAAGCCAATAGATTCTTGCACCTTAAATCATGAACAAAACGACTTCAACAATTCCGAAGCAGTTTTAGCCTGTATGGCTGGAATCTTTCGCCCGCTGAAGCGGGCTGGACGGGGGAATTTTGCGTCCGTCCCTCCAGGCTCACGCCTGGGGCTACCCTCTTATGCCCGCTGCGCGGGCTGGGGTCCTCGCCCATAGCAATCTTGTCTCACTCGTGGGATTTCAAGGGCGAAGCCCTTGGTTAGCATTGCCTGTCATTTTCCGGCGATCTTGATCTCGTGCCCGGTGGCCATCGCAGTCCAGTGCTGCTCGTCGGTCGAAAACTCCTGGCGAAATTCGATCGTGGTTGCCGATGACCAGACGTTCACCACACGGAAATACGTGGTCTTCCCAGCCTCCGTCGTGCTCCACGGAAACGTCCACGTCTTCCCATCCAGCAGGACCTTGCCCGATCCCGGGTCCCCGCCATCGGGTGGAATCCGATAGCTTGCGCAGTTGTGTTCGTCCTTGCAGGTAAAGACGATCAGTACCTTGGGATCGCCATTCACGATCTGGCGGCAAGCCACATACGTTCCGCTCTTCCAGCAGTCGTTCTTGAGCGTGCTCTCCTCGTGACTGGCCTTGCTGTAGGGCGTGTCCACATGATCCATCTGGATCTTCCACACGCCTGCATACGCCCAGATCGCATCCACGCCGGTACCCTTGATCTGGCCGGATGCGCGAAGGGCTAAGCATCCCGCCGCGACAATTGCCATTTCAGCCCATACCACTGATTTCATCGTCTCCCCCGTTACCACACGCGGCAAGCGTTCTCGGGCTCCATCGGCTGCCCCTGCTTGCAGCCGAACGCCTGGCCGAACTCCGGCATATTCCGCACCACGCCGTTGACGCGGAACTGCTGAGGCGAGTGAGGATCGGTCTGCACCTGCATGCGTTCCGCCTGGGGCCGGCGCGAACCGCACCAGTTCTGCCCGAAGGCGATGAAGAACTGCTGCGCCGGCGTGTAGCCGCCCTGCTTCCCGCCGAGGTCGATGCTCTTGCGCTTGGCATCCGCGAGGAACGCCATGTACGCCAGGCGCAGTCCGCCATTGTCGGCGGTGTTTTCGCCCAGCGTCAGCTTGCCGTTGACATGCACGTCGCCGGGTACGGTGAAGTCGCCATACTCCTTCACTTCGCAATCGGTTTTGGCGTCAAACTGCTTCGCGTCCTGCGGCGTCCACCAGTCGGTCAGGTTCCCATTGGCGTCGAACTGCCGCCCCTGGTCGTCGAATCCGTGGGTAAGCTCATGCCCCACTACCGCGCCGATGTGGCCGTAGTTCTCCGCATCCGTGGCGTGGGGATCGTAGAACGGCGGCTGCAGAATGCCGGCTGGGAAATTGATGTCGTTCATGCTCGGGTTGTAGTAGGCATTCACGGTGGGCGGGCTCATGCCGAACTCGCCGCGATCCACCGGCTGGCCGATTTTGTTGAGCTGGCGATGGCTCTCAAACTCCATGCCGCGGATGGCATTGCCCATGGCGTCTCCGCGAACCACCTTGAGGCTGGAGTAATCGCGCCACTTGTCGGGATAGCCGATCTTGTTGGCCACCGCATGCAGCTTTTCCCTGGCCTTCACCCTGGTCTCGGGACTCATCCAGGCCAGCGTGTCGATGTCGCTGTCCATGGCGCTTTCAATGTCGCGCACCATCTGCTGCGTGGCCGCCTTGCACGAAGGCGGGAACGCCTGCGCCGCGTACACCTGGCCCAGCGCCTCGCCCAGCGCGCCGTCCGTCGCCTCAACGCAGCGCTTCCATCGCGGACGCTGCTGCTGCTGCCCGTTCAGCACCTTACCGTAGAAGTCAAAGTGTTCCTCGTCGAACTTCGCGGGCAGCGCCGTGCCGGGCGTGGAATTCACCAGTTGCCACTTCAGGTAAGTCTTGATCGTGTCCAGGTCAGTGGACTCGAGCAGCGCGTTCAGAGCTTTGAAGAACGGCGGATAAGTGACGTTGAGCTCGGTAATGGGCGGTGTTCCCGAGTCCTGAAAAAACTGCTTCCAGCCGATTTCCGGCGCCAGCTTCTCCAGGTCGGCCACCGCCGTCATGTGGTAGACATTGCGCGGATCGCGTTGAGACGTGATATCCAGCGAATTCCTGGCCAGTGTGGTTTCCAGATTCATCACCTTGTGCGCATCTTGGGCGGCCTTGGCATCGGACTCGCCGAGCAGCTTCAACGTGTTGACGATGTGGGCAACGTACTGCTGGCGAATCTTCTCGTCCGCCGCGCCCGTGCGCAGATAATAATCGCGCTCCGGCAGGCCCAGGCCGCCCTGATCCACCGCGGCAATCTGCTTGCGCGCATCCGCAAAGTCCTGCTGCTCGCCGAACCCCACAAACGCGTTGACGTTGATGAGCTGAAAATGAGCAAGCAGCGGAGCCAGTTGGTCCTTGCTCTTCAAAGCGCCAATCCGATCTAACTCCGGCTGCAGCGGCTTCAGCCCCTCGCGGTTGATGGCCGCCGTGTCCAGGCAGGAGGCGTAGTAATCGCCGATCTTCTGCTCGTTGGGCGTGCGATTGGCCCCGCCCAACGCGGCCTTATCCAGAATCGAGTGGAGGATGCTTTCGTTGTAATCGAACAGCATGCTCCCGCTGCCGAATCCCGACCGATCCGCGGGGATGGGATGAAGCTGGGTGAATTTGCCGCAAGCGTATTGGAAAAAGTTGGTACACGGGTCGGCGGTGGTGTCGAGGAACGCGGTGTCGAGACCGGGAAGGCGTTCGGATTTCATGCTCGAGGATTGCGCACCGGCGACGGCGGCGCAGGCCGCGCCAACCAACAACATCGCGGCCAGTTGGGTTTTGAGAATCTTCATGCGTCTGCTCCGTTGGATGGGAAGGTTGCGGTGGGTGGGACAAGGGGAAGTGTGCATGATCTCCAGTTGAAACGCTTATCCGCTCGGGACGGTTCCCTTGAGCGGGGAGAAAAAGTCCGGCTGAAAGCCACCGACAGTGTAAATCCGCGGGCCCTTCGACGTGTTTCCGCGGCCTGTTTAGCCCCTGGCGAAATTGTCAGCTCCACCCGAATGACTTGTTCACAGGCTGCCTAAGCCGCGGTGGGCGCCTGCAGCGAGGCGCGCACCCGGCGCATGATGCCCAGGTAATAAGCCAGGTTGTGGATGGTGTTCAGCGTGGCCGAAAGCGCTTCACCGGCTTGCATCAGATGGCGCAGGTAGGCGCGCGTATAGCGGCGGCACACCATGCAGTCGCACGCCGGGTCGGGCGGACCCTGGTCTTCAGCAAAGCGCTTGTTCTTGATAGTCAGCCGCCCCTCGCTGGTAAACAGAAGGCCGTGGCGCGCCGCGCGCGTGGGCAGTACGCAATCCATCATGTCCACGCCCATGCGCGCATACTGCTCGATCTCGTCGGGATAGCCCACCCCCATCACGTAACGCGGCTTGTCTTTCGGCAGCATCGGCAGCACCTCCGCGATCATCTCCAGCGTCAGATCGCGCGGCTCGCCCACGCTGAGGCCGCCAATCGCGTAGCCGTCGAAATCCATCTCGATCAGCCGCTCGGCGCTCTGCTTGCGCAGGTCGCGATACATGCCCCCCTGCACGATGCCGAACAGAGATTGGGCGCCAATTCCCCGTTCGATGGGGTGCCCCGGGTCCCTCGCACTTGGGGACCCGGGATGGATGCCGCCCCCATCGTTGAGCCAAGGGACCTCGTGTTGATGCGCGCGGAAGTGATCGAGCGATCGCCGCGCCCACGCCATGGTCAGGCGCAGGCTCTCCTCGGCCCGGCTGCGTTCGGCGGGATACTCCGTGCACTCGTCGAACGCCATGGCGATATCCGCGCCGAGAGCGATCTGCACGTCCATCGAGTGCTCCGGCGTAAAGAAGTGGCTGCTGCCATCGAGGTGCGACCGAAAACGCACCCCCTCATCCGTCACCTTGCGCAGCTCGCTCAGCGAGAAGACCTGAAACCCACCGGAGTCGGTGAGCAGCCCGCGCGGCCAGCTGATGAAGCGATGCAGGCCGCCCATGCGGCGAATGGCCTCGTGCCCCGGCCGCAGATAAAGATGATAGGTGTTGCCGAGAATGATCTGGGCGCCTAGCGATTCCAGCGTCTCCTGCGGAACCGCCTTCACGGTCCCCGCGGTGCCCACCGGCATAAAGACGGGCGTTTCAACGGTCTGATGCGGCAGATGAAGCCGCGCGCGCCGCCCGCCGGCTTCTGTCGTATGGATCAGGTCGAAGGTGAGTCCCACTCGACAATTCTAAAGGGGGGCGGCTCGATCCTCAGGCCGCCCTCAGGATGAGGCGCTTGCCCAATG
Source organism: Occallatibacter sp. (assembly GCA_035552555.1). GTDB lineage: Bacteria > Acidobacteriota > Terriglobia > Terriglobales > Acidobacteriaceae > Telmatobacter. The sequence goes on from DASZLF010000014.1 coordinate 39,121, forward strand.
CGCGAAACGCCGCGTCAATGCGATCGATTTTGGTCGAGTGGCGCAGATTGGTCAAGCGATTCACTTCCTGCGGCGTCGTTCCAAGGCGACGCGCCAGCTCCGCCGGCCGCACTTTCTGCCGCAGCATTTCATTCAGGAGAAGCACCTTGGCTGCCACGCTCACTGGCAGTTCAACCAGGTACTGGCCGCGCTTCGGTTTGGAAGGAGCAGGAACAGGACGGCGGTCTTCAAAGTAAAAATCCAACGCCGATTCCAACGCGTCCGCGGCGTGCATCAACGCGTCTTCAACGTCCTCGCCCTGGGTGATCGCCTCGGGAATATCCGGGAAGGTGACAACGTAACCGCCTTCTTCCTCCGCTTTAAGTCGTGCCGGATAGCGCATGGTTCCTCCTATTTCAATCCAAGTTGTTTCTTGACACCCTCGACAGTGCCTTTCTTGAGGTCTTTTGAGTGCATGGGAAGTATGGATATCCTGCCGTTGAGTTCGATCCTGAGATGCGAGCCCTTGGCCGCGGTAAATGTGGCTCCTTGCGCCGCAAGCCACCGCTTGAACTCGCTGCTCTTCGCGTATCCACTATAAACATTTTTGTTTATATGCCTCGACTATTTTCCAGATTCCCCGATCCGCAACAGGATCCCCACCCGCGCCGTCCGCGGCTGCCCCAACGTGGTTGTCGGCGGCAGCCCCGGCTTAGTCGCCTGTGTCTTCGCAACTTCGATGTCGCGGTCGAGCAGATTCTCACCCGCAGCGAACACCTCAAAACGCCCGCCGATCGAATGCGACCCGTATGCATCCACACGGAAATATCCGTGCAGCAGCAGCGTGTTCGTATCGTCATCGAACTGCCGTCCGCTCATCCGGCACTGCAGGCTGATGGTGCCCAGCCGTGGACGGAACGCGCGCACATTCAGCGTGGCCATGTTGCGCGCCACTTCCGGAATCCAGTTGCCCAGGTCCTGCGTGCCGCGCGTCACGGTTGCATGCGCGTATTGGTATCCGCCGTCGACCGCCATCCACGTGCGCGGCGCAAGCTCAAAATCAACAGAAACCCCGCGGCTCTCGATCTGCCCCAGGTTTTCGCGCATCAGCAGGATCGGCGATGAGTTCGGATTGACGGTGACGGCGGATATGGGCCGGTTGATCTGCGTATCGAACCAGCTCGCGCGGACATCGCCCCATGCGCGCCGGCTCGCCACGCCTACTTCCCAGCCGGTGGCGCGCTCGCTGAGCAGGTTGCCGTTCGGTTTGGTGAGCTGATTGCCCACCTGCGTCGATCGATACAGCTCGCTCGGCGAAGGCGCGCGAAAGGCGCGGAATCCCGAAGCGTTGATCGCCCAATGTTCGCCGATTTTCCGCGACACGCCGAGTCGCGGATCGAACACATGCTGCGCGAAGCTGGGCGGCTGCGTGGCCGAGGGCGTCCAGCCACTTCCCGTCCATTGCAACTGGTGCACATCGTAGTTGCGGAACCAGTCTTCGCGCGCGGAGGCGGCAAGGGTCCACGCGCCGCGCGACCACATCATCTCTGCCCACGCAGCGGGGTCGCGCTGGTGCACATGCAGGTTGGTCAGCGAGCCGGTGGCGAAGGTCTGCTCCCTGTCCCACACCCGCACATCGTGCACGTCCGCGCCCGCCAGCAGCAACAGGCCCGTGGTCAGCGGCTGGCTCCAGTGCGCCGCCGCGCCCAGTTCGTTGGCGGGCGTCTGGGAAATCTTCGTCGGCGTTTCCCCGCAGCGATAAGAGCATGCCGGATCGGCCGTCGTGGGCGCATTCGAGATCGACGAAAACGTCTGGTAATAGCTTTCGCTCGATCCGTACAGGCGCAGCGCTAACGTCGCATCGTGCGGCGCGTGCCAGTCGCCGCCTGTCGCATAGCGCCACAGATGCGTGCTGTTCACCTGGTAGGGAGTGCCGTTGTGGCGGCTCTCCGTGAGTGCGCTCCCGCGCGCAAAGAGCCGCAGAGCCTGCGTCTCGCGGCTGGCAACGGCCAGCGCATTCTTTGCGTGCACGTTTGACGCAATATCCACCGGACCGCGCTGCCACGGCGCTTCCTGAATGTAGCCGTCGGTGCCCAGCAGCGTCCCCGCAACGAGGCCGCCCCACGGCCCGTGCTTTGTCTGCGCCAGCAGGCTCTCTTCATACGTGCCTTCGCCGCCGTAGCTCGTGCGAAATTCGGCCGAATCTGCAGAAGGCTGTGCAACCCGCACGTTCACCACGCCGCCAATGGCGCTGGAACCATAAAGGTCGCTCGCTCCGCCGCGCACCAGCTCCACGCGCTCCACCGCAAGCTCCGGCTGCTCCTCCCAGTGAATCCAGTCGCCCACGGGATCGTTGAGGGGCACATCGTCTTCGGTGACCAGCGTGCGGCTGGCGGAGGTTGACCCCAGTCCGCGCAGGCTGATGCCTTGCGACGAGGGGTTGGCCACCAGCGAGCTGGAGCGCCGAAACAGTTCCACACCGGGCAGCTCGCGCAGCTTTCCGTCCATGGTAACGGCGGCGCTGGTCTCGAGCGCCTCCTCTGAAAGCTGGCGCGTGATGGCGGGGCTTTCCAGATCGCCCAGCGGTGCGCGATATGCCGTCACGGTTACCTGCTCGACGGCAACTGCCGGGTCCAACTGCACCAGCATGGCATTCTCGCTGCCGTGGCCGGGGTGATCCTGAGCAATCGCCATAGACGCGGGAGCAAACCCCTCGGCTCTCACCGTGAACTTGCAGGGCGTATGGCAATCGAAAACTGAGCGCCCGTCTGCTGCGGTGATGCCTAACGTGTGCCCGGCCGCATCCTGGACGTGTGCGCCCGCAATTGGCGCGTTGGTCCGGTCTTCAACGGTGACGGTCACGTGCATCTGAGCGCACGCCGCCGTCGCCGCAAAGGCCAGGACGCCAGAGAGAGCTTGGAAGTGGAAGAATCGCATCGCTTTCGGAGCCGCTGCGCAGGCTGTGCAGCAATTGTTGCACGGTCTGATGCTGCGTGACGACCACCACATTGGATGCAATCTCGTTGAGCGGCACCAGCACAAAAGCGCGCTCCGCCAGCCGCGGATGAGGGATTTCCAGCCCCGCCTCGCGCACCACCCGGTCACCGTAGAGCAGAATGTCGAGATCGAGCGTCCGGGGGCCGTTCGGAATGCCAGCGGATCGATCCCGCCCAAACTCGCGCTCGATGCGCAGAAGCTCCCCCAGCAATTCCCGCGGCGCCAGCACCGTTTCCAACTCGACCACCGCATTGACGAACCGCGGCTGATCGGCGAAACCGACCGGCGCAGTCGAGTAAAGCGAGGATCGGCACACCACGCGGCCCACGGCACCCAGGCCATCCGCGGCGGCCGCCAGCGTGGCTTCAGGCGGGCCGGCGGGTCCGGGAATGTTGGCACCGAGAGCTATGTAGGCAGTGGGCATGGCAAACAAGCTCTCAGGTTATCCGATAGTCGCGACTTCCTTCGATGGGTTCCTGCGAGCGCGCCGTGCGAAGGGCCGGATGAACTCTCTCAATAACCAAAGATCTCCTAATACCCAAAGAACTGCTTCAGCAGCCGGTCGATCTCCGGGTCGCTGCGGAAATCGTCCAGCGAATGCGGCGTCAGCAGCCGGATACCGAATGCCGGAACAGACTCCTCCCATGCATCCTGGAGCGCCTTGCGCAATCCAGCCACGTCGCCCAGCCCCGCCATCGCGCCCGCGCGGCTCCATGCACCGACATACTCGCCCCGCTCTTTCTG
>DASZLF010000015.1:0-4785 GCA_035552555.1 Occallatibacter sp.
GGATTCTGCGAGTGGAACGGTCCGCCGCTCACGCCGCCGCCCGAGGGTCCGCGCAGCACCAGCGGCGCTGGTGCGCCCCAGCGGTAGTTGCTCTTGGCCAGGATCTGCACAATCTGCGAGTGCGCCGAGCTGATGAAGTCCATGAACTGGAACTCACCCACCGGCCGCAGCCCGGTCAGCGACGCCCCATAGGCCGCGCTGGCAATCGCCATCTCGGAGATCGGTGTATCCACCACGCGCTCCGTGCCAAAGCGCTGCAGAAAGCCTTCCGTCACCTTGAATGCGCCGCCATACACGCCCACGTCTTCGCCAATCACGAAGACGCGCGGGTCGCGTTCCATCTCTTCCCACAGGCCCTGGCGGATCGCCTCTAAATACGTAACTGCTGCCATTGCTGAATCGGTCCTCGTGTTCTCTCGCGGCGTTCTTGCGCGCTCTTACTTGTAGTGCGTGGTCGCGCTGGACTCGGCCAGCTTCGCGCTCGCATTCGCGTTCTGCACCCGCACCTCGCCGTACTTCAGCGGGATGCCCGCCGCATTGTCGAAGTACACATCGGTCCCCGCAATCGCCGGGTCAGGCATCGGGGAAGCCTCGGCAAAGGCGCGCTCTTCTTCCATAAGCCTGTCCACATCGGCCTGGATCTTCTTCGCTTCTTCCGCGGTCAGCCAGCCGCGCTCAATCAGATACTTCTCCATGCGCAGGATCGGATCGCGCCGCTTCCAGTACTCCTTCACCTCGGGCGGCACGTAGACGGCGGCATCGTGCATGGCGTGGCCCTTCATGCGCATCAGCTTCGCCTCAATCATCGAAGCACCCTCGCCGCGATAGGCCCGCTCGACCGCCTCATGCGTCGCGTCATACACCTGGTTCGCATCCGTGCCATCCACGATCACGCCCGGCACGCCGTAGCCCAGCGAGCGATCCGCCAGGTCCTTGCAGGCAAACTGCAACTCCACCGGCGTCGAGTATGCCCACAGGTTGTGCTCCACCATCAGCACCAGGCCCAGCCGCTGCACCGCCGCAAAGTTGAAGCCTTCATACGTCGGCCCGGTCGACTGTCCGCCGTCGCCGATGTAGGCAAGACACGCGATGTTCTTGCCCTGGATGCGCGCGCCCAGCGCCACGCCGGCGCACACGCTGATCGAATCGCCCAGGTGCGAGATCGGCGCAATCACGTTCAGCTTCTTGTAATCGCCATAGTGCGAGCCGCTTTCGCGTCCGCGCGTCGGCGAGCCGCCCTTGGCCATGTACTGCATCATGGTGTCGCGCGGGCGAAAGCCCTTCACGATCATCGAGCCCTGGTTGCGGATCATCGGCCCCAGCCAGTCGTCCTCGCCCAGCGCATAAGCCGACGCGACCGAGGTCGCCTCCTGCCCCTGGCTCAGGTACAACCCGCCGATCACCTTGCTCTGCTTGTACATCCGCTCCAGCGAATCTTCCATCTTCCGGTTCGTGATCATCAGCCGGTAGATATCGATCGACTGCTCGCGCGTCAGGTACTTCGACGGGCGCAGCGGGGGCGCAGGCGCGGTTGTATCGCCCACTACCTTGTAGTGGTAGTTGCCGCCCTTCCACTCGCCTTCAATGTGGAATGGCAGTTGCTCCAGCCGGTAATCCGGGATGCCGTTCGGATTCTTGGTTGGGGGCTGCTGCTTGGAGGGTGTGTTGCTACCGTTGGAGGACTTCGGTTTCCCGTTCGCCGAGGCAGACGACCCCTCAGCGCTCTTCACTTCTATTTTTCTACTCGCCATCGACAGCGATCCTGGTCGGTCAGTACCGAACTGGTCATTTTATGCCAAAAGCGGCGATGAGGCACCCGCGCCAGGCCTTTCGCTATCTACAACTCTTGTTCGCAGCGCAATTTACGCCTCCGCCGGCGCACTCGTTTCCACCGGCGCCAGCGCATCCAGAGACTCCAGCCACAGCACCTGCGCCTCAAAGACCTGACCGAACTGCCGCGCCACCCGCTCCGCCGCCGTTTTGAGCGTCAGATCCGGATCCCGGTCAAGGCTCCCGCTCTCCAGCTCCAGGCTCGTCACCCCCCGGTCGTCGAGCCCGCAGGGCACAATCCAGTCAAAATCCCTCAGATCCGTGGTCACATTCAGCGCAAATCCGTGCGACGTCACCCCGGCCGACACATGGATTCCGATCGCGGCGATCTTCTTCTCCGCAATCGACCCGTTCGGCTGCGTCCACACCCCCGTCCGCCCCGGCACCCGCATCGCCGCCACGCCGTAATCGGCCATCGTCCGGATCAGCGCCTCCTCCATCTGCCGCACAAAGTCCACCGGCCCCAGCCGCTTGCCCGCCGCCCGCAGCGGGCCTCTCAGATCAAAAATGGGGTAGCCCACCAACTGCCCCGGGCCGTGATAGGTCACGTCGCCGCCTCGGTTGGTCTCCACTACCTCCACGCCGCGTGCTCGCAGCGCCTCCTCGCTTAGCAAGACGTTCTCCCGCCCTCCGTCCTTGCGCCCCATGGCCCGGCCAAGCGTCAGCACCGGCGGATGCTCCAGCATCACCAGCACATCGCCGATCGCCCCCGCCTTGCGCAGCGCCACCACCCGCGCCTGCAGCTCCAGCGCCGCGGGATACGCCACCCTTCCGAGATAGACCACCGACACCACCATGCCAGCCAAACCCTTCAGGAAACCTTTCGCCGCTTTTTCCGTACGGAACACGGCTCGGAGATCGGCTCCCGAACCCGGACGGACCACAATTTTTATGAAACGGGACTAACCGATTCCACCCGTCCTTACATCCATTCTGTCACCGGTGGCGTTGCCCTCGGGCAGCAAGGCCGGGCAGTCGAGCAGTCGAGTCAGCATGACACCTTGAAGAGAGGCCCCCCAATGACTTCGCCGCGGATTCGATTTTTCTGCCATCTTCGTACGCTCTCCGTTTTGCTCTTCGCCACCTTCGCCATCGCCATCGCCGCCCGCGCCCAGACCGGCATTTACATCGAGTACGGCGGCTCCAAGGTCGATGCACCCAGCAACGACTGGATCTACGGCCCCACCTTCGGCGTGTATCACGACTTCTACTCGGTGCCGGTCGTCCATCTCGGCGCCGACCTACGCGGCTCCGTCCTCGGCATTTCCCAGACCACCACGCTCTACAGCGGCCTCATCGGCCCCCGCGTCTCCGTGCATCCGCACGTATTGCCCTTCATGCCCTACCTCGAAGGCCTCGGCGGCATCGGCCACTATGACTTTGGCGCCGGCCAGGGCGGCAACACAAAATTCGAATACCAGCTCCTCGCCGGCATCGACCTCACCGTCATCCCGCGCCTCGACTGGCGTGTCGTCGAGTTCTCCTACGGCGGCCTCAGCGCCTTCAACGGTGACCTGCATCCCAAAACGCTCAGCACCGGCCTCGTCCTTCGCCTGCCCTGAACCTGCCCCCACTCACTCCCGATCCACCTTTCCAGGGCGCCATTCTTCAGTCCAATCTGCACACCGGAAAGCGAATGCACTCCGCGAAGTACAATCGGGACTGACCATCACTGGCAGCAAGCGGTCACGCTACCCCTTTTGAGTAGAGGCTTTTTTCTGAATGAATAGATTTGCCGTCCGTCGTCTCCGCCTGCACTGCGCTCTTTTCGCCCTGCTCCTCTTCGCGCTCTCCATCCCCGCAGCCCGGGCACAAACCGCCCTCTATGGCCAGTTCGGCGCCTCGCGCTTCTATAGCGTCCCCAAGGCCAATAGTTCCGCCAATATCAATGACTGGGGCTACGGCGGCGGCTTTGGCCTCTACTCAGACTTCATGAAGGTGCCCTTCGGCAAAGTCGGCGGAGACATCCGCGTCCAGTTCGTACGCCCGGCCAGCAATACCACGCTGACCAGCTTCCTCCTAGGCCCGCGTCTCGCGCTGCATCCCAAGGTCGTCCCCCTGAACCCGTATGCCGAATTCCTCTTCGGCGGCGGCCACTTCAGTTACGGCAACAACTCGCCCAGCACTACCCAGTTCGACTGGCGCGTTCTCGGCGGCGTCGATAAGACCCTGCTGCCCCACCTCGACTGGCGCGTCATCGAAGTCTCCTACGGCCAGCTCAACACCTACTCCGGCCGCCTGCGCCCGGTCACTCTCAGCACCGGCATCGTCCTGCGCCTCCACTGAGGAGAAGCGCTCTAGGCACACGAACGACAGAGCACTGCAGGATCGCGACCCGGCATGGCGTAACCTTCCATTCATGCGCGGAGACCGCATCCCTTTCTCCCACATCCTGCCGCTCATCGACCTCGCCCTTCTGGTCGTGCTCGTCTTCGTCCCCATTACGATGACGGCACTTCACCTCTACGAAGCATCAAAAGGCTCCGGCCAGGTCACCATCCACAGTGGCCAGATCGAAATGACCTTCCCGCGCAGCCAAATCGTGCCCTGGGCCATCCGCACAGCGACCATATCGAAGGCCCATCTCGTGAAGGCGATCAACCTTCCCGGCACGATCTTCGACATCCTGATCTCTCTTCCAACATCGTGGCCCTCCACCTGGCATCCGGCAGCCCTGGCGCCTGAAACCTGGGACACGCTGGTCTATCCGTTCTACTGTCTCCCATTCTGGTGGCTCGTCGGCCGGGGCCTCGATGGCACCGTGAACAACGAGCGCCTTCACTGGTCGCTACTGCTCACCGGAACATTGCTCTCAGGAACATGCCTGGCGCTCACCCTCGCCTTCCGCCTCGACATGTCCGTCTCGGAACGCATCGGCGCTGACTGGTTCATCCGCGGCTTTGCCGGTTGGACGATCGCCTTCGCCGTGCTGCCCATCGCCTGGATCATGCAGTC
>DASZLF010000016.1:0-4142 GCA_035552555.1 Occallatibacter sp.
GCTGGTCATTAAACGCGGCCTGAAACGGCGGGCGAGGAAGGGGGGCGAGGAAACGCACTCTAAGGATGAATGCAGAGATGAAAGAGGTGCTGGAAGGGCTCCTTGCCATTTCGCGGTGCGAGTATGTCCCTTACTCATCCGGCTGACTCAACGCGACCTCTTGGACCATGGGTCCTCGAAACCCAAATAGGCGCCTTGCGCAAGAAGATCAAGACGCACCCAGACGCAGGGATTCACGGGCTGCGGCACAACGTTCCTGACCGAGGCCGGCGAGCACACTGACCCCTTTACGTTGCAGTACGTGGCCGGCCACGATAACATCAAGACGACGATGCGTTACGTCCACCCTCAGGCGAACGCCCTTCAAAAGCTTTTTGCTCGGCTGGCGACTCTTGAACACCGGAAGTCTGTAGGCAAGAGGTCGATGCAAAAGGCAGTGGGAAAAATGAATACACCTGGAAGGTCTTCGCAAGGGATTTCCGGGTAAACAATTGAAAATAACTAGGTTACGAAGTGCGGAAGTGGTGAAATTGGCAGACACACCATCTTGAGGGGGTGGCGCCCAAAAGGCATGGGGGTTCAAGTCCCCCCTTCCGCACCAGAATCGTCAGTGTTCATGCGGGCTTCAAATCCCTCTTGAACGATTTCGGGACGATTTCGGGATAAATTTTCGGATCAGCGCCTCAAGCGCAGCTCCTCTCAGAAAGCAGTTGCATGATCATCTTCCTGACCATCATTCACGTCATCGTCTCTGTCTTCATGATTGCAGTCATTCTGCTCCAGCAGGGCAAGAGCGCCGATCTCGCTGGCGCCTTCGGCGGTCAGGGATCGCAGACTGCATTCGGCCCCCGCGGGGCCGCCAATCTGCTCACCCGCATGACCACCTGGGCAGCAATTATCTTCACCATCACGTCGATCTCTCTGTTCGTCCTCATCGGCAAGCGCGCTGGCGGTGGCTCGGTGCTCGAAGGCACGCCGACCGCGCCGATCCACCAGCAGGCGCCGGCCCATCCCGCACCAAAGAAGTAGCGCTCATCGGCATCGCATCAGGCGGCAGACAATCGTCTGCCGCTTTCTATTTCCGCACCGCTCTCACACCTGTTCTTGCTGCTATAGACTGTTGGGCGACATGAAAGCCCTTTCCCTCGCTGCCACCTTTTTCTCCGCGCTGCTCGTCCAACCCGCCATGCTCCACGCGCAACCCCCCGTCCACAACGAGCACACTCCGCCGGAGCGGGTAGCCGCACAAGTTGCGCCAACGCATCCCGCTGGACCCACCGTTAATCCCGACGGCTCCGTCACCTTCCACTTCCCCGCTTCCGGCGCGAAGACCGTGCTGCTCAATCTCGAAGGCGCCGACCCGCAGCCCATGTCCCAGGGAGCTGACGGCGTCTGGACCCTGACCACTGCGCCGCTGCAGCCGGAGTTCTACGGTTACGGGTTCAGCGCCGACGGGATCGCCTATCTCGACCCCGGCAGCGTCCTCATCAAGCCCAACCTGCTTAACGTGCAGAACGAAATCGAGGTCCCCGGACCTCAGCCGATGGAATGGGACATGCAAAACGTCCCGCACGGCGTTGTGCACCACCACTTCTATCAATCGCAAACCCTGAACCGGCAAAGCGACTTCTACGTCTATACGCCACCTGATTACAACCCAAAGAAAAAGTATCCAGTACTGTATCTTTTGCACGGCTACAGCGATGATGCCAGCGGATGGACCGCCGTTGGTCGCGCCAACACTATCCTCGACAATCTCATCGCGCAAAGCAAGATCAAGCCAATGATCGTCGTCATGCCGCTCGGCTACGGCACCATGGACATGATCACCCACACCTGGACGGCCTGGAGCGACAAAGCGCTGGTCGACCGCAACTTCACCCTCTACACCCAAATCCTGCTCACCGAAGTTAAGCCGCAGGCGGAAAAGATGTACTCCATCTCGAAGGACCGAAAGGACCACGCTATCGCCGGCCTCTCCATGGGCGGCGGCGAAAGCCTGCGCACCGGCCTCAATCACCTCGACGACTTCGCCTGGATCGGCGCCTTCTCCTCCGCTGTGCCGGATAACAACTACGAGCAGGCGTTTCCCAATCTCGCCTCCGAGGTGCAGAAGAACAAGGACCGCCTCAAGCTGCTATGGGTTGCCTGCGGCACCGACGATCACCTCATCACGCCCAACCGCGCCTTCACCGCGTGGCTGAAACAGCAGCAGATCCCCGTGACCGTGATCGAAACGCCTGGCCGCCATACATGGATGGTCTGGCGCAACAACCTCATCAACTTCACGCCGCTGCTCTTCCAGAAGTGACGCCACATCGTCCATCTCACGCTCCAGACGCGAACCGATTCGAATAGCATCCTAGTGAAAGAGGAACCGGATGCTCGCGAACCGATCGATACCTCGCGCCACAGTCATTCCCGTTCTCGCGTATCCGGATGTGAATCAGGCTGCGGCATGGCTGTGCGCTGCATTCGGCTTCACTGTGCGTCTGCGCATCGATAGTCACCGCGCGCAGTTGAACGTGGGAGATGGAGCGGTGATCGTGAGGAGATGCGCCCGAACGAGGCCACCGCAGCGCTGGGCTTGGGACACTCGGTCACTGTTCGTGTCGAGGACGCGGATGCCCACTCGAAGCACGCCAGGGATCACGGCGCGCGCATCACACAAGATCCGACTTCCTATCCCTACGGCGAGCGGCAATACAACGCCCAGGATTGCGCGGGATACTCGTGGACCTTTTCTCAGTCGATCGCGGATGTGCATCCCGCGAAGTGGGGCGGGACGGCAGAACATCTGTAGTCCTACCTGATCGCCTGCTGCGTCTAAACGGAAAGCGAGCCAGGCTTTTGTAACCGTCGGCAGATGAGATACGGCAGCACCGTCAGCAAAAGAATCACCAGGGAGTAAAACAGGCTCCCGTAAACACTTTGAGCGGAAGGCCCAAGAGCGAAGAAATCCATGCGTATATGTCCCAATCCCCCTGGGACACCTGTGCGGCTCGCATGAATTTCGGCCGTGCCGCCCATCAACGCGATCAGGATCAAGCCGGTAATCGGCCACACGGCCTTCACCCGTTGACGGGCAGCTGTAATCGCGATTCCCCACCCAGCGAGAATCGGTGCGCCGAAATAGTAGAACTTGCCGGCCTGGAAGCAGATGTTCTGGAATCCATAGATCGGGCCAGAGTTGGGGTGACCGAAGGGCGTATCCGCGCCCGGCAGAAACACCGTCCAGATCCACCATAAATAGACACAGGCGACCAGATAAGCCGCAGCCAAAACCAAGGCGGACCCGAGACCGAAGATCGCCCACGGCGCTCGGACACACCAGGAGTGGAACCGCAAAGAACCGGGATGGGCATGTGGATCCATCTGGCCTCCTCGTGTTGGGAAAGCGCGTTCGCATAGCGCTGACCAGACAACATTGGCCGACGCGCGCACACCGCCCCTGCTGTCTTCAAGAAACGCTACAAATTCCGGGCCGTAGCGATCTCGCCACGCGCGCGGATAAAGCCGCGTCAGCAAATGAGCGAGCCCACCGTTCACAGAGCCTCCAGCCGCCGCAGCCCGGCCTTGCTGAACTGCTGCAGCGTGTTCAACTTCGCGCGCAGCACACGGAGGCCCTCGGCCGTGATGCGATACGGCTGACGGCGCTCCTGGGGTCGCAGCGGCTCGATCCACCCCTGCTGCTCCAGCCGCCCAATCGCTCCGTACAGTGTCCCCGGTCCCAGCCGCGTACCGCATAGCCGCATAATGTCTTCCACCATCGCGTGCCCATGCTTCGGCCCGTCAGCCAGACTGGCCAACACCAGTAACGGCGGGTCGGAATAGTGCCCCGCTTCCTCGATATCACTGGTTACTACGTTTCGCGTACTACGCATGGCGTAGTTATTGCACAGGGTGGCTTTCTATTGCAAGAACAATTCATCGACTACCTCGCAAAAACGAGGGCCTCCGTGTAGTTGTTCGCGACTGCCTGCACGCCGAGACCGATGCTCATGACGTTCATGGCGCGCGCCATGCTGCGATGTCCGTGCCGGATGAGCCACACTGATCCCCCGATCTCGCTCGCGGTGGCAAGCCCCTCGAAGGCAATAAAAGTGCCGGGGTTGTCGACTACCCATTGCGGCAGCACTACC
>DASZLF010000017.1:0-35169 GCA_035552555.1 Occallatibacter sp.
CGAAGATCGAACAGGTACTCCCGGCAGGCTTGTTCCGTGCTGAAACGTCGTTCCAGTTCCAGAAGCGTGCGCGGGTAATCCTCTTCCATGACCTCGAACACTACAGGTTGGGGTAACCTGAGTCAAATGGATACCCAGTTAAAGATATATGGCCCGTGGTTGGGAGAGTAAATCGGTGGAGGAACAGATGGCGTCGATCGAACAGGCTGTGCCTGCGCATGCCGGACGAGTATTCCAAAACGGGGAAGCTCGACGTGCGGCAGAGCAGCAACGGATGAATCGGGAAAGACAAAATCAGGCTTTGCGGCTGCAGAAGGAAAACATCCTTTCGCAGCGAACTTCGAATCCTGGCCGGCGTGCGGCACTTGAAGCCGCGCTGGCGCAGATCGAAGCGCAGATTGCCAAAATCGAATGATTCGATCCAACCCGCCAAGGCGGGTTTTTTAGTGTCCGCGGAATCAGGCGGAAAGCACGGCGGCGGGCGCCAGGTTCACGCTGAGGACGGTAATATCGTCTTCCTGCCCGAAGAGCTGCGCAGCCTTCGCTACCTGTTCTGCTGAGTGCGTTGAGAGCTCGCGCGCGCGATCGAATCCGAAGAGTTCTCCGCGAGGATTGCGCGCCTCGATGACGCCGTCGGTGAGCAGGGTAAGGTGACTGCCGGCGGAAAGACTGGTGATGGTTTCGGCGTATTCCGCGCCGGGAACGAGGCCGAGAGGCAGGCCGTTGACGACCTCGATCTCGCGGCCATCCATATAAGGGGCAATGTGACCGGCGTTGGCGGCGGTAAGGGCGCCGTCGGCGTCGAGCCGCAGCACCAGGCAGGTGGTGAAGCCGCCCTGGCTGCGCGCCAGCATGCGTGTATTCATAGCGGCAAGAATCTCGGCTGGGCTCTGGGTGTAGTGAGCCAGGGTGCGGAACGTGCCCACGAGCAGCGAGACGGTCATGGCCGCGGGCATTCCCTTGCCGCTCACGTCGCCGATGACGATGAGCGCGCCGCCGTGTTCGAGCGCGATGATCTGGAAGAAGTCGCCGCCCACCTGGCCGGCAGGCTTGTAGACACTCTCGATCAGATAACCGGGAACGGTGGGCAGTTCGTCCGGAATGAGCACGTGCTGGACGACGCGAGCCGCTTCTAGCTCGGCGGAAAGGCGCTCCTCGTCGCGGCGGCTGCGGGCAAAGCGCAGGATCAGGACGAGGCAGATGGCGAGATTGCAGGCAGTGCCAACAGACATATCAGTGCCCACGCGGATCGGCCAGGTAATCATGTTCCGCAGGAAGTGATCGAGCGCCGACACGGCGGGGAAACGTTCGAGACTGAAAACGTACGCGGCCTCGGACCAAATGATCAGGACAGTGCTGATCGTAAACGGCGCAAAAAGGATCCATGCCTCGCGGTTGCCGCGTCGCGCGGCACGATACATGAGCAACGCGATCGCAATGGTATATGGTACCAAACACAGCCCGTAGGCCTGGTCAAAGTTACCGAAGCTTGTCAAGCCTGCAAAGATCGCAACAAGGTAGACGATCGGGAACAGAATTGAGATTCCGCCGACCCAGAAGAGCAGGCCGCGCCGCTGACGCAGGAGCGCGTGGAAGAGGATGAGATTGAGGAAATTCCCCGCGAAAAAGCCGAGAAGACCGCAGCAATAGAACGGGATGGTGGGCACCTGGACGAAGTGGCTGGCGATAAATGCGCAAGAGTTGAGGGACCAGAAGGTTTGCGCCAGGCCGTACCAGAGATATTCGCGCTCTGACGGCCGCACCAGAAATAGGATGAAGCCGAGGAGAAGCCCCGCGATGTTTACCACGTTCAGGAACTCAAACCCTGCAGAGCTCCAGAACCTGTCATGAATCTGCAGATCGGTCCAGCGACCGACGGCGGCGGCATCGCCGAAAACGGGAGACGCATCGAATCCGGCGCCCGGAAACATACCCCAGAGCGGCCAGCGCCAGACGCGCACGGCAAAGACGATGGCGCGGCTTGCGGGCACAGCGTCGGGTGGGATGGGGAAGACCAGGTTGGAACCATACATGAGTTTTGAATGCGGCGGGAACTCGCCCAGGTGACCGATGAGCCGGCCGTTCGCGTAGATCGCGTAGCTGTCCTGCATGGCTGGGATGAAGATGGCGAGATTCTTCTGGCCGGCGGGCACGGTCACGCGGAAGCGGTACCATCCGAAGCCCGAATAGTTCTTGTAGCCCTGGTCGTACCAGCTCTGGTCGGACTTGAGCAGGGACCAGTTCGAATCATTGAAGCCGGGATCGGCCCAGCGGGCATCGTCGCCTGCGTGGAAGCGGAACTGGCCTTTCAACTCGGCGAGGGGCATGCCGTCGCGCTGGAGGTCGAAGTTCTGAGCAAAGGCAGGAACGGCAACGATGGCCCAAAGGAACAGCAGAAGCCGGAGAGAGCAGCGCATGAGGACCTCAGGGGAGAGAGGATGCAGCCATTCTCACACTTCGCCGCCCGAGTTGAAAGGGAAATCCGGTACAACGGAAAGATCAGGCGGCGGACGGGCCAAGAGCATCTCCGCCGGCCGCCTGATTCGGCACTACTGCCCTTCGCGGTGGAAGAGCAGGGAATTGGCCTGCTGCAGCGGGGTGAGCACCACCCGCGCAATGTTGACGTGAGCGGGGCGGCCGGCGGCCCACACAATCACCTCGGCAATGTCCTCCGCGGTCAGCGGCTTCACGCCCTTGTACACCTTGGCGGCGCGCTCCTGGTCGCCGTGAAAGCGCACCAGGCTGAAGTCGGTCTCCACCATTCCGGGATCGACGCTGGTGACCCGCACCGGCGTGCCCAGCAGGTCTTGCCGCAGGCCGTCGTTGATGGAGCGCTCGGCGGACTTGGTGGCGCAATACACCGCGCCATTGGGATAGGTGATTTCGCCGGCTGTCGAGCCCAGGTTGATGACGTGCCCGCGCCCCCGCACCACCATTCCCGGCACCACCGAGCGGGTAACGTAAAGCATCCCCTTCACGTTGGTGTCGATCATCTCTTCCCAGTCCTCGATGCGCCCCATGTAGAGCTTGTCGAGGCCGCGGCTGAGCCCGGCGTTGTTCACCAGGATATCGATTTGCGCCCACTCGTCGGGCAGGCTGTCGATGGCGTTCTGCACTGCGCGGTGATCGCGCACGTCCAGGTCGATGGAGTGGACCGACTCCGCGCCCCGTGCCAGCGCCTGCGAGGCCACTTCGGCCAGTTTGCCGGCGCGCCGGGCGGCTAGCAGCAGGCGGGCGCCCTCGGCGGCAAAGGCGAATGCAGTGGCAGCGCCAATGCCGGCGCTGGCCCCGGTTATGAACACAATCTTTCCGTTAAAACCCATGCCACTATCCTACTCAAATTACCCGCGGATTCCGTGACGGCGGCTACAGGCGTCAAAACAGCTCTCAGCTATCAGCTCTCAGCTATCAGCCTAAAGCCGTCATCACCAGAGGGATGAAAGCAGACATCTGATCGCCGATAGCTGACAGCTGAGAGCTGATTGCTCAGAGCTTGCCCTTACAGCTTTCCCCTCCGCTGCGCCATCTTGTACTGGCCCACGGCCCAATCCTCGTTGGCGAGGCCGGCTTGCTTCGCCTGCTCGAAGACTTCCGCAAGTAGATCGGCCAGACTGAGGCGCGCGCCGGCGGATGTGGCCGCCTCGCGGAGCAGCCGCAAGTCCTTCGCGCCCAACTCGATCGTCGATCCAATCTGCTCCGGCGGATGCAGCATCACGTTTGCATACGCCGCATAGTACGGCGACTGGAATAACGCGCTGTTTACCGTTTCGAAGAAGACCTCGGGGTCAATTCCCTGCGATTTTGCGTAGACAAACGATTCGCCCAGCGAGTCATTCATGGCGCTGATAAGGAAGTTGCCGCCGAGCTTGACCGCGTGCGCCTGCTTCGGCTCGGCGCCCACCACGGAAATGCCGCGCGCCAGCGGTTCCAGCAGCGGGCGGGCTCTGGCCACGGCGCGATCGGGGCCGGCGACAGCGATCCACAGTTTGCCGGCTTCGGCAATGTTGGGCCGGCCGAACACAGGGGCCGCGACGAAATCGATGCCTCGCCGTGCGTGTTCCACTGTGAGCCGCTCGCTGAGGGCCACGCTGATGGTGCTGCACGCGATGTGCAGGGTGCCGGGACTCATCTCGCTCATCAGCCCGTTGTGGCCAAAAAGCACCTCTTCATACGCCGCATCGTCGAAGAGCATGGTGATGACGGCGTCGGCGCCCAGTTCAGCTTCCGCCGGGGTGGCTGCGACGATGGCGCCTTCGCGCGCCAGCGGCTCCGTCCGGCCTTCGGTCCGATTCCACACCGATAACTGGTGGCCGGCAGCGATCAGCCGAAGCGCCATCGGCACGCCCATTTTGCCTAATCCAAGAAACCCAATTCGCAAGGCTCGCACCTCCGTGAGGTCCGTTCCAACAGATTCACTCACAGCCCCCGGGGTTGCAAGGCTTGTCCGTGACCACCGATCCGCATGAAAGTGGGTGCCCTATCCAAGCGACGTCTTTGTTCTTGTGGCTTGGGTGGGATGGCGAGCGCTCAAGAATGCACGGTCAGTATTCCTGAACGCTCCGCGCGCTACTGCGGCGCCACCAGTTGGTGTGCGATGGCAAACAGCGCCAGCTCCAGCCGCGTGGACACTCCGGTCTTGTCGAAGATATTCGATAGGTGCCGCTTCACCGTCTCCTCGCTCAGCCCGAACTGCTTGGCGATGTCGCGATTGCTGCAGCCTTCCACGATCGAGCCCACCACTTCCAGTTCCCGCGGAGTGAGGCCGAACGTCTTGCGCTGCGGCACCGCCGCCTGCTGCATCAGGTCGTGCAGCGCGGAGACAAGATTCACCACGCGCTTGCCGCCGATCCAATAGTCGCCCGCCGCCACCGTCTTGATGGCCATCTGCAGGTGGCCGGCCAGCGCGTCCTTGAGCACGATGCCCCGCGCCCCAATGTGCAGCGCTTCAATAATCTGCTGCGTCGTGATGGTCGAAGTAAGCAGAAGAATTTTGACCGTGGGGCTGCCGTTCATGATCGCGCGCATGGCCTCGAGGCCGGGCAGGCGCGGCATGAGCAGATCGAGCAGAAGAATGTCGGGCTGCAGCTCCAGGGTCAGGGTGATGGCTTCGTCGCCGTCTGAGGCTTCGCCTACCACTTCAAAGCCTTCGGTCTCGGTGAGCATGTTGCGCACGCCGATCCGGACTACGGGATGGTCATCTGCAAGTACAATTCGAATCGGTCGTTCCACGGGTTGGATGTTCCTCCACAATCAGTTCGGCGCCTGTTGTTCCGCCATGACTTTCAGTGGCGCAGCGGCGGTTCGAAAAAGTTCAGGCAGCAGGGTCGATTCCCTGGGGGGAGAACTCCGCATCCAGCATACGCTGGAGATTCCGGATCGCGGTTTCGAAAACAGGCAGAAGCGAGCGGATGTACTCTAAATCGTCACCCCCGGCCTCCATCAGTTCGCCCACGCACGCGGCTTCCAGGGCGCCGGCCATTCCGCAACCCCCTTTGATGGAATGCCCGATGCGACGTATGCCCGCGCGATCGCCGTGTTCGATTGCGATATCCACCGCCGCCCGGCGTTTCTGCAGATCGGCGAACACCGCGGCATAGATTTCCCGCACCGCCGATTCGTTCATCAATTCGCGAAGCTGCGCCAAAGTTCTGGGACTGATGACGGGCGCATGGAATCCGCTGGGCAACGGCGCCTTGCGCGGGGTGCTCGGCTTTATATCGGAGGCATGCTGTTCGAGTACGCGCTGCAACGCCTCCGGCCCAATCGGCTTCATCAGAAATCCGTCCGCGCCATTCACCACCGCGTCCGGCGCCTGGCTTCCGCTGATGGCATAAATGGTGGCGGTGCTGCGCGCCCGAAGCTGCTCGATCAGCGAAGTCCCGTTCAACCCCGGCATCTGGGTGTCCATGAGAATGACGTCCGGCGCGAATACCTGGGAGTCGAGCAGTGTCAGAGACTCCGTTCCATCGGCGGCCGTCTGCACCATGTATCCGCTCATGGTGAGCACCGTGGCCATCACCTCACGGCTCACCATGTCGTCGTCGATGATGAGGACGTTGGGGAGCGCGCGCTTTGTGCCGAGGCTCAGCATGTGTCTAGTGTGCCACTCCATCTTCGCAGGAGAAGCGAATGGTTCCTCGTTGGTTATGGGGCGGAGAGCCGCTCACCGATGCAGAGGCGAGGAGTTCCGGCGCCGCATAAGCCGATTGCCACATGGACGTGACCCGGGGGAGGGAGAAACTGGCCAGCCGACGATTCCGGTTGGGAGCGGGAAGTCGATTGCCTCCCGCCCGCTCATAGGGGCAAGCATCTCCACGCCGCTTCGCGGGAAGACAGCAGCGGCACTGAGAGCCTCAGATTACCGGGCCGAGCTACTTGATCCGGGTGCGGCGGCGCTGGATGAGAATGACCAGCACGATCACGGCCAGCACAGCCGCGCCGATTTGAATCATTGTTGCGTGAGACATGTTCTTTCTCCTTGCGGTTAGTCGTTAGTGGTTACTTCATGCAGCCATCCCGGCGCCTTGAGCAGCTCGCGCGGTCGCGAGCCGTCCGCCGGCCCTACAAGCCCGTCCCGCTCCATCAGGTCGATCAGGTGCGCCGCGCGGCCATAGCCGATGCGCAGGCGCCTCTGCAGCAGCGAAGTGGAAGCTTTTCCGAATTCAAACACAAGCCGCACCGCATCGTCGAACATCATATCGCTCTCATCCTCCTCGCCGCTGGCGCCTTCCACCGCGGCGCGCTCATCCCTGGGCGATTCGAGGAATCCTTCGACATATTCGGCCTGTCCCTGGTTTTTCCAGAAGGCTACCACCGCCGCCGTCTCTTTTTCGCTGACATACGGCGCGTGGAGGCGCATGAGGCGGCTGGTGCCTGGGGGAAGAAAGAGCATATCGCCGCGTCCCAGCAGCGCTTCGGCCCCGTTAGTGTCGAGGATGGTACGCGAGTCGACCTTGGTGGCGAGGCGGAAACTGATGCGGGTGGGCACGTTGGCCTTGATCAGCCCGGTGATGACGTCGACCGAGGGGCGTTGCGTGGCCAGAACGAGATGGATGCCCACGGCGCGGGCCATCTGCGCCAGGCGGGTGATCGACTCTTCCACGTTGGCGCGGTCGAGCATCATCAGGTCCGCGAGCTCGTCGATGATGATGACGATGTAGGGCAGCGGTTCTTCTTCCTGGCCATCGTCAAAGAGCGAAGGCATGGCACCCTCGAAGAGTTTGTTGTACTGGTCGATATTGCGCACGCTGCGGCTGGCCAGCAGCTTGAGGCGGCGCTCCATTTCGCGCACCGCGTTGCGCAGCGCGTTCGCGGCCAGCTTGGGCTCGGTGATGATGGGCGTGAAAAGGTGCGGCACGCCTTCATACATGCCCAGTTCCACGCGCTTGGGGTCGACCAGAATCAGGCGAACCTGCGCTGGCGTGGTGCGGAAGAGCAGACTCATGATCATGGCGTTGATGGCCACGGATTTGCCCGAGCCGGTGGAGCCGGCGATCAACACGTGCGGCATCGATGCCAGGTCGGCTGTCACAATGCGGCCGTTGATGTCCTTGCCCATGGCCAGGGTGAGCCGTGATTTTGCCTTGGAGAACGGCTCGGACTCGATCACATCGCGCAGGTGGATGGTTTCGCGCTCATGGTTGGGCACCTGGATACCCACGGTGCTTTTGCCGGCCATGCGCTCGATGAGGATGCTTTCGGCTCGCATCGCCAGGCAGAGGTCGTCGGCCAGGCCGGTGACGCGCGAATATTTGACCCCGGCTTCGGGCTTGAACTCGTAGGTGGTGACCATGGGGCCGGGGTTGATCTGGACCACCTGGCCGCGTACGTCGAACTCGCCGCATTTTTCCACCAGGACCTTGGCTTCTTCGCGCAACTCGTCTTCGCGCACCGCCTGGGGTCCGCCGCCGGTGTTGAGCAGGGTGCTGGGCGGCAGCTTGAATCCGCTCACGTTCTTAGGGGCGACGGTGACATGCTTCACGTCGGCATCCGCGCGCTCGTGAATGGCGATCTCTTGCGATGTTCGCACCGGCTGCGATGTGCGGACCGGCTCGGGATGCGGCGCGACTGCTCCGGGCCGGACAAACGACGCTTCGGAGCGCGCCTCGACGGGGATGGGCCGCATGGTCATCGGCGGCGCGGCAATCGCTTCCGCACGGGCAGGCGCGGCTTCGGCGGTACGCTCCCAGATGCTGGCGCGGCGCACCGGCTCGGCGACCGGACTGGGCGGCTCCTGCGGACGATCTGCAACCCGCTGGAACGCCGGAATCTCATCCAATGGATCGCTTTCGGGCATTCTGGCGCGGCGGCCGAAGAGCGCGGCGAGCCGGCTGGGCTGACGCACCTGGGCGGCGGCTTCGGGGCCGTCCATGGCGCCGGTGAAGATTCGCTGCGCTGGCCCGGGATGGTTCTGTTCTTCTTCGGCCCATTCGCGTTCCGCGCGCGTCTCGGCGCGTTCCTCGCGCCAGTTGCTCCAGCGGTCGCGCAGTGACTGCAGGCCGATCCAGCGGTCCTCGATGGTCTCAAGCATGGCGCGGAAGCTGACCGAAAGCGCGAAGTAGATGCCCGCCGCGGCGAGCACCCCGGCCACCAGCCACGCGCCCTGAATATTGAGCCAGCCCACCAGCAGTCCGGAAATCAGGCGGCCCATCGTGCCTTCTACCGGGATGGCCTGCAGCCAATGCCAGTGCCAGGGCAGAAGCCCGAAAACAGCGGGCAGGAAGAGCAGCGAGAGCAGCGCGCCGGCTGCGCGCAGCCATGCGGCGCCGGCGTATCGCGAACGCATCCATCCCCAGGCCACCGCGCCTGTCCACAGCGGCAGGAAAAACGCGGTGAAGCCCAGCGCCTGCAGCAGCAGATCGCTGATATAAGCGCCAAAGGGGCCAATCCAGTTGCGGATGAAAACCGGCGCGGCGGGATCGGCCGATGTGTTGAGCGAAGGATCGGTGGAATGATAGGTGATCAGGGCAAGAAGAAAGAGGATCGAGACAAGCGCCAGCACCACGCCCAGAAACATATTGAGGGGGCGGCTGCGCGTGGGCGCCAGGGCAATCTGGATGGGCTTGATCATGGGGATGCCGTCTCCACTCCGAGATCGCCGCAACCTCTGCGCGATCGAGCCTCAGGGCGGAGGAGAGAATCCCAGAGCAGTCTTCATTATCACGGCGGGGGGAGCGAAACTCAGGCAAAACAAGGCAGGGGGAACCTTGCTGTGGACCCCCGGCTGCGACGCGCGGCACTTACTGCATGATGCCTTCCGCCTGCAGCACTTGAATGCATCGCTTCATGCCCCCATCGCAGGTCAGAATGGAGCAACGCATCTGGATAGCGGCTGCACAGATCAGAATGTCTGTGGGTCCGCATTCCACCCCACGGCTGCGGCACAGATTGTACAGGTGGGCGGCTTCTTCGTAGTGGACTGTTCTAAGCGGCTCGTCCTCGAAGGCTTCGAGCTTCCTGCGCAGTTTCTCAAACTGAGAGGCTTCCTTGATTCCAGAGAGAACTTCCTGCCGGATTGGGCCAATGATAAGTACATGGCCATCCTGGATGGCTTCTTTAAGCGCAGCGACAATGAGTTGCTCGGCGCCGCGAAGCGCAGTCTGATCCCTGCGCCGCAACAGGAGCGACCACGCGCAGGAATCGACCATGGTCTTCATTCGTCGTCGATCTCGATCCGGTCGAGTGCGCGAACCTTCTTGTAATCGTAGTCGGGATCGTAATCGATCGTTCCGGCTAGTTCCAGGATCTCTAGCTGCTTTCGCAGCTTGATGTACTCGTTGAGGGCCGCCGTAACGGCTTCTTTTTTGGTCTTATGGCTCCCGATTCTGCGGGCTTCTTCGATCAAGGAGTCGTCGAGGGCAAGGTTGGTGGCCATGGCTGCACCTCCGATGTGTAGACTATCACACGTTGGATTGTGTAACACTCCATCAAAAACAGCAAAACCTTTAGAAAGAGAGCTTTCTGTGTCGGATTATTGCCCCATGATTCTGGAACCCCAGATCAGCAGGGCGATACCAAGCAGAATCCGATAGACCGCGAATGCGGTGAAGCCGTGGCGGCGCACCCAAGCCAGGAACCACTCCACCACTCCAAAGGCCACGATGAACGAAACCACGAAGCCAATGGCCAGCACAATCCAGCGTTCGCTGTTCATGGTGACGTGCGCCGCCGCCACTCCAGCGGCACGGGCGGCGTGGCTGGGATGAATCTCCTTGAGCAGGTCGTAGGCGGTGGCGGCGAGCATGGTGGGGATGGAGAGCAGGAAGCTGAATTCCAGGGCGGTGGGGCGGTCCATGCCAACCAGTTGTCCCGCGGCGATGGTGGACATGGAGCGCGAGGTGCCGGGGAAGATGGCCGAGAGCGCCTGGCACAGGCCGATCCAGATGGCTTGGCCGAGGCCGATCTCTTCCACGTGAATGGTGTGCGGTTCGTAACGCGACGCCCAGGAATCGATGGCCCACATGATGACGCCGCCAATCAGCAGCGCAAGAGCCATCGCGGTGAGGCTGCCGAGATTCCGCTCACTCCATTTGCGCAGCAGCAGAGCGGGGATCGAGGTGCAGATGAAAGCCAGGATGGTTAGCGAAAGCGGATGGGTGATGAAGTTGCGGTCGCGGCGTTCGCCTTGGGGGAAGGTGCGCAAAAACTCGAGGATGCGGGCAAGATAGAGCAGCAGGAGCGCCAGAATGGCTCCGGCCTGGATCACGATGGTGTACATCTGCCAATACGACGCATCGCCCGCACAGGTGAGGTCGGCGACATGGCAGGCGCTTGCGTCCAGAGGAAGTTTCAGCAGGGCTTCCGAAATGCGCAGATGGGCAGTGGAGCTGACGGGCAGGAATTCGGTCAGGCCCTCCACAATGCCTAAAATGATGGAAACAATATAGACGTTCAATGAGCCTCCGGATGCGCCGGGATCGATTAGGAGCCGCAACTGAGAAAAACGGTCTCTGTCGATGATAAAGCCCCGCGTCGGCGGGGCTTATCAAAGTTTTTGAGCGGCAGGGCGCCGGCGCAAGGGACTGCCGCTTCATTGCTGGTCGATGCCGTAGACCGGGATTCCCTGGTCGATTTTGAATACCAGTGCGGTGGCGCGGGCGGTGTAGTCCGACTGCGGAAACTTGTCGTGAAGGTGCGCAACAAGGTCATGAGCGTGGCCCTTGGCCGCGTCGGCTTTCTTGTCGCTCTGGTCGGCGTGGAACATATCTACCAGCACGCATTCCCGATAAGCGGCCTCGTAGAGAGCCTGCGCCGTGCGAGGACCATCGGGGTGCTCGGTTGCGTATTTCTCGTAGATCTCCGCCTCTTTTTCGGGACATTGTTCCTGCCCCTGCCAGTCGCCGCAGAGCTTGTTGTCGATAAGGTCGTAAGCGGCAAGATCGGCCTGGCGCGTGTGGGGATAGAACTTGATGACCTTCTTGATGTCGTCCTCATCCATCTGGTCGCGCATGTAGGGATCGCGCTCCTTGGCCGAGGGGCGGGAGGCGGCGTCGGCCTTCTGAATCTGCCAGTGAATGTCGGCGGCGCGCCAGGCGGCTTCCGGGGCCAGGGGCGAGTTGGGGAACATCTCCACCACCCGGCGATAGAGCAGTTGCGCGCTCTGTGCCGAGTTGGCCGGCCCGCGCGGGTCGCTGGCCAGCGCCTCCTGGTTGGCTGCCGCGCCCATCAGTATCTGGTCGCCGTTGGGAGTGGTTTCCTCCACCACCCCGCGAGCTTCTATCCACCCGGAGACGGGCGGGGTGGTATCGTCGCTGCCAATCACCGGCTCATCGCGATCGTTATGCACTTCCTCCACGTCGGTGTTGGCGAATACGCGCAGCCACGCGCCGCCCTTCTCCGCCACTACCATCTCCCGCCCCACCGCCACGCGATCCACCTTCTGCGTGCCCTTGTCGGGCGTGATGTAGAGCCAGGTGACACGCAGCGCGGTGGCGCGGGGCCCGGCCATGGGCTTCACGATCTGCTCTCTTTTCTGCTTCTGCGCCGAAAGCGTGGTGCAGAACACGCCGGGGACAAGGACGGAAAGGAGAAGCGCGCGGCCAACAGCGTGGTGTTTCATCAACGGCATCATAGATCAAACGACGGCGAAAATGGGCTGAGGTAAGCAAAGGCAGCAAAACCGGGACTGGAATGCAAGCTCACAGGGTCCCATCATGCAATCGGCGATTGTCTGCGGCCCCCGTGGTGATGTATAGAACGCACGTGGGCTGGAAGGCCGCCCAATCGACCCAAATGGATGGACTGCAATGATTCAGGATCTCTCGGAAGTGCATTCGCCCACGGGCGCGCTCTTATCTCAGCCGGCAAGAAAAGACGATTGGGAGAAGTATCGACTGACGGACGAGCAGGTTGCGTCGTTCCACCGCGACGGCTACCTGGCCGGCGTTCAGGTGCTGGACGATCGGCAGGCGGACTTGCTCTGCGAGGAGCTGGCGGGTCTGATGGATCCGTCGAGTCCCGCGCATGAGCTGTTCCACGAGTATCATTCCAACGAATCGAACAACCCGAACACGATTCTTTTCCATGCGCTGGGCGCGTGGCGCACCGGGCCAGGCTTTCACGACGTGCTGTGGAGCCCGGCGGTTCTGATGGCGGCCTCGCAGTTGCTGGATGGCGCGGTGCGGTTCTGGCATGACCAGTTGTTCTGCAAACCGGCGCATCACGGCGGAGTGGTGGCGTGGCACCAGGATTATTCCTACTGGACGCGCACCGAGCCGATGCAGCACCTGACCTGCTGGATCGCGCTGGACGATAGTACGCGCGATAACGGGTGCCTCTACTACGTTCGGGGAAGCCACCGCTGGAACCTGCTGCCCATTACCGGGCTGGCAGGCGACATGAACGAGATCATGACGGTGCTGTCGCCGGAGCAGCAGCGGGCGTTCCAGCCGGTGGCGGTGGAGTTGAAGCGTGGTCAGTGTTCGTTTCATCATCCGCTGATGGTGCACGGATCGTATGAGAACCGGTCGGATCGGCCGCGGCGGTCGACGGTGCTGAACGTGTTTCGCGACGGCGTGAGGTCGGCGTCGGACGAGGCGCTGCTGGGGGGTGTGCCGCCCATTCCCAAAGGAGACGAGATGGGCGGGCAGTTCTTTCCGTTGTTGTTCAATCCGGCGGCGGTCGGTTAAGTCTGTATAAGTAGTGAGATTGAGAGATGGATGAATGGGCTGGCCGTCTTTGAAGATGACCAGCCCTTTTACTAAGCGGTCTCGCTGAGGATTTCGGCGAGCAGGCGCGGGTCCACGTTGCCGCCGCTGACGATGGCGACGGCTTTGCGGTACGCCGGCAATTCAGCGCTGTGGAACAGCAGCGCGGCGGTGGTGACCGCGCCGCTGGGCTCCGGCACCAGCCGCGTCGTGGCCACCATGGCGCGCATGGCGGCGCGAATCTCCGCTTCGGTCACGGTGAGGATTCCATCCACGTATTTCTGGATGTGAGCGAAGTTGCGCTCGCCGACGCTCTGCGTGCGCAGTCCGTCGCAAATGGTGCGGCTGGTCATCTCCGCCGGCCAGGTGACGATGTTTCCGGTGCGGAAGCTCTCGGCAGTGTCTCCGGCGAGTTCCGGCTCAATGCCGAAAACCTTTGCGCCTGGCTTGAGTAGTTTGACTGCCGTGGCGACGCCGCTGAGCAGCCCGCCGCCGGAAACAGGCGAAAGAACGAGATCGACGTCGGCAAGCGCGTCGATGATTTCCAGTCCACAAGTGGCCTGCCCGGCGATGATCTTTTCGTCGTCGTAGGGCGGCACGACGACGTAGCCATGCGCGTGCACCAGTTCTTCGGCTTTGGCCAGGCGCTCGCTCGAGGCTACACCGACATCGACCACCTCGGCGCCCAGCGCCAGCGTGGCGGCGCGCTTGATCGCCGGAGCATTGGACGGCATCACAATCACCGCCTTCGCGCCCACTTCGCGCGCGGCATAGGCCACTCCCTGCGCGTGATTGCCGCTCGAGTAGGTGATGACCCCGCGGCGAATTTCCTCCGGCGAGAGTTGCAGGATCTTATTGGCGGCGCCACGCAGTTTGAAACTGCCGATGTGCTGCAGGCTTTCGGCCTTGAGATAAATTTCCTTGCCCGTGCCGCGGCCTGCGATGCCGTCAAATGGCGCGCGGACCAGCGGCGTGTGGACGATGACGTTGGCGATGCGCTCGGCGGCGGCGCGAATTTCTGCGAGGGAAACGAGAGTGTGGGTCATAGGGATCGTTCAGGGCTTTGCAATCTGCGATGGATGTATGGCTTCAATGCCGCTGAAGCGGGCGAAGTCGCGGGTGTTGAAACTGAGAATCTTACGGACGCCGTGGACCAACATGGACGCGGCGAGGCGGGCATCATGGACCTGAGCACCTGAAATGGAATGTTTCAGCAGAAGCTTTCGCCATTCGACATGCACCAAGGGACTCTCAGGAAGAAGACGAAGCTGAACTTCAAGTCCAACGGCTTTGCGATCAGCCTGGAGAGGTGAGAAACCGTAACCGTTGCGGTTGGCAGGGCGGGTCAATACGTTCCAGAACTCACCGAGATTCTGCGACGTGTAACAAAGTTCCGCATTCGATTGCTGCAACTGACGGGTGACGGCGTCGACCAATGCAAAGTCGGAATCGTTTGGCTTTACCCAGCGAATCAGGATATTTGTATCGAGGAGCCAAGGCTCTCCTGTCATCACCAGCGATCCTCATAATAGCTCTCCCGGTTATTTACTTCGGGTGGCAGAATCGGGACATTCTCGGAGCCTTCCGTCAATACGTCCGTGAGCCTTTCCAGGTCTTCGGCGCTGAGCCTGCCGGTTCCGGGAGTGTACGGAACCAATGTCTGTTCGAGCAGCCTGCCGGCGAGGGCCTCCGCACTTATTCCACGCTCAGCCGCTTCGGCGGTGAGGCGGGCTTCGGTTTCCGGACTGAGTTCAATTGTGATCGTCATATGTCCACGCCTTGTCTTTATTATCTGCCGAAGCGATGATTTTGGGCAGATTTCCTCTCCACGGCACCAGTTTACGGCAGGTACTTCCGCGGAACCGGCCCGGCAGTAGTATCCGGCTCCCAAAGAACGCCGATCACGCGCCAGCGCTTGCCGTCGTTCACGGCCTGCACGCTATTGATACCGGTGACGCTGGCCTTGCCGTCGGGCGTGTCCCGAATTTCGTAGGTGCTCCACAGGTGGGCGAAATGGCCGTAGCTTTCCGATTGAACCTTGATCTGGCGTTCGTAAAACACCGCGCTGCCGCGCTTGGCAACGGCGTTGATCCAGTCGTCGACGGTGAGCATGCGCGGGACGAAGGAGCCGTCGGGCTTCCTGGCGACCGGCGTTAGACGCGCATCAGGGAGCAGGAGATCGCGCAAGCAGGCACGGTCCTTGTTGCCGGGTCCGCTGACGGCGTCATCCAGGGCCTTGGTCAACTCATCCAGTGTGGTAGTCGTGGGGCACGCAGCAGTGGACGGCGCAGCAACCGCTGATTGCGCGATCGTCGAAGTGGTGAGCACGGCAGCGAGGGCGAACAGAATAGCCAGGCGGTTCATTCCGCAATTCTATCGAAGCGCGGCCCTCAGATTTCCATAATCACGGGCATGATCAGCGGCCGCCGCCCCGTCTGCTTCTGGATCAGCCTCTTCAAATCGACTCGCACTTTTTCCTTCACCATGCCGTAGTCGGTTCTCTGCTCGCCGCTGAGACCGTCGAGCGTTTTAAGCACCGATTCGCGCGCTTCGTCGGTGATGTCGGCGCCGCCGAAGCCGCGCATGACCACCTCCGGAGTACGCTCCACCTTGCCCGTGCGCTTGTTGATGGCCAGCACCGCGAGCACGATGCCGTCCTCGCTCAGGATGCGGCGATCGCGAATGACCAGGTCTTCCACCACGTCGATCGACGAGCCGGAATCAATCAGCACGCGCCCCGCGGTGACCTTGTCGGCTTTGCGCGCGTCGTCCTTATCCAGTTCCAGCACGTCGCCATCTTCAATCACGATGGCATGTTCCACTGCGCCGGTTTCCAGCGCCACTCCGGCGTGTCGGACGAGGTAACGATAATCTCCGTGCACGGGGATGAAGAACTTGGGCCTGACCAGGTTGATGAGCAGGCGCATTTCTTCCTGGCTGCCATGGCCGCTCACGTGGATCAATCCATGCGATCCATCGTCGTAGATCACGTTGGCATCGCGGCGATAAAGATGGTCGATGACGCGGAAGATGCCCTTCTCGTTGCCGGGAATAATGCGCGAGCTGAGAATGACGGTGTCGCCCTTTTCGATGCGTGCGTGCTTGTGATTGTCCACCGCGGCCCGGCTCAGCGCGCTCATCGGCTCGCCCTGGGTGCCGCTGATCAGCACCATAATCTGATCCACGCCGTAATCCTTCATCTGGTTGGGGTTTATCACCAGGCCGGTGGGGACATCGAGGTAGCCCAGGTCCTGCGCGATCTCCGTGCTTTCCACCATGGAGCGGCCAATGATGCAGACCTTTCGCTTATGTTCCCGGGCCAGCTCCATGGCGATACGAATGCGGTAGATGGAAGACGAGAAGCAACTGAAGAAGAGCTTCTTCCGGGCGCGGGAAAAGATTTCGTCCAGGCGGGGACGGACGGCGCGCTCGCTGGGGGTGTAACCGGGCCGCTCCACGTTGGTGGAGTCCTGCAGCAGGGCCAGCACGCCGCGCTTGCCGTACTCGGCAAATGTATGCAAATCGAAGGCATGGTCGTCGAGCGGCGAGAGATCGATTTTGAAGTCGCCGGTGTGGATGACCACGCCTACGGGGGTGTCGATGGCCAGGGCGACGCAATCCACCAGCGAGTGGGTGACGCGGATGGGCTCGACGGTGAAGGGGCCGATGGTGAATTTTTGCCTCGGCTCAATCTCGATCAGTTCTGTCTCATCGAGGAGATGGTGCTCTTCCAGCTTGCCTTCCACGTAGGCCAGGGTGAACTCGGTGCCGTAAACGGGGACCTTCAGCTCGGAGAGCATCCAGGGCAGGCCGCCGATGTGATCCTCGTGCCCGTGGGTAAGGATGATGGCGCGGACATGCTTCCTGTTTTCAACAAGGTAGGTGATATCGGGGACGACGATATCCACGCCCAGCAGTTCCGATTCAGGGAACATCAGGCCGGCGTCGATAACGATAATGTCGTCTTCCCAGCGCAGGGCGAGGCAGTTCATTCCAAACTCGCCGAGGCCGCCCAAAGGTATGATTTTCAGCTTCTTAGTCTGCATTTGCGTCAGTATTGATCGTACCACTTAGTGACAGCGGTAAGGGGCGCAGGGTGCGCCGCGATTCTGTGCGTATCTGCGGTTGCTCTTTGCTCGCACCGCCGCGAAAGCACCGTGCCCCCACCACACCAAAGCACCGTGCCCCATCCAAGCGACGCCTTTGTTCTTGTCGCTTGGGTGGGATGGCGAGCGCGCGAGTCTCGCCGTCGCGTTCGCTAGAATCCGAACGCGTCTGCCCGGATACTCAATGTCACATTGGATCCCGGTTCGAGCGTTCCCGCGCCGGGGGCGGGTTGCGGCCTTACCTGCGCCGTTAACAGGAAGCGCTTGTTGGCCACGAAATCCGCGCGCACGCTGCTGGACTCGATCGGCTTGACGCCCGCATACGAGAGGATGTGAATCTCATGGCGGCCTGGCGCGACCACAAATCCGCTATCGCTGTACGCTGAGCCGGCGGTGCCGCTCCAGTAGCGCTGTCCATCGATCTGGATTTCCAGCACCGCGGCGGAGGGAAGGCTGCCCAGGTCAACCCGCAACCGCCCGCTGCGGCTGGGGTCGAGGCCCCTGGGATTGAAGTCCACCGGAACCGGGCTGGTGGATGCGGCACTTGGCGCCGCGGGAGCGGAGGCCGCCGGCTGGGAGCTGTCGGAAGCCAGTTGCTGGGTCTTGGGATCGACGCGAAGCTGAAGCAGATACCGTGTTCCCACCAGGGCAATCCCGGCGACGATGAGCCAGACGAGAATGGGCACGCCGCGCTTTTTGGGCTTCTCCTGGCGCTCGAGAGGCAGCGTCCGGTGGGTCCGAATGGTCCCGCTGGTCATGCTGGGCAGAGAGGATTCGTCCCGCGGCGCGGATCGCGTAATCGGGGCGGGCTGAGCCGGCGGAGGGCGCATGGGCGCGGGAGCAGGCGCGGCCGGACGCGGCGCCTGCGGCGTGGGCTGCGCAATGGCTGGGGCAAACTGCTGGCCGGTCTGCTGCCCGAACTGCTGCGAAATCGGAACCGCGGCCGGATTGCCCGGAGGCATGGTCCACTGCGGCGCGGCCTGCTGTGGCTGCGGCGCGCCTGGCTGCAGTTGCGACGGCGGCGCGGGATACCCGGCGATGCGCGAGCGCGAAACCACGTCCACGGTGGCGCCGGGATCGTATCCCGCGGGCATCGCCGGAGCGCGAGCAATGTTCAGCATGGACGCTTGCCCGGCGGAGCTCACTGCCGCCAGATCCACGGCCATCTCTTCGCCGGTCTGGTAGCGATTGGCGGGATTCTTGGCCAGGGATTTGAGCAGGGCGGCTTCCAGACCGGGCCCGATCCCGGGATTCAACCGCGATGGCGGAATCGGATCGGTGTGCACGATCTTGTAGGAAACCGCGGTGATGGTTTCGCCGGAGAACGGCTGCTCGCCGGTGGCCATGCGATAGAGAATCACGCCCAGCGAGAACAGGTCGGTGCGGCCATCGATGGGCGCGCCGGTGAACTGCTCGGGCGGCATGAAGGCGGGCGTGCCCAATAGCTGCCCGGTGCTGGTAATTTCGCCGCCCGCGAGCTTGGCCACGCCGAAATCGGTGATGCGGGGCCGCTCGGCTCCGTAGATTTCGCGCGAGGTCATCAGGATGTTGGCGGGCTTGATATCGCGATGCACCACGCCGTTGCGATGCGCGTGGCCGAGGGCGTCGGCAATCTGGCGGCCGATCTCGCACACCTGCTCCAGCGAGTAGCGCTCGCCCAGTTTGATGGCGTCGCCGAGGGTCCGCCCCTGCACCAGCTCCATCACGATATAAGGAGTGCCGTCGTCTTCGCCCACGTCGAAAACGGGCACAATGCCGGGATGCGCCAGCGCGCCGGCGGCCCGCGCCTCGCGATAAAACCGCAGCCGGTATTCGTTGGTCTGGTCGCCCGCCAGCGCCGCGGAGAGGATGCATTTCAGGGCCACGGTGCGGCCCATGATGGGGTCGCGCGCGCGGAACACGCTGCCCATCGCGCCCCGTCCAAGTTCGTCGATAATCTCGTACCGGCCTATCGTTTTAGGGTCCATAAATTGGGGTGTTTCCACGCTAGCATGCCGTTGCAGACTCAGCCAGAAGATTTTGGGAATGGGACGGTGGTTACTTGCGGCGGTTGGCGAAGGGGCCAGACAGGGTGCGGAAAAACTCGCCTCACCGCCCTGAAGCTAGTGGGAGACGCGCGGCAACCCCACAGAGCCTGCCCTGAGCTTGCCGAAAGCCTGCCCTGAGCCTGCCGAAGGGGTCCCTCGCCTTTGGGGACCTGGGGAGGAAGCCGTGGATACGGATATGGGCGGTGTGGATATGGGTGGTGTGGATATGGGTGGTGTGGATATGGGTGGTGCGGGGACCTGGGAGGAACCCACCCCCCCCAGAACGAACCTCACCCCACCCCTCCGGACGACCGGCCTGAGGCTGTGGTTCTGCGGCTGGGTGGGATTCTTCTGCGCGACGTCCGTCATCGGCCGGATAGCCTTACCTTCGCATTGTAAGGGGCAGTGCGCCGCGCTTCGCCCAGCTTTCTTATGTTGTGTTTGCGGGGCAAGTTGTGACGTGTATCACACATCTTGAGGCAATGTACCCCAAGCGAGCATGAAAACGCCTATAATCACGCCTGCCCAGGGCTCCGATCGACCCTTCCCCCGACCGACCTCTCACCCGCACCTCTGGGCGTGCAAGGCCTCGGTCCAATGAAAACTCCCATCGCTCCTGCTTCCATCCTGGGTGGTTCTTCCGAGAGCCGCCACGCCGCAACGCTATTCCTCAATCGGCTGGTTTGGCTGAGCATGATCCTTCTGCTGGCCGGCCTTTGCCTCCCAGCCCATGCGCAAACAGGCGAATGGGTCTGGATGGGCGGAAGCCAGGCGGAAAACCAGCCCGGAGTGTACGGCACGCTGGGAACGCCCGCTCAGGGAAACACGCCAGGATCTCGCTTAGGCCCAGCGGGATGGACCGACGGTAGCGGCCATCGCTGGCTTTTCGGGGGCAATGGCTACGACGCTGTCGGAAATTCTGGACCTCTGAATGATGTTTGGGAGTTCACCTCTTCCACGAATGAGTGGACCTGGATGGGCGGGAGCAGCACGGAGAACCAACCGGGCGTGTACGGAACGTTGGGGACGCCCGCGGCCGGGAACATTCCGGGAAGCCGCTGGCACGCGGCGAACTGGACCGATGGAAGCGGCCATTTCTGGCTCTTTGGGGGTACCGGAATCGATGCCGCCGGTAACAATGGGTACCTCAACGACCTTTGGGAATTCAATCCTTCCACGAACCAGTGGACCTGGATGGGCGGAGGAAACGCGGTCAACCAGATTGGCCGTTACGGCACGTTGGGCGTGCCCGAATCGACAGATATCCCCGGAAGCCGCGAACCCGCTGCGAGCTGGACCGACAGCGACGGCCATTTCTGGCTCTATGGAGGCTTTGGCTACGACGCCAATGGGAATGATGGCTGGCTCGACGATCTTTGGGAGTTCAATCCTTCCACGAACAAGTGGACCTTTACGATCGGAAGTCGCGCGCTCCATTGCTACGTGGGGTCCTGGGGTGCGGGAACTGAGTGTATCTCGGCAGAAGTATACGGAACGTTGGGAATAGCCGCCGCTGGAAACATTCCCGGAGGCCGAGATAGCGCCTCGGTCTGGACCGACGCCAACGACAATTTTTGGCTCTTTGGAGGGTATGGCACTATTACTAGCGGTTGTACCTTCTTGGAATTACCCTGCCAGCAGCAATTCGATGAACTGTGGGAGTTCAATCCTTCCACGAACGAGTGGGCCTGGATGGGCGGAAGCCCGGCCGGAGGGTGCAATTTTGGCCCCCCATGTTCTGACCCCGGCGCGTACGGAACGTTGGGCGTTCCCGCTGCCGGGAACATTCCTGGAAGCCGCGTTAGCGCCTCGAAGTGGACCGACACCAGCGGCAATTTCTGGATTTTTGGGGGCAACGGATCGACTTCCTGGGGAGCAATCGGAGATGTCAACGACCTGTGGGAGTTCAATCCGTCCACGAGCGAATGGACGTGGATGAACGGATGCGCCACGTTGAACGGGGGAGGCGCGTACGGATCGTTAGGAACGCCCGCTGCCGGAAACGTCCCCGGGAGCCGCTTCGACGCTTCGAGCTGGACCGACAGCAGCGGCAACCTCTGGCTCTTTGGGGGCACCGGATTTGTCGATGACAAGGGCGACCATGGGACGCTCAACGACCTTTGGGAATTCCTACCGACCGCAACCTCGCCTCCCGGGGCCGCCCCAACTTTCAGCCCGCCCCCTGGAACCTACACGTCCCCGCAGTCGGTGAGTATCTCGGATTCCACGTCAGGCGCAATAATCCGCTACACTCTGGACGGCTCGCCGTCAACTGTCTGTTCTCCTGCGTATACGGTCCCTCTGACCATTGGCCTCACCAGCCAGACCATCACCGTCAATGCCATCGCCGTCGCATCGGATTACGCCAACTCCCTCACAACCGCAACCTATACCATCAACCTGCCTACCGCCGCCGGACCAGTCTTTACCCCCGCCGCGGGCACCTACACCTCGATTCAGTCCGTCCAACTCTTCAGCTCCACGCCAGGCGCCGTCATCTACTACACGCTAGACGGCTCGAGGCCGACCACCGCCTCGCCCCAGTACACGGCCGCACTGACGATTGGTCAGACCACCACTGTCAACGCCCTCGTCGTGGCCTATGGATACACCAACTCCCTGGCATCGGCAACCTATACCATCAACCTGCCTATCGCCAAGATTGTCTTCACGCCCCCCACTGGCACTTACACCACCACCCAGTCCGTCCAAATCTCCAGCATCGCCCCGGGCGCCGCCATTTACTACACGCTGGATGACTCAGGGCCGACTACCAGCTCGACAAGGTACACAGCCGCCCTGACGATTGCCCAGACCACTACCGTGAAGGTCCTCGCCGTCGCATACAACTACACCGACGCGCTCAAGATGGCGATCTACACCATCAACCTGCCCATCGCCGCCACGCCGGTCTTCACTCCTCCCGCAGGCACTTACACCTCCACCCAATCCGTCCAGATTTCCACGGCCACGCCGGGCACCACCATCTACTACACGCTGGACGGCACGGAGCCGACCACTGGCTCGGCCAGGTACACGACCGCTCTGACGATTGACGGGTACACCACCGTGAAGGCCATCGCAGTGGCCTACAACTATGCCACTTCCTTGGCAATCGCAACCTACGCCGTCAACCCGAACATGAAAGGCGAATGGGTCTGGATGGGCGGAAGCAGCACGGCCAGTCAACCCGGCGTATACGGCACAATAGGCACACCCGCTCCGGGAAACATCCCCGGAAGTCGAAACAACGCATCGAGCTGGACCGACGGCAGCGGAAATCTCTGGCTCTTTGGGGGCGATGGCTTCGATGTCAGTGGGAATCAGGGCTATCTCAACGATCTTTGGGAGTTCAATCCTTCTGCCAATGAATGGACCTGGATGGGCGGAAGCAACACCGTAAACCAAAACGGGGTATACGGCACGCTGGGAACGCCCGCTGCCGGAAACATTCCCGTAGGCCGCCTGGATGCTACGAGCTGGACCGACAGCAACGGCAATCTCTGGCTCTTTGGGGGCGGCCTGGGTGCCGGGCCCTGGTATCAGGCCCTCAACGACCTTTGGGAGTTCAGTCCTTCCACCAACGAATGGGCCTGGATGGGGGGAAGCAGCACAACAGGCCAATACGGCGTGTACGGAACGTTGGGAACGCCCGCTCCCGGCAACATCCCGGGGGGTCGCTGGGGCGCCGCAAGCTGGACAGACAAAAGCGGCCATCTCTGGCTCTTTGGGGGCCTCGGCCTCATTTGGGGGGAAGAGAATTGGCTCAACGAGCTCTGGGAGTTCAATCCCTCCACCAACGAATGGACGTGGATGGGCGGATACGGCGGGCCCGAGACTGGTGAGGACGGACCGTTGGGAACGCCTGCTCCGGGGAATATCCCAGGGGGGCGCCAGGACCCAACGGCCTGGACGGATGAAAGTGGCGATCTCTGGCTCTTTGGGGGCGCCGGCTACTCTGCCAACTCATTACTTGGCGCTCTCGACGACATTTGGGAGATCAATCCCTCGACGAACGAATGGGCGTGGATGGGCGGAAGCGGCGAGCGCAACGCGGGCGGCGTGTACGGCACGCTGGGAACACCTGCTGTTGGAAACACCCCTGGAAGCCGCTCTAGCGCTGCGAGATGGACAGACAGCGACGGCCGTCTTTGGCTTTTGGGGGGCGGGGGAACAGATGCCACCGGGAGCAACGGATCGCTCAATGACTTTTGGGAATTCGATCCTTTCACCAACGAATGGGGATGGATGGGCGGAAGCAACACAATAAACCAAAACGGTGTATACGGTACGCTGGGAACGCCTGCTGTTGGAAACACCCCTGGAGGGCGTTCTGGCGGGTCGAGCTGGACCGACAGCGACGGTCAACTCTGGCTCTTTGGTGGCGTGGGAAAAGATGCCACCGGGAACAGCGGATCGCTCAACGACGTTTGGGAGTTTGTGCCGTTTTCAACCCCTCCTCAGGCGGCGGCCACGCCAACCTTCAGCCTGTCCTCCGGAACTTACACGTCAACGCAGACGGTAAGCATCTCAGATACCACGCCTGACGCCGTCCTCTATTACACGCTGGATGGCACGTCGCCAACCATTTACTCGGCTAAGTACCAGGCGGCCCTCGCGATCGGCCAAACCACCACCGTCAATGTCGTCGCTGTGGCATCCGGTTACTCCAACTCCGCGGCATCGGCAACCTACATCCTCAACCTGCCCACTGCCGCAGCGCCGGTCTTCAGTCCGCCCGCGGGCGCTTACACCTCCATCCAATCCGTCCAAATCTCCAGCACCACACCAGGCGCCGTCATCTACTACACGCTGGATGGTTCGAACCCGACCACCGGTTCGGCCACGTACTCGGCCGCTCTGACGATTGGCCAGACAACCACCGTCAAGGCCATCACGGTCGCCCTCGGCTACGCCAACTCCATGGCGTCCGCAACGTACACCATCAACCTGCCCGCCGCCGCCGCGCCGGTCTTCAGTCCGCCCGCGGGCGCTTACAACTCCATCCAGTCCGTCCAACTCTCCAGCACCACGCCGGGCGCCGTCATCTACTACACGCTGGACGGCTCGACCCCGACCACCAGCTCGGCCAGGTACTCGACCGCTCTGACGGTAAGCAACGCCGCCACCGTCATCAATGCCATCGCCCTGGCCTACGACTACAACAACAGCGTGGTTGCCAGCGCCGCTTACACGATCCGGCCGGCCGCGCCCACCTTCTCGCTCCCGAGCGGCGAATACTTGACCTCGCAGTCGCTGACCATCACCGCTGCCGCGGGCGCGACCATCTACTACACCACGGATGGAAGCGCCCCGTCGAGCAGTTCCACGCCCTACACGGGCGCGATCACGATCGACGGAATTGTGACCATCCGGGCAACCGCCGTGCTGCCTGGCTGCGCCAAGAGCCCGTACACGACGGCCGAGTACGCGATCAAGACAGCCGCCCCCACCTTCTCGCTTCCGAGCGGCACGTACCTGACGCCGCAGTCGCTGACCATCTCCGGCGGCGCCGGTGCGAAGTTCTACTACACCACCGACGGAAGCGCACCGTCGGCCAGTGCCACGCCGTACACGGGCGCGATCGCAATCGACAAGAACGTGACCATCCGTGCCACCGCCGTGGTCTCAGGCTACGCCAACAGCCCGTACGTGACGGCCGAATACGCCATCAAGGTAGCCGCGCCCACCTTCTCGCTGGCGAGCGGCGAATACTTCACGCCGCAGTCGCTGACCATCTCCGATGCCACACCCAGCGCGACGATCTACTACACCACGGACGGAAGCGCCCCGTCGAGCAGTTCCACACCCTACACGGGCGGGATCACGATCGACAAGGACGTGACTATCCGGGCCACCGCCATGGTCTCAGGCCACGCCAACAGCCCGTACGTCACGGCCGAATACGGCATCAAGGTGCCCGCGCCGGTCATCTCTCCCGGCACGGGAATCTACCTCGGGCCGCAGCCGGTAACCATCTCCGACAGCATGGCAGGAGCGGCGATCTACTACACCACGGACGGAAGCAGACCAACCACCAGTTCGATCCCGTATACGGGCGCGATTACGGTGAGCAGCAAGGAAAAGATCATAGCCATTGCAACAGCGGCGGGATATGCCAATAGCCCGCTCGTCTATGCCGACTACGGGATCAGATAGGCTGGGTGGCCCACTCCTTGATACCGCATCCCTCTGCACTTCTCCGGGACGAGCGTGTGTGGAGAGGATGAAAACGCGTGGAGATGCTGAGCATGTGTGCCCGTTCATCGCGGCTGTAAGGCTGCGATGAACGGAGCACGGTTCCGCGATCGAGTTGCCAGCGAGCAGGCGCGAATTACTGCTGCACCGGGTTGCGGTAGCGGACGATCAGCAACGTGACGTCGTCAGACGCTTCGGCGCCACGGCAAAACTCATCGACCGCACGCAGAATCGTCGCCTGCAGCTCCTGGATGGGCTTGTAGGCGCCACCCTCCACCACTTCTCGGAGCCTGGGGTCGCCGAACAGCTCTCTCTTCGGATCCTGTGCTTCCGGAATGCCGTCGGTGAACAGGACCAGCGTATCGCCAGGTTCCAGTTGCGCGCGGTGAGAGGTAAACTCGGCCTCCTCCAGCACTCCGACGGGGAACGAGCCTTCGGTGTAGAGCTCGCTCACCGTGTCTGCCCGCAGCAGCAATGGCGAGGGGTGGCCCGCATGAATATACTCCATGTTCCCGGCGTGATCCACGATGGCGAAGAACATGGTGACGAAGCGATCCACCGCGGCGTGATCGCAGATGAGGCGGTTGATGTGGCTGACCACCTTGACCGGCTCCACGCCCAGAGTCATGCCGGTAAGCGCCCCCTGCAGCATGGTGGTGAGCAACGCCGCACCAAGCCCCTTGCCGGCCACGTCCGCGACCAGAAAAGCGGTTCGATCGTCGCTGAGCGGGAACACGTCGAAGTAATCGCCGCCCACCTCCTGGCAGGGATAGAGCACGCTAGTCAGTTCCAGGTGGGGGAAATCGCGCAAGCCGTGGGGCAGCAGTCCCTGCTGAATCTGGCGGCCGATCTCAAGTTCCTGTTCCATGCGCTGGCGTTCGCGCTCGCGCTCCACCAGGCGGGCGTTGTCGAGGATGCTGGCGGCCTGGCTTCCCAGCGCGTCGAGAATCTGGCGATCGAGATTGGAGAAGGCCGCGGGGCTTCGGGAATCGAGATAGACGGCGCCGAGCAGCTGGGATTGCGCGAGCAACTGCGATTCCTCTGAGCTGGCGTGGGCAACCGCAAACAGGGGAATGGCGACCACCGCGCGAAGTCCCTGGATGACCACGCTCTCCGCGGTCTTGAGATCGAGCCCGGCAAGGCTGAGGTCGTCGGTGATCACCGGCGCGTGCTGCTGGATGGCCTGGCGCAGCGCGGTGTGACTGGGAGTAATGCTCTCCACCGGCAGGTCGGTGCCGCCGGTGCGCCGGGCCAGGCGGACTTTCAGCGTACCGTCCTCGTCCGGCTCCAGCAGCAGCCCCCGGTCGGCGCGGGTGATGGAGATGGCGTGATCGAGCATGGTGCTCAGCACCGACTCCAGCGGCAGCGACGAGCTGAGCAGCGAAGTGGCTTCGAGAAGCAGGTTGAGCTTGCTCAAGCCGCCCGCGCCCGGTGCGGTGCTGGACGTGGCGATGCTTCCAAGCCGCGTCAGCATGCTTTCCACCGAGTCCCGCGGCAACGACGAATGGAAGGTAATGCGATAGGAATCTTCCAGGCCGAAGTTGATGACGTCGCCGTCCTCGAGCTTTTTTTGCTGCACCTTGATGCCATTGACATGGATGCCCTGGCGCTGCCCGCGGTCTTCCACGCGATACTCGCCATGGATGGAGACGATGGCGGCGCAGGTGCGCGAGATGCGCGGGTCCTCGAGGGCCAGGTCGTTTCCGCTTTCGCTGCCGCGGCCGAGCAGAAACGGGGTGTGGGTGACGGGAACGAATTCAGGCGCGGCGCCGGGTTTGGCGACCTCCAGCACGATTTCGGAAGCGAACGATGGTTTGTACATGGGCGGGATCACCGAATCTTAACACCGAGGGGCGGTGATTCCGCGATTTCTCGGTGTTGTTTCGCGCGGCGGTCCTGCCAATCGCGAGGCGTTTCCGGGAGACAAAGGCCGCGCAGGGGCTAAACAGGCTGCGGGAGAACGCCTTCGATCGCTTGCTTTGTGTCAGGGCACGACTCGAATAGCGATTGAAAACACGTAACTTATTGATTCCGCCATATTCCAAATGTCCAGGATATTCAAGAAGCCCAATTCGTCAGCACAAATTTGGCGAGAAGGCGGCACAACGAACTCTGACCGAAACTTCCCAATCGGCCACGATACACTCGGGATTCGAGTAATTATTCTGCAAAGTGCTCCGCGAGGAAGTGGGACATGAGTAAACGGGTTCTCTGGGCCCTGGTTATTGTCGGCTGTCTAATGCTGTGCGTTTGGCTGGCATTTGCGTCATTGGAGCGAAGCGCACGTCGCGCTGCGACTGAGAATGGCTCGATAAGAGATTTTCATCAGGTGACTGCGGAAGAACTAGACAGAATTGTCCGAAACAAAGTAGCGATAGGGACAACCCTCGCTGCGGCTGAAGAGTACCTGAAGTCAGAGGGGATGCAATTCAGCTATGATCCCTCCTCACGGTCAATTCAAGCACGAGCGCCGTATTTGAAAGGAAGTAATTTTGTGGTGGTTGAAACACTCGGGTTCATATTCAAATTCGACAACTTCTCAAAGCTCAAGTCGATTGATTCGAGTGTGCATCGGACAGGACCATGACAGTCGTTCCTGGCGTGTCTCCCCCTATGCGGAAGTTACCGTCGCAGGGAACCCGTTGTCTCGATCTTGGCAACCTTGGGTAGCACAGAATCAACACAAGAATCGTGAAACGTTCTGCATACCCCCGATCTTGAGGTGGTTCTGGACTGCGCTTTGTTCGCATTTTTCCGCAGCCTCTAAAGCCCACGCGCATTTCAGGCCGCTTGCGGACCGACTGAACTCACGCCCTTACGCGCAAGCTGTAGCGTCGGGCTTGGCAAGAAGCATTTGGTACAGGTGAACCCGGCCGGTGCGAAAGCCGCGCGCCGAGCCAGCCATATAAAGCTTCCAGGTGCGGCAGGTGGTTTCGTCCGTGGCCTGGCGCGCTTGCTCGGTGTGCTGTTGCAGGCGCCGAACCCAATGGTCCAGCGTCAACGCATAGTGCTCGCCAAGGCCCTCGACATGGCGAACTTCCCATCCGCTCATCTCAGCCTGCTGCACCGCCGTGTGCAGTGGAACCAGGTCGCCGTCGGGGAAGACGTATGTATCGATGAACGAAGCTCCCACTCTCTTGTAAGTCGCGGAAGCGGCGACTCCGCTGTTGAGGAACAGGCCTCCGGGGCGCAGCAGTCGAAGCGCTTGTTCGAAGTAGAGCTTTAGCATGGTTTCGCCCACATGCTCAAACATGCCGATGCTGGCGATCTTGTCATAGGCCTCCGCCTGCTCGATGTCGCGGTAGTCGCAAACCCTCACCGCGCAGCGTTGTTCCAGGCCGGCGGTGCGGATGCGCTCCCAGGCAAACTGGGCCTGGCTGGGGCTCACGGTAATGCCGAATGCGCCTACACCGTAATGTTCGGCCGCATAGAGCACCAGTCCGCCCCAGCCGCAGCCGATGTCGAGAAATCTGTCTCCTGGTTTCAACCGGAGCTTGCGGCAAATGCGATCCAGCTTGTGAAGCTGCGCCGTTTCCAGGTCTTCACCGGCGGACGCGAAATAGCCCGCCGAGTATTGCATGTAGGGATCGAGCCAGAGTTGATAAAACTCATTGGAAATGTCGTAGTGGCGCGCAATCGCGGCACGGTCCCGCTCGCGGGAGTGGAGGTTGCCGCGCAAGGGTCCATCGCGAGTGGGAGGATCGAAGTTCGGCGTGGGTAGAATGGAAGCAAGCCGGTGAACGTTGGCTTGGTTGCCGAGCTGGTGCGCGTGCCACATCAGCAATTCGCCGAACTGCAGGGCGGCTTCCATGTCGCCTTCCACGTCCAGCTCGCCATTGACGAACAGTTCTCCCAGCGTCAACTCGTCGGGAGAATCAAGCACCTTTTGCAGCACGCCGGGATGTTGGATCACCAGGGTGAAGGAGGGCCGGGAAGTGGACGCTACGGGGGTGCCGTCGCCAAACTTGACGGCGAATTTACAGTCCGGATGTTCGGCTGCAAATTGATGAAACCAGGTAGACGCGACGTATTGGGTGAGGTGTCGTTGCGCCGGCTCGAGAACGGATGAAAACATGCTGCCACTCCTCCGCACCTTGCCCCTACTCGTAGAGTTAGATGTGTTGAACGGATGAGAAGGTGCCGGGCAGGGCGGGAGGGGAGCGAATGATGGTACTTTTCGCGGGCAACGGATGGTTTTTGTATCGATTCCAATGAGTAGGGACAAGCCGGGACAGCGGTCTGTCCGGAGGACTTGCCGATGCTGTTTGCGGATCGATTTGAGGCGGGACGCGTTCTTGCTTCGAAGCTGAGCGAGTTCTCTGCAAAGGACGATGTGGTAGTCCTCGCCTTGCCTCGCGGAGGCGTTCCGGTGGGCTACGAAGTGGCGCTAATGCTGCGCGCGCCGCTGGATGTCTTTGTGGTGCGAAAACTCGGAACACCCGGGCAGGAAGAACTCGCGATGGGAGCTCTTGCTTCCGGCGGCATCACGGTGCTGAACAGAGAGGTGATTCAGCAGCTTGGAATCACCCAGCAAACCATCGACGCCGTGGTGGCGAGAGAACAAATCGAACTGGAGCGGAGAGAGCGCGAATATCGCGACGGCCGTCCGGCAGCAAACGTCCTCGACCGCACGGTGATCCTGGTCGACGATGGTTTAGCAACGGGTTCGTCGATGCGCGTAGCCGCAAGGGCGCTGCGCAAGGAATCGGCGGCGAGAATTGTTGTAGCTGTTCCCGTGGCTCCTCCCTCCATTTGCGCGGAATTCGAGACCGAGGTGGACAAAGTAGTATGCGCTGCCACTCCGCAGGGCTTCTCGGCTGTCGGACAGTGGTATCGCGACTTCTCTCAAACCACCGACGAGGAAGTGCGGGCGCTGCTCGCGCGCGCTGCCTCCCCTTCGGTTTCCAGTGCAGCATAGATACATTTTTGGGGTTCGCAGCCCAGGGCGGACCACAAGCGGGGGCGTCCGCACCGCCCAGATGCGCGCCACGCTTGCCGTCAACCGGGAACTTATTCTGCTGTACGGGTCGATTGGCCGGGACATTCTGGACCGGCAACAGGCCGAAGCCCGGGGGAACGAAGGTCATTGACTGACCGGCTTGCGAAGGATCTCGGCGCCGAGTTTCCCGGTGTTGAGGGGTTCAGTCCACGGAGCCTCAAGTACATGCGTGCCTTTGCCGAAGAGCGGCCGGACGAATCAATTGTGCAGCAGGTTGCTGCACAATTGCCTTGGGGCCACCACATGGTCCTCCTCGACCGAATCAAGAATCGCATCACGCGGGAAACTTTGGCTTGCATCTGTAACCATTGACGCCCTGGCTGCTCCAATAGGGTTATATTCAACTTCCCGCCAGAGGGCCATGCCATGCGCTCTTTAACGGCGATTCATATCGGGAAATACACCAAGCCGGTAAGCGGCAGGTGCGGATGTACGGGGCTTTCGGCGTTAGCGACGCTTTCCTGCGGTCGCCGTTTCTGCTGCCCGAACGGCTTCCACTGGAGATCTCAAATTGCGGAGACTGGTTTCCTTTCAACGGATGCCACAATCGTAATGCGCTGGAGGAAGCGGGTGTGAGCATCGCTCATGGCAGATCTCCAGAGCGGGATGAGGCACAGATGATTGTCGCCATTCTGGCGGGCGACAGGGATCTGTATCACAGCCTCATCCAGCCGTACGAGCTCAGCGTTTACCGCATGGCGATGTCCTTCGTGAAAAACGAGACCGAGGCGGAGGATGTGGCGCAGGAGGCCTTTCTGAAGGCCTTCCGCGATCTGGCCAATTTTCGCGGAGAGTCGAAGTTCAGCACATGGCTGATCAGTATCACGCTGAACGAAGCGCGAAGACGGCTGCGGCGTCAGAGCACGATGCGGATGGAGTCGCTCGATGGGCCGCCCGACGAGGGGGGCAAAGTCTCGCCCGCGCTGCTTCGGGACTGGCGGGAGATCCCCTCCGAAGCGCTGGAGCGGCGGGAAATGCGAGAGCTCCTTCAGAAGGCGATCGAAGAGCTTTCGCCGATCTACCGGGAAGTTCTGGTGCTGCGCGACATCGAAGAGCTCAGCATCGAGGAGACCGCCGGCGCGCTGGCCATCAGCATCTCCTCGGTGAAAGTACGATTGCATCGGGCCCGTATCATGTTGCAAAAGGAGCTCGCGCCTAAACTGAAGCTGGCGATTCCGAAGACAAGGAGGTGGCTCTCGTGGCACTAGAATGCAAACACGTCTGGGACTACATCTCCGAATTCCTCGACGACTCGCTGCCGCCGGAAACCAAAGATCTGGTGCGGAAACACCTGGAGAACTGCGAAATCTGCTCCGCCATTCTCGACTCGACGCGCAACATTCTCATTCTGACGGCTGACGACCGCGTCTTCGAACTGCCTGCCGGCTATAGCGAACGCCTGCATGCGCGGCTGGCGCAGGAGATCCACGCCGCGAACAGACGGCCGGAAAAGCCCACGCGGGACCAGGATTAAATGCTGCCCTTAAGATAGATGTGGAATCCCCATTCCACTGCAACCAGCAGCAAAGTCAGAACCGCCAGGCCGATCTGCCATGACTCCGAACGCATCTGCCTTGGGGTGGCGGGCTTCATTCTCCACTGAGACGCAGGGCGCGCGCGCAGCCGGCGAATCCGCCCGACGGCAATCAGATTCACGACCGAGCCGG
This sequence comes from Occallatibacter sp., assembly GCA_035552555.1. GTDB lineage: Bacteria > Acidobacteriota > Terriglobia > Terriglobales > Acidobacteriaceae > Telmatobacter. The sequence continues at coordinate 32,143 of DASZLF010000017.1, forward strand.
CGATAGCGAGGATTTCCATCGGGATGCGAAGCGCGGCGCCATGCAGCGCAACCAGGAAATTGAGTCCCGTTGCCGCCGCGGCAAGCGCGCCCACGCCGATCAACAGACGCAAACCGCTGATGGCGAATAATGCGGTACACGCGCTCTGCAGCAGGATAAAAAACAAACTGGTGAGGCCGACCGCGAGGCCGCGGCCCTCACCGTGCTTTTGCTCTGCCGGGTTAACTTCCACTTCTCGTTCGGGCATCGCTTCCTCAGTGTACCGAAGCGACCCCGGACGGACCAACCCATTCGCGCGCTGATATTGAATGCGCCTGATTCCGCGAAGAAAGCCGGGGGCGTCCCAGGCAGGACGCCCCGGCTTATGGTTAGTAGGCGGCGATGCCGTTGATGCCGGCGGACGCGGGCAGGCCATCCTGTTGCCCAAGGTTGACCAGGCCTCCATCGTCCTGAACCGAGAACGTGCCGATGGTGCCGGTGGCGGCATTCAGTGTGTACAAGTAGCGGCCGTCATAGCTGGCTGCGATGTCGAGGTTCGCGCTGCCAGTGGGATCTTGGCCAACGACGGCATTGCCAATAGGAATGAGTGCGCCGTTACTCCGATGTTGAAGCCCGAGAGCGTCGAATCGCCGGGATTGGATGTATACACGGAATGACCATACCGCCCGATCACGTCCCAGCAAGTGGCCATGCCGTTTGTGGGAAGAGCGTTCGAGACGACGTGGAGTAATCCATTCGAGCCCAGCTCGTACGAGGAAATCGTGTTGGACGTGTTGCCCACAATCAGAGTTCCGTTGGGAGCAAACACCGCAGCGAAGGGGCCCGCGCCGGCGCTGTCGCTAACCACAAGATTCGAGAGGGTCCCGTTCGGAAAAACGCGGAACGAATCGATTTTATTCGTCGCAGACTCAACGACAATCAGAAATTGCCCGTTGGGGCTGAGAACAACATCGGTCGGCGCAGTGGCTGACCCGCTGAGATAGTGTGTCGAGTTCGGGATAGGGAGCAGATGGCCGTTGCCAAGGAGATGGAAGCCGGTAACGCTGCCATTGCCTCCGGCATTGAGGACATAAACCAGGTCCCGGGCTTGAGTCACTGAGGTAGGCTGACTGCCGCCGGTAGAGACGGTGTCGAGCAGGGAGAGCGTGGCGCCGCTTACGGCGAATGAGGAGACCGTGCCGCTGCCCGCGTTCACGGCGAAGAGCAGACGATGGTCTGCGCTGAGCGTGAGCGAGCCCTGCGAGTGCAGCGGATCGACGGTGCCGCCGCTGCCATTACCTCCAGTCGGAAACGCCGCCGAGAACTCGAGCGAACCGTCCTCGCGACGGGTGTAGGCGTTGATCTGGTTGTTGGAAGCGGCATTCGTCATGGCGAACACAGCGCCAGGCTGGTCCTGCGCAGCGGCGCGGTGCGGCGCGAAGGCCAGAACAGCGGCTGCGAAGAGGAAGAACACATAGGGAAGCCTCAGGCTCTTGATCACGATTCAACTCCAATGATTGAAATTTGGCCAGGAGTGCACACCTTTCGTGCACAGAAGGCCGGGTGCTGAATGAGAGCCGCATGGGTGCGAAAGGTTACACGGAGGGCGCGGCGGAGCGGCGCCCGGAAGAAATCATGCGGCGAACCGAAGCCACTTGTTCCGGGTGGCCGGCCGCCAGGACCACGAAACAAATCGCGAACACCGACCAGTTAAGGGAAGCTCCCCAATACATCCACAAGGCCGCATGCGGCCCGGGGTAGCCGCCCGAGAGCCACATGGCAAGCATGAGTGCGCAGCCGAAGAGGCTGGCCACGCGAGAAAACAGGCCGATCACGAGCGACATGCCGATCAGGAATTCGCCGTAGCCCACGGCAAGAGCCATAGAGGTGGCTGCGTGGGCCAGAATCCACCGGAGAACCGGAACCATGAAAGGGTACGCTCCGTCGCGAATGAATCCACCGACATAGTCGCGAAAGCCCGAGTGCACGAATCCCGGGCCGAAGACTTTGTACTGGCCGAAGACGACAAAGAAGAACCCGACGGCGATGCGCAGCAGGGCCAGCGCAACCGCATTCTTATCCTTCTTCTGCTGGGGTGCCGGCGAGTCTCGACCGATGTCGAACATTGAATTTCTCCACTTGCCTGGCTACGTTCTGGTTTGAGTCATGCGCAGGGATAAGGTTACATCTGGCCGATAGCACGCGGGGCAGGTGCGCCGTTTTCCTCGAATTTCTGTAACTCTTTTCGCATCTCGGGCTTCAAACGCAACAGGAGGGAATTCCCATGGATCAGTTCGCAATTTTGGCGATTTTGCAGGCCAGGCCCGGAAAGGAGAACGATGTCGAGGAGTTCCTCAAATCCGCACGGGCCCTGGCGCTCCAGGAGACAGGAACTCTCAGTTGGTTTGCCGTCAGACTCGGGCCTGCGCGATTCGCCATTTTTGACACGTTCCCCGACGCCGCGGGTCGAGACGCTCATCTCAAGGGGGAAATCGCCCGCGCGCTCTTCGCGAGGGCCGAGGAACTCTTCTCAACGCCACCTCAGGTCGAGCAGGGCGCGATTCTGGCCAGCAAGACGCCTCGTTCCTAGACTGCCCAGGCCCGGCGTGATCGAGCTTCGAAACACGCGGACGACGGCGCAGCAGGACATTCCTGGCGCCTGAGATTTCTGCGCCACTGAGTCGCCGCGATCGCCTGCGGGCTTCGCGCGCTACGCCGCTCTCTAGTCGCGGGAATTGACCTGATGCTCTATGCGGCGCCGTCTACTTGATGGTTCGATGCGAGAAGTTGAAAATATCGGGCCGGGCATAGTGGCCTGTCACATCAAGGCTCATGCACTCACGGTCGATCATGGAAAGATCAAGGTCAGCAATGATGAGTTGCTCGCGATCGTAAATGGGTTCGACGACGTAACCCGCATCCGGCCCGATAATCGAGCTCCCTCCACGTTCAACCCAATGCTCCTTAATGTCATGGGGCAGCCTGGCCGGAATATCGGTTGTCCGCATCATCAAGCCGACCGCAAGTACAAAGCATCGCCCCTCGAAA
>DASZLF010000018.1:0-6355 GCA_035552555.1 Occallatibacter sp.
CGGCACATCGGGGCAGGAGGTGGGGATGCTGAGGCCGAAGGCGTCTTCGGTGACGTATTTGGCCCGTGCCAGGCGTCCGTCGAGCGCGGCGTTGACCATTGCGCGGGTGTGCGGCAGACTCATGCGGCGGCCGCTGCCGAACGCTCCGCCGGTCCAGCCGGTGTTGACGAGCCAGCATTGCGCGTTGTGCTGACGGAGGCGCTCACCGAGCATTTCGGCGTAGACCTTGGGCGCGAGCGGGATGAACGGCGAGGCGAAGCAGGTGGAGAATTCGGGAACGGGCTCGCTGCCGAGTCCGGCTTCGGTCCCGGCGAGCTTGGCGGTGTATCCGGAGAGGAAGTGATACATGGCCTGATCGGGCGTGAGCCTGGCGATGGGCGGCAGGACTCCGAAGGCATCGGCGGTGAGCAGGAGGACGTTGCTGGGGTGTCCGCCGATGCCGGGAATGACGGCATTGGCGATGAACTCGATGGGGTAGGCGGCGCGGGTGTTTTCCGTGTGTCGTATGTCGGAGTAGTCGGGCTCACCGGTTTTTTCGTGGATCACCACGTTTTCAAGTACTGCGCCGAAGCGGATGGCATGGTAGATCTGCGGCTCTTTTTCTTCCGAGAGGTCGACGCACTTGGCGTAGCATCCGCCCTCAAAGTTGAAGACGCCGTTCTCGCTCCAGCCGTGTTCGTCGTCGCCGATGAGGCGGCGCGCGGGATCGGCGGAGAGGGTGGTTTTGCCGGTGCCGGAGAGTCCGAAGAAGAGGGCTGTGTCCCCATTTGCGCCGATGTTGGCGGAGCAGTGCATGGGGAAGACGTCGCGCGACGGCAGGAGATAATTCATGACGCCGAAGATGGACTTTTTCATCTCGCCGGCGTATTTGGTGCCGCCGATGAGGATGATTTTGCGCGTGAAGTCGCCAAGGATGAAGGTGCCGGAGCGGGTGCCGTCGCGCTCGGGTATGGCGTCGAACTCAGGCGCGGCGATTACGGTGAATTCGGCTTTATGGTTGGCGAGCTGTGCGAGTTCGGGGCGGATGAAGAGCTGTTTGACGAAGAGCGCGTGCCAGGCGTATTCGCAGACGATGGTGATGGGGAGCTGGTAGGCGGGGTCGGCTCCGGCGGCGAGATCCATGACGTAGAGGTCGCGCTCGTTCATGTGGCGCAGGACGCGGTCGAGGAGAGCCTGGAACTTTTCGGGTGGGAAGGGCTGATTGACTTTGCCCCAGTGAACAGTTCCTTTGGTGAGGTCGTCTTCGACGATGAATTTGTCGCGTGGCGAGCGGCCGGTGCGGGCTCCGGTGAGCGCGACGAGGGCACCGTTGGAAGCGAGGCTGGCCTCACCGCGCGCAATCGCCGCCTCGACTAACTGCGGCGTGGAGAGATTGCGGTGGACGTGCGGTCCCTCCGTGAGCGTGTACGCGCCGCGGGTGACGGTGGCTGCTCCCATGATGTTTGGCTCCTTCAACTAGCAGACCGATTATTGTCCCATTCGAGAGGCAGGGATGGCAAAGGGGACTGCGCGTCCGGGACTGGCCGTCCAGGCACACGCGCTTCGCGCCATCCCGGTATTGGCTCCTGCGGCCCTCCCTTCGGTCGGGACTGATGCTGAACTTGGTGCAAGGCGGAGAAAGTTATTGACGGCATAAAAATAACTACTATCGCGAATCCTGGGTTGATGTGCACAGAGCAGGCAGCTAGGTTTTAGCTACTGCAGTCGCTCCGGCATCCGCCGGGGGCTGCGTATTCCGCTTTATGGTTTTCCAACGGGGCGAGCGTGTCGCGTCTCCCTTAGGGGAGGAGCGGAAGCGGCAACTGCTTTACTACTCCAGAAAAATGAGGTCCATGGAATGGCTTTTCGAATGAACGATGGGGTCTCTCTTTCCTTATCGCAGAAGGTGGCGCGGCTGGGCACGCGGCTGAAAGAGCGCGAGTGGCGACGCTACGGGATGACGGTGCTTGCCGGCAAGGCGCTGGGGGTGGGCGCCACGCTTTTGATCGCTGGATTCGTGACCGCGCTGTGCTTTACAAAGGTGCTGGCGGCGGATGCGCCGGGCGTAAAGGCGGCGGACATCGTGAATCCGGTGAACACGGCGTGGACGCTGATTGCGGCGTTCCTGGTGTTCGGTATGCAGGTAGGGTTCACGATGCTCGAGGCGGGCTTTTGCCGGTCGCGTGAGACGGTGAACGTATTGATGGAGTGCGTGGTCGATACGTGCCTGTGCGGGATTCTGTTTTACGCTATCGGCTTTTCGTTCATGTTCAGCCACGGCAATGGATTTATCGGCTATCACTGGTTCTTTTTAAAGGACATTCCGGCGACTTATGAGGGTACCGGCGTGGCTTTTCTGGCCTTCTGGATCTTTCAATTCGCCTTTGCCGATACGTGTTCGACGATCACTTCGGGCGCGATGATCGGGCGCACAGGTTTTGTGGGCGATCTGCTGTACAGCCTGGCTGTTTCCGGATTTATTTATCCGATCATCGGCCATTGGGCGTGGGGGCCGGACGGGTTTCTGGCGACGATGGGCGCGGCGGGATTCTTTATGCCGAAGCTGGGACAGAGCTTTCATGACTTTGCGGGATCGACGGTGGTGCATACGATCGGCGGCATGATTGCACTGGCCGGGTCGATTGTGCTGGGGCCGCGGCTGGGGCGGACGTTCAAGCGCGACGGCGGCGGACCTATGATGCCGCACGATCTTACGGTTGCCACTGCAGGCGGTCTGCTGCTTTGGTTCGGATGGTATGGGTTCAATCCCGGGAGCACGCTTTCGGCGATGGACTTTGAAGGGATCGGGCGCATTTCGGCGAACACGACCTTGGCGGCTTGCGCGGCTGGGCTGACGGCGATGACGGTCGGTTACATCATGAGCAAAAAGTGGGACGTGAGCTTTACGGTCAATGGCTTTCTGGCCGGGCTGGTGGCGATTACGTGTCCTTGCTACTGGGTGAGTCCGACGGGTTCGATTATTCTTGGCGGCATTGCGGGCGTGATTGTGATTGGCGGCGTTGAGCTGCTGGAGTGGCTGCGGATCGATGACCCGATTGGCGCGGTTCCGGTGCATGGGATTTGCGGGATATGGGGCACGCTTTCGCTGGGACTGTTTGCGGTGGGCAAGTACGGCGCGACGGGGCCACTGGCTCCAGACAACAGCGCTCCACTGAAGGGGCTGTTCTACGGCGGCGGCATGACGCTGCTGGAGGCGCAGCTTCTGGGGAGCGCAATTGTGACGCTTGCGACCTTTGCGGTTGCAATGGCGGTGATGCTGCTGGTGAATGCGACGGGTACGCTGCGTGTGTCGCGCGAGGGCGAGCTGCATGGGCTTGACCTGCATGAGCACGGGATTTCGGCTTATCCGGAGTATTTGATCTCGTCGCTGGGAATGCCTTCGGGCGAGCTGTTCGATCCGGCGGAGGCGCGGCAGGTTGCTCCCGGTATGTTGCCGGTGGGTAAGTCTGCGCACTAAGTACAACCGTTTCGCCAGGAGAGAGATGATGACGAAGATCGAGGCTATTATCCGGCCGAATAAATTTGAGCAGGTGAAAGAGGCGCTTCAGGAGATCGGGGTGGACGGCATGACGGTCTCAGAAGTGCGCGGCTGCGGGCGCCAGAAGGGGCAGAAAGAGAGTTATCGCGGGCATGAGTACGAGATAAGTCTGTTGCCCAAGCTGCGCGTGGAGGTAGTGATTCAGGATGAACGCGTGGAGGCGGTGATCGATGCGATTGAAGCTTCGGCCGGAACAGGCGAGATTGGGGATGGGAAAATCTTTCTGTTCAAGGCAGAGGATGCGATTCGGATTCGGAACCGGCAGAGGGGAGAAGTGGCGTTGTAGGGGCAGGGATTAGACAACAACAGGCGATGGGATCAGCTCAGGTTCGGTGTATCGGACCTGAGCTTTTTTCTGGGCTTTGCCGTCTATCAGGGGTTGGGCTGGGAATCGTCGGCGGTTGCGGGGACGAGCGTGGGGAGATTGCTGGTGTGCCCGGCTTCGTGGAGCACGGCGTCGAGATGTTCGAGGACTTCATCGATGGTCATGGTGTACATTTCGCGTCCGTTATCGTAGCCGGATTCGACGGCCTGCTTGAGATAGCGGCCGGCGATCTGCGCGGCAAGTGCGTCGGTGATGACGTTGCCGGTGCGCCTCTTCTGTTCGACCCAGGCGAGGCAGGGCATGGCGATCCAGACAGGGCGTCCGTTGACGTCAAAGCGGACGTCGACGGCGTCGGCGTGGCGGGTCGCGATGGCGACGACGTTTGCGGTCCAGCGGCAGTGGAGGGAGTCGCCGGTCCAGCGGTCGGTTACGCGAAAATCTTCGTACATGACCATTTTTTTAGCGTATCAGGAATTTGATGGGGCTTGAAAAAGGATGGCGAAGCTTAAAAAAAGAAAACATTTCATGTGAAACCCGTGAGAGACTTCCGCCGTCCTAGTTTTCTGACGCACGTTACGCTTTTATCAATAGGAGTTTCCCTGTGCCTACACCTTCCCAAACCGCACGGCGCTTTAAGGAGCGCCTCCTCCAGCAGAAGCAGACGCTGGAACATTCCACCCTTTCCGCAGTTGAGCAGGGTCGCAAAACCGTTGCTGAAGATGCGCAGGACTCCGCCGATCAGGCGGTGTTTTCTTATCAAAAGGAATTTTTATTTACGCGCGGCACGCACGACCACGGACAACTGGCCATGGTGAAGAACGCTCTCGAGCGGCTGAAAGAGGGCAGCTTTGGAGAGTGCGTGCAATGCGGAACACAGATTGGCGCGAAGCGGCTTGAGGCTCTGCCGTGGACGCCTTACTGCATTGCATGCCAGGAAAAGGTGGAGCGCGGCGAGATGGCCGATCCGGCTTGGGCGGCGTGAGCTCAGGGCTCAGGGCTCAGGCTGGATGGTGAGTTCTGGTGTCCAGCTGGTTTGGGCTCATTGAGCGATCTGGTCGTATTCCCTTGCTGAGGCGCTGGGCATCAGCACCCAAAGTGTGTAGATGGCGAGCGCGGTTCCTGTGATGGGCTTGATGATGGTCAGGAAGGCGGCGACGATGGCGAATATGCGGGCCCAGGGCGCGCGTTTGACGAGCGCGAGTCCGGCGACGAGGGACAGGATGGCCCGGCTGATGAGCACGACCGTGATGACGGGAATAAGCCACGGCATGTGAGCGAAGGGTCCTCCCCATGGACCATTCCAAGGCTCCCGGTTCCAATGGCCGAAATAATTGCCCAGGAAGCCGTGAAAGATGGATATGGTAATGAGCCAGCCAAAGAGGGTCCAGACGGCGTAGGCAATCCATAAAATAGACAAAGACTGTATGTGGCGGTGGACGCGCGTGTAGAAGTACGGCGCCGGGGCTTGGGCTACGGGGACGGCCTGGACGACGGGGCGTCCGCAGTTGGAGCAGAACTGCTGGCCTGGAGGTATTGTGTGTCCGCATGCGCCGCAATACATTATTTGCCCCTTCCGTGACCTCAATCTTAACTACGCACCGGGCCTCGGTTTAGTTCCGTTTCCCCCAGCGCGAGCGGTCCGGGATGAGCCCGAAGCCATAGCTCAGTGACCAGAGTATTGAGGGAAAAGCCGATCCAGAAGGCGATGCCGAAGAACTGGCTGGGCACGAGGTGGGTGAGCGGCGCGGTGGCGAAGAAGATGCCCATGACCGGGCGCGTCGTGGCGATGCCGAGGAGGATGGCGATGGCGCGGAGCATCCACCGCTTTTTTTGCGGGCGGTCACCGTTGCGCGCAAAGGACCAGGCGCGGTAGAGCGCGAAGAGGAAGAGCGAATTAAAGAGGAGGACGGCGGCTCGCTCAAGCCATCCGCCGACGGCGTGGGCGCTCATGGCGTACGCAGTGATCGCGACGAGGACTCCGATGAGGAAGACGGCGCGCTCCAGCGCGAGGGAGCCGCGCGTGCGATGCCAGAAGAGCAGCGGCAGCAGCACAACGAAGGCCAGCGCACAGAGAATGTGGACGTAGGTCAGGGCGGCATGCGCGGCGAAGTAGGCGTCGAGCGCGGCGAGCTGCGGCGGCGCATGAGGATTGGGCGGCGTGGCCAGTGCGACGATGCGGCGGATGACGACGGCGACGGCGATCACGATGCAGACCCAGAAGCCGATCCTTAGCCCCAGAGGGAAGCGGGTGGAGAAGCCGAGGGTGGGGTGGTTGATTGCTTCTCTCTGACGGACTGCTTTGATGTCAGCGCTCATAACGGCCTCCTCATCATCCTCATCCGGGCGATAATTCCATTCTTCAGCTTCAAGGGGGCGGGAGTAAACCGGCTCGCTTTGAAGTGGCCGGGAGTTCAGGCCGCTCCGCTGAAGGCGATGGGCTGCCTCAACCGATTAGGATTAGTCTGTGGCATTGACCCCCTCTATTCCGTTAC
>DASZLF010000019.1:0-40080 GCA_035552555.1 Occallatibacter sp.
ATCGGAGAATACATCGACGGCCACAACCAGAATCCCAAGCCCTTCATCTGGACCGCAAAAGCAAACGACATCCTGCAAAAGGTCACTCGCGCTCAGGCAGTCCTCAATAAATGACCATCTGTTTGGCGGACTACACTAGAATCGAACGGGAGGAGCTTCGCAATGATCTTCCATGTCACGTTGGAACAAGCCGAAGATGGCTGGATCGTCGCCGAATGCCCCGCATTGCCCGGTTGCATCTCTCAAGGCCGCGACGAAAAAGAAGCGCTGGAGAACATAAAAGAGGCAATCACCGGCTGGCTTTGGGCGGAAGATCAGAAGGCCGTCGCCAACATTCCGCCCGGTGAGACGCCGGTGGTGGTCGCTCTGTGAGGGCGACCAAGAGCTCGAGTTCGCACATCAGGCATTCTTCCCACATCAGCCATTCTTCCCACTTCCCGCCACCTCATCGAGGCCCCCTTCGAGTTCAATCAAGGGAACGAAGCATCTCGGCAGAAACGAAGTCGTGAGGGAGCGATGGGACAGCTCGGAAACATCTCCGGAAAGGAAACCGTGCGGGCTTTCGAACGAGCGGGATGGACCGTTCGGGGTCAGGTCGGTAGCCATATGATGATGAGCAAAGCCGGCATCCGAGCCAATCTGTCTATTCCTCAGCACAAAGAGCTCTCCGTGGGAACCTTGCGAAAGCTGATCCGCGTCGCCGGCTTGAGCGTTGATGAATTCCTGGACCTACTCTGAGACAGAAGCCCCTGTGAGGGGGATCACATGACTCTCAGCCAAGCCCATTCGATAATTCGTTTGTCCCCGTGAGGTCGGAAAGAGCATTCGGCTATGGGATTCGCTCGCCTTTCCACCTCGATTGCCGTTCTCGTGGCGTTTCTTGCGTCCAATCCTGTTTTCAGCTACGCCGCTCCGCGCAAGACCCACGCCGTGGTCCTGGGCGCGCAGAAAAAGGTTTCCTATTCGAAGACCGGTGATCCTGCCGGCGCTGCCACGGGCGAGGACTCGCTGAAGATTCGCGCCCTGATCGTCGACGGAGTGGTGAAAGAATGGACCACCGGCGATGCCCACGACGTGACCGACCGCAGCTTCGTGGTGCGCCGGGCGCTGCGGCTCAATGATGAGCTGCCCGGCGAAAAACCGGCCGGACCCGCCGCTAAGGCGAATTGGGTTTGGCAGCGCGGTCCGTGGCTCATGGTGGACCGCGTCACCGGCCACGTCACCGCTCTCAAACTGCCCGATTATGATCCCGGCGTGAGTCAGGTCAGCTGGTTCCGCGACTACGGCGCCTATTGCGGAGTGACGGCGAGCGGAAAAAGCCTCTACGCCATGGTGGCGCAGGTGGCCGCGCGCAAGCCCCTGCTGGCGAAAAAACTGAAGGCCTTCGATGCCGCCCCCAACACCCACGCCGGCCCGGTTTGCGCCCTGCCGGAGTGGCAGCGCGATCCGCTGCGCGTCACCTTCCACCCCTCGGGCAAGGATGAGGTGAGCTTCAACCTTGTGCCCGGCTCGGCGGTGCTGGTGGAGGAAACGGGCGACGAGCCCGAAACCCCCGCCAAGCCGGAATGATCCCTGCGGGCCTACCGCTCCTTGACACGCAACCGGCTCGACGTATCTTATCTTGATAGGCATTCTTTCGGGGATTCGTCCGGTAACAGCGCAGTGAGAGCCGCAGCTTTTGCCGTTCGGGGCTCCCCTGGGAAAGCCGTGTCGAACAGGAAGCCGTCGGCAGAGGGGTTCAGGCCAGGTGCGCGGGATCAGCGCGGACGGCCAACTCTTTTTGCCGCGTCTGAGTCCGCTGCGCGGCCAGAGTCATTCCCGGAGACAAATTTTCGTGAAGCGCCGGGCGTGAGCCCGTGTGTGCTTCAGCCATGGCAGTCCCGCAAGCAGGCGGAGCCAGGCGGTAAAGGATGAGTGTGGCAATCAGTTTGGCGATATTCGCGGCTCCGCCCGCGGGAGGTGGCAGCGGGCTCTTCACGCTTCTGCCCTTGCTTTTAATCCCCGTTTTATACCTGGTGATGATCCGCCCCCAGCAGAAGCGGCAGAAGCAGTGGCAGCAGATGCTCTCCAGCATCAAGAGCGGCGACCGCGTCACCACGTCGGGCGGCATCCGCGGCATCATTCTCTCTATCAAGGACGACGTCATCATCATCAAGGTGGCGCCGGACGGGATCAAGATGGAAGTGGCCAAGTCGGCAATCGCTTCGGTCACCACGCAGGAGTCTTCGGGCTCGTAAACTTGCCCATAGCCCCTCCAGCCGCGGGGAACGCGGGTGGACGGCAGTAGTTCGGGGCGCTCGGGGCTCAACCCTTGTTGAAATAGAGAACTGGAATCATGAAGAAGAATCTCAAAAGCAGAGTCGCGCTGATCATCGGAGTGCTGGTGGTCTGCCTCTACGGCATTTTAGGCATCCCCAACGGGCTGAGCGGCAAAGCGATTACTCAGGCCCTCACCAACCGCATTCACCTTGGCCTGGACTTGCGTGGCGGCGCCCACCTGATTTTGGAGGTGGCGGTCAAGGAGGCGGTGAACGCTGAGACCGACAACGTGGTAGGCAGCATCCAGCAGAATCTGAAAAAGGCCAACCTCACCTTCACCGGGGTGCACAAGCCGGATCCGAACAAGCCCACGGTGATCCAGATCGACGGCACAGCGCCAGCCAGCTCCAGCACGGTTCAATCCACGCTGGACGCCAAGTACTCCAATGATTACGACATCAACAGCGCCAACGGCGCCTGGACCCTGACCATGAAGCCCAACGTGGAGCAGGACCTGGAGCGGCGCACGGTGACGCAAGCCATCGAAACCATTCGCGACCGCGTGGACACCCTGGGCGTCAGCGAGCCTGTCATCCAGGAATACAACCTGGGCGCCAACCAGATTCTCGTGGAACTGCCCGGCATCTCCGATCTCTCTGAGGTGGAGAAGATTATCAAATCCACGGCGCGGTTGGAGATCCACCCGGTGGTGGGCGGTCCATATCCCAGCGAGCAGGCGGCGGCCCAGAGCGTTGGCGGCGCGATGCCGCCGGACGATGAGATTCTCCCTTTCTCCGGCACCATTGGCAACCAGTCCGAGTCGCAGAGCTTTTACGTGCTGCAGCGGGTGGCGGTGGTGGCGGGCAGCGATTTTCGCTCCGCCGATCGGTCTACCAACCCCGATACCAACCAGCCCATGGTGCGCTTCTCCCTGACCAATGAGGCGGGTGAGAAATTCTATGACTACACCAAGGCGAACGTGGGAAATCCCATGGCCGTGGTGATGGGTGGCACCGTCCGTGAAGTGGCCAACATCAAGAGCCCTATCCACGACCAGGGCGAAATCGAGGGCAGCTTCAGTGAGGACGAAGTGGCTGCGCTATCCAAGCTGCTGCGCACCGGCGCGCTGCCGGCCTCGCTGAACGAGATAGAGACACGCACCGTGGGCGCGTCGCTCGGCGCCGACTCCATCAAGGAAGGCGTTACCGCGGCCATCGTCGGCATGCTCGTCGTCATGGGCTTCATGCTTGTCTACTACCGCGGTTCGGGCATCAACGCCGATCTTGCGTTGATCTTCAACCTCGTCATCCTGCTTGGGTTCATGGGCGGGGTGGGAGCAACGCTGACGCTGCCGGGTATCGCCGGCGTCATCCTCACCATTGGCATGGGCGTCGACTCCAACGTGCTGATCTTCGAGCGTATTCGCGAAGAAGTGCGCGCCGGCAAGGCAGCCTCCGCGGCGGTTGACCAGGGCTTTGCGCATGCCTGGATTACCATCGTGGACACGCACGTCACCACCATCGTTTCGGCGGCCATCCTGTTTATGTTCGGCACTGGACCGGTAAAGGGATTCGCCACCACGCTGACATTCGGTCTGCTGGCCAACCTGTTCACCGCGGTGTTCGTCTCGCGCACCATCTTCGACGCGCACCTGAACAAGATGAAGAGCGGCGAGCTGGTGTCGATTTAGCAGCAGGGATTAGGGATTAGGGATTAGAAGACGAACTCCGGTGACGGCAAAGCAAGGCTAATGCCTAATCCCTAATCCCCGAAATGGAAACACCGGAGCCTGCGAGGCTCCGGAAGCAGGAAGGTAGATTCAAGTGGAATTTTTTCACACCGTAACAATCGACTGGCTGGGCAAAAAGTGGTACTTCCTGGCCTTCAGCCTTATCTTCAGCGTGGCCGGAATCTGCTCCATGGCCTATCACTGGGCCACCATCGGAAGCCCCGTACCGCTGGGGGTCGACTTCCGCGGCGGCACCGAGGTCCAGGTGCAGTTCCAGAACCGGCCTGACATCGGCGCCATTCGCCAGGCGGTGGACAAGGCCGGCGTTCACGACGCCAAGATCCAGAACTTCGGCGGCGAAGCGAGCCGCAACGAAGTGTTGATCAGCCTGCCCGAGCAGAAGAACGAGAACGCGCTCGATACCGGCCGCAAGCAGATCGTCGATGGACTCAAAACCTACTACAATAACCCGTTTGATGCCGATAAGGGAGTGAAGGTGGATGTCGTGGGCCCGACTGTCGGCCACCAGTTGCAGAACAAGGCCCTTATGGCCACCCTCTACTCGCTCCTCGGCATGCTGGTTTACCTGTGGTTCCGGTTCCAGCTCATCTATGGCGTGGCCGCCGTAGTGGCCTGCTTCCACGACACGCTGATCACGGTGGGCTTTTTTGCGCTCACTAACCAGGAGATCAGCCTGACGGTCATTGCCGCCATCCTTACCCTGGTCGGCTACTCCATGAACGACACCATCGTGGTCTTCGACCGCATTCGCGAGAATCTTCGCCTCAGCCGGCGCGAGTCGCTGCCCGACGTGGTCAACCGCAGCATCAACCAGACTCTGAGCCGGACGGTGCTGACCTCGGGTCTGACGTTCCTTACCGTACTCTCGCTTTACATCTTCGGTGGCCAGGTGCTGCGCGGGTTCTCCTTCGCCCTGGTGATCGGCATTCTTATTGGAACTTACTCGTCCATCGCCATCGCCGCGCCTATGCTGGTAGCGTGGCAGCAGGGGCCGGGTAGCCGCAGCGGAAAGGCTCCGGTCCTGCCTGCGGCAAAGCGCGCCCGCACTTAGGCCAGCCGGGGTAATTTGCACCGGTTTTGCAGCAGGTTTTTGCATGTCCAAGCGTGCATCTGGTATAGGTTGAGCACGCTTGTTGAAGCCGGTTTGGGCGCCGGGAACATAAAAGGTTTCCGCGGTGTCTAATTAGAGGTAACCAACACCCGAATTCGAGGCTGGCCATGTTTGAAGACTCCACATTTGAATCCGGCGGCAGGATCAAGAGCAAGAGCAAGTATTGGATGATCGTCACGTTCATCGTGAACGGCTCCATCCTCCTGTTGTTGATACTGATTCCGCTGATCTATCCCGAGGCGCTGCCGAAGGCAATGATGGCGACGCTGCTGGTCGCCCCGCCGCCCCCGCCCCCGCCGCCCCCGCCCCCGCCTCCGGCCGCTCCTGTGCATGTGGTGCATGTGCAGTCGGAGCTGATGAACAATCAGTTGGTGGCGCCCACCAAGATCCCCAAGAACATCAAGCAGGTAGCTGAGAAAGAAGCTCCGCCGTCCAGCTTCGGGGTGGCCGGCATGGAAGGCCTCGGCGGCAGCTCCGGCGGCGTCATCGGCGGGCTGTTTGCCGGCAACACGGCTCCCAAGGTTCAGGCCGCTACTCCAAAGAAGATCAACATATCGGCCGGCGTGGCCGTGGGCAATCTGATCCAGAAGACGCAGCCGGTGTATCCGCCCATCGCCAAGGCGGCTCGCGTTTCCGGCACGGTCGTTCTGCAGGCCACCATTTCCAAGACTGGTTCCATCACTAACCTTCGCCTAATCAGCGGACCGGCCATGTTGTCACAGGCCGCGATGGATGCCGTGAAGACCTGGCGCTACCGGCCTTACCTGCTCAATAACGAGCCCGTCGAGGTGGAAACCACCGTTAACGTGATCTTCAGTCTCGGCGGATGAGTATTCTCTTTGGCCCTTTTACCCATCCAAGTAAAAGGGCCTTGCTTTTGGATCCGGGTGCGTTTCCCGCGCGAAGCGCACTCCCACAGCATTTCCAGACAAGTTGAGGCAAGCAGTCAGGCTGATTCTGGCCGTGTGGTCCGCCAGCCCGTGTGGTTCCCTCAGCAGGTATTTTCCTGAAAGTGCTTTTCTGTAACCGTTTCAGTCGTAGTTCACAAGAAAACTCCTTAGGAGGAACGATTCAGTGATTCTCGCTCAGTTCGCACACTTTGCATCGCACACGGTCAGCAGTCTGGCTCTCTTCCAGGAAGAGCAGACTACCGGTTTCAGCCCCCTCGCCCTGTGGGGTCACATGGCGTGGTTGGCCCGCACTGTGGCCGTCATCCTGTTCATCGAATCGATCTGGTCTTTGGCCGTGATGATCGATCGCTACCTATACTTCTCCGCCGCCCGCAAGCAATCGCGCGAGTTCGCTCCCAAGGTTGCCGGCGCCCTGAAGGACAGCAAGCTGGAAGAAGCCATCAAGATCGCCGATCGCAACAAGAAATCGCACCTCGCCGAGGTCGTCACCGCCGGTCTGCAGGAGTTCCGTGTGTCCTCCGGCATGGCCACCGAGGAGACCATCGAGAGCTCGCAGCGCGCCCTCGAACGTGCAGAAGCTATCGTGCACGCCAAGCTGAAGAGGGGCCTCAGCGTTCTGGCCACCATCGGCGCCACCGCCCCGTTCGTGGGACTGTTCGGCACCGTGATCGGCATCCTGCACGCCTTCGACGCCATCGCCACCCAGAAGACCTCGGGCATCGGCGCGGTCGCCGGCGGCATTTCGGAAGCCCTGGTCACCACGGCTTTCGGCCTGCTTGTCGCCATTCCCGCCGTCATGGCGTTCAACTACTTCACTGGCCGCGTTGAGGCGTTCGATGTCGAAATGGACAACTCCTCCAGCGAGCTGATCGATTACTTCATCAAGCAGAGCCACAAGCGGTAAAGCTTCACTGGCTGTCAGCTTGAGCGGGAGTTCCTTCAGGGCGGGAGAGCCCAAACGCTTTCCCGCCCGCGAGTTTCCTTCCCGCGAATGATGGCAAAACTGAACCGGAGATCTCTCCGGAAGAATTCACCGGTACGGAGCCCACTATGGGAGTAGCAGTTCGAAACGAAGGCGCTAAGGTCAGCTCCAACATCAACGTCACCCCGATGGTGGATGTGATGCTGGTGCTGCTGATCATCTTCATGGTCATCACGCCCATGCTCCAGAACAAGGTGTCGGTCGACATGGCCAAGGTGGATAACCCCACGTCCATGCCCGATGCCGACAAAGAGGACGCAATCGTGGTGGCCATCACCCGGGACGGCGGCGTGTTTCTGGGTCAGGACAAGATCGCTGTGTCCGAGCTGGGAGCCCGGGTGCGCGATAAACTGGCCGACAAGCCGGGCAAGACCATCTACGTTCGCGCCGATGCGCGCGCGCAGTTCCGCGCCGTGGAAGACGCAATCGACGCGGTCCGCACCGCCGGCGTGGAAGAGGTGGGCCTGCTGACGCAGAAGCGCGAGGTCGGCGAGGCGCCCATAGGCGGCCAATAAACCCGCTGTCGACTTAACGATTTGAAGAACCGAGGAGTTTAAAACCATGGCAATGTCAATGGGTGCTAGTGGTGGCGCGATGGGCGACATCAACGTAACCCCGATGATTGACGTCCTGCTGGTGCTGCTGATCATCTTCATGGTCATTGTGCCGGTTACGCCGAAAGGTCTGGATGCGCTGGTTCCACAGCCGCCCAAGAATCCGCAGCAACAGCAGCCCAATGACCGAACCATCGTGGTGCAGGTGCTGGGCAAGGGCGGCGCGAACCTGACCTACAAGATCAACGAAACCGAAGTGAACAAGCGCGACCTGCTGCCCAAGCTGACCGAGATCTACTCCAATCGTGCCGAGAAAGTCATGTTCGTCAAGGGCGATGACGATGTGAATTTCGCGGCCATTGCCGATATCATCGACATCGCGCATTCGGCCAGCGTGGATCACATCGGCATCATGACGCCCAAGATCATGGCCGGCCAGTAACCTGCCTGGCGCTGTGGAGAAACCCCATTGGGGAGAAAGGGCGTGTGCGCCATGACCGTGAATCATGCTGCCAAAGCATCTATGCAGTCGGAAATCAATGTAACCCCGATGATCGATGTTCTTCTGGTCCTGCTGATCATTTTCATGGTAATCGTTCCCGCCACTCCGAAGGGGGAAGCTGCTTCCGCTCCCCGGCCGCAGGCGCAGACGGTTCAACCGCCGGAGAACGCCGTAGTCCTGGAAGTCCTGAAGGGCGCCCGGGATACAGCGGATTTCAGGATCAACCAGCAGCCCGTTACCATGCACGATCTGCCCGCGCGGTTGGCCGCAATCTTCGCCACCCGCTCCCAGCGCGTGCTCTTCATCAAGGGCGATGATCAATTGAGCTTCCGGCAGATCGCGGAGGCTATCGACATCAGCCATGCGGCGGGCATCGACCGGGTGGGCCTGATCACTCCCAACCTCGCGAACCGGCTGTAGAATTGGGGCTTCACTCCGCCCCGCCTTCTGCACCACGGCCGTTGCGCGAGAATTACGGCAACAGGAGTACAATTCTGTTTTCACCCTGGTTTCGGAAACTCCCTCCGCGGTCCGGGGTCCCTGTGACAGGTCTTGGTCGCAGGGAGATTGACCGGAGTTATCAAGTTCCAGGCGCGCAAGGTACAGGCACGACCTGAAGGAGAAGGAAAGAAGATGAATCGACCCGCACGAATTTTTGCTCTCGCGGTTGCCTTGGGCGGCATGGTGCTTTCCATGAGCGGGTGCAACCGCCTTGCCGCTCGCGATCAACTGAACAAGGGAGTGGATGCCTACAAGAGCGCCCGGTATGAGGAAGCGATCGGGCACTTCCAGAAGGCCACCGAACTTGACCCCAGCCTGCCCATGGCCAAAAGCTATCTGGCCACTGCCCTGGCGCAGAACGTGGTTCCCGGCTCGGATACCCCGGATAACCTGAAGACCGCGCAGCAGGCCATCAGCATGTTCCAGGAAGTGCTGGCCAAGGAACCTCGCGACGTCAACAGCATGAAGCAGATCGCCGCCATTTATTACAACATCAAGAAACTTGACGAGGCCAAGGAGTGGCAGAAAAAGGTGCTGGCCGTCGATCCCAAGGATCCTGAAGCGGCGTACTGGATCGGGTCCATTGACTGGACTGAAGCTCACGAGAACGCTCTCAAAGCGCTCGTGCCGGCGGGCATCAACGACGATGGCGAAGGCAATGTCAAGGCTCCCAAGAAAGTCCTGCAGCAGCTCAAGGACGAAAACGAGCCTCTGGTGACCGAAGGGCTGGAATACCTCAATCAGGCAGTCGCCAACCGGCCGAACTACGACGATGCCATGGTCTACCTGAACCTGACCTATCGCCGCAAGGCCGATGTGGATTTCCAGGATGCGAACGCCGTGAAGGCCGACGTGCAGGCCGCGAAGGATTGGAGCGCCAAGGCCATGGGTACCCGCAAGGCCAATGAAGAGAAGAAGGAGAAGGGCCCCGGCGGCATCACCATAGATTCCAGCGGCAACATGAAATAGCCTTTGCTGCGCGAAAGAAGCCAACGGCCTCCGCTTCGGCGGGGGCCGTTTTGCGTGCGGACGGGAGCTGAAATGTGTTCATTATCGAACACCTGAACTCGCGTTAGTTGCTTGTTTTAAGATGATTGCGAACGAAACGGCGAAAACCAAAGAAGTTTGGCCGGGGGGAGGGGTTGGGGGGTAATTACCGGGTTTGGTTTGGTGGGGGGGGTTGCAGTGGATCGTGTTGGGCATGTTGTTTGCGCTTTCAGGTCAATCATTGGGCCGCAAAAGTCAGAAAAGCGTCCCTCGGCGGCTAGTCTAATCCCTGTTTTTCTGGTCCCTGGTCCCTGTCCCCCGTCACACGCCGCCTGCCCGAGCTGCGGCTATACTCGTCGGAAAGGCAAACTCCATGGATTTTTCCGCCCTGTCGGTTCCCAGCATTCTGCAGAATGCTGCCATTCTCACCGTCACGGTCGCTTTCATCGGATATGCGATCACCTTTGCCAGCGCGCAGATGCTGGCCCGCCGCCGCGACAAGCTCAAGCTGGTAAACAAGCGCCTGAACGAATTCTACGGGCCGTTGTACGTGGCCTCGCAGGCAGGCAACATCGCTTACCGCTCGCTGCTGAACAAGCAAGGTAAGGTGCAGAGCGAGCCCATCACCGACGAGGACTTGAAGGACTGGATGCTGTGGATGCGCGCCATCTTCATCCCCCTGAACGAAATTCGCGAGCGGATCATTATCGAGAAGGCGCACCTGATCGTCGAGGAGCACATGCCGCAGTGTCTGCTCGACTTCGTCACCCATGTGGTGGGCTACAAGGCGGTGCTGCGAAAGTGGGCAGACGGCGATTTCAGCGAGCGGCGATCGACCATCGGCTGGCCGCCGGAATTCGACGTCTACGTCCGGAACTCCTACGCCAAGCTCAAGGCCGAGCAGATGCATCTGATGCACAGCCCGTTCACGCGCGCGTGGAGACGGATGCGCGGCCACAACGGCAAGTAATCCGGTGGGCCAATTGTGAATCGAACAATCGGCTAAAGCAGGTCGGCGAATTCTTCGACAGACAACTCGACGTTCGCGCAGAACGGCCCGCAGCAGACCGGGGCCGATCGTCTCCCCCGAGTGCACGGGCACGGCAGTTCCTCTGCCGTCCGGATGTTTGAGAAAGACATGGCTGCCGCGGGTCCTATCGACTTTAAAACCAGCCTTTTCGAGGGCGCGCACGACCTCTTTGCCCTTAACGCGCGGAAGACGGGTCATGCCGTCAGTTGCTGAATCCCGACCAGTTCCAGCGCCCCTGCGTCGCTATTGTCTTCCCCAGGCACAGGGCGATGACCTCGCGCACGCGCTTCATCAGCGTGTCCAGGCTCTTCGCTTGTGTATGGCAACCGCGCAGGCTGGGAACGGTAGCGACGAAATAGCCGTCTTCATCTCGCTCGATCAGGACGGTGAGTTTTCTCTCGGCCTTCACGCAGAACCTCTCGCCAAAACTCTATCACGCGCCGTGCTCAGGCAGTGACCGCCATGCCCAGGTTCTCGCACAGCCGCAGGGTCGGACCAGCCTGGTTGATGGTGTAGAAGTGGAGGCCGGGCGCTCCATTGCGCAGCAGCGTTTCGCAGAGGCGCGTCACCACGCCTACCCCGAAATCCAGCAGCCCCGGCTTGTCCTCCTGCAGCTCTTCCAGCCGCAGCCGCACCCAGCGCGGAAGGTCCGCGCCGCAACTGGAGCAGAAACGCACGATCTTGTCGAAGCTTGTGATGGGCATGATGCCGGGATAAACCGGGATGCGCAGACCCGCCCTGTCACAGCGCTCCACGAAATCGAAATACGCGTCGGGATTGTAGAAGAGCTGCGTCAGAGCCGCATCCGCACCGGCCTCCACCTTGCGGCAGAAAGCCTCGAAGTCCGCTCCCGCGTTCGCTGCCTGAGGATGAACCTCGGGATACGCCGCCACCTCGATCTGGAACGCATCTCCGTGCGTCTTCCGGATAAAACGCACCAGATCGCTGGCATAGTGAAACTCGCCCGGAGCCTCGGCACTCATCGCGGTTGCGGGCAGATCGCCGCGCAGCGCCACAATGCGCTTCACCCCCGCCTCGCGATAGCGATCCAGCAGAGTCGCGATCCTGGCCCGCGTGGAGCCCACGCAGGTCAGATGAGGTGCAGCCTCCACGCCGGTTTCGCGCACCACCGTCAACAGCGTCTCGTAAGTGCCGTCCTGGTCGGAGCCGCCGGCGCCGTGGGTCACGGAGAAATACTCCGGCCGCACTTCGGCTAGTTGGGCAATTACATTGGGCAGATTCGCCACGCCTTCGGGTGTCCGCGGCGGAAATAACTCAAACGAGAATCGGAAGGGCGAGGTCATGGTCTGTCCTCAATGGCCAGTGAAGTAAACGAGTGAAAGAGTGAAGAAGTGAAAGAGTGAAGAAGTGAAAGAGTGAAGAAGTGAAGAAGTGAATGAGTGAAACAGTGACTACGGCCATTCTTCACTCTTTCACTTCTTCACTCCTTCACTGTCTCCCTAGTACCTGTAAAACTCCGGCTTGTACGGCCCTTCCACCGGCACGCCGATGTAGTCCGCCTGCCGCTGCGAAAGCTTGGTCAGCTTCACCCCGATCTTCTCGAGGTGCAGCCGCGCCACTTCCTCGTCCAGGTTCTTGGGCAGAGTGTAGACCGCGACCTTATAGCTGTCCTTGTTGTTCCATAGATCGATCTGCGCCAGAGTCTGGTTGGCAAAGCTGTTCGACATCACGAAGCTCGGATGGCCGGTGGCACAGCCCAGGTTCACCAGCCTTCCTTCCGCCAGCACGAAGATCTCGTGGCCGTCGGGGAAGTGGTACTTGTCCACCTGCGGCTTGATGTTCAGCTTCTCTACGCCGGGGGCCGAGTTCAGCTTGTCCATTTCGATCTCGTTGTCGAAGTGCCCGATGTTGCACACGATCGCCTGGTCCTTCATCTTCTTCATGTGCTCGAGAGTGATGATGTCCACGTTGCCGGTGCAGGTGACGTAGATATCGCCCCGGCCCAGGGTGTCTTCCACCGTGGTCACTTCGAAGCCTTCCATCGCCGCCTGCAGCGCATTGATGGGATCAACCTCGGTCACCACCACGCGAGCGCCCATGCCGCGCAGCGAGTGCGAGCAGCCCTTGCCCACGTCGCCATAGCCGCAGATCACCGCAACCTTGCCCGCCACCATCACGTCCGTCGCGCGCTTGATGCCGTCGGCCAGCGACTCGCGGCAGCCGTAGAGGTTGTCGAACTTGCTCTTGGTCACCGAATCGTTCACGTTGATGGCCGGAACCAGCAGCTTGCCCTTCTCCATCATCTGGTAAAGGCGATGCACGCCCGTGGTCGTCTCCTCGCTGACCCCGCGCCACTCCTTCGCCACTTTGTGCCAGTGCTGCGGATCGTCGGCATGAACCCGTTTCAGCAGGTCCTTGATCACCTGCTCTTCATGGTTGCCGCTGGGCGTGTTCACCCAGCCGTCGCCTTCTTCCAGCTCAAAGCCTTTGTGGATCAGCAGCGTCACGTCGCCGCCATCGTCCACCACCAACTGCGGACCCTTGCCGCCCTTGTGACTCAGAGCCGCGAAGGTGCAATCCCAGTACTCCTCCAGCGACTCGCCCTTCCACGCGAATACCGGCACGCCCGTGGCCGCAATGGCCGCCGCTGCATGGTCCTGCGTGGAAAAAATATTGCAGCTGGCCCAGCGCACCTCGGCGCCCAGGCTGGTCAGCGTCTCAATCAGCACCGCCGTCTGGATGGTCATGTGCAGCGACCCCGTTACCCGCACTCCCTGCAGCGGCTTCTGGGCCGAATACTTGTTGCGGATCGCCATCAAACCCGGCATCTCGTGCTCGGCGATTGCGATCTCCTTGCGGCCCCAGTCGGCCAGCTTCATGTCCGCTACTCTGTAATCGGCGGAAGTAATCTCGAGGGTCGTTGCCATTTGCGGGAAACTCCTCCATATCGACGTATCGTGATATGTTGATATGTATCAGAATTAAACCATGGCGTCAATCGTGAAAATTTTGCGTGCTGCTGCCGACCCCAACCGGCTGCGCATCCTGTTGCTGCTCAAGGCGGAAGAGCTTTCCGTGGCGGAGCTGCAGGAGGTCCTCACGCTGGGCCAGAGCACTATCTCAACGCATCTCTCGCAGCTCAAGCACGCGGGGCTGGTGGAGGATCGCCGCACCGGCAAGAGCAATCTCTATCGCCTCGCTGCCTCCGTTGGTGGGGGCGGCGTTTTGGATGGGATTCTGGCCGAAGCGGAGAAGGAAACCCCCGAAGCCGCCGCCGACCGTGCCGCGATGCAGCGCGTCCTGCGCAAGCGGCAGGAGCGCATGCGCAGCTTTTTCGACTCCATGGCGGGGCGGCTGGGCAAGGACTACGTCCCCGGCAAGTCGTGGAAGAGCATGATGATGGCGGTGGTTCGGCTGATGCCGGCGTTGACGATTGCCGATCTGGGCGCGGGGGACTGCAGTTTCTCGCTGCTGCTGGCCACGCGGGCTGTTCGCGTGATCGCCGTCGACAGCTCGATGAAGATGCTGGAAGTGGGCATGGAGCAGGCTGCGCGGCTCGGCGTAAGCAACGTCGATTTCCGCGTGGGAGACATGGAAGAGCTTCCCATTGTTTCGGAGACGGTAGATGTGGCGTTCTTCTCGCAGTCGCTGCATCACGCGCTGCACCCCGCACGGGCGCTGGCCGAGGCGGCGCGCGTACTCAAGCCGGGCGGCCGGCTGGTGATCTTGGACCTGGCCAAGCATCGCTTTGAAGAAGCGCGCGAGCTCTATGCCGACGAGTGGCTGGGCTTTGGCGAAGCAGAGTTGGAGCAGATGCTGGAAGAGGCAGGGTTCCGGGATGCCGAGGTGGCTGTGGTCGATCGCGATCCTGATGCACCGCAGTTCCAGACGCTGCTGGCGATGGCCGAGAGGGCCGCTCCCGAATTCCAGTGAAATGGCGGTTGCGGCACGACTGAACAGTTTGCTGAAAAACTCTGCTTTGAAAGGGCACGGCTTAAGCTCAATGCAGGGTATCGACTTAGGAGCCTAGAAGCTACAACCCGGAACCTGCTTCTGCAATCAACGACGGAATCCCATCCACAATCGGATACACGCGCCCGCACTGCATGCAGCGAAGCCGAGCCGCCTCCAGCCGCAGTTCGCCATGGCAAGCCGGACACGCCAAAAGCACCAGGACTCCAGCGTCCACTTCCCATCCCGGCCCGGGCGTTTCGCTCATAGCGCCACACGTCTCCCGTCAACTGAACACTGACCACTGTTCACTGACTACTGTTCACTGAATCGTCGCGTCAGGATTGGCTTCCGGCGCATGCGCGCGATGCGGACGGCTGGCAAACTCGCGCTCGATCTTCTCGTTCGTCCCCGCCTTGGCAAACTCGTACGCCACGCGAATGCCGTTAAAGATCGCGTTGTCGTTCGACGAGCCATGCCCGATGATGCACACCCCGCGCACCCCCAGCAGCGGCGCGCCGCCATACTCGGTATAGTCCAGCCGCCGCCGAAAATCATTGAACGCCTGCCGCGAAAGCAGCGCGCCCACCTTCGCCGTCACCGTGCGCGTCAGCGACTCGCGCAGCACGTCGCGCACAAATCGCCCCAGGCCCTCGCTGGTCTTCAGCGCCACGTTGCCCACAAAACCGTCGCACACAATCACGTCCGCATTGCCGTTGAAGATATCGCGGCCTTCCACGTTGCCGATGAAGTTGAGCGGCAGCGCCTTCAGCAGCGGAAATGCCTCGCGGGTAAGATCGTTGCCCTTGGTCTCTTCTTCGCCAATCGAAAGCAGCCCCACGCGCGGTTTGTGAATCTTGAGCACGCTGCGGGCATACATCTCGCCCATCACCGCGAACTGCTCCAGGTTGTGCGGCTTGCAGTCCACGTTCGCGCCCACGTCCAGCAGCACGCACGGATTGCCCTTGGAAGTCGTCGGCATGGGGGTCGCCAGCGCCGGCCGATCCACGCCAGGCATCGCGCCCAGCACCATCTTGGCCGTGGCCATGGCCGCGCCGGTGTTCCCGGCCGTCACAAAGCCCGCGCACTTGCGCTCCCGCACAAGCTTCAGCCCCACGCGCATGGAGCTGTCTTTCTTGGTGCGCACCGCGTGCGCCGCCTTCTCGTCCATGCCGATGCGTTCCGACGCGTGGTGGATCAGGATCGGCAGATCTTCGTTTTCCAGATGCTCGTCCAGCAGGTCGCGCAGTTCCGTCTCCGGCCCGATCAGATGCACCCGCACCGGCATCGTGCGGCAGGCAAGAATAGCGCCCCGGATTTCCGGCTCGGGGGCTTTGTCACTGCCGAATGCGTCCAGCGCGATGTCGATGAGCATGCTCGCGGCCCGCCGCCGACTACTTGGTTTCCTTCACATCGAGAACCGCACGGCCCTTGTATTCGCCGCACTTGGCGCAAGCGCGATGGGGCAGCTTCTTCTCGTGGCAGTTGGGACACTCGGAAACTCCAACTGCGGTGAGAAAGTCGTGGGAGCGGCGGAGTGCGGTGCGGCGCGTGGAGTGACGCCGTTTCGGATTCGGCATGATGCAATTCCTTTCGTGTCTTCGCCCCGCTCACGCAACACCTTCGGCGCTGCCATCCGGCGCAGGCGTAACACTCTGATTCTTCTCGTTCTTGATCCCCAGAAGCTTCCGTGCCCCACCTTTTTCGCGCTTTTTGCGAAAAGGGTGGGAAACCAGGATACTTGCCGGAATCGGTGCTCTAGGGTTTGATCCGGCTACGAAGATCGGCCAGCGCCTCCCAGCGGGGGTCGCTCGGACCCTCGTCGCAGGAGCAGACCTGGCTGTTGCGATTGCTTCCGCAGCGCGGGCAAAGTCCCTTGCAGTCGTCCTTGCACAGCGTCCTGACCGGCAGAGACAAAAGCACCTGCTCCCTCAGCACATCTTCAAGCAACAGACTGTCTTTTTGATAATACCCGATTTCAGTATCCGGCGCTGAGATCGACCGCTCCGGCGGCCCCGCATCCGCCCCCATCGGCCGAAACAACAGGTCGAAGTCGCTTTCCAGCGCCGTGGTCACCGGCTCCACGCAGCGCGCGCACGGAATCTCGTATTTCCCGGCAAAATGGCCCCTCAGCCGGATATCGGCCACAATCTCCTTCGGACCCCGGTGCTCGTGCAGCACCTCCGCCCGCCCGTCCGCAGCCAGAGGCCCCGTCTGCTGCGCCTCCTCGCCGTAATCAATCGCTCCAGGGTTGAACTGGAGATCGAAATCGATTGGCTCCCGTTCCAGCTCGCTGACCTTGAATTCCATATCAGTTAGAGCCTACGGCGCACGCCCCCCGCCGTCAATCCACGCAATCCCCTTCCCAGATCCCTCATCTGCCCCGGTGCCACCCTCATCTACGACTATCCTCCCGAACGCAGTGAAGTCGTGTACGATTTCCGCCATGCGAGAAATGCACGTTGGAATCTTCGCAATGGCCGTCGCGGCGGCGTTCATTCCCGTTCCGGGGCACGCACAGCAGAGTCACTGGGCGTCGGCGGACGATAAGACCGCGCAATACATCGTCGAGATGGAACGCAAGTGGGCTGAGGGTGTATGCGCCGACAACGGTGTCGTCGCCGGTCTGCTCGCCGACGACTTCCAGGGCACCTCGACCAGCGGCGCGCGTTTCACCAAAGCCGATGAACTGAAGGACGAAAAAGGCCCGCGCACGGCGCATGATTGCGGATTGGATGACGCTAAAGTGCGCTACTTCGGAGAGAGCATTGCCCTTGTCTATGGCAGCGAACATGCCGTCGGCAAAGACAAATCCCAGCCCCACGCCAAGGTCTGTCAAGTTTGGACCGATACCTGGCTAAAGCGCGGCGGCAAGTGGCAGATCGTCGCCTCGCAGGATAATCGTTTGCCATGTAAGTAGGTCCTCCGCGCAAGCCTCCGCGGAAGCCGGCGAGCGCCCCATCCTTACAGGCTTCCAGCACACGGGTGCCCCAGGCCCCTTGTCCGCCGCGGCGGAGGGACCTGGGATCCGAGCCCACATTACTTCGGCTGCGGCGGATTCTGCGGCTGCGGCGGAGGAGACGGTTGTCCCGGTTGCGCCGGAGCGGGCTGCGTGCCCGGGCTGGGCGGCGTAGCCGGCTTGGCGCCTGCGGGCGGCGGAACACCGCCGCCAGGCGGCACGGTTCCCGGCGCAGGGGCTCCGGGAGTTCCCGGACGCGGCATCACCGGCTGCGGACGGACGCTGCCGCCCCCCGGAGGAAACATGGGACGCTGCGGCTGCGCGGGCATGTCCGTTACGTCCACCAGCTCCACGTCGAAGATGAGGTTGGACTTTGCCGGAATGCCCGGGTGGTCGGGCCGGTCGGGAATGGTGCGTGTCCCGTAGGCCATCTGATAGGGGATGAAGATGCGGCGCTTGCCGCCGATGCGCATGCCCGACACCCCAAAATCGAAGCCGGGGATGAGCCGGCCCGTGCCCTCGGGGAAGGCCAGCGGCTCCGGATCGCCCATTTTGGGTTTCCCGTCGGGGCCCATCTCGGGCTTGCCATCCTTGCCCATCACAGGCTTCCGGTGCTCTTCCGACGCGTCGAAGACCACCCCGTCGCCGGCGCGCCATCCCTTATAGAGAACGTGCCACAGCTTGCCGGGTTCTGCCTCGGCGCCGGTGCCGATCTTGATCTCCTGGTAGCGGAGGACGAACGCGGTTTTGGGAATGCCCGGAACGCGCTTCTCCCCGGGAGGCAGCTTGTAGCCGAGCGGCGAGGTGGTCCTCGCAGCGGGCGCTTTGGCCGCCGGCGCGGCGGGAGTTTTCGCGGGCGTGGGAGAAGTTTTGGGCGCGGTTTGGGCAGACATGGTCACAGCCGCGGCCAGGCAGAAGAGAGGAACAATGCGTTTCATCGACAAGTCAACTCCAGCAATTTGATTCACCCGGAGTGTATCAGGCGGGGACGGCAGTTCGCAGTTCACAGTTCGAGGGAGTCTTCCTCGCATTCCTGATGAGTTCCGCCGACCGCTGAAAGCTGAGAGCTGAGAGCTGAGAGCTGAAAGCTGACGGCTGAGCACTGACCACTGAGCACTGACCACTGAGCACTGAGCACTGTGAACTGTGAACTGCCTCTCACTCCGGCGGCGGATAAAACGGCAGCTTTTCATTCTTCTCGTTGGCGCGTTTCACCGTTCCGTCGTTGAGCAGCAGCGCGGGGGCGAGCACGGTATTGGGCACCTCGCCCAAATAGTTGCCCACCCAGAGGTCGTTGCCGGCGGCTTCGATGCTGGAGCGGAGGGCGCGCTGGTCGAGGTCGTCGAGCACCGCGCCGCGCACCAGTTCGCGCTTGCCGTCGAGGCCGATGCGATAGAGCAAGCGCGGGGTCATGCCGCCGCCCATGGTTTCCACAAAGTACACGCTCTTGAGACCGCGGTCTTTCGCCAGGTCGAGCAGCTTGCGGTTCAGCTCTTCGGCCGCGAGTCCATTCTGCGCGGTGATTTTGAGCACCCCGATCTGCGCATGGGCGGGGCCGGTCAGCGCCGCGCGAGCGTGTCCGTTGGATTGGGGAAAATCGCGCACCGGCTCGCGGCCGATGAGGTAGTTCTCCAGTTTGCCGTCGCTGACCAGCTTCACCGCCTGCGCCGGGACGCCCTCATCGTCCACGCTGTATGCGCCAACCAGGCTGCGGCCCTGGTACGTCTTCAGCGCGGGATCGTCGACGGCGTCCATGAAGTCAGGCAGAATTCGCGCGTGGTAACTGGAGGCAAAGGGGCCGTTGGTGCGGGCCTCGGTGCCCAGGCGCGGGCGGGTCGCCGCCACTCCCGCGGCCAGCAGAGAGCGCAGAATGTCGGCGCTGGCATCCGCGCTGAGCAGCACCGGGCCGTGATATTCCTCCTCCACCAGCGGCGCCTTGCGCAGCTCGCTCAGCGAAGCGATCAGGGCCACGGCATGCTTCTCAAACGCATCCGGCGGATCGAGATCGGCGAGCGCGACGCCGGTGGTGGCATAAGAGCGATCGAGGTGCATGCCGTCGTCCGCCTGCGTGCCCACTCCAAATGATTCCTGGTAACTCGATGAGCTTTTGCGCACGATGGAGCCTTCGCTGTCCACCAGCCACGTGGTGACGGCGCTCGCCTGGAACGAAGCCACGGAATACTGCACGCCCTGCTCGCCGGATTGGACCGAAGCTTCGGTGCGATAGAGCCCGCTGTCCCGCGCCACGCGCTCCGTCCATGCCGCTTCATCCACCTGCAGTTTCCGCGGGGACTCGAGCGAAATCACCGGCTTCTCGCGGCTGAAGTCGTCGGCTTGCGGTAGCGTCTGCACCTGCTTGAGCTCCGCCTGTTTCTGCGCGTAGGCGTCGAGGGCTGCCTTGTAGGCCTGGTCGGTGGCCTGCCACAGCGCGGAGCGGATGGCGATGGGGTCGTCGTCGAGCGCGCCGAGCTGAAGCGCGCCATCGCCGCGGCCGCCGGAGCTGTCGGTTTTGTAGTCGCCCACGCGCACGGTGATGCGGGCGATGCGGGAGTGAGCGCGCGACGAGCCTTCGGTAGCCCCGAACTCGGCCTTGGTTTCGAAGGCTGCCACGTCTTCAATACGGTATTGAATGAAGAATGGCTTTTCAAAGCCCTTGAGCTGCAGGTCGGACTTGCTGCGGTCGAGCTCTTCGAGCATGGCCTTGAGCACGGGATCCTTTTCGGCATCCGCGCGAGTGCCCGAACATTGCGAGGGATCGCATTGCGCGTAGGCGGCGTGGGTTGGAAGGAAGAGCGATGCGGCGAAGATGATGGCAATGAGTAATGTACGAAATAGGAGGAACATCTGGCTGAAAAACGCACTCGCTGAAAGAATCGCGTAGGGGCGCGACTTCAGTCGCGCCGATGAGTGCCACAAAATTTCTTGGGCTTTAGCCCCTGCGGGGTTTTGGCCTTTAAATTGGTCCCGACTTTTTCTGCAGCCTATAAAACCACGCCCTGCCACAAAGCGGGCGATTCTCGTTGAAATCTTGATGCTCATCATTGCGCCTCCTTGACGGCAGGCACCGCCGGCGCCCCAGGTATCGGCAAAATCGGCGGCCGCGCCGTGCCCTGCGGCTGCCGTTGCGTTTCGATGTCGCTCACCAGCATGGCCGGCGCCACCGCACTCACCGGGATGGTGCCTGACTCTGCGCCGCATTCGCCGTTGAACACTTCGCTTTTGTCGCCGGTGGCCACGATGCGCTTCATAGCCGCGAGCGGCGTGCCCACGATGCTCACGCCGCGCACCAGCTCATCCGGTCGGCCGTCCACATACACGCGATACACCACCAGCGGAATCACCTGAAAAGCCTGCGGCGAGCTGCGCGTGGTCACCGCGAATCCCGAAGAAATGTCTTCAAAGTAAAGTCCGTAGGGCTTGCCCTGCTTCTTCGCTTCCTCAATCAGTTGCTTGCGCAGCTCGGCCTCGGGCACGGTTTTGGTCGAGGTCACGATGAGGTTTCCCTGGCGTCCGGTGGGCATGCGTCCGGTCTGCGAGCGGCCGTGTCCGTTCGAGGCCGAGAAGCTGGCGATGGGCAGCCGCGACATCAGAAACGTCTTGAGCACCCCGTCCTGAATGAGATCCACGCGGCGCGCTTTCTGGCCCTCGTCGTCATACTCATAACTGCCGCTGAGCCAGGTGTTGCCGAAGGTAGTGCGGGTGGGGTCGTCGGCCACGGAGAGGAAGGCGGGAAGCACATCTTTTCCGATGTCCTTGGTAAAGGTCTGGCCTTCTTCATCGCCGCGCTGCCGTTGGCCTTCCAGGCGATGGCCCAGCACTTCATGGAAGAACACCGCGGCGGCGCGGCCGGAAAGAATTGCCGGCCCATCGAACGGCTCAGTGACCGGCGCCTTGCGCAGCGCTTCGAGGCTTTTGCCCAGGTCGCGGATAGCCGATTCGAGCTCAGCCTCTTTGGGCAAGCCGTCGATTGTCTCGGCCTCGAAGGTCTGGGCGCGGAACAAATCCATGCCGTCGTCGGCGCGGGTCACCGCGAGCACCACCACGCGCGCCGCGAGATGCGGCGCAATCACGCGCGAGCCCTCTGACGAAGCAAAGTAGTCGGTCTCGTTCTGCACCGAGAGCATCACCAGGTTCTGGTAGACGTCAGGGTATTCGCGAAAGATTCCGGAAAGCCGCGCCACTCTCCGCTCCCACGCTGCGCGATCCACTTTGACCGCCGGGGCGGGCTGCTCGATGGCGGTCTGCGGCGCTTCCTGGCTGAAGTCGGGCGACGAATCTTCTTCCTTGGCACGCACCTGCGCCTCGGTCTTCACGCGCAGATAATTGTCCAGTGCGTTGGAATATCCGGCGTTGGTGGCCAGCCACAGAGTGCGTTCCAGAGCCACGCGATCGTCGGTGAGCGGCAGTTGCATGCTGTTAACCGCCGATCCGCGATGCGTGCCGTGAGTGTTATCGAGTTTGGCATCGCCCAGGCGAACCTGGATGCCCGCGACGCGCACGTGATTGGCAGTGCTGTCTACCAGGGCTCCATATTGGGCGCGAATGGCCACCTCATCGTCATCGCTGACGGAGTAGCTGAGAAAGTAGGGCGGAAGCTGGTTCTCTTTTTTCGCGGCATCGGCCCGCCCCAGCGAGGTGAACGCGCGATGCAACTCGGTGGTCATGGCGTCCAGCAGCACCGGTGCAGCCTGGGCATGCGCAGCGGGCGGCGGCAGGGATGCGGCGAGCAGCACGACAGACGGAACGGCGCAGCGGAGCAGCATGCGGGTGCGGCCGGCACAACGAATAGATGGCGTTGCAGTGGAACAATCGAGTAAAAACATGGGTAGCCCCGATTGTCTCAGAAAGCAGCGCGGTTGAGGATGATTATGAGAATTGCATTTCGCTTTGCCTTGAGTTTGTTGGCGGTTGCTCTGCTGTTTGCGTGCGCTCGCGTTAGCGCCCAGGCGGCGCCGTCCAGCCAGCCGCCGCAATCTCAGGCGCAGACGGCCGCGCCGCAATCGACCTCCGACCAAGCCTACTCTCTGCCCCCGGACAAGCTGGCCAAGGCCATCACTCTGAATAAGATCCGGCTGACCCTGGAGATCACCGGGGCGCTCTGGGGCCTGGCGGTGCTGTGGCTGTTGCTGGCGTCGCAGACGGCGGCGGGGCTGGATGGCTGGGCCAGGGGACTCTCACGGCATCGCTGGATCCAGGGCATCGTGTTCTTTGCCGCGTTTTTTGTGATCACCACGCTGGCCAGCCTGCCGCTGGACGCCATCGGCCACATTGCGAGCCGGCATTACGGCATCAGCGTGCAGGCCTGGGGCGGCTGGCTCGGCGACCAGGGCAAGGCGCTCGCGATCGCCGTCACGCTGGGATCGCTGGTGCTTCTCCTGTTCAACTGGATCGTCAAGCGTTCGCCGCGCCGATTCTGGCTGTGGTGCTGGGTCATCACCCTGCCTCTGATGGTGCTGGCCACGCTTGCCTCGCCGTTCTTTGAGCGCATCTTCGACCAGTTCGAACCGCTGGCGCTGCATCATGCGCCTCTGGTGGCGAACCTCGAAAAGGTGGTGGCGCGTACCGGGACCGAAATTCCCCCGGATCGCATGTTTCTGATGATGGCCAGCATCAAAACCAACGGGCTTAACGCCTACGTGAGCGGCATGGGAGCCACCAAGCGCATCGTGGTTTGGGACACAACCGCGGGCCGCATTCCCGACGACCAGGTGATGTTCATCTTCGGACACGAAACCGGGCACTACGTTCTGCACCATATTCAAAAAGGACTGATTGCAGCGGCAGTGTTTCTGTTCTTTGTGTTCTGGGGCTGCGCCGGGTTTTCGCAGTGGCTGGTGCGGCGCTACGGGGAGCGCTGGGACATTCACGCGCAGGACCGCATTGCTCCGCTGGCCACGCGCGCCGGTTTCGTGGTGCTGCTCTTCACGCTCTCCATTGCCGGATTTGTTCTGCAGCCGATCGGCAACACCTTCAGCCGTTACCTTGAGCACCAGGCGGACGTATACGGGCAGGAAGCCATGCACGGGCTGGTTCCCGATCCGCAAAAGACGGCGGTGGCGGCATTCGACTCCCTGGGAGAGGCGTGGCTTGAGGATCCCAATCCAAGTCGCTTCGTGGAGTTCTGGCTTTATAACCATCCGTCCGTAAAGAACCGCGCCAACTTCGCCGCTCACTACAATCCGTGGGCCAACGGTGGGCACGGAGAATTCTTTAAGCAGTGAACAGTGGTCAGTGATCAGTGGACAGTGGGCGGTGGCCGGAAGCGTGGGTCATTTGGTGCGAGTCACAGCACATCAGCACACAACCCCGAAGTAGATTCCAGTCATTCAAAAAAGGTGTAAAATTCGCGCCACAGCCTGCGCTCCAGCGGGAGCGCCACTTGAAAGGAGGCACGAAGTGGCTTTAACGGGAATCTACATTGATGACAAGAATCAGTGCCAGCCGGTAGACGAGAACGGCAAAAACCTGCCGGATGCCTTTGCCGCCGAAATGAAGCTCTACAAGCTCTGCAAGTTCGCGATCGACGGTAGCGACGATCCCGGCAAGGTGGCGAAGGCGATTACCGCCGCCCTTGCAAAATGGTCGGCCGATGAAGCGGCAAACCGCGTAGCGCTGGGGAAAGCGGAAAGCGAAGCGGACACGGCCCTCGCGGCAGCAAAGGAAAAGAACCGGGGACAGGCAGAAAAGGATTTGAAAGCAGAGGATACCCGCCATCGACAGGAGGTGAACCGCATCAACGCAGTGGATAAGGATAATCCCGGTCAGAAGGCGGCAGACACAAGAGCCGAAAACGAACGCCACGGCACTGCGCGGAACGACATCATTAAGAAGCAGAATGGAGAGGATAAGAAGGCGGGGGATGCCAAAAAAGCTGCCATGGAGAAGGCCAGAGACGGACTGACCGCGTCTCCCAAGCTCGAAGTAAAGTGTTCTTCCAGCGACGCCTGCAACAAGGACTGCGAGATCATGACAATCTACCCCGATCCCGCCGACGACAAGAAGGTGAAGTCCGGGACAGCACACCTCGAGAAGGTCTCCCAGTTGAGCAAGCAGCATTTCTATTTCTGCTCGTGCGGCAAGAAATGAGTGAGCGGACGAAGCGGCGAATTCGAGGATGTGTCTTGCTGTCGGCAAACCTGCTGTGCATGTTGCCGCCGCATCGAGCCGCGGCTCAGCAACCAGTTCCGCAGCCCGCGCCGTGCACGCAGGTACTCCTGAAGAACTCGGTCACCGTAAATGGGCTGGTTTTCAGGAATTACCAGGGGCAGAGCATCGACGATGCGGGATGCGTAAAGGTGTTCCGCAACGGAGAGGTGATTTTTCAGTTGGCCGACCCCGACGTGCTGCAGTATTCGCTGGGGCAGCCGGCGAATCGCCAGTATGGAATTCCGCCGGTGCTCAATGGGACCGACGTAACCGGCCGCGGACATCCGGACATGATTGTGACCGCGTGGACAGGGGGCGCGCATTGCTGTTCGCGGCATTACATCTTCGAACTCGAGCCGAAATTCCGCCTCCTGGCCAGGCTGGAAGACGCCGACGACGACTTGGCGCATTTCGCCGACCTGAAGCACGACAGACATTATTACTACCTGGCCGCGGACTGGACATTTGCGTATTGGCAGGCTTCCTTTGCCGATTCGCCGAGCGTTGCAGTGATTCTGAAGTTTGTTCCCGACAACGACAGCGGCAGTTTTCACCTGGCGCTGGACCGAATGGAGAAGCCCGCTCCCACGCCTAACCAATGGAAGACCGCGGTGGCCATGGGGCGGGGGGCGTTTGGCGAGAATAACCCTGTCAGCGGTGGAATCGGCTCGGAGCTGTGGGGCCAGATGCTCGATTGGATTTATTCCGGCCACTCGGACTATGCGTGGAAGCTTTTCGATCGCGCGTGGCCGGCGGACAAGCCTGGCAAGGACGCATTTCTGGGGGACTTCTGCTCGGTTCTGAAGACCAGCCCCTATTGGCCGGACCTTGAGTCGACGGTGAAAGAGATGCCCCTGACGTGTGCGCAGGCAAAACCGCGGCGGGATGACTGACGCGTTTCTTCGCTAGGACAGTTTTCGTGAAGCTGGATTCCCAATCGATGAGCTTTGTAGCAGGGCATGACTTCAGTCGCGCCGCCAAGCGCCACATAATGTGCGGGGCTTTAGAGTCTGCGTGTAAATCGGGGCAGTTTGGGTTCTGAGACAAAAGCAGCAAGTTGGCGTCGCTTCGCGACGTAGCGAGTCGGCAAGTTAGCGGCCTCTTTTCGAAGAAAGCATACCTCTGGTCTCGCGAATTGAGGTTCTCACGCAGGCTCTTTAGCCGCTGCCGGGATACATCAACTGCGGAACTGCTCTCTAAATGTTTTTGCACAGGCGCTAAGGGTTGGCTGTCAAATAGATTTAACCCGGCTGTGAAGAGACCGTCACATTTCTTCCCTACATTCAAGATCGACCCAGAACTTTCTTTCGGAGGCCAATCTTGAAATCCCAATTAGTTGAGAAGTGGCGCTTAGCCATGTTCGTATTCGTGTGCCTGCTCATCGTGGCAGGCATTGCGCCCTTGCATGGGCAAGAAATCGCAGGCTCCATTCATGGAGTCGTCACCGACCCACGCGGCCAGGCGCTGCAGGGAGCGTCGGTCGTCGTGGTCACTGCATTCAACGTGGAGCGCACCACCGTAACCGGAGCAGAGGGCCAGTTCAATGTGACGGGCCTGGCGGCCGGCGCCTACACCCTGGAAGTCTCGGCCACGGGTTTTGCCACGGACGTGCGCCACAACGTGGTGGTGGCGGCCGGCCAGACGGCGAACGTTTCCGTTTCGCTGGTTGTCGCTTCCGTGTCGGAAGAGGTGACGGTGGAAGCGGAAGCGGACTCGTCGATTGCCGCCCAGATGGCCCCGGTCAAGGCCCTGCTCGACATGGCGTCTCCCCGCAGCGAGATCACCAGCCAGTACATTCGCGAGTACACGTCTCCGGTGACCGACTTCGCGGACATTACGCAGGCGGCTCCAGGCACGGTGAGCTACGCCACCAACGGCATTGGCAATGGCCAGTCGAAGACCTGGTTCCGCGGATTCGCCGATGGCGCTTTCACCATGACCTGGGACGGCGTGCCCTTTCAGGACTCGAACGATCCCACGCATCACTCGTGGGCGTATGTTCCGGCTCCCGCCATCAGCTATGTAGACTTCGACCGCAGCCCCGGGACGGCATCCGATGTAGGGCCAACCAACTTTGCGGGCTCGATTCACATGTTCTCGCCCCAGATGGGGCCGGCCATGACGTTCAAGGTTTCCGAGTCCTACGGATCCTTCAACACCCGCCAGATCCTGGGCGAGTTCAACTCCGGTCTCTTCGGTGGCAAGAACCCCAGGGCGAACTTCTGGTTTGAGGGGCACCACAACAACTCTGACGGCTACCAGACCTTCAACGACCAGCAGCGCACCGCCGGGACAGCGAAGTTCAACTACAAGTTTTCCGATAAGACTTATCTGACGGCGACCAGCACCATCGTGCTGGTGGACAGCAATACGCCCGACAGCGATCCGACCCGTCGGCAGATCGCCGACCGCGGTCTGAACTACATCATGGACGGCAACCGCCTCAATGCCGACGGCACCTACAACTCGATGTACTTCCGGAACTACATCTATCACGTGCCGACCGACTTCAGCATCATCAGTTTCGGCACGGAGTTCGGCCACGGGTGGAGGCTGGAGACCAAGCCTTACAGCTACTCCTACTCGAACCACCAGCACCTGCAGAAGGACCAGAGCCAGGACTCGCTGCACGAGGTAGCTGTAAGCGATCACAGCGCCGTGGACAAGCTGAACCAGTATAACCGCGGCGGCGAAATCACCTCGTTGAGCCAGGCGTCTCACTTCGGCGTGTTCCGCGTTGGCGCGTGGTACGAGTACACCACCACCAACCGCTACCAGCAGAATAGCGACCCCCGCACATGGGTCGATTCCCCTCTGCTGAAGAATCTGCGGTTTCATGAGTATTTCACCACCAACTCGGCGCAGCCTTACATCGAGTACCAGCTGGTTGCCATTCCCAGGTGGACGATCACCGCGGGCGTGAAGAGCGCGCTCTACACCATGGACCTGACTCAGCTTGCCGACGGCAAGGTTGTGGGGAACCTGGGTTGTACTTCCACTACCATTGCGGGTTGCGCGGGAATCTCTGCGAAGCACAGCGCTTACTACAACAACATCCTGCCTTCGGTGGAGGGCAACTACCGCATCCGCGACAACTGGTCGGTGTATGCGCAGTTCGGCCGTGGCAGCGAGATTCCTCCCAGCGCCGTCTTCGATGTAACCGGCGCGCTGGTTGCGGTTGCACCCAAGCCGACGGTGGCCACCACCTACCAGGGTGGCTCCGTGGTGAAGTTCAACCACCTGAGCTTTGACGCGGATGTCTATCACATCCACTTCGAGAACGCCTACGGCAGCTACAAGATCACCGATCCGACCAAGCCCGATTACGGCGATTCGTACTACTACGCCACTCCGGCTTCGAACACCATCGGCTTTGAGGCCGAAGGCAACCTGTATGTGACGCATGGGCTGAGCTTCAACTTCAATGGCACGGCCGGTCAGGCCAAGTACGAGACCTTCGCGGGACAGACGCTGGCGAATGGCACGGTTCTTGCGCCTACTCCGGTGCAGTGGGTCGCCGGTGCACCGAACTACACCGTCGGCGCTGGGGCGACATACCAGGACAAGAACTGGGATCTCGGTTTCTTCAACAAGCAGATCGGGCCGCGCTGGATGGACAACGGATCCCTCCACCAGACGACGCAGCTCGATTCGTTCTGGATGAACAACCTTTTCCTGAACTACACATTGCGAAGGAACTCGTTCCTCAATGGC
This sequence comes from Occallatibacter sp., assembly GCA_035552555.1. Classification (GTDB taxonomy): domain Bacteria; phylum Acidobacteriota; class Terriglobia; order Terriglobales; family Acidobacteriaceae; genus Telmatobacter. Next base: position 28,319 of record DASZLF010000019.1, read on the forward strand.
TCGAAGCTCAAGCTGAGCATGAACAATCTCTTCGACTTCCACGATGTGGTTTCGCTCGCGCCCGGCGTCAGTGGAACCGCCGCTGTGCCGTACACTGCGAACGGCAGCGATCAACTACAGCTGCTTCCCGGACGCAGTGTGATGATCACATTCCAGATGGGATTGAGTCCCAAGGGGCGGTAATCGTTAGTCATCCAAAATGTGCTCGTCCACAGGAATATAGGTGCCCCATCCAAGCGTCGTCTTTGTTCTTGTCGCTTGGGTGGGATGGCCCGCCAATCCTCCCCGCTGTTCGTTATAGTGTCCGAGAAGCATTCCTGCTCGAAAAGGACACCCATGACCCTCGACCGCCGCAGCTTTCTCGCCGCCTGCTCCCGCGCCGGCATCACTTCCGCCCTTCTCCCCGGCGTTCTCTACACCCTCGCCGCCCAGGCGCAGGAGGCCAACGGAACCGACCAGTCCAAGCCCCCGAAGATCACCCCGGAGATGACCGATGCGGCCGCGATCCTCGCCGGCATCGGCCCCTTCACCGACGAGCAGAAGAAGATGATGATCGACGGCCTCGTCGACCGTAACGGCTCCATGAAAGCCATCCGCAAGCTCCACCTCCCCAACTCCGTCGCGCCATGCTTTGTGTTCCATCCCCAGCCGGCACGAGACAGAACTCCGCCCGGTATTCACTTCCTGTCCGTGAAGAAGAGCACAGGACCCACCGGCATGATCGGGTGGACCGCAGATGAATCTGTCACCGCGCCATCGGCCATCGACGAGGTTGCCTTTGCCAGCGTCAGCCATCTGGCCAGCCTGCTGAAGGCCGGCAAGGTCTCATCTCTCGACCTGACGAAGATGTACATCGCCCGCCTTAAGCGTTACGATCCCAAACTCCACTTCGTGGTCACGCTGACGGAGGATCGCGCCCTCGCCCAGGCCAAAGCCGCCGACGCCGACATCGCCGCCGGAAAATATCGCGGCCCCCTCCACGGCATCCCCTGGGGCGCCAAAGACCTGCTCGCCGTCAAGGGCTACCCCACCACCTGGGGCGCCGGCGGATTCGAGCATCAATCCATCGACGAAGACGCCACCGTGGTCCAGCGACTCGACGCCGCCGGCGCCATCCTCATCGCCAAGCTCACCCTCGGCGCCCTCGCCATGGGCGACAAGTGGTTCGGCGGCCGGACCCGCAATCCGTGGAATCCCAAACAGGGCTCCAGCGGCTCCTCCGCCGGCCCCGCCTCCGCCGTCGCCGCCGGTTGCGTCGCCTTCGCCATCGGCTCTGAAACCCTCGGCTCCATCTCCTCGCCCTGCACTCGCTGCGGCGACTCCGGCCTCCGCCCCACTTTCGGCTTCGTCCCCCGCACCGGCGCCATGGCCCTCAGTTGGACCATGGACAAGCTCGGCCCCATCTGCCGCACCGCCCAGGACTGCGCCCTCGTCCTCGACGCCATCTGCGGCCCCGACGGCAAAGACACCTCCGTCTATCCCCACGCCGCCTTCCACTGGGATCCCGCGCTCGACGCACGCAAGCTCCGCGTCGGCTTTCTCAAGTCCGACTTCGATAATCCCAAGCCCTTCAAACCCGAGCAGGGCGCCGCCACCGAATCCGCCGAAGACAAGAAAAAGCGCGAAGACCGCAACGCCTCCCGCCAGACCCGGCAGGCGCGTGTCGCTTACGACCACAAATTCGCCGTCGCCGCGCTCGACAAGCTGCGCAGCATGGGCGTGAATCTCATCCCCGTCGAGCTGCCCAAGCTACCCTACGGAGCCATGGTCACCATGCTCGAGTGCGAGGCCGCAGCCGCCTTCGACGAGCTCACCACCAGCGGCCGCGACAAGCTCCTCACCGAACAGGGCACCGACGACTGGCCCAACAACTTCCGCACCGCTCGGTTCTTCCCCGCCGTCGAGTACATCCAGGCCGCCCGCGCGCGCTCCCTAGCCGTGCAGCAGGTCTCAGCGCTGTTTGACCAGGTCGACATCGTCGTCGCACCCACCGAAAGTCTCCAACTCGTCGTGACCAACCTCACCGGCCACCCTGCCCTCATCGTCCCCAATGGCCTGCGCGGCAACGACGCTCCGCGCCCGCCCAGGGAAGACGACGGCAATGACGACAACATCGGCGGCCCCGGCACTCCCGTCTCCATCACCTTCTTAGCCGGCCTCTATCAAGACGCCAAACTGGCCGCCTTCGCTAGCACCTACCAGGAAGCCACCGGCTTCCACAAACAGCATCCCAACCTCGACTGACGGCCGGGTGCGGGGTGTCCCATCCTACCCGCGGTCTTTGCGGTTAGATTCTCTCTTGCGAGTCAAGTATGTTAGGTGGGGAAACCACCACCGTCGGCCCAAACCCAAACCGTTGTCAAGTTGACCCACTACCGCTTGTCATGTTGAGCGAAAGCCGCCGCAGCGGCTGAAGTCGAAACATCCGCGGTTGCTCTTCGCCCGCCCCAAACCAGCCTCAGCCCCCCTGTGGAAAACGTGTCAAGACCTAGACCGTCTAGGCATTGCCCCAAAACCGATGCACTTTTTCCTACAACTCACTCAATCCACAACACATCCGGACATAGCAAATAGTTCATTTATTTGCCTCCGCACTTGCCGGTTTTATATTCGGTTGTGAAACAATAGAACTAGCTCAGAAATAGCAACGCCCGCCTTCCCGGCGGGCGTTCCCATTTTCCGCGGCGGGAAACCTCGAATGGCCCCTGACGTGCAAACATTGTTTTTTGAGCAATCAACTGATCCCAAATGAGTTACACGCCAAGATGTTCGATAATGAACACTTAGAACCGCAGTACCGGCCCTGTCGAAACCCGGCCGTTAGAGTTCGTAATCTCGTTGAAGTTCTGGTTCGTCGCCTGGTAGTGCGTGTTGTAGTAGTCGCCCGTGATCCGCCACGCCAGCCAACGCGAAATCCCCAGGTCCAGCCCCGCGCCCACCGCCACTGCAAACGTGTTGTCCGACTTGATATTCGGGAGCGCCGAGCTGGTCAGGTGCGCGCTGCCTACCATGCCATGCACAAACAGCGTGGACTTCTTAATGTGGAACCCCACCTGCGGCCCCAGCAGAAAGAAATACGCCTTGGGATTGAACTGCGGGCTGTCGTTCCGATAGAAGCCTGAAACGTCACCTTTTATGCCCAGAAATGCGCCCACCAGCGGCACCTTGAACGAAGCATCCCAGCCATTCATTCCGCTGGTTGAAACCGTGGTGCTGGTGGGGTTATAGGTCTGAAAGACATAGGAGTAGCCGCCGTATAGCTCAAAGTTGGGGACTCCTCCGCGGGCGGCGGCATCGGTCTGTGCCGCCACAAAAACCGGCGCCGACAGCGAAGCCACGGCAAGGAAAGAAAGAGCTTTCCGCAACATAATCACCTCAAGAACCTGAAATGAATTCAAACCAGGCAAAGAGAGGTCAAAGAACAGCAATGCACCGCTCCCGGTGTCTAACCCGGGGCGAGAAGAAGAGTTGCGGCTGAATTATTCGGGTTGCCCCTGGCCATTCCCCGGAGTGAGTTTGAGGGCGTAGGCGTACTTGCAGGTTGCCCCGGCGGGCAGCATCACCTCCAGAGCATCGGCGCCCTGGTTCCAGGTCACCTTGCCGGTCGAGCCCAGCAGCACGATTCTCCCCACGCGGATCGCAGATCCCTCGTGCGCCGTCCCCAGCGCAGCAATCGTCGCCTTGCCATCGGGCGGGCACGCCATGCCCACCACGTAAACCGCGGAGCCCTTGGCGGTGAACCGGAAATCCTGCGGCGTATATGGCTTGGTGTCGGTGTCGTGGAAGGCGCCGCCAACCACCTTGGTCGGCCCCTCGCCATACGTCTTCCACGGCGTGGTTCCGTAAATTGCGTCGCCGTTGACCTTGAGCCACGCTCCCATCTCCCGCAGCGTGTTCTGCACCTCGTCGGGAATGGTGCCGTCCGACCGCGGCCCGAAATTGAGCAGCAGGTTTCCGTTCTTGCTCACGATGTCGATGAGCTGATGCACCAGGAACTCCGGCGACTTGAACGTGTCGTGCTCAATGTAGCCCCAGCTCTTGTTGCTGATCGAGGTGTCGGTCTGCCAGTGATCGGCCACGATGTGATCCAGTTCGCCGCGCTCGAAATCGCGCACCCCGGCCTTCCAGCTCAGCGAGTAGTCCTTGAAATCGATCACCCCGGCGTAACCATGCGCGGCGGCAAAGTTGTAATAGAACGCGGCAAATTCGGTCACCGCCCGGCGGAAGTTGGGCTGCCCCATCCACCAGTCGAAATACACGATCTCGGGATGGTATTTCTCCACCAGCTCGGTGTCGCGCGCCAGCCAGTCGCGGGTCCACGCATCGCTCACCCAGGTCCAGTCGTTGATCATGCCGTGCTCGTCGCCGCCCGGCGCCAGCCACTGGTGCGCCGGCCCATACAGCGAAGCGTACTTCGGATCGTTCACGTCCGAGCGGATCGCCCGCCCGCCGTCGTAAAAGAAGTTGTGCTCCGCGCGATGCGAGCTGAGCCCGAAGTGCAATCCCTGCGCGCGCACTGCCGCCGCCAGTTCGCCCAGCGTGTCGCGTTTCGGACCCATTTTCACTACCGTCCAGTCCGACAATCCGGAGTCGTACATGGAGAAGCCATCGTGGTGCTCGGCCACCGGGACCACGTACTGCGCGCCGGCTTCCTTGAAAAGCTTTGCCCACGCGGCAGCGTCAAAGTGCTCCGCGCGGAACAGCGGAATCAGGTCCTTGTAGCCCTTGGAGGTATCGCCGTGCCCAAAGCGCTCCTGAAAATTCTTGTACGCGCCGTCACCCGGGTGATACATGTTGCGCGGATACCACTCGTTCTCCGCCGCAGCAACGGAATACACGCCCCAGTGAATGAAGATTCCAAACTTGGCGTCCTTGTACCACTGCGGCTGCTGATATTTCAGCAGCGTGGCCCAGTCGGGACGATACGGGCCGTCGTTGGCCTGGCGGTCCGCTTCCGTCAGCAGGCGCTTGCGCTCTGCATCGTACTTGCTCACCGACTGCTGCCACTCGCGGTCAATCTCCGCAGCGGACTTCACTCCCAGCGTGGGAGCCAGCGGATCGGCGGATTGCGCGTGGGCAGGCGGCATGCAACCCAGCGCCAACAGTGGAAGGCAAAGCAGAAGCTTTCTCATCACGGCGCAATCGTAAATCGCGCGACTACCGTTCTGCAAAGGTTTACATCCTTAACCCGGGTTGACCGCCCGGCCGCATTGGAATTGAATAGTGCAACCCCCAGCCGCTGACGTATCATCTTGAAACCAACCGATCCAGTATCAGGAGAGCGCATGCGAATCAGACTGATTCCCGCCATACTCGCACTTCTCATCTTCGCCGGGCTTGCCTGCCGTCCGGCTTTCGCACAGACCGATGTGGCCCTCAGCCTTTACGGCGCCTTCACCGGAACCACCGACGCCTCAGGCTACACGCAGAGCCCATCCAATAGCGCCGGCGGATTGGTCGAACTGCGCCATATTTCCAATCCTGTCGTGGGCTTTGAAGCTACCTACTCCTTCAACGGCTCCAACCAGGCATACAAGGCCAATGCCACCTGCGGACTTTCCTGTGGCAACGTCAGCGCGGCCACCGTGAAGGCCGACGCCCACGAAGTCACCGTCGACTGGGTGCCTTCCGTCAAGCTGCTGCACTTCCGCCCTTTCGGAGTGCTCGGCGCCGGCCTGTTGCTCAATGTGCCGCAGAGCGGGCAAACCAGCGCGTCGACCCAGACCAGCACTAAGCCCGTATACGTCTACGGCGCCGGACTGGATTGGGGCCTGGTTCCGCACATCGGCCTTCGCCTGCAATACCGCGGCAATCTCTACAAGGCGCCCGACGTGACCAGTATCTTTACCTCCGCCGACAAGTTCACCCACACCGCCGAACCCATGATCGGCATCTACTTCCGGCTATAAGCACACCGCGTCCGTCATCAATTTAGCTTGTCATCCTGAGCGAAGCAGGGCGCAGCTTTATGTGCTCTGCGAAGTCGGAAGGACACAAACTCGCATGGCCCGGAAAATGGCCCGGCAATCATCCCAGAAGGTGCCCAGACCTCCATCGGCCCGTCAAAAGCAGTCGCCGCCTGACGGGGGGGTAGTACCCCTCCTCACTGCTGCAAACCAGGTGCAATCCTGTGTATATAATAGAAACAAAAATTAGTTACGAGTAAACTTAGAACGAGCAAACTCTACAGAAAACCATAAGTTGGCCGATCCCGCCTCGCCCCCTGCACATACACCGCCCGTGCGCCCGTCGGCAGGTGGCTCGCTCATCGATTGTGCATTCATCGCAGTCTCCTCGCGATGAGTGGACCGCGCAGAGCCGCGTCAACATTGCCGATCGTTCATGTCCCGAAAAATATTCTGCCCAAAATGCGCAGAATTCAAATGGATAGGTACCAACACAATTTCCGTTGACATATTCCTATATAGGCATGTAATGTTCTCCCCATGGCGCGTGCCGCAACCACTTCCGATGTCTTCAACGCCGTAGCCGAACCCCGTCGCAGGCAGATCCTCATCTTCCTCGCCGATCGCGAACGCCCCGTCACCGACATCGTGGAGAAATTGCAGATGGACCAGCCGGCGGTCTCAAAGCATCTGCGCGTCCTGCGCGACGTGGGCCTGGTCCGGGTGCGGCGCAACGGCCGCCACAAGCTGTACCAGACGCGCGCTGACGGCATCCGCCCGCTGCACGAATGGGCCGCGCTGTTTGAGCGATTCTGGAAGCGCCAGTTGCTGGGAGTGAAGGAACGCGCCGAACGCATGGCGCGCGAAGCCGAAACCAAATCCGAAAAATGAAAAGGAGGGAAGCATGTTGCAGACAGCACCGAACATAGAAGATCTGACCCTGAACATTACCCAGGAAATTCACGTCAACGCGCCGCTCGAAACCACCTTCGCAGCGCTCGTGGAGCAGCTTACGACGGCCAGCGAGCACCCCGATGGCACGCCCATGCACATGAAGCTGGAGCCCTGGCCCGGCGGGCGCTGGTTCCGCGACCTGGGCGGCGACAACGGCCACTACTGGGGCACGGTGCAGGCCATCAAGCGCCCCACGCTTCTCGAAATCAACGGTCCGCTCTTCATGTCTCAGCCGGTCGCCAACAACGTGCAATATCGCCTGAGCGAAGTGCCCGGCGGCACCCTTATCCAATTCCGCCACTCCGGTTTCGGGCTCATTCTGGAAAAACACAAGAAGGGCGTCACCACCGGCTGGAACTACATCCACGACCGCGCCCGGCAGCGCGCCGAACGCATGCACTCCGCTTCCCGCTAATCCCCACCCACCCCAAGGAGGTCCATCGTGTCCATTGCAAAAACGTTCCTCGCTGAATTTGAGGCGCAGGCGCCCATCACGCGCAAGTTCCTCGAGCGGCTCCCCCAGGACAAGCTCACCTGGAAGCCCCACGAAAAGTCCATGACCGCCGGCCAGCTCGCATTCCACATTGCCACCGTCCCCGCCGGCATTGTCCGGTTTGTGCAGGGCAATCCGGGCCAGGTTCCTGAGTTCGCCAGTTTCCCCCAGCCCGCCAGCCGCGAAGAGATCCTCAAAGCCTTCGACGAGTCCGTCGCCACGGTGCGCAGCGAATTGCCGAAGTTCGACGACCATGCCATGAACGAAACCTGGCGCCTGCTTGCCGGTGAAAAAGAACTGTTGGCCCTGCCGCGCGCGCTGTTCGTGCGCGACATCATGTTCAGCCACTGCTATCAGCATCGGGGCCAGTTCAGCGTTTACCTGCGCATGCTCAACGTTCCGGTGCCCGCAAGCTGGGGGCCGAGCGCAGACGAACCGCCGGTCTTTATGCAGCAACCGGAAGCAGTTGCTGTGTAGACCTGATTCTGGGATGGTGTATCCCAGGCGAGGCCTTGTGTCAGGGCACGACTTCAGTCGTGCCGCAAAAGCGCCCATAGAAAAGTCCTGGGCTTTAGCCCCTGCGCGGATACACTAACTCTGAAATTGCATAGTTTTCCGTTCGCTTCTCAGAACGCGGGAGACCGGGCAGAATGCCCGGTCTCCTGCCACAGTTCGCCCGGCCGCTGTTGTGTCAATGAGCGTCAACCAGCATCAGCGGATCGGGAACCACTCGGCAGGTTTGTGCGTCGTCCAGCTTCCAAACCGATCCGTCGGCATACGTAATCGACTCCATTTGGATGGAGTTGACCACAGTGAACGCCGGAAACGTCACATCCGCCGAAACATTCCGGCCGTCCGCGGAGGAAAACTTCACATCCACCGTCCGCGTCACGTTTGATCCGTCGTCTCCCGTCGAGAGCGTCTTGGTGATCCGGCCCCGCGCCGTCAGTCCGCGCGCCGTCACCCTGGCCGCGGCAATCTTCCGGTTCAGCGGGTTGGTCAGCGTCAGGTGAATCTGCTGGCTGATCTCTTTCGCCATGTACCCATGATCTTTCCCTGGAGGAACAGCCTGCTTTCCGTGGTCATCGCGCGTCATAACCAGCCCGCTGCCGGTGCCGTGCTCAGCCCGCATGCCAATCGGGCAGCCGTTCCCCGCAGGCACATTCATCACCAGTTGCGCCGGAGCAGGGGACGAGGCGGCCTTTTGCGCCCCCAGCGCCACCGGGCCAAGCATTACGGCCACGCCGAAACAGAAGCTGAAACAAAGCGCTGCGCCAGATTTCATGAGCAGCCTCCTTCCCAATTCTTAGACGCAAGGGAACCGCGAACACCCTCAAGATACGCCCCCCACGTCCCTCATTCAAATCTCCCGCGCAAGCATGCCATCCCGCATCTCACGGCGGCGCTTCCCGCGGCGGCCTTCGCCCACTCTGTGCTGTGTTACCGTTGCATTAGCCCGTCTCTGCGCCGGTCTTCCTTGGGTTTGCGAACCGAAGAAGGACGCCCCGAACGGAACTCCGGCAGGTTGCGTCGAAGATAGAATGCGCCCCATTGCCGCTTCCGGCGACCATGGGCGGCAGGTGAGGCCGGGCAAGCGAACGAATGTCTCAGGAGCCGGAATTGACGCCGATCCCCGCGAGCCCGGCCACCCCCCCAGGGACGGCAACGGGGTCCGTGACCAACCCGGACTCAGAGAGCGCCACCGACCCGGGCAGCGATACCGCTCTTCCTTCGCATCCCCTTAAGCACGATCCGCAGCGCATTCCCGGCTGGCTGGAACGCGCGGAACTGTTCCTGCGTGTGCTACTCCGGCTCTACATCGGCTTGGCGCTCTGCTACGCGCCATGGTCGGGCGACGTGCTCACTTTCCTCCCGTGGTCTCACGGATTGTGGGACCGGAACCCTTTATTTTTGTACTTCCCCACCCTGGGCGCCTTTGCGGCCAACGGGGCGGTGCGCGGCATCATATCGGGGCTGGGGCTTTTGAATCTTTGGATCGCCTTCCGTGACGCGGTCCGGCATCGAGACGGATAGTTATGCAAGACAACGCGACCGAGAAAACCGAACAGAAAAACAAGCTTCCGCAAGCCGGAACCGCGGCTGCGACCATCCCCGGAAACGGGGCTTCGCCGCCGCCCTTGGAAAAGGCGCCGCTGGCCTATGAGAATTCCAATTTCCTCAACGGCGCGGATGGACGGCTGATCCGCATTTTGTCGGAATACGCCGAGCCGCTGGCGCGCTTCCGCAAGGAGCAGATCCAGGACACCGTGGTGTTCTTTGGCTCGGCGCGCTTTCGTGGCCGCGAAGAGGCCGACCACGCGCTGGAGTTGCTGGACAATACCGGCGCCACGCGTCCCGCGCCCAGCGAGGAGCAGCCGGCCAGCATTCCGCAGATTCGCGAAGGCACGGCCACTGACCTGCAGCGCAAGCGCGCAGTGGCCGCCGTTGAGATGGCGCGCTACTACGAGGACGCCCGGCGCCTGGCGCATCTGCTCACCAAGTGGGCAAAATCCATTCCCTCGCGGCGCCATCGCTTTGTGGTCACTTCGGGCGGCGGTCCCGGCATCATGGAAGCCGCCAATCGCGGCGCCCGCGAGGCCGGGGGAAAAACCATTGGGCTGAATATCCGCCTGCCCTTCGAGCAGTCGCCGAACCCGTATATTACCCCCTCGCTGAACTTCGAATTCCACTACTTCTTCATGCGCAAGCTGTGGTTTGCCTACCTCTCCAAGGCGCTGGTGGTCTTTCCCGGGGGGTTTGGCACGCTCGATGAAATGTTCGAGATTCTCACCCTGGCCCAGACCCAGAAGCTGGCAAAAAAGATCACGGTCGTGATTTATGGGTCGGATTACTGGAAGAAGGTCTTCAATCTGGAGAAGCTGGTGGAGACCGGCGCCATCTCGCCAAAGGATATCGAGCTGTTCCAGTGGGCCGACACGCCCGAGCAGGCGTTCGAAATCCTCAAGCAGGGCCTCACCGAGAACTACCTCGTGCCGGAGGCAGCCGGGCCGCGGCGCGCGGACATGACTCCCGATACGGAATTCCCTGCCGGCCTCAGCGCGGAGGAATTCCTGCCGCCCGAAGTGGCCAAAACCCGGAAGTGAACCCGTGGTGCGCGATGTTTTGAAACGGCGCTTTCTATAACTTAGCCAGTGGAATTTGTTTGAGCAAAGGCAGTCATTCGCTCTCGGGGAACATCCCGTCTGTTCCCAGTTTTCCCCAGTTTTCGTCCCCAGTTTTCCGTCTGTCCCCGGTTTTCCGAAGGACCTGAACGCGATAGATGCCCCCCTATTTCCCCCCTATTTCCCACTTTCGGCATCTCTAACCAGTCGAATCGAATTCCTCAACTCGGTAGCATCTTTGACCCCGGCATAACGCCTGCCGTTTATAAAGAGGGTAGGCGTTCCGTGGACACCACAAATCTTCCCGAGCAGCCTGTCTCGCTCGATTTCATCTACAGCGAGTTGGCTTCGAAAGCATTCTTCAGCACGGTTCACATCTACCTTTGACCCTTGATCGAAAGCCAAGAACTCATGCACCTTCCCGTCTATGTTCTGTTCCGTTAGATCATTCTGGTTCGCAAAGAAAAAGTCGTGAAGGCGCCAAAACTCATCTCTGTCCTGTATCGCTACACAAGCACCCATCCTTGCCGCAGCCAACGCCCAAGGGTGCCTTTCTAACGGAAAATTGCGGTAGATAAAGTGTATGTCCTTGGATTGAGATAACTCACTTTTGATGATCTCAGCCATCTGTCGACAGAATGGACATTCATAATCTCCAAACTCTACAACGGTTACTGGAGCTGCTGGCGGTCCGAGAGATGGCGCGTTTTCCATCTTCAGCATTTGTGCGACCCTGGACCACCTGGCCTTGTCCTCATACGAAGCATCGATTTCCAAATCATGAAGCGTCTCAGCGATGTATTTCCCGTCGGGAGACAAGTACACCGAAAAGTCAATGCTGTCATCCCCGGAAGCGAATCGGAGTCCCCAATAGCAATCCCGATTCGCTTGTGCACTCTCAAGAACTGATAGCTTCACAGAGCTGGGAATGTGATGCAGATTCATCTCATACTTCAACACCTGATCTACCTTTGCGGCGTCCGGCGGCTTGCATTCCTCTCCAAAGGAAGGTTCGAGAGAAAGCAGACCTGTAATCTGCATTAGAAAGACAATCCTGAATAGGAGCTTTTGGGCGCGAGCGATCGATGCTTTGGTCACCATGGCCTGCCACCTTCTCATACGATTCAAGGTTGGGGAGTATTTCCAGTCACTGCTGTCCGGCTATAAGTTAAACAGATTCAGTTGGTTGTCGGGGCAGGGTAAATCGAGTTGGGAGTCGACGCTCTGAAGTGCCCGTAAAATGGGGGTTTTCTCGAAGAGGGTAAGACTGAGGACCTGTAGGATTTG
>DASZLF010000020.1:0-36810 GCA_035552555.1 Occallatibacter sp.
TGTTCCCGCCGGGTCTTCTTCGAGTAGCGTTGAAACTCCGCCTGATGGGCCAACGTCATCTGCCGCATGCGTGATCAATCTCCTCACTCCACATTACCCGCTGTAGTTGTGGACTGGGGAGTTCTTCAGAGGTTCCCTAAAGGCGCAGGCATGCGCCGCTTGGCTCGAGAACTTTGAGAGTCCTCCGCCGGCAGAACTCCCGCGGGTTTGGCTCCCGGCCCGGGAGTTGATATACTTTTCCAAGTTGTTGCAGCCGAGTGTTTGAGGAATCCCACCCCTTCCGGCCCCGCCCGGGCTCCCGCACAGGATCTTGCAACGAAGTCTGCACTGAGGCCAGGTAGCTCAGTGGTAGAGCGCGGCCCTGAAAAGGCCGGCGTCGGCGGTTCAATCCCGTCCCTGGCCACCACTCATCCGTTTTCAATTCGTTCCGCAGCGGCGTTCATCTGATTCCGCTGCGGCCGTGCGCAATCCCGCAGCGTCAATACTCTTGGACATGCATCCGCGAATGTGATCTGATCAAGCAGGCAGCGATTTCGTTCTCAACGCACTTCCCAACATGCACATTTCTGCGACTAATCGGTGGAAGATCCCGCGGCGGATCATCACATGGGCTTCTGTGTTTCTGCTCTTTGCTCTGATGCGCTCACTTGCCGCGACAGCGCAGACCGACGCCGAGTCACGCAAAGAAAATCTTGGCATCATTGTGCTGCCCACTCTGGAAGATGCCCGGGTGGTCATGCAGGAACTAAACAGCGGCAAGGATTTTTCGGTACTTGCAAAAGAAAAGTCAATCGACGCCACGGCAGCCGAGGGCGGATACATGGGCAACGTGGATCCGGGCGAGCTTCGTGCGGAGCTTCAGGATGCACTTCGCGGCCATCGCGTTGGCGAAATCACAAACATTGTTCACCTGGCCTCCGGGTTCGCAATTCTCAAAGTGCTTGCGGTTGCGCCACCGAACGCTGATCTCAACGTAAAACGGATCTCGTCGCTCGTCTCAACGGGCGCTATCCGCATCGGTCCGAATGTCTCCGGCGTGATCGAAGCCAACGAGGTCTTTCTGGAATATGCCAAACAAAGCGGGTGGAACGCGCATGATCTTCGTGGGGTTTGCGAACTGCGTACAAACTCGCTGGCCGATGCCAAGAAGTCCGTGGGGGAGGCTCTGGCTCAGAACGGAAGCAATGGGGCACAGTTCTCTGTTCCACAACTGATCGAAGGGCATAGCTCGCTCGCGCAACTGTATGGCTATAGCGGGGAGATGCGAGAGTCGATCGCCGAGTGGAAGGCCGCATACGATTTGGCGAAGAACGGAAGCCCGGGCTACCTCCCCAACCTGGAAGAGAGTCTTGGTGCGTCCTACCTCCATTTGTCGGAGATGGAGAACAACATCTATCGCGGGAACACCGACCTGGATATCTTTCCGCCTCTACATCCCCATGCAAGTTTTGAAAAGAAGGACGACTCCAGGCACGCCATCGAATACTTCCAGAAGTATCTCGAGCGGCAACCCGGCGATCTGGAGGCTCGTTGGCTGCTGAATCTCACATACATGACGCTTGGGGAATATCCGTCAGGTGTTCCCGCTGCTTATCTGATTCCTGAAAACGACTTTCATTCCCGGGAGAGGGTGGGGCGTTTCGTCGACGTTGCACCCGCCGCGGGTCTGAACGTAATGCGCGGAGCGGGAGGAGTCATTGTCGACGACTTCGACAACGATGGGCTCCTTGACGTGGTGGCCTCCAGCATGGATGTATGCGACCCGATTCGCTTTTTCCATAACAATGGAGACGGAACGTTCAGCGATCGCACCAAAGAGGGTGGCCTCATCGATCAACTCGGCGGATTGAACATTGTGGAGGCCGACTACAACAACGACGGCTGCATGGACATCCTGGTACTACGCGGCGGTTGGGAATTCCCTGAGCGCAAGTCTCTGCTGCGCAACAACTGCGACGGAACCTTCACCGATGTTACCGATGCCAGCGGCCTCGGGACGAGCATCACTTCAACTCAGACTGCGGTATGGGCCGATATCGACAACGACGGTTATCTGGATCTGTTCGTGGTCAACGAGAATGCTCCGGCTCAATTGTTCCACAATAAGGGAGATGGCACCTTCGAAGAAATCGGGAAATCGGCGGGAATTGATCAGACCGGCTTCAGCAAAGGCGTCACTGCGGCCGACTATGATGGCGACGGGTACATGGATTTCTATGTGTCCAATCAGAATGGCGCCAACTTTCTGTATCACAACAATGGGAATAAGACCTTTACCGAGGTGGGCAGACAAGCCGGCGTTCAGGCACCATTATTCAGTTTTGCCACATGGTTCTTTGATTACGACAACGACGGCTGGCCAGACCTCTTCGTCGCCAGCTACATGCCTTCAGTTGCCGAATCGATAGAAACCTACGTCGGCGGCCGGCACAATGCGGAAACTCTGAAGCTCTATCGCAATCGCCACGATGGAACGTTTGAAGACGTGACAGAGCAAGTCGGTCTCGACAAGGTATTCATGGTAATGGGTTCAAATTTTGGCGATATCGATAATGATGGATATCTGGATATTTACCTAGGCAACGGCCAGCCATCCTACACGTCGCCTCTTCCCCATGTGCTGTTACGAAACAAAGAGGGCAAATCGTTTGTCGATGTCACCGAGTCTTCAGGCACGGGAGAACTGCATAAGGGCCACGGAATAGCCTTCGCGGATTTGAGCAGGCGTGGAAGCGAGGATATTGTGGCCGGGAACGGCGGCGCGGTGCCCGGAGACAAACATACGTTGCGCGTCTTCGAGAATCCCGGCAACAGCAACAATTGGATGAATGTTCGTTTAGTGGGCCTGAAAACCAATCGCGAGGCTCTGGGTGCGCAAATCAAGGTCACGGTGCGGAACGGAAACTCCCCACCTCGATCGATTTATAGAACGGTTGGCCAAACCAGCTCGTTCGGCGGCAATCCGGTTGAACAACTTATTGGGCTGGGGCCCAATGCGCAGGATGTGGCCCTCGATATCTGGTGGCCCACCTCTAAAGCGCGACAGCATTTCGCCGGAGTTAAAACGAACCAGTACATTGAAGTGAAGGAATTTGCATCGAGCTATACTCATCTGGAACGGCGCCCGTTCCGTCTTGGAAAAGAACCTTCCCCCAAGGCGGCATCCACCGCGCCACCAGGCAACCAGTAAAGCTGGATGACAGGTAATCGGCAAAGATGCCGTACATGGAACCATCGGTTTAAAATGCTTTCACCTGTCCTGGCATCCCCAGGAAGGATATGACTGGTATGGCACTCAAACTCCTGGCAAGCGCATGCATTCTCCTCGTCGCCCTGGGCGGAGCTGCCGAGGAGCACTCTGCGCAAGGCATTCTGCTGGAAGTGAATCCGGGCAAGCACTTGATTGTGGTGTCATGCGAGGCGATCCCCGGCTACATGGATGCGATGGTGATGCCGTTTACAGTGCGAGGGTCTGAGGATCTCAAAGCGCTTGTGCCGGGAATGACGCTGCAATTCAAAATATCAGAAGGAAAGAATGAGGCTTACGCCGAGCATCTTCAGGTGGTCAAGGTTTCCAACTTCGAATCAGAGCCCACGGAAGCCGGCCGCCTGACATTCCTGCATCGGACGCTGGATCCGACCGCAGAAGCGAAGATCGTACAGGTTGGGCAGCCGGTTCCTGACTTCGTGCTGACCGATCAAGCGCAAGAGACAACCCGTCTGTCGCAGTTCAAAGGCAAAGTGGTGGCGCTCACCTTCGCCTATTCGCGCTGCCCCAATCCGAATTACTGTTTCCGCCTGTCGAACAATCTCTCCATTCTGGAAAGACGATTTCATGCGCGAATGGAGAGTGACCTGATACTCATGACCATTGTGATTGACCCCGATCAGGATCGGGGTAAGGCATTGCAGCGATATGCGGATACGTGGAAAGCCAATCCTGCAGCGTGGCGCTTTCTCACCGGCACGCTTCCGGATGTTCGCGAAGTAGCAGAAACATTCGGGATGGATTTCTGGAGCGATGAGGGGTTCCTCACGCACAGCTTTCACACCGTAGTGATTGACCGCGACGGCAATCTGGCGGCAAACCTGGAAGGAAACCAGTTCACCGCCGGACAACTCGGCGACCTGGTCGAAACCGTCCTGCATCGGCCCGCGTCAATGTCTCCCGCTTCGGCGCTGAAATGAAGCGATAACATCGGTCTGAGAGATCATTGCGCATGGCAACCTTCGGAGGTTGCAAACCGAACGGAGCTTCGAATCCCCGTTCCTTCGTCGATCGTATAAATGGAATCCGCCGCTATATCTTTGAACGATTGCGTGGTTCCGCTGGGCCATTCAATCTCAATCAAATCGATCTTGGTGTGGACACCTAATCCAAAGTGCAGGCGCAGGTCATTTTGCGAGAGGTAGCTCTCGCCGCTGCGCACTTCACTCATTTGCTTCAGATCCCCGGCTGTCACCTTTACCCGCGCGCCGATTGCCGCCCGATTGCTCCTGGTCCCGATAAGTTTCACAAGCACCGCATGGTTCGCAGTCCTGGTGCAGTTAAGCAATAGAGTTGGGGGTGCCCCGACATTCAGGATAAGAACATCCGGTTTGCCATCATTGTTGATATCGCCAAAAGCCACGCCCCGGCGAGATTGCAGCGGCAATTTGTCCAGCCCGGTGAGACCGGTGATATCTCGGAAGGTACCGTTGCGATTGTTGCGAAAGAGGAGCAATGGCTCGCGATAAGAGAATCCCATGTGCCCCTCGTCGATTTGCGGGTAGATATTGCCGTTGGCGATGAGAATATCGTCCCATCCATTGTTGGTGAAATCGACGAACCCTGTGCCCCACCCCACGTATGGGAAGGTAGCCTGCGTAATTCCTGAGGCAGTGCTGATGTCCTCAAAACCTCGAGCACCAAGATTTCGATACAGCGTATCGGATTCCTGCATGAAATTTGTTACGAAGATGCTCAGATTTCCGTCGTGCAGGAAATCCGCGGCGGCTAGCCCCATAGAACCCTGTTCCCTGGCGTCGCTGCTGAAAGCAGTGCCGGAAAGCACTCCGGTCTCCTCGAATGTTCCATCGTGGTTGTTGTGATAAAGATAATTAGCGCCGCGATCGTTTGCTACGTATAAATCGGGCCAGCCGTCATGATCGAAGTCGGCCCAAATGCTCTGCATGCCAAACAAATGTTGTTCATCCCCGACGCCCGCTTTCTTCGAAACGTCTTCAAACTTCCCATGCCCCTTGTTGCGAAAAAGAAAGTCGCTTTCTCCGGTAAATCCCCAGGGGCCGCAAAAAACCTTCAGGCCAAGAAAGGTGCACTTTGGCTCATTGCCGTTGTACTTCAGTGCGTCTACGTGTGTGTACCGTGGAACAAACAAATCGACCAGCCCATCGCGATCGTAGTCTCCCCAGGCGGCGCCGGTCGGAAAGCCATCGACCCCCACGCCCGCCTTGTCGGTTACGTCTTCAAACTTGCAGTTGCCGGTGTTCCGGTACAGAACCGATCCGCCATACCCGGTTACGTAGATGTCTTCCCAGCCGTCGTTGTCGAAATCCGCAACCGCGATCCCCATTCCCCAGCCCTTGCGCGTCAAGCCGGCCTGGACAGTGATGTCCTTGAATTTCAATCCTGGTTCCTGGTGGTACAGCGTGATCATCAGATCCCCGCCGGCCTTGTATCGATCCACGGTCGATCCGTTCACCGTGACGATGTCGAGTTTGCCATCGTTATCGCAGTCAATAAAGCCCACGCCTCCGCTCATTGACTCGATCATGTACTTTTTTTCTACCGTCGAAATGTGCGAAACCGACAAGCCCGCCGATGGGCTAATATCTTTGAAATCGGGCACGTCGGCGGGCGGCGCCTGTCCGCCTAATGGACGGCACGCTGGCGAGACAATAATAAGGATGATCGTGAGGAAGACTTTTCGCATCAGGGAAGAACCAAACCGGTCCCGGTGCGCTCAGGTTATCCAAGCTCCGGGGTTGTTGCTGCTTCCTTTACTTGTACATGCGATTCCTGCGCTCGAGCAAGAAGCGCCGAAGTATGATCTCCGCTTCACCGCGCCACATTAAGAATTGTTAAGCCGACCACCGCCCTCCAGGAATATGCGAGACTTGTGACCGGAGCCTCGACCTCGCGCTCCAACCCGATGGATCCTGCGGAAAGGTCCAAGTCGCTCTTCCTACTTCTCGTCGATGACGACGTCGAGCTGTGCGGCATGATGCGCGAATTTTTCACTCAGGCCGGTCATCGCCTGGAATGTGCCTACAACGGCCGCGAAGGACTTGCCTGCGCATTGAACGGCGTTCACGACCTGGTGATTCTCGATGTCATGCTTCCCGTCCTCGACGGCTTTGCGGTGCTCAAGCAACTGCGCCGCCGCAAGCGCGTTCCTGTCATCATGCTCACTGCCCGCGTCCAGCAGCAGGACCGGATTCAGGGCCTCGACACCGGCGCCGACGACTACCTGCCCAAGCCCTTCGATCCCGATGAACTGCTGGCCCGCATCCGCGCCGTGCTGCGCCGTACCGAATCCGTTGCCGCCCCCGTCTCCCAGGCTGTCACCATCGGCTCGCTCCGCATCGATCCCTCTACCCGCGAAGTGTGGAGCGGCGGCGCACCGGTCGAGCTCACGTCCACCGAATTCGACCTCCTCGAAATGCTCATCCGCTCCGCCGGCCGCATCGTCTCCCGAGATGAAATCACCGCCGCGCTGTTCGAACGCGAGGCCACTCCCTACGATCGCTTCCTCGATGTCCACATCAGCCACTTGCGCAAAAAACTCGACGACGGACCCAGGCTCATCCGCACCATCCGCGGCGTCGGCTACATCTTCACGGGGGTAAACTAACCCGTGCGCATCAAGTCTCTCTTTATCGCAACCATCGGCGCAATGCTCTGCATCCTCGGCCTCTCCTTCCTCGTCTTCCAGGGCATCTCCACGCGTATGCAGCGCCTCACCATCGACCCCACGTTCAACCGCTTCGATCAGCTCCAGCTCGACAGCGCCCGCGAGGCTTACGAGACCGGCGGCAAGAAAGCCCTCCGCGATTACATCGGGAGGCTCAATCGCACCTTCATCGGCGCGCATTATCTGCTGGACACGAACGGCGTCGATCTTCTCACCGGCGAAAACCGCGCCAGCCTACTCCCTTCGCCGCCTGCAACCGTGTCCCGCATTCACACCAACGGCCACTGGATCATCGCCCATCGCTCCGCAGACGGAAAATACTGGTTTGCCGCGGTCGGCCCGCTCGGCCGCATTCACATCTGGACCTTCCTTCCCTATTACTTCCTCGTCATCGGCGCCATCGCCGTCTTCTTCTGGCTGGCCGCCGTCGGCGTCATCCTTCCCATCCGCAGAGTTGCCGGCAAAATCGCCGCCTTCGGCCAGGGGGATTTGTCCGTACGCGTCCCCGCCCGCCGCCACGATGAAATCGGGCAACTCGGCCGCTCCTTTAACCAGATGGCCGAGCGCCTCGAACGCCTCATCGTAAGCGAGCGCCGGCTGCTCGGCGATATCTCCCACGAGCTCCGCTCCCCCCTCGCGCGCCTCAAATTCGCCATCAAGCTCGCCCGCACTTCGCCGGATTCCAACGCCGCTCTCGACCGCATCGAACGCGACGTCAACCGCATCGCCTCCCTGGTCTCCGACATCGTCGAAATCACTTTCGTCGAGGGCGATCCCGCGCTACGCGGCGCCGAGCTCGTCCCCATCGCCGCCATCGTTGATGAAGTGGTCCGCGACTGCGCCGTCGAAGCCGAAATCCGCGGCTGCCGCATTGAACTAGACGGTCACCTCGAAGGAGAAGCCCTGGGCAGCCGCGAACTGCTCCGCCGCGCCATCGAAAACGTTCTGCGCAACGCCATTCGCTATTCCCCCGATCGGGCCGCCATTCACGTCTCCCTCTCCGAAAATAGCGAAAATGCCGTAATCGTGGTGCGCGATCACGGCCCCGGCGTGCCCAACGAAACCCTCACCCGCATCTTCGATCCTTTCTTCCGCGTCGAAGAAGCGCGCAACGCCAACGGAGGCGGATCCGGCCTCGGGCTCTCCATCGCCAAGCGCGCTGTGCAGGCCCATCACGGCGCCATCTCCGCGGAAAATGCCGACCCCGGCCTGCGCGTCCGCATCGTCATTCCACTGGTGACCGAACCCCGCATCCAATAGCCCTCTTCCGTACCACACCGCCTCACCCAATCCGCGCGCTTTACATTTCTTAAGCTGAGTATGGACAGCCATGGCGTGTAATCGTCTCAATGCCTCCCTCCGAGGGGAGAATCCACACAGGCATTAGAGGACTTTCATTCATGAAGCGTCTTTTGGGTTACGCAATCCTACTCGCCGCGTTTTCCGTTCCGGCATTCGCCGCGAAGAACTCGCAGTCGGTCACTCTCAGCACTCCGGTCACCGTGGGAGCTACGCAGCTGCCCGCCGGCGACTACAAGGTGTCATGGACAGGAACCGGATCCAGCGTTCAGGTGACCCTCGAGCAGAAGGGCACACAGCATCCGGCCACCGTCACCGTTGCGGCCAAGCTCGTCGAGGCAAAGAATGCTCACGTACAGCTCACCACCAGCACCCAGGCCGGCGTCAACACCCTCCAAACCATCGACCTGAACCACGTCAGCCTCGTCTTCGGCAGCGCGCCCAGCTCCGGCCAGTAAACAGGCTTCGGGGCGGCGAATTGGCTCGTAGCCCCAAGGAGATCCTGAGATCGGCCCGGATAAGTTTCAACTCTCATGCTCCTGCTTTGTTTGCCTTCCGAACCCTTTCCTCCACGAGGGGGAAAGGGATTTTTTTTCTGCCCCGGTTGCGCGCCCGCGCGTCGGTTCGCCTTTACCCGCCTTGGCCGGGAAGATCGTTTCAGGTTATACTGGGGTTTCGGCAAGCCGCGGGTGGTGTGTCCTGTTGCGCCCCCTTTGCTGAACCAGCCCCTCGCAAACCGTCAAAGCGGGCTGGCGAGATGAGCCGCTGATCTCGTCTCACACAGGCTGCGGCCCCATCAAGACAAAGGATTTTGGAGCAGAGTTATGGCACAGGTATGTGATATTTGCGGCAAGGGTCCGCAGTTCGGTAACAACATCTCCCACGCGCACAACGTCAGCCGCCGCCGCTGGAACCCGAACCTGCAGGCCGTCAAGGCGCTGGTCAACGGCGCTGCCAAACGCATCCGCGTCTGCACCAGTTGCATCAAGAGCGGCAAAGTCACCAAGGCGTAACCGCCTCACCGCGCTTCCTGCGTTTCCAACGACCCCGTCCCAGTGGCGGGGTTTTGTTGTGTTCAAAAGTCCGCTCCGTCCCGGTTTTTCCGAGTTCAAACCCTGCGCCGCTGCGCATCTCGACCCAACCGAATTACCATGGCGGAGACTCGTAAGGAGATCCGCATGAACCGCCGTACCTTTGCCCGGTCCCTCGCCGCCTCGGCTCTCACCGCCGCGGCCGTACCCGCTTTGCCCGGCAGCGCCCAGGCCCCATCGCCTTCCTCGGCCGCTACGCCCTTCCCTCTCTCCGTCATGCTCTGGACCGTCTTCAACGACCTGCCTTTCGAGCAGCGCCTGGAAAAAATCATCGAAGCCGGCTACAGCAACGTCGAACTGGTCGGCGAATACGCCAAGTGGTCCGCCGCCGATTTCGATCACGCCAACGCCGCCCGCAAGCGCCTCGGCATCTCCTTTGACGCCACCGCCGGCCTTGCCCACGGCATCGCCGATCCCGCCTCTCGCGACGCCTTCCTCGCCAATCTGCGCCAGGCCCTCACGCCAATGGAAGCCCTCGCCTGCCCGGCGATGATCGTCCTCTCCGGCAACCTTGTCCCCGGCCTCTCCCGCGAAGCCCAGCACCAGTCCTCGATCGAAGGCCTCAAGCGCGGCGCTGCCCTCGTTGAAGGCCGCCAGATCGATGGCCAGCCCGTCCGCCTCCTGCTCGAGTGCATCGACCCCGAAGAGAACCCGAAGTATTTCCTGCAATCCGCCGCCGAGGCCATCCAGATCGTGCGCGCCGTCAACCACCCGCAGGTCCAGTTCCTCTACGACCTTTTCCATGAGCAAATCGCCGAGGGCAATCTCATCGAAAAGCTCGAGAAGAACATCGATGTCATCGGCCTCATCCACGTCGCCGACGTCCCCGGCCGCCATCAGCCCGGCACCGGCGAAATTAACTACGACAACATCTACCGCAAGCTGGCCCAACTGAAATACGCGCACGCCGTCGCCATGGAATTCCGCCCCATCGGCGACCCTGTTCGCATCCTCCGCGCCGCAAGGGAAGAAGTCATCGCCTCGGCGCGCGCCTGACGCCCGATCCGCTTCGAGGCCGTTTCTACCATTTTCTGTAGGCTACTTAAAGCGGCAATTTAAGATGCATGTTGTTTATTATGTTTGCTTTATGTAAATTTTGCTTGCCTATACCCCCCGGGGGTATAGGGGGGTAGGGGTATCAATTAATCCCCTTCAAACTGGAAACCGCACCTCATAGGGAGGCGCGGTGAATCCAGTATGGCAGGTTTCGTCGGATCGACAGTGACGGCGATCACGGCCCTGTGTTCATCGAGAAGAAGCAGGTGGGGGATGGACAAGTTGCCGCAAAGTCGAAAATCGGACGCGATTTTCACCGCCTCCAGGACTCGGATTCTACGCCCCTTTCAAATACGCAATTCCAGAACATTTTTGTGCCCCGGTCTGTGGCGGGTGGCGCGAGCCACGGGCCGGTTCCCCTCTACAATGAACCGGTATGCCCACCTCCGTTCGTTCGCACGCCAAAATCAACCTGGGACTGGGAATCGGTGCGCCGCGTTCGGACGGATTTCATTCCCTGGTGACGGTCTACCAGACGCTGGAGGCGCATGACCTGGTTTCCGTATCTGTGCGGCGTCCGCTTTCCGGCCCGCCACGCCCTGAAAACGCCACCGTCATCCGCGTAACTTCCAACGACCGCCGCGTCCCCACGGACGGACGGAACACTGCGTGGAAGATGGTTTCTCTTGTCCTTGAAGAACTGGAGATGACGGCCGATGTCGAGATCCACATTGAAAAGCGGCTGCCGGTGCAAGGGGGTCTTGGAGCCGGATCGGGTAACGCCGTGGCGGCGCTGCTGGAACTGGAGAGAGCCACTGGAGTCGGTCTGGAAAGCCGCCACGACTGGTATGTTCCCGGTCAAGCCGCGCTGCAACAATGGGGCGCGAAACAATCGGCATCGGAGAGCCACGGCGATCTGATGGCCAGATGGTCGGCCCGCAGGCTGGAGCTTGCGGCCAGAGTCGGTTCGGATGTGCCGCTGTTTCTTGTCGGCGGCACCGTCCTGGGCCTCGATCGCGGGCAGGAGGTCTACCCCCTCCCCGACTTCGAGCCGGTGTGGTGCGTGCTGGCTTTGCCGGAAACCGGTGTCTCCACCCCCCAGGCCTTTCGCGACTGGGACCAGCTTTGCGCCGCCGAGGGTTTGACCGCCGAGGCAAGTACCGATAAACTGAAGGAGTTGAGCCGTGCCTACGCCAGCGCCTTTGCGGGAGCAATCCCGGAAGGACGGCAGGGAACTGGCTCCTCCGGTGTCCCCGCACATGCAGGGGACCTCGCCGGACCGACCGGGTCCGCGCTTGTCCGCACCGGGATTACGAGCTGGATTCAGAACGACTTTGAAGGAGTCGTCTTCCGCCAGCATCCTTCCCTTGCTGAAATCAAGCGCATCCTGGCGGCCGACGGCACACCGGAGGCAGCCCTCCATGCCTCGCTGTCCGGGTCCGGTTCGGCGCTCTACGGGTTGTACCTGACCCGCGAAGCGGCGGAAGCAGCCTGCGAACGTCTGCAGGCGGCGGCAGTCCGGAGCACGTTGACCCGCACCCTGCCGCGCTCCCCATACTGGGGGGAAATGCTTCAGCCATAAGCTTGTTGACAGATATCGGCTGTGCGCGAGTAGACTCGCCAACGGCTGCCGGGCCCCGGCGGAAAACGCCACGTAAAATCGTGAAGTTGGGCGATCGTCTAATGGTAGGACAGTGCCCTTTGGAGGCACTTGTCCAGGTTCGAATCCTGGTCGCCCAGCCATTTTTTTGTGTACGCACCGAAAGCAGCCAAAGCAAACCAGCTTGGAGGTAGTCGGAGACATGGAAGCAGGATCGTTGACCGTAGAACTGGAAGACAAGCAGCAACAGCCCGCGCCGGAACCCAACAAAGATGGCGCGGGAAAAGAGCAAGGCCAGCCCGAGGCCAAGGCCCGGGAAGCCAAGCCGGCCGCCGAGCGCAAGCGCGCCCGCAATTTAAGCGAGGACAAGCGCTTCAAGCTCTTCTCCGGCACCGCCAACCGGCCGTTGGCGGAGGAGATCGCCCGCCACATCGGTTTCAAGGTGGGCGACGCCAAGCTGCAGCGCTTCGCCGATGGCGAGGTTTACTTCCAGCTTCTGGAGAACGTTCGCGGCGTAGATGTGTTCGTAGTGCAGCCCACCTGCTATCCGGTGGACCAGCACCTGGTGGAGTTATTGGTGATGATTGACGCGCTCAAGCGGGCCTCGGCGGCCAGGATCACGGTGGTGGTGCCCTACTACGGCTACGCCCGCCAGGATCGCAAGGACCGTCCCCGCGTCGCCATCAGCGCCAAGCTCATCGCCGACCTGCTCACCACCGCCGGCGCCAATCGCGCCCTCTTCGTAGATCTCCACGCCGCACAGATCCAGGGCTTCTTCAACATTCCCGTCGATCATCTCTTTGCCAGCCCGGTGCTGGTGAGCTACTTCCGCGAGCTCAACCTGCCCAACCTCACCGTGGTTTCGCCGGACGCCGGCGGCGTGGAGCGAGCACGGTTCTTCGCCCAGAAAATGGGCGCACCGCTGGCCATCGTGGACAAACGCCGCACCGACATTAACGTGGCCGAAGTCATGCACGTGGTCGGCGACGTCCACGGCAAGACCTGCCTCATCATCGACGACATTATCGACACCGCCGGAACCCTGGTGAAGACCGTGGATGCCCTCTACGCCAGCGGCGCCGCCTCGGTTCATGCCTGTGCCAGTCACGCCGTGCTTTCCGGCCCGGCCGTCGACCGCATTGCCGCCTCGCGCATTGAGCAGGTCGTCGTGACCGACACCATCCCGCTGCGCGATGCCGCGCAAAAACTGCCCAAGATCAAAGTGCTCACCATCTCAGGATTGCTGGGCGCTGCCATCGAGAGCATTCACATGGAGACCAGCGTGAGTACGCTGTTTTCGTAGCCAGTGGCCAGTAGCTCGTAGCCCGTAGCCCGTAGCTGGTAATTGACGGGGCAGACCAAAACTCGCAGCTTCGATTGAAGCTGCTTAACAAAGGGAGCGGAGTAAATCAGTTCGATGCCGGAGCTACAAGCTACCGGCTACAAGCTACAAGCTGTCCTTCCGTGCCCGACACAGAAACGAGAGAGAAAATGCCTGAAGTCGTCGTAGCCAAGCCCCGCCAGGGCAAGTTCAACAAGAATGCCGCGCGCCGCGTCCGCGCCGCGGGCAAGATTCCTGCCGTCCTCTACGGCGCCGGCCACGAGCCCGTCGCCATTGAAGTCGATCCCAAGCAGATTTCCCGGATCCTGTTTTCCGAGTCCGGCCATAACACCATCTTCGACGTGCAGCTCGACAGCGCAAGCTCGGCCGCCAAGGCCATGATCGTCGACTGGCAGCGCGAGCCCATCAAGGACCAGCTCATTCACATCGACCTCAAGCGCATTGCCCTCGACAAGACCCTGCGCGTCAGCGTCCGCGTCAAGCTGATCGGCGTGGCGCTCGGCGTCAAGACCAAGGGCGGCATCCTCGACCAGGTCATGCGCGAAGTCGAAATCGAGTGCCTGCCCGCCGATATTCCCAGCCACATCGATGCGGATATCAGCAACCTGGACCTGTTCGAGGTGATTCGCGTGAGCGATCTGCCCCACTCGGACAAAATCAAGTACCTCAACGCCGAAGACGCCACTGTTGCCCACGTGGTCTCTATCCGCGAAGAAGTGGCCCCCGTGGCTGAGGTCGATGCTGCCACCGTGGCCACCGCCGGAACCCCGGCCGAGCCGGAAGTGGCCAAGAAGGGCAAGCCCGAAGCCGAACCGGCAGCAAAGAAGGCTGAAGGGGCGAAAAAGTAACCCTTGGCGGAAGCAAGTCAGTCCGGGGAACAAGCATTGCGAAGGCCTGGTCCGTTCCTGGTGGTGGGGCTGGGTAATCCCGGACCCGACTATTTCTGGACGCCGCATAACGCGGGGTTCATGGCGATTGACCGCATTGCCTCCCAGGAAGGCGTTGTGGTGCAGAACCGGCGTTGCCGGGCAATGACCGCGACCTGCCGTATCGCAGGGCGCGAAGTCATCCTGGCCAAGCCGGAAACCTTCATGAACCTGAGCGGCGCTTCGGTGGCCGCTCTGGTTCGCGAGTTCGAAGCGGACGCGCAACAGGACCTGCTCATTGTTTACGACGAGCTCGACCTGAAGCTGGGGACGTTCAAAATCAGGGAGCGCGGTTCGCCAGCGGGCCACAACGGAGCCCGCAGCGTCACCGCCGCCCTGGCAAGCCAGGAATGGCTGCGGCTGCGCATCGGGGTGGGCCAGGATCTGCCACCCGAAGCACTTGCCGCAGGTGCGAGCCGGAGGGGCGGCAAGGATTATCTGCTCTCCCCCATGAGTAAGCGCGATCTGGCCGTGCTGGATGAGGTGCTCGACAAGGTGGCCATCGCCGCCCGGCGCATTATCCAGGAAGGACCGGCTCCCGCCATGAACGAGTTTAACCGCAAGGAACAGTGATCAGTGGTCAGTGGTCGGTGGTCAGAGAAGAACGACTCCTGATTGGCGATTTGCGGTAGCAAAGATAGGAACGAACAGGATCGGCGGCACTTCCGATCGCTGTTCACTGATAACTGTGCACTGCCGCAGCAGCGGCGGAAAGAGAAACCGGATGTCCCGTCTATACGAGGTAATGTTCATTGTTCGGCCCGACGTGGCCGAAGAGGATGTCGACAAGCTGATCGCTGGCTTCACCACCACCGTGACCAACGGCGGCGGCATAGTCAAGACCACGGAAAAGATGGGCCGCCGCAAGCTGGCCTATCAGGTCCGCAAGTTTGCCGACGGCAACTACGTTCTGCTCACCATCGAGGCCAACGGCGCCGTGGTGGCGGAACTCGAACGCCGCCTGCGCGTCTCCGAGCCGGTGATCAAGTTCATCACTGTGCGCATCGACGAGGAAGAGAAGCGCCTGGCCAAGGTCAGGGCCCTGCGCGCCTCGCGCCGCAAGCTCAGCGCGGAACCGGCTCAGCAACAGCAGCAGCCGGCCCAGCAGCAGCCGGTTCAGCAGCCGCAGCCCGCACCCGCCGAGCCCACTGCCGAAGCCGCCCCAGCCAATGCGTGAGAAACAGGGAATAGGGAATAGGGATTAGGGCAACATCGAACCACGATCGAATCCCTAATGCCTAATCCCTAAAGAGACACCGGCCCTGCCTCACCGCGGGACCAGAAAAGAGTAAAGAGGAATCACATGGCAGACGAAAACCAAGCAAAGGCGCCCGAGACGACCGCACCCGCAGCACCTCAGGGCGGCTCCGGACCAAGCTCCGGCCCCCGGCCCGGCGGACGCCCCGGCGGCCCCGGCGGTCGCGGCAAGTTCTTCCGCCGCAAGAAAGTATGCAAGTTCTGCACCGAGAAGATCGATGCCATCCCCTACCGCGATGTCCGGCTCCTGCAGGGCTTCGTGGCGGAGCGCGGCAAGATCGTGCCCCGGCGTCTGACCGGCGTATGCACCACGCACCAGCGCCGCCTCACCCGCGCCATCAAGCAGGCCCGCAATATCGCCCTGCTTCCCTTTGCCACCCGGCACTAGCCCGCTCGGTCGCCCCAGCCCGGCCATGCCCCATAAGTGGTATGCAGCCGGCCGAAACCCGGGCGACAATCGCGCAAAGGCCGGTGTAGAATCCTGCGCGGCGCAACCAGCCGTCCGTTCCCGAGTCTAATGGACCGGAAGATCGTTGGAACGGACCAGCTAAGGCGGCGCCGCCCGCAACATTGGAGATTTGAAATGGAAGTGATCCTGAAAGAAGACGTAGCCAACCTCGGCCACCGTGGAGATGTTGTCAGGGTGGCCGACGGCTACGGCCGCAATTTTCTGCTGCCCCGCAAGCTGGCGCTGCAGGCCACTCTCGCCAACAAGGCCGTCATCGACCAGATGAAGGCCGCCGCAGCCCGCCGTTCCGCCACCGAAAAAGTTCAGGCGGAAGAGCTGGTTGCCAAACTCGAACCCCTGGTGCTCACCTTCACCCGCAAGTCGGGCGAAAACGGGCACCTTTTCGGCTCCGTCACCTCGGCCGATATCGCCGCCGAGTTGGAATCGCGCGGCTTCGAAATCGACCGCCGCAAAATCCAGCTCAACGAGCCTCTCAAGGCCCTGGGCAACTTCGATGTGCCCATCAAGCTGCATCGCGAAGTCACCGCTCGGGTCAAGGTGAAAGTGCTCGGCGAAGCAACCGAAGAAGCTCCCGCCGAACCCGCCGCCGAAACCGTAGCCGAGTAACATCTGGGACTAGGGATTAGGGATTAGGGATTAGTTCCCTACCGTAGATGGCGACCCGCGGGAGAGTCCCGCAGGGACGGTCCCTACTCCCTATTCCCTATTCCCTACTCCCTGCCGTCATCATTCCCGCCAGCAGCGCCGTCCTTGGCGCCAGATGCTCCAGCACGATGGACTCGTGGCGCGCGTGCGCGCCTTCGCCCACCGCGCCCATCCCGTCCAGGGTAGGAACGCCCAGCGCCGAGGTGAAGTTTCCATCGGAAGCTCCGCCCGTTGCCGCCTCATCCAGCGCAAATCCCAGCTCCGCGGCCAGCGCTCGCGCCCGCTGGTACAGCGTCACCGTTCCCCGCGTGCGCTCCATGGGCGGCCGATTGATGCCGCCTGACATCGTCAGCGAGCAGCGCTTGTCCACCGCCTTGAGCCCAGCAAATTTCCTCTCCATGCGCGGCCTATCGCCCTTGCGCGCAATCCGCACGTCCACTTCCGCCCATGCGTCCGCCGGAATCACATTGGTCTTCGATCCGCCGCCCGCCAGGCCCACGCTCACCGTCAACCCGCGCTCAAGATCGGTCCACCCGCTCACCGTCTCGATCGCTCGCGCCAACTCCCGCAGCGCGCTCGCGCCCTTCTCAAAATCCACTCCCGCATGCGCCGCCACGCCCTGCACCTCGATGCGCCAGTTGCCGGTGCCCTTGCGCGCCGTCTTATAGGCCAGCCCCTGCGCCGGCTCCAGCACGTAAACCGCACCGCACTCCTGGGCCAGCCGCTTGGTGATGGGCCCCGAAACCGGGCTGCCCACCTCCTCGTCGCTGTTCAGCAGCAGCACCACTTCCCTCTCCAGCAACTCAGCTTCCGTGAGCATCTCGATGGCCGTGAGCGCCATCGCCACCCCGGCCTTCATGTCCAGCGTTCCCGGACCCCACAGCCGCCCATCGGCCACGCGGCACGGCATCCTTCTCAGCGTGCCCACCGGCCACACCGTGTCGATGTGCCCCAGCAGCATCACTCGATCAGCAGCCGTTTTCGCCCGCGGACCGAACCGCGCCTCCACCACTTCCCCGAACAGGCGCTGCCGGTGCGTCTTCACCCGGCCTCCCAGCTCCCGGGCCTGTTCCGCTGCCAGCGCTGCGCAGGCATCCACCGCCGCCTTGTCGTCCGACGGCGACTCCGACCGCACAAGTTTCTGGATCAGATCGATGAGTGCGCCTTCGTTGCGGCGCGCTCCCGCCAGCAGTGCCCGCATCGGCGCCGCGCCCTCCACGCCGCCGGCATTTGTCTTGGTCAAAGAGGAATCCTCGCAAAACAGAATGCCCCGATTCTACCGGGTAACGCAGGGCGGGCAGAAAATCTGTTCGACCCGTCTGATAGAAATCGCAAAAAGTGGCCACCTCCCGCGCAGGTTGTCCACTCGACTTTCACCTTGAGAATCAGAGGGTTCGCAGCGTGCGGCAGTTGGGAAGCCGCAGGAAAGGCGTGGCTTAGCGCATCACAGTGTGGCAAAAATACCACAGGACGAACTCCCGCTTTTGCGTCTAACCTGAGGGTACGTCCCCGGAATCGACCTTTGGAGTAGAGCTTGGCTCAACACGAGCACCTGGAACACACCATCGCCCAATCCCTTGAGTTCGCAGGAGTTGGATTGCACTCCGGCGCGCCGGTCAGCATCCGCCTGCTGCCCGCCCCCGGAGGATCGGGCGTCGTCTTCCGTCGCACCGACCTGGACAACTTCGAGATCCCCGCCATCGGCCGAAACGTGGCTAAAGTCAGCTATGCCACCAGTTTAATGCGCCAGGGCGTGCTCATTTCCACCACCGAACACCTGCTCTCCGCCCTTATCGGCATGGGCGTGGACAACGTTATCGTGGAGGTGGACAACCTCGAACTGCCCATCCTCGACGGAAGCGCATCGCCCTATGTCGAGGCATTTCAACGGGTTGGCATCCGCTCCCAGCGCCGCCGCCGGGAGTATATCCGCGTCCTCCGCCCCATCGAGGTCCGCGAAGGCGATAAGTTCATCGGCGTCTATCCCGGCTCCGGTTACACCATCGATTACACCATCGAGTTTCCCGCACCCATCGGACGCCAGGCCACCTCAATTGATCTAGCTGCAGAGACTTATGGCACCTTCATCGCGCCCGCGCGGACCTTCGGCTACATGGCCGACGAACAGCGTCTCCGCGATATGGGCCTGATTCGCGGCGCCAGCGCGGAGAACGCCATCATCCTCGGGAAACAAGGCCCGCAAAACGGCCCCCTGCGCTTCCCCGACGAATACGTGCGCCACAAAGTGCTTGATTTAATTGGAGACCTGGCGCTCGCCGGCCATCGCATCGAAGGCCGGGTGGTAGCCGAACGCGCCGGCCACGCCATGCATACCGCCCTGGTTTCGCGCCTCATGAAAGACCGCTCCGCATGGGAACTGACGCGCGTTGCCGTGCACTCGCCGCAAACCCTTGCCGAACCTGAAAGAGACCATCTGCGCAGCCCCGCGCTTCAGGGCGCCTGAAGTCCGCTTCGCCGTTTAGATTCTCAGGTGTCTCAGCCAAACAAAATGCACATGGGAGACGGGCACGAGAAGATCTTGCCCTGGTTGTCAAGCGCGCCGGTGTGTGGGTCGCGGGCGAATACCGCCAACTGGCTCGATCCCTGGTTGGCCACCAGCATCCAGCGCTCCGTGGGGTCGAGCGTGAAGTTGCGGGGGACCTTGCCGCCGCAACTGCTTTTGCCAATTGCGGTGAGTGCGCCGGTCTTCGGATCCGCTTTGAAGCTCATCAGGAAATTGTCGCCGCGATTGGCGAAGTAGACGTTGCGTCCATCGCGCGTAATGACGGTGTCGCATCCGGTCGAAGTGCCTTTGGATGGGTCGGGGTGCAGCTCGATGCGGGTTTCGCGAGTTAAGCTGCCGTCGGCCTTGTTCCACTTCAGCACATCCACTGCGGCTGCCATCTCGTTCATGCAGTAGGCGGTGACGCCGTTGGGATGGAAGTGGAGAGTGCGCGGTCCCGATCCTGGCGGTGCATGATAGGTGCCCGCATCGGTCAGCTCGGCGGTCTCGGCACTCACCTTGAAGATGTGAATGGAGTCGCTGCCCAGGTCGTTGATGTAGGCGAAGCGATTGTCGGGCGAGAAGGAGGCAAAGTGCGCATGCGCGCTCTCCTGCCGGTCGGCAATCGGGCCGTGGCCCTGGAAGTGTTCGGTCCAGACGGCTGCGCTGAGCCGGCCATCCGTCACGTTGAAGCTGGCCGCGGCTCCGCCGCCGTAGTCGGCCGAAAGCAGCACGCGGCCGGTGCGATCGAGAGCGATGTGGCATGTGCCCTTGGCCGCGGAGTTTTGCGCGGAAACCTGGGTCAGCTTGCCGTTGTTTACCTGGTAGCTGGCCACTTCGCCCGTGGGCTTGCCGTTGAAGCTGTCCACTTCAGATGCCGCAAACAAAGTTTTGCGATCGTAGGAAAAGGTGATCCAGTCGACGTTGGCGAGCTTGGCGGCGACCCCGATGGATTTCAATTCGCCGGTGGCAGGATCCCAATCCCAGGCCAGGATTCCGTCCGGCGTGTTGGACCCGATAAAGACGCGTTGGCGGGGAGTCACGGCAAAACCTCCTGGAGCAGCGCCGGCCAGGGCAGCGGCGGCGGCGGTGCGAAGAACATCACGGCGAGTGAAATATCCCATGGCAGTAGCGATTGTCGCCGATGGGACCGCGGGCGCGCCAGTTCCGCGGCTCCCGGCGCGGTCTTCTACACTGGTCGCGAGGGACGAGAGCTTGTCGCAGTTCATCAGCTTTGTCCGCATTCCCGCGCTCGCCATCCGCCAGCACATTCGCCCGTTGCCGCCGCTGGGCCTTCTCGAGGAAGACAGGTTGCGGCTGCGGGTCTGGCCAAACGACATCGACCTCAATCTGCACATGAACAATGCGCGCTACCTGAGCTGGATGGATTACGGGCGGATGCATCTGCTGGCGCGCACGCTGCTGCTGCAGCACCTGATCCGCGCGCGCTGGACGCCGCTGGTGGGAGCGGTGTGGATGACCTATCGCCGGTCGCTGCGGCTGTTTGCGCCGTTTGAGCTCAGCTCGCGCCTGGTGTGCTGGGACGAGCGGTGGTTCTATCTGGAACAGACATTCAACGGGCGCGAGGGGCTGGCGGCTGTTGGTTGGGTCAAGGGAGTGTTGCGCGGGCCGGAGGGAAATCTTGAGCCGCAGACGATTCTGGAGCGGATTACGCCGGGAATTGTGAGTCCGCCGATTCCGGAGGCGATTGCCAACTGGAATGAGCTGACGCGAGAGAAACTGCAGGCTGGAGGGTCGTAATGCCGGTTCGAAGATTTTTAGTAGGCTCCCGACGAGCGACGATGACGGTTCCGTTCGGCGGGAGATCCTGATCCCAGCCGTTTACTGTCACGATCCTCCCTTGCTCATGTGCATCGATTTTGTCTGGTCGTTCGACGCAGGTCCACCAAACCTGAACTGCGGCCACAACGGCACAAGCGAATCGCGGTTGTAGAACCAGCGCAGCGTAATCAGGCCTTCGTTTACGAACAGGTGCCCGTTGAGGACCTCGTTGCTGTACCAGAATCCGTTGTAGGAGGGTGAGACGCTCAGGTTGGGAAGCAGTTGGAACGCAACAGCCGCGGAAAATGGCGCATCGTACCGCGTCTCAGAAGACAGCGGCAGGTGCGAAGTACCCAACCTGTCGCCTTTCGATGCCAGCAGGAGGATGACCTTGTGAATCTGGTCGTTTGCCGGCGTCAACTGCTTCGCCAGGCTCACATCCCAGTAAAGCCCGTACTGAGTGGGGTTGGCATATATCGGCTTGGAGAAAGTGCTGTCGGCGTCAATCGTAAAGGGGATATTTTTGCCGTTTACGGTCACCGTCTTCATGCAAGTGGCAAAGTTTGCCGGTCCCGAGGCATAGCACGTATGGGAGGCCGGTCCCGCAGTCACATCGGGCGTATTGATGGTGAGCGCCTCAAGCACCTGCCGCTGATTCTGCACTTGCACGCCAACTTCCCAATAGCTGCCGCTGTCCCAGTAGAAACGCGCTGTTTTGTCAGGTTTGGCTGCCGATTCGCGCAACCCCACGCGCTCCGCCCAACCGTATGCCGGTTGCGTGGGAACCACCAGTTGCGAGTTATTTTTGGGCCCTGCGCCGTCCGCGTTGCTGGTGAAGGGAAAGTACAGATGGTTTCCAATGATCTGCCGCTGATATTGAAACGGCGCTCCCACCACCGAAAACCGTGCCGGCGTCATGCGCGTGAGGGGAATCCGTTTCAGCCATTCGCCCACAAAAAGAGTGCTGCCAGCCCCCAGGATATGGATCTCGAGAAACGCTCCCCCGGTAAAGCTGTTCAGCGGGAACGATGGATTCTCCGCTTTGCCGCTCAGGTTGCCCTGCGCCGAGCGGTCGAACTCCAGGTCGCTCTGTATGCCCACGCGAAACTCCGAACCCACGATGTGCTCGGGCTGCTTTCTAAAGCGGATATAGCCGCGCATCTGTTGTTCGAGATCGAGCTCCCGCTGCGATGGCGCGCTGGCTCGGCTGTCTGTAACTCCCTGAAAATTGCTCGCCACATAGCTATCCCCGTTCACAGCCACGCGCGTATCGAATCCGGCCACCACCTTGGCGAACTCCATGTGAAACATGGGGCGCCTCTGGTGCATGTCCTCGGCGGCCTCCAGGTCGCTGTCGATGGGCTTCTCCCGGACGGAATTTTCCTGCCGAGGCGCTGGCGCGCTCAGTGGAGGCCCCGGTTTGCGAGGTTTGATTCTGCGAGCCAATTCGGCTTGGCTCGGATGGCCCCCCGAACAGGGCGTCCTCGGCAGGTTGGCCTCGGCCTGAAACGCCTGCGCGATCTTCTCTGTCAGGTAGCAGTCGGTGGCAAACTCATCCTGCGGCGGAAGCTTTCCCAGGGTCGTGTATACCGCGTTGTCCGTAGCCAGGTGATCGCTGGTTACAATCCAGTACGAAGCATCCGCCTGGATCGTCTTTCCGTTGACGCAGTAGGTCACCGGATCCTCCCCCTGCGTCGTTCCCCCCGCGCCGCCCGCACCTCCTTGCGGCTTGGCTGACGCATTGTCATTGTCCACGCACTCCCCGGTCTCCGGGATCCAGAACGAGGTGCTGCTGGGAGGCAGCGTAGTCAGGTTCTGCGCCTGCCGCTGCGCCAGCCCGAACGTTGCCAGCCACTCGCCCACCACATCGTGGCTGGTCAGGTTGGCCTCCCCGGCGCTCAGCTTCTGCGCCGTGGCCATCATGTCGGTCAGGTCGCTGCCCTTGGCCTCCACGCGGACCGCGTAGTCTCCCTTCCACAGAATCACGTCCAGGGCAACCCTCAGCTCGCAGTTCGCCTGTCTAGCTTCGGAATCCGTAAATTGTGCGACTCTGATCCAACGCGCGCACAGGTCGCGCGGTGAGGCGTATCCCTCCGGCAGGTTTCCCATCCAGATATCGCGCCCCTCCAGCATCGCTACATCGGTTGCCTCTCCCGCGCGATTGAGAAGCTCGCTGACACCATCCGGCCGCCGCGCCCGTGCGCCCCTCCCCAGCATCTGCAGCAGCAGCCGCATTACCGCTACGTCGCAGCCTTTGTTGCCATTCTCGATCGGGTGATCGTGCGAGGGCTGGGAGCCAGCACTGAAGCAATTCCCATCCCGCAGCAGATCCGCGACGGTAACGATGGCTGTGCCAGCCCCTCTCCCCACGCGAATATCGCCATAGGGGCTGGGAGGATCCGGATCTCCCTTCTCGGGGATGCCCACCAGCTTGTCCGCCAACAGCACACTGGAGCGAACAGCCAGAGCGGGCGCCAGCGCCTTGTCACCATCCACCTCCTCGTTCTTCACCACGGACTGCAGCTTCTTCCCATTCTGCGCGGACTTCCCGCCGGTGCATGCCGGGCCAGAGGCGCTCGGTCCCTCCTCCACTGAACACGAGGTAAACGTAACCTTCGAGGCGGGATCCGCGAGCAATGGACTCATCGCGATCGGGCATTTCCCCGGCGAGCACTCCTCCTGTGGCGTGCTGTAAGCCCGTCTCGGCGTCAGCACGGGAGGCGCAGCGGGTTCGCCGTACACATGCAGTTCGGCCTCGCCGCTGGCATGTTCCGGCTCCGCCTTGCTCAAAATAAATGCGATCGGCGAAACCCGTTCTTGGGCACACGGCCCGATAAGGCACTGCTGCGCCAGAACAGCACGCAGCGCTGCTCCGAGCTCCTCCGCGTCGGTATGTGGCATCTGCGCCATTACAATCACCGAGTTGATCGCGGGATATTCCAACTGCGCCGCCCGCATCAGCGCCACGATGGTCTTTATGGGGTTCAGAACGTACACTTCTGCCTCGACCTTCGCCTCTTTGCCTGGATGGGCGGTGTCTACCTTCAACTCATCGCGCGGACGCGCGCGGTCATCGCAGTACACCAACTCCGCGGACTCCGTCGGACCCTTGAGGCAGAAACTGCGATTGGTCAGGGAAACATCCTTGAGCGTCGACTCGCCTACCACGCCGATGATCAACTCCGTGCCCTGTTTGCCGCTGCCCAGCGAGGTCACGGTGTACCCGATGTTCTCCTGCTCCCGCGCTATCGCGCGGAGCAGAGCCTGCACGCCCTTTTCTCTCGCGTCTTCGCTGACAATTAACTCATCTCCTTTCAACTTGGACATCGATTTCGTGGTCTGCTTACAAAGGGTCCCCAGCTTTTCCAACAGCCCATTGGCGAATGCCTTGAGGTCTGCAATTTCACCTGCCTCAGTCAGCGGATTAGGGATGCTTGAAGGAGGTCCCGCTGAAGGCTGGCAAGCTTGCCGCGCCCATGACTTGCAACCCTCCTCGCCTCCTTTTTCGTCCGACCCGGCAAGCGATTCCACGCCCTGGCAGATGCCAATCAACTCGTTTGGCTGCGGAAAGACCGCTGCGGAACTTTTCAGCCTCGTCTGCAGGCCTTTAATGCTGTTCAGCAGATCGCCATTTCCCTTGATTCCCCACGCCATCAGACGCAGTTCGTCCAGTTGGTTCACGATCAGCTGATTGCGATGCTGCGTTACGCGCTGCTGTACCTCAGTGGCATTCTTCGTCTCCTTATCTGGATAAGTGGCTTCGCTTGCCAGTGAGTCGACCAGCTGCGGATTTTGCAACACCCGCGTCATCCGGTCCAGAACGTCCAGTAACTCGGGAGGGTTGCCGCTGGTTTGCTGGCTGCAGGTGGCCGGCGTTCCCCCTTCGGCGCCTCCCGGCGCCAGACCTTCGCGGGCAAACAGAAGCGGGCAGGAATTGATGCTCTTGCCAGGGCTCTTCAGGTGCAGCCGCACATTGGCTGCCAGCATATATAACTGGTGGTCGCTGTTCGCCGGCCGCTCGCTGCCGTCGTCAGTCGCATTCGTCAATTGGGACACGATGCCCAGATTCAGCGCCATTGTCCGTAGCCACCCCGACCCGTACATGAAGTCTTCGCGGCCTGGCACCAGTGCGCGGTAGCCGGCCCTGAGCAGAAAGTGCGCCACGTTGTCGCATGCAGCGCTCTTCGCTACGCGCAGATCGTCCTTGTACAGAGCCTGGGGAAAGCCCTCATCGCTGTAATCGAGAGCGCAGTTGCTCTTGAAATCGGCCGAGCCGGGGGCCTTGAGGTCCTTATCCTGGATCGACGCCCCGAACTCGGGTCCGAAGTTATCGCCCATCCCCAGCAACAGCGGTTTTGTCTCCCCTCCATACTTCCTGATGAAATGCCCCACCAGCTCGGTGTCTATGTTAAACGTAGGCGCATCATCGCGATAGTAGCCGTATAACCCGCCCGTATAGATGACGGTAAGATTAGACAACTTTGTCGGCGGGTCCGACTTTACTTGAGCGGAGACAAGGCCACAGAAGAGAATACTGGGCCCGAAGAAAAAGGCGCATCGAACAGCCCTGTTCCGCATGAGAAACCTCCGCAAGTCACTAGGAGTTAGGTGGAGTGATCGTAACCCGAATATCTCTTCCGCTAACAAGATTATTTTCAATGAACATGTAACAAAGTAAGGCAGTAAGAACAGTGCCCGCTAGATCAAGAGTTGGATAAGCAACGGATCCGCGGATCCTTCGCTTCGCTCTGGGTGACAAATCTACGGGAGAGGGAACTTCGGCGGGACGGATCAGGTTGGAGAGAAAGTGAGTCCCGGGCGTGTTGCGGAGGTCAAGGTCGGGCGGGGCTACAGACTGTGTGTGAGAGCCCGAACGCCGGCGCCGTTTGTTTTAGGGCGAACCAAAGTTGTTGAACCCTGGCCGCCAATATTTCGGTGCAGCCAGGTGG
The DNA here is from genome assembly GCA_035552555.1 of Occallatibacter sp. GTDB lineage: Bacteria > Acidobacteriota > Terriglobia > Terriglobales > Acidobacteriaceae > Telmatobacter. Next base: position 25,774 of record DASZLF010000020.1, read on the forward strand.
GGATCTGGAGGTCCCCACGACCGCCGGTCTGGAGACCGGCGGTACCGAACGGTACTGGCTGTACTCAAGGTTGCTATGGATCGTGGAGGCTCCGCCGATCCGCGGGGTGCGGATCGGCGAAGGCGGGCAGCACGATCTCGCTCCAGCCGTGCCGCCCAGCGCGATAGCTCTGAAGTGGTGCGCTTACGCGTCTTAGTTGAGGCTGAAGACTACGACTACGGTGGTTTCTACGGCTACTGGCTGGCCGTCGAGCAGATAGGGGCGATAGCGCCACTGGCTGACCGCGTCGATGGCGGCCTGCTGCAGCATGGGCGAGCCGCGAACTACGTGGATGTCTTCGATGGTGCCGGCTTTGGAAATGACGGCCTGTAGGACGACCGTGCCCTGGGTCCGCGAAGCCAGGGCGATGGGCGGATAGCGGGGGAGGGTCTTCTGCAGGATCATGCCTTCGGCCACGCCTTGCGAGACGCGGAAGGGGCCTCTGGGAGCTGCCCGGACGACGGGGACCGGCCGCGCACCGCTGTCCCGGAACGGGTCGCTGCCGGGAATGCCGGGGCCGGTATCCATGGTGATGAGCTGGTTTCCGGGCGCCTGTTCGGGGGTGTTGATCTGCCGGATGGTGGTAGGGATTTGCGTTGGCGCGGTCAAGTTGAGGCCCACCAGTTGGCGCTGGCCGTGAAACACCTGGGCGGGCTGCTGGGGCAGCGGCTTGGGCGCGGCGGGCGGGGGCGACGGCGCGACCAGCAGGATGCTCATCATCTGTTTGGGCAGCGCCTCAGGATAGATGAGTGGGATGACGATGAGCGCCGCCAGGACGGAGCCGTTCAAGAGCAGTGCGGCCACGCTCCAGCCGCGGCTGCGTGTGCGAATCCTGCCTGTCGATTCAAAAGTGGAGTCTTCAAACATGGCCTGCCTCCTCGAGATCGTTCAGCCGCGCCGCCGGGAGGCAGGATCGATTTTGCGCGCAAGCGGGCTGGCCGCTCTGCGCGCCTGTCGCAGCGCGGGAGCGGAGCCTAAGGCGATCCGCACATCCCCATCGGTACCACTGTGCTTGTGTAGACACCGGGAGGCGGGAAAGTGTTCCCGGCAGGATTAGGGATTAGGGGTTAGGGATTACGCGCGAGAATTGTGGAGCGTGAGGTATTGCGCCTGAGGTACACTCCTGAGCATCGACCGGAAACCCGGCGGAGTTCCAAATGAAATTGCTTCGTTTGTTTGTTTTTGCAGTAGCCGCAATCCACATCTCAGGAGCGCAGGAAGCAGCGGGGGGAAGTCCGAATCCGGACGCCACTCTCCACTACATCCACGCCGCCTGGGATACGCTGACACGCTCTATGACCGACTGCCACTCGCTGGTGGACATCAAGGTCACTGCCAATCCAATTCTGTATCTGCCGGCGGACATGGCCGTGCCCCCCGCGGTGCAGGTGCTCACCGCCAAGTGCCACGTAAAGGTGGCCGCGCTGCCGCGCCGCATCCAGAAGCTGGGCGACCTGGATCCGAAGCAACTGGCGGACGCGGGCCTGCTCTACCTGCCGGAACCCTACGTGGTGCCGGGCGGCCGCTTCAACGAGATGTACGGGTGGGACAGCTTTTTCATTCTGCTGGGACTGGAGGCGGATCACCGGGAAGCGCTGGCCAAGGGCATGGTGGACAATTTCCTGTTCGAGATCGAGAACTATGGCGGGGTGCTGAATGCGAATCGCACATATTACCTGACGCGATCGCAGCCGCCGTTTCTCACCTCGATGATTCGCGCGGTGTATGAGGATCCGGCGAGTTTTCCGCGCACCCCGGAGGGAAGCGCGGAAGCGCAAGCCTGGCTGGAGCGCGCCTACAGGCTGGCGGAAAAAGACTATTCGACATGGACCCGCCCGGAGCACATGGCGGGGACGACGGGGCTGGCGCGGTATTTCGACTACGGCTCGGGGCCGGTGCCGGAGATGGCCGACGACAACAGTTACTACCCCGACGTGATTCGCTGGATATTGGCGCATCGTCATGCCGGCGGCGACGGGTTCCTGGTGAAGGGCAGCGAGCATCCCGACGCAGCGGAAGCGCAGCGGCTAAGGCAGACCAGTTGCGATGTGCAGTCCAGCGTGGTGTGCCTGCGGGCATGGGCCGGGGGGTACCGCCTGACGCGGGATTACTACGTTGGTGACCGCGCGATGCGGGAGTCGGGATTCGATCCCAGCAACCGGTTTGGCCCGTTCAGCGGGGAAACCCATCACTTTGCCCCGGTGTGCCTGAACAGCCTGCTGTATCGCTACGAGCGCGACATGGAACACCTGGCGCACGTGCTGGGCAAGGCGGAGGACGCGCAGAAGTGGGATCGTCGGGCGATCAAGCGCAATGCTGCGATTCACCGTTACTTGTGGTGGCCGCGGGAGGGCGTGTTTGCGGATTGGGATTTCGAACATTCACGGCCCAACGAGTACGCCTATATCAGTTCGCTCTATCCGCTGTGGGCCGGCGTGGCGACGCGCGAGGAGGCACGGCAGGTGGTGGCCAAGCTCGGGCTTTTCGAGCGGCCCGGGGGGCTGTCGATGAGCAACACCGATACCGGCCTGCAGTGGGATGAGCCTTTCGGATGGGCGCCGACCAATTGGATTTCAGTGGCGGGTCTGGAAGCGAGCGGCTTCCACAGCGACGCGGCGCGGATTGCGCAGCACTTCGATGCAACGGTGGATCGCGGATTCGCGGAGGACGGGACGATTCGCGAGAAATACAACGTGGTTTCGGCAGACACAAATGTGCATGTGAGCACCGGGTACAAGCAGAATGTGATCGGGTTTGGGTGGACGAACTCGGTGTATTTGAAGATGAAAGGGATTGCGGAGCGTCCGGCGACGGCGGTGGCCGCGGGTGGCGCGGGAGGAAACTAGGGACGGTTGCCCGGAAGCCGGTCGGTTGGGCTGACCATATGCCGCAGGGGCTAAAAGCCCGGTGCTCTTTCCTGGGTCTTTTACGGCGTGACTGAAGTCACGCCCCTACGCATGGGATGAGGTTCGAGCTCTCGCCATCCCACCCAAGCGACAAAAACAAAAACGTCGCTTGGACGGGGCACCCGTTATTCCGGCAGATCCAATGCTTGCTTCACATGGAACTTGCCGGAGACCGACGGCGCGCCTGAATCCGGCTGGCCGCCGCCGATGGATACGGTGTACTGCCCCTCGGCGATCATGGGCTGGCCCAGTTCGGTCACCATGCCGAGGTCCCGATCCTTCAGCGTGAACTCCACCTTCTGGCTCGCTCCGGCGTCGAGGTGAATCCTGCGGAAGCCGCGTAGCGCCTTCATCGGCGCGCCTTTCACATCCGGGAAGCTGACGTAGAGCTGCACTACTTCGTCGCCGGCGACGGAGCCGGAGTTAGTGACGGTGACCGAGGCATTGACGGCATCGGTGGGACGGATCGGCTCGGTGGGCAGCGTCAGTTCGCTATACGAGAACCTGGTATAGCTGAGCCCATACCCGAACGGATAAAGCGGCTTGCCGCGGAAGTAACGGTAAGTCCGGTTGCGCATCGAGTAGTCTTCGAAGTGGGGTAACTGAGCTACGCCGGTGTAGAAGGTGACGGGCAGGCGTCCGGCGGGATTGTTTTTGCCGCTGAGCGTGTCGGCCACCGCGGTGCCGCCTTCCTCGCCCGGATACCAGGCGTCGAGGATGGCGTTGGCGTGGTCGTTGGCCCAGTTCACGGCCAGGGCGCTGCCGTTGGTGAGCACCACGACCAGCGGTTTGTGGGTGCGGGCGAGGGCCTCGAGCAGGTTCTCTTCCGGCTCGGGCAGGTCGAGGCTGGTGCGGTCGCCGCCGAGGAAGCCGGGCTCGCTGACCTGCATCTCCTCGCCTTCCAACTGGCTGGTGATGCCGACCACGGCCACCACCACGTCAGCCTTCCTGGCGGCTTCGATGGCCTTCGGATCCGGGGCCATATCCGACCTGGACCACACCAGTTGTGCGTGTGGCTCGGCTCCGCTGATATCCGCGTACTCTACCACCAGCGCGGCCGGCTGCCCGGCTTCGAGGTGCACGCGGCCCAGCTTGGCCTCATTGGGATCGCCGCCGAACGACGACGTCACGCTCTTGCCGTTGAGCCGCATGCGGAAGAACCCGCTCGCCTTCATGCCCAGGTTGTAGTCGCCCGTGGTGGGCGCGGTGAGCATGGCTTCATAGCGAATGGCCAGCGGCTTCACGTTTGCGGCCTCGGGGGGCAGCGGCTGCGCGGCGGGATTGATATTGGGCTCCACGCGCTGCGCCAATTGCTTCATCTGCTCGGGGTGGTTGAGGTTGGTCATGTCCAGCCTGGTATAGGTGGCCTTGACGCCGGGCTTGCCGCCGGTGGTGAGCGCGGCATTGGGCACCGGATTGGCTTCATGGCTCAGAAATTGCGTGCCGGCAAGGTATTCGATCTGCGCGCCGGTGAACTCCTTGCGAATGCCTTCGAGGATGGAAACGGTGTGCGTCGGCTGGCCGTTGTAGTTGCCCAGCAGCACCCGGGTCTCGTCGGCCAGCGGCCCGATCACGGCGATCCTCCTGATCGCGGGCTTGAGCGGAAGAGTGCCGTCATTCTTGAGCAGAACCATGCTTTCGTCGGCAAGCTTATGCGCCAGTTCGCGGTGCTCCGGCGAATTGAGCTGCTTCTCATCGGTGTTGGCGTAGGGGACCATCGACGGAGGATCGAACATGCCCAGCTTCATGCGCGCCGTAAACAGCCGCACCAAGGCCGTGTCGATTGAATTCTCGCTGAGATAGCCTTCCCGCACCGCGTCGATGTAGGGCTTGTAATCGTGGTTGTCAGTGACCTTGGCGGTGAAGTCGGCGCACTCGTTGTCCATGCCCCGCTCCAGCGAGATGGCGGAAGCCTGCGCCTGGGTGGGCCGGTAGCGGTGTCCCTCGAAGATGTCGATCACCGCGCCGCAATCGGAGACCACGTAGCCTTTGAATCCCCACTTGTTACGGAGCTGGTCGATGAGGGTGAACTGATTGGCGCAGGCGGGCTGGCCGTTGATGGCGTTGTAGGCGCACATGACGGAGTCGGCGTGGCCTTCAGTAACCGCGGCGCGGAACGCCGGCAGATAGGTATCCTCTTCGTCGTGCTTGCTCACGTCCACATCGGCGAAGTGGCGGGTGGGCTCCGGCCCGCTATGCACCACAAAGTGCTTGGGGGTGGAGATCACGCGATAGTAGTGGGGATCGTCGCCCTGCATGCCGGTGACAAAGGCAACCGCCATGCGGCCGGTGAGATATGGATCCTCGCCGTAGGTTTCCTGGCCGCGGCCCCAGCGGGGATCGCGGAAGATATTGATGTTGGGCGCCCAGAAGTCGAGCCCCTGGAAGATCTTGCTGTAGCCGCCGTTCTCGCGCAGGAACTGCTGATGCTTGATGCGGCCCTCGATGCCAATGTCGGTGGCCATCTGGTGGATGGCCTCGGCGTCAAAGGTGGCGGCCAGACCGATGGGCTCGGGGAATTCGGTGACGCCCTGGCTGGCCACGCCGTGCAGCGACTCGCTCCACCAGTCGTAGGCGGGAACGTTGAGGCGCGGAATGGCGCGGGCCTGGTTGACGAGCTGGCTGGCCTTTTCTTCGAGCGTCATGCGATGGACCAGGTCGGCGGCTCGCTGCTCCGGGGAGAGGCTGGAATCCATGTAGGCGGGCTTCTGCGCATCGGCGTTCGCGTCTTTTTGTGTTTCCTGGGCTGCTGCCAGAACTAGGAATCCACAGGCAGCCAAAGCGGCTCCGGCGAGTACGGTTACAGACTTTTTCATTGCTTCCCCCGCGCGGGCAGATGGACCTGATTCGATTTGGCGACACAGACGAGGGCGCCCGCTCTCCGGCTGGCAACGCTAAAGTGTGCGGAGGGCGGGTGTCAAGCCGGGGGAGCGCCTGAAAAATCGGTTTATTGCTGCCAATCAGCCTTTAGCGATAAGGCGGGTAGGGCGGCGGCACGTAGTAGAAGTAAGGAGCGGGGGCCGCGATGGCCCAGATCAGCGCGGCGACCCAGCCGAAGAACGTCCAGCCCAGGAACAGGTTGAGCAGGACGATGCCGCCGCGACAGGAAACATGGCGCGCGCTGGCGATGAAGCTGGGCAGGAAATAGAGCCCGATCATGAACAGGAACCCGCCGAGGTGGAACATGAGCAACCCTCCTGGGACTGCCCGGCCGGTGAGGCACGGTTTGGGAGCGCGGCGCCTTCGCTGCCGGCGTCGCGCTTCCTCTTCAGGCGTGGATACGGTGTAACCTTGCGCAAAGTTCCCCGTAAGAAGGTTCAGAGGCGCGAAATCCGATGGCAAGCGGTGCGGAGGCCGACGCGGCCCGGCTGGAGGAAGAGCTGGAGGAGTTCCGCGCCGGGAGCGAAGCCGCATTCGAATGCCTGTTCCGCTGCCATCAGCGCTCCGTCTATGGCTGGATTCTGCGCGTGGTGCGCGATCCGGGTGTTGCCGAGGACCTGACCATCGAGACGTTTTTTCGCATTCACCGGGCGCATGCGCGATTCGAGCCGCAGCGTGGATTCGAGCCTTGGGCGCGCCGCATCGCCACCCGCGCGGCGTTGGATTGGCTGCGGGCAAAGCGCCCCGAGCATGCGATGCCGGAGGAGTTTTTTACGGGGATTGCATCGGCTTGCGATGCCGATCCCGCCCTCAGTGCGGAGATTCGCGTCAAGGTGGCGATTGCCTTTGGCCGGCTGCCACCCAAGCTACGCGTGGCCGCGGTGCTGGCCGTGGTTGAGGAGCGTGAGCAAAAGGAAGTTGCCGATGCGCTTGGCATCACGGTTGCAGCGGTCAAGTTGCGGGTGTTTCGCGCGCTGCGCAAGTTGAGAAGCGATCTGGAACGACAGGGGATTCGACCATGAGAAAACAGGGAACAGGGAACAGGGATCAGGGATCGGAGCCGATGCGGGATTTGCTGCGCAAGGCGATGCCGCCGGTACGCGACGGTGCCGAACTGCCGCACGATCTGTGGCCGGCGATGCGGCAGCGGCTCAACAGCCAGCCGAACCCGGCTGCCGGGCTGCGCAGGGTGCCGTGGTTCGACTGGGCTCTGGCCGGTCTGCTTGCCGCATTCGCGCTCGCCTTTCCGGCTGCCGTGCCCATGCTGCTCTATTACTTGTGAACCGAACCGATTGAACGGGCGAACGCGCTTGCAGAAAGGAACTTGTCATGAACCCGCATCCTTACCTTCGTGCTTTCCTGGCCGGCGTCTTTATCCCTACGCTGGTACTGCCGCTCATCCTCACGCTGTTTATCGTGGTGCGGCTGGTGCTTCGGTTTCCCGTGCCCATCGAGCGCGGCATCATCTTCCCGATGGCGCTGGTTCCATCGCTGTGGGGCATCTGGAACATGATCTGGCAGCTTCCCAGCGTGCGCGCGCGGCTGCCGCTGGGCGTCTTCGGGGCGTTGCTGCCGGTGTTCATGGTTCCCGTGGGCACGCTGGCCGGATGGCTGTCCGGGGTGCTGGAACTGGGCGCGACCGGAGTGGTCTGGTTCCAGGTGTGGCACATTACCTATGCGCTCATCGCCTCCGGCATCTGCATTGCGCTGGCGGCGTACTACCTGGCGTGGAAGTACGTGGTGGGATTTGTGAACCGGACGCTGGGGATTGAGTGAAGACAGGGAGTAGGGAACAGGGAGTAGGAAACCTCAATCCTTAGAGGGCTCGGAACCTGACGCTAGGCACCGCCCTCAAAGAAATCGCCCAGCCCGGCGCGGTGCGCATGCGCCGCCATGGTGTCCTGGATTTCAAGAGCGAGGGCCAGCGCCGCGCGGCCTTGACGGGCGGTGACGCGCGGCTCGCGGCGGGTGCGGACGGAAGCAAGGAACGATTCGATTTCGAGGCGCAGCGGCTCGCCGGGGGTCACTTCGGGCTTGACGAAGGAGAGGCCCGGCGCGGGAGCAGACGCGGGGCCGGTAGCGGGCCCGGAGGACGATGCGGCATCGGGCGGGGCGAAGCTGCGGGCGAGGTCGGCAAGCTTGCCTGGATCGCTGCGGGCGGACATGATCTGCGCCAGCAGTGCAGCGGGTATCTGGCCGGAGGCGAGCAGTTGCTGGATGACGGCGGGTTCAAGGCGGCCGGTGGAAAGGAATTCGGCGGCTGCGGCGGCGAGTTGCGGCGACACGCCTGCAGCCGGCTGGTCGTCGATGCGGATGATAACGACATCGCGCCGCGCGTAGTCGATGGAGACGTACTGGCGCGGCTCAAAGAAGCGCAGCTTGCGCACCCGCTCGGTGGAAACGCGCGAGGCGGTGAAGTTGGCGACACAGCCGGATTCGAATTCGACGCGGACGTTGGCGATGTCGACCTTCGGGGAGAGGATCGGCAACCCGACGGCGCGCACTTCGCGGACCGGCGAGGCGGCGAAGGTAAGCACGATATCGAGATCGTGAATCATGAGGTCGAGAACCACGTCGACGTCGAGGGAGCGCGGGGTGAAGACGCTGAGCCGGTGAGCCTCAAAGAACATGGGCCGCTTGAGGCGGGGCTGAATGGCGAGCACCGCGGGATTGAATCGCTCGAGGTGGCCGACCTGCAAAATGCGCCCGGATTGATCCGCGCGCTGGACCAGGTCGTCGGCGTCGGCAAGGGTGGCGGCGATGGGCTTTTCCACCAGCACATCGAGGCCGGCATCCATGAGCGCCGCGGCTACTGCGTGGTGATGGACGGTGGGCACGGCGACGGACGCGGCGCCGAGGCACAGATCGGCGCGCAACAGCTCCTCGACGGAAGCAAAGACCGGGATGCCGTACTGCGCTTCGGTTTCCGCGGCGCGACCGGGATCGGGCTCGATGGCTGCGGCCAATTCGATGCCGGCGCCGGCCAGCTCGAGTTCGCGGTAGACACGAAGGTGGTTGCGCCCGAACGCGCCTGTGCCCGCCACGGCCACGCGTACCTCGGATCGGCTGTCGATCGCCTACTCCTTTTTGCCTTCCACAGCCTTGAGGCAACGGCCGTACAGAGCCAGCAGTTCGGTTACGTGCTCGTCGGGCTTGGTTCCCGCCGCAGCAGTAAAGCCCGTGGAAGGCGCGGTGGGCCGTCCGATGTTGGTGACGCCGGCCACAAACTTCAGCAAATCCAATGCGATGTCTTCGTTTCGCCGGGCACCCAGCGCTCCATTCAGCAATGCATCCATATCCATGACTCTCCGAAATCCGATGCTAGCAGAATCGCCGCCCTTGCCCTTTGCTGCTGTCCATCTGCGGACACGGCATCGCCTGAGCGGACAGCTCCGCTCCACTCCCCATCTCACGCCCATGGTGCAATTGACACGAAACACAGCCTTTCTTGCGCCGCGCGGCGATCCAGGCGCCGGATAGAGGATGCGGAGTGGTAGAATCGGGCAGTTTCCCCACAATCATGACGATGCCGTTGACGATTGCGCATTACACGCTGACCACCAAGCTGGGCGAGGGCGGGATGGGCGAGGTGTATCGCGCCATGGACACGCGGCTGGGGCGCGAGGTGGCGGTTAAGGTGCTGCCGCCGGCGCTGGCGCGCGATCCGGAGCGGATGGCGCGGTTCAAGCGCGAGGCGCGGGTGCTGGCCTCGCTGAATCATCCCAACATCGCCACCATCTTCGGCGTGGAGGACGACGCGCTGGTGATGGAGCTGATCGAGGGCGACACGCTGGGCGAGCGGATCAAGAGGGGGCCGATTCCGGTGGAGGACTCGGTGCGAATCGCGCAGGAGATCGGCGCGGCGCTCGAATACGCGCACCAGCATGGGGTGATCCACCGCGACCTGAAGCCGGCCAACGTGAAGGCGGCGGAGCGGGTGAAGGTGCTTGACTTTGGGCTGGCGAAGATGCAGGAAGTTGCGGACGCGTGCGGGGATGCGACGATCACGGGCGCGACCCAGGCAGGAATGATTCTGGGGACGGCGGCCTACATGTCGCCGGAGCAGGCGTCGGGGCGGCCGGTGGATGCGCGATCCGACATTTTCTCGTTCGGGGTTCTGCTCTACGAGATGCTGAGCGGGCGGCGGGCGTTCAGCGAGGACACGCCGATATCGACCATTGGGGCGATCCTGCACAAGGAGCCCAAGCCGCTGAGGGAGATTGCGCCGGAGGTGCCGGCGGAGCTGGAGGCGGTGGTTTCGCGGTGCATGGCGAAGAAGCCGGCGGAGCGGTTCCAGACAATGCCGGAGGTGAGGGAGGCGCTCAAGAAGGCGCCCGGGCGCGCCGCTGCTGCTGCCGCGGAGCCGGAGGGGCCATCGTTGGCGGTGCTGCCGTTTGCCAACCTGAGCGCGGACAAGGAGAACGAGTACTTCAGCGACGGGCTGGCAGAGGAGATCCTGATTGCGCTGAGCCAGGTGAAGGGTCTGCGGGTGGCGGCGCGGAGCTCGTCGTTCAGCTTCAAGGGCAAGCAGGCGGACGCGAGAGAGATTGGCGCGAAGCTGAACGTGGGGCACGTTCTGGACGGAAGCGTGCGCCGGGCGGGGAACCGCGTGCGCGTGACGGTTCAACTGGTGGACGCGCGCAAATGTTTTCCGCTGTGGAGCGAACGCTACGACCGGCAGATGGAAGACATCTTCGAGGTGCAGGACGAGATTGCGCGGGCGATTGCGGCTCAGCTCCAGGTGACGCTGGGCGCGGGCGTGAAGCAGGTCACGCAGAACCTGGAGGCCTACGAGCTGTACCTGAAGGGCCGGCACTTTCTGAACCAGCGGCTGGCGTCGACGATGCGGCTGGCGATCCAGTGTTTTGAGCATGCGATTCAGCTTGATCCGGAGTTTGCGCTGCCGTATGCGGGGCTGGCGGATTGCTACGCAATCCTGCGGATTTATGGATACGTTCGGCACGAGGAGAGCCAAGGGCCGGCGCTGGCGGCGATGACCAAGGCGAAGGCGCTGGAGCCGAACTCGTGGGAAGTGGTCGTTTCGCAGGGACTTTATGCCTTTTATTTCGGGAAATGGCAGGATTCCGGGACGCACTTTGAGCGGGCCGTAGCGCTGAACCCGCGTTCCTCGCTGGCGTATGGTTACTTCGCCTGTTATCTTGCAATGGCGCGGAGGCGGGACGAAGCCATGAGCCATGCGCAGACAGCGTGC
>DASZLF010000021.1:0-3593 GCA_035552555.1 Occallatibacter sp.
GCGACGGTGAGGCCGGCGCGCAGGCCGACGTAGACGGTGACGGCTCCGAAGAGGACGGCGAAGATGCAGCCGAGGATAACGGCTCGGAAGGTGAGCTCGGGGCGGGATTCGGCAGCGGGGACGTAGGGCTGGAAGTCGGGCTGGGTGGACAAGAAAAGCCTCCGAAGGCGAAGGCTGAGTGTATCAGCGGAGCTTATGTTTCACGAAGCCCAACGCGCCGGTGCATCGCCCGACAGTGGGCGGCACCGGCCTGGAGGTCTACATTCCGGGGGACTGCGAGGCTTTGGCGCCGATGGTGAGTTGTGTCAGCCGCTTCGGGCGGGGTTCCCAGGTTGGGTGCGCGAGCTCAGGCATAGGCTTTGCACGGAAGACTCTGCGCGCTTGCCGGGCGGTCCATCGTGCCCAGGTTTTTGCTTTCTTGCGGCGAGCGCTGTCGGTAGAGATTCCGGTTCCCGCATACATTTGCCGGTAGAGTTTTGATAACAGGACGAAGGCCAGGCGAGACCGCAAGGATGGGGTGCAAGAGGACCTCTTCCACACCGCGCCCATCGTGTAGAAGCGATCCCATACCCGTTGCGTACGCTCCCGTATTTCGTCGGAGCTCATGATGGGATGCGGCGTGAACATTTTGGGCCGGATCGCTGTTGGAATGAGCCAATAACGCGTGATGGGAATACCGTCGACGAGGGTGGGATTCACGGATTGCTCCTTCTCCCATCGGATGAAGTCGACTGTGCCGGGAAAGGGCGTCATCATGACGAACTGGGCGAAGGTGACGCCGGCCTTCATCGCCAATTCCACGGTGGCATCGAAGGTAGCCGGCTTGTCGGTGGGCAGGCCGAAGATGAACGAGCCAAGCACGTGCAGTCCATGCTCGCGGAATCTCTGCAATTGCTGAACGAGCCGGTCGCCGGAGAAGTTGAAATCCTTATAGACGGCCTTGAGGCCTTCGGGCGTCACGGCTTCGATTCCTACAAGAGCGCCCTTGATGTTGGCGTGCCGCATGGCGTCGAGGTATTCCCCGTCCTCGGCCGACTCCATGGTGATCTGCGTAAAGAAAACCATGTCTTTGGGAAGCTTTGCCAGCTCAGCCATGAGCATGAAGCGCTCGTTGCGAATCTGTTGGAGCGATTCCAGCTTTTCGAGGTTGTTCTGTTCGCGGGCCAGGCGCAGGTCGGTGAGGGTGACGGGATAGAAGTTGTCGTCGGCGAGGGCGATGAAGCGAAAACCTCTGCGCCTGAGCTCGATAATTTCGTCGATCACCTTTTCAAAGGAGCGCTGGCGAGGCTTTTGCCCATCGGTACGCCAGACTGAGCAGAAGGAGCAATGTTTGGGGCATCCGCGAATGGTTTGGACCGATGCCCACATGTACTTGTCGGGCTGCATGAGGTCCCAGCGGGCGGGGAGGAATTCTTCGCCCTCGATTTTGCCGCCTTCATAGACGCGCTTCGCGCAGCCCTTTTCGAGATCGCGCAGAACGTGGCCCCAAACCAGATCGCCGTCGCCTTTGACGACAACGTCGGCGGCGCCGCGCTCGAAAGGCTCCTCGGGAAAGAGAGTGGCGTGAATACCGCCGTAGACTACCGTTGCGCCGCGGTCATGGGCGAGCCGGCCGACCTCGTATCCGCGCAGGGCGTTGCCGGTGTGCACACTGATTCCGACGACATCGCCGGCCTGGATGGCGGACGGGTCGAGTTGCTCCAGCGATTCGTCGATAAGAATGGGGTCGCCCTTTGAGGCGGGCGTTGCCGCGGCAAGGACAAAAAGCCATCGCGGGGTGATGACGGCGGTTCCAAAAGAATTGTCGCTGGGGTTTACCAGAAAGACGCTCAAGCCGGAGTTCTCCTTGTACCGCGTTGTCTGTGGGCCCGCAACAGGTGGGGCGATTACCCAAAGAAATGAAGGCCGGAGAAAAAACTCCTGTGGGGGCCCGAGTCAGCGCATGTCAATCTGTTTGATGCGTTGCGAATGTCTGCCGGATGCTGCTCCCGGACGCTGTTCAGCGCGAGTGGGAGAAGTCATCCAATGTCGAGCCTAATCATAACAGCGAGTCGGCGCGAAAGGCGAACGTGGCTTTGGATTTGCGGGGCCGGACGCCCCGCGTGGCTAAGCGACCTTCGCATAATCAACTGGCAGAAATTGCGCGATCGCCGTATACTGCATGGCAATGGGGGCCGGAAAGACAAAGCCGGTATACCGAGGGAGCGAGGTGCGCCTTCTCCAGTCCAAGTGAGTCGTTGACGCTGAGCCTTCCGCCAAGCCAGACCACGGCATGGCGTGCAGTGGTTCGCGTGCTGCGAAGTACGGGGCACAGCCTAGCTTCCGTCCTGTTTCCTGCTGACTGCCGTGTTTGTGGCGATCCTCTCGCCGTCCTCAGTCGCGTTCCCGTCTGCGACGGGTGTTGGAACGATCTTCCTGAACAATCCGATGCTTTGTGCTCGCACTGCGGCGAGTGCCTGACCATTTCCGATTATGGCGAAGGTAGTGGGCAGCTTTGCCGGCCCTGCCGGATGGCTGCTCCGAAGTTTGAGCGCGCGGTGGCGCATGGGCTATATGTGGGGACGATGCGGTCGTTGCTGCATCTGCTGAAGTATGACGGTCTCGAGCCGATTGCCTCGAAACTGGGTGGGCTGCTGGCGACGCGCGTGGCCGCGGTTGAGGGGCTTCCGACGAAGATGCTGGTGGTTCCGACGCCGCTGTATCCGGGCAAGCGACGGGAGCGCGGGTTCAACCAGGCTGAGCTGCTGGCGCGCGCGGCATGCGAGGCCATGCGGAAGCTGAACCCGAAGTGGGAGGGTGAGATTGCTCCCGGGATACTGGTTCGGCAGCGGGCGACGATGAGCCAGGCCGGGCTGACGAATGCTGAACGCCGCCGCAACCTGCGCGGGGTCTTTTCCGTGCCGCAGCCGGAAAAGCTGCGGGGGCGCGATGTGCTGCTGATTGACGATATCTATACGACCGGCGCGACGGCGCGGGCGTGTTCGGCGGCGCTGAAGAAGGGCGGAGCCGCGCGGGTGTGGGTGGCGACAGTGGCCCGCGCGCAGAAGCGGGAGATTCGGTTTGGATCTTCGATGATATCGGCGGCGACGCCGATGGGTGAAGATGTGGCCATGTGGGACGGGACGATGAACGGCGGGGGCACGACCAACCAGTAACGGAACGAGACGGGGGAGAGAATGTCGCTCGGAAAAGGATCGGTTCATGCTCGCAAGCAGAAGTCGCTCGCCAAATGCCATGCCCTGGCACAGACGGAGACGGCGGAGCCGCGAGTGCGCTTCAACTCGGCGCTGCAGACGCCGGTGCTGGTTCTGAATGCGTCGTATGAGCCGATCAACATTTGCGGAGCGCGGCGGGCGCTGGTGCTGGTGCTGAAGGGCGTGGCGCGGACGGAGGAAGAGCAGGGCGCGATGCTGCATGCGGCGCGGGTGCGGATGCCGATGCCGTCGGTGATCCGGCTGCTCGAGTATCGAAGGATTCCACACCAGACGCGGGCTCTTTCACGGAAAAATATTCTGCTGCGGGACCGGAATACCTGCCAGTACTGCGGCATCGTGCTGCACTCGTCGGAGCTGACGCTGGACCATGTGCAGCCG
>DASZLF010000022.1:0-95824 GCA_035552555.1 Occallatibacter sp.
GGAACCCCCACGGCCAAACAGCAAACTCGAATCGGCCTTCCACAAAGCCGACCATTCCATCCGTAACATCATTCAACTGCTCGAAGCTGCATGAATTTTGTTGAAGTAGTCTTGTTTACGAATGCGGCGGTAAGAATCTAAGACAGACGGGACGTTTGCCGGGCGTGTGGCCCACCCTGGTAAGAAGGGCTTACTACTTCGGCGGTTGGGCCTGGTCGCTCGTCGTCTACTCTCAAAAAAGAATGCGCAACTGGCCGGACCGGGCGTACTATCAATCGAAGGTCCGGTCCGGAACTCTATCCATTTCTTATCCCCTGAGGCTGCGGCGCGGTCGTAGCCCGACGGTCATTTCGAGGAGGCAAGTTACGTCTCTTACCCGGCGATGCTTTCTTCAATCGGCGACACTCACCATGCTGGGCGGCGCGGTTCTCCCCGCTTCGCTTGCAGAGTCCTCGGCTTCGAGCCGGGGCGAAACCTTTCGCCCCGAAAATTTGGTCGCGTTCAACGGAATTTCCCAGCACATGTTTGAACGCCTGGTGGGAGAACGTTTCGCGGTAAGTTCCGGCGGCCATTCTCTTGGCGCAATGACTCTGATTTCCGTCAGTGAACTGGCTCCGCACAAATCCGCGGCAAAGAATCTTCGCATGGTTGGCCGCGTGCCCCACCCTTCTTCACCACGCTTCGCTGGTTTCGCCGTGCGCTTTCAGGGAACAGCCCCGGCGCTTTCTCAGGGGACATACACCCTGCAAAACCCATCCGTGGGCGAATTACCTCTCCTCCTTGTTCCCTCGGGGCCGGGTGCAACCCCCGATACCTACACTGCGGTCTTCGGGTTCCTTGCCGCGTAGCAGCCCGTGGCAAAAGTCGATATTTCGGGAAACCCATCCCTCAGGGCTAAACAGGCTGCGGAAAAAGTCGTACATGGAGTCGCAAATATCAGAAAACCGTCCCTCGGCGGCTAAAGCCGGGCTCTATTGAGGGCAGTTTTCGGCACGACTAAAGTCGTGCCCCTTCAAAACAGGGCGGTGAGGCGAGTTTTTCCGCAGCCTGTAAAGCCCGAAAGATTCTGCGGCACCTGCGGCACCCTTCGGCTCCGCTCACGGCAGGCTAGAAGTCGTGCCCTTTCAAAACCAGACTTCCAGGCGCAGATGAATTGGCTCTTACATCTTTCATGAACGCGATGGGAAGACGCCCTGGAGAGAGATGCAGAGGTTCAGGGCGACGTAGGGTGGCATGTTGTCGTGCGGCTGCCCGCTGCCGGTGATTGCAACAGCGGAATTGCGCAGGATGGCCGGCGGTCCCGGCGATGGCGCATACGCAGGAGGGTTGCCTCGGGATTCGCCCGCGAACACAGCGTTGGCGGGGCTGGAGGTATTACCAGCGGCGGCGCATTGGACAGAGTGAGAGTGGGCCGGAATCTCGTCCAACTTCAGAATCACCGTCGCGCTTCCGCCCGTTTCGCCAACGATCCGACTGTTCAGACCGGTTCCGAATCCCGCGGCGAGGGGAACCGAGCCCTGCAGATTCGGCAGTGCAAAATCCGTCTTTCCGTCGCCGCCGAACTGCGTTCCGAGAAGAGAAAAGAGCGCCGTATTCTGTGAGATAGGCATCAACTGGCCATTGCACATCGCCCACCCGACGGGGGCGAAATTGAAGGGAAACGTGCGGATTTCTCCTACAAACTGGTCTGACATTTCACGGAGTCCTTTCTAGCTGCGCGAGGGGAAAATACCCTGGAGCGCAATGATGAAGTTCAGCGTGAGGAACGGCGGCATATTGTTATGGGGTTGGTTACCCCCCACCTGCGATAGACTGCCTGGATTCATTACTGTATTCGAATTTGAACTGTACGGGTTCGAGGGCGACTCTGCCCAGGTGCGACCCGCAGCGGGGAAGGAATAGGCTGGAACAGAGATGCCTTGCGCCATGTGTGAGTGCGGCGGTAACTGCGAGGGAGTCAGAGTAACATTCGCTTCACCGGCTGACTGTCCGAGCACATAGGAATGTCCGGAGGAATCGGGTCCGAAGTGGAGGAGTGTGCGGCTTTGAAGGTTTGGAAGGGCGAAATTGGTTTGTCCGTCTCCCCCGTAGGTCGTCCCCAGAAGAGAAAAGAGCGCCGTATTCTGGCTAATGGACAAAAGCTGTCCGTCGCACAACGCCCAACCTTTTGGAGGAAAGTTGAAGCTTACGGCCCTGATCTCTGAGAGATATGGCGTCCCCATGTCGGTCTCCTCTCGAAGCGATTAGGATTGGCTTGGATATACCCCGAACAACGAAATTATGAAGCTGACCACCTGGAACGTCGGCATGTTGTTATGCGGTTGGTCCAGACCAGAGTTTTGCAGCGAGGCAGCCATCGTGGCAGAAGGCGGGCTCGTGGAAAACTGCTGCAGCCGTGATTTGGCCCAAACGCCTTGGGCCGGACTCGGCTGGTTCCCCTCGGCGGTCTGGGCTGCCAGGGCATGGGAATGCGCGGGGATATCGTTCACACTCAGCGTTACGGCCTCTGTCCCCCCTTGCTCCCCGATGACGAAGGAACTCCCCTGGTGAATGGGAATCCGCCCGGAAAGGTTGGGCAAGGCAAACGTGGTCTGGCCGTCTCCGCCCCAGGTTGTGCCAATCAGGTTGAAGAGGGCGTCATTCTGGCTGATTTGCAGCAAAGATCCGTCGCAAAACGCCCAGCCGCTGGGTGCAAAGTTGAAACCTACCATTCGAATTTCGCCAATATAAGGCTCACTCACTGGCCATCTCCTGCTTTGCGGAAGGTCGGGATGTGCTGGGCCGCGATGGGAAGCGCAGGTTCGGAAATATCCCGTGAATCAATTTCGAAGATCGATACTTTGCCGGTCGCTTCGTCCTTTAAGGCCCCGGGCGCCGTCGCCTTGCGCGGCAAAGGCCTGCATGCCGCCCGCGGAATGGGTGGGCAAGTCTACCTGCAGTTGCATGGTCACCCAGGGAAGAAAGCCCAGCAAACCGTGCTCGCCAACGTAACCAAGGGGAAGCTAAAACGGAAACCAAGGGAAAAGCTGAAAGCAGCAAGTCTTGAATGCGAATGTTAACCAGATGGGGAAAACATGTCAAGATGAACGTCAAATGGTGAGTTCGACGCGTGTCGGCGGCGTTTGGGCCGTCTGTTCCACCACAGGCGGGGGCGCCCGGCCGATTGCATTTCATTCGATCCCGGAGCTGTCTTGACCAGGTGAATGAATGACGTGCTGAAGGAGGGAATGGTCACCATCCGTGCGGGACAGGGCGCGTGCGAACATAGGCTAGACTAAGGGCTTACTACTTCCGCCTGGAGGAAAGCGCATGTTTGTTGGGAAGGGAACCGCACTCGTCCTGTTGCCCCTGCTGGTGACGTCAACTTTGCCGGTGTGTGGGCAAGATGCCGCGGCAAAGATAGAAGCAGCGCCGTTAGCGGGCTATTCTACGAACGCTTCTGCAACCGAGCGCGACTGGGAGACGAAGTTTCGCGCGCTGCCTTCGACTGACAATCTTCGCGAAGACATGCGCCGTCTGAGCGCACGGCCCCACAACGTCGGCTCCGCGTACGACAAGGAAAATGCGGAGTGGATTCTGTCGCAGTACAAGCAGTGGGGACTTGACGCCCAGATCGAGACGTTCTACGTGCTCTTTCCCACTCCCAGGGAACGGGCGCTCGAGCTGGTTGCGCCTACCATCTTCACGGCGAAGCTGCGGGAACCGCCGCTGGCCGTCGATCCCACTTCAAGCCAGCAGGCCGAGCAGCTTCCCACTTACAACGCGTACAGCATCGATGGCGACGTGACCGCGCCGCTGGTGTATGTGAACCAGGGCGTGCGCGCCGATTATGAGCAGCTCGATCGTATGGGCATATCGGTGAAGGGGGCGATCGTGATTGCGCGCTATGGCGGGGCGTGGCGCGGCATCAAGCCCAAAGTCGCGGCAGAGCATGGGGCGGTGGGCTGCATCATTTACTCCGATCCGCGCGATGACGGCTACTCGCCCGGCGACACATTTCCCGCAGGCCCCTATCGCCCCGAAGACGGCGTGCAGCGCGGCGCGGTGACGGACACGCTGTATGAGGGCGACCCGCTCACTCCCGGCTACGGCGCGACCAAAGACGCCAAGCGCCTGCCCATCAAAGGCAATCCGCTGATCACCAAAATTCCGGTGCTGCCCATTTCCTATGGAGATGCGCAGCCGTTGCTGGCGGCCATCGGCGGCCAAACCGTGCCCCGCGAATGGCGCGGCAATCTGCCCATTACCTATCACATCGGTCCCGGGCCGGCGAAGGTTCACTTGAAGGTCTCGTCCAATTGGGACATCAAGCCGATTTACGACGTGATCGCGCGCATTCCCGGCTCCGAATTTCCTAACCAGTGGATCATCCGCGGCAATCATCATGACGCGTGGGTGAACGGAGCGGAAGATCCCATCTCCGGTCAGGTGTCGGTGCTGGAAGAAGCGCGCTCGATGGGAGAACTGGTGAAGCAGGGATGGAAGCCGAAGCGCACCATTCTTTTCTGCTCGTGGGACGGCGAAGAACCTGGACTGCTGGGATCGACCGAGTGGGTCGAAACCCATCAGGATGAACTGCGCCAGAAAGCGGTGATGTATATCAACTCGGATTCCAACGGGCGCGGCTTCCTCGGCATCGAGGGCTCGCATTCGCTGGAGCATTTCATCAACGGCGTGGCGCGCGACGTGAAAGACCCCGAGACCAACCTGACTGTGTGGAAGCGCGACCAGCTTTATGACCTGTCCCGCGCCAGCAGCGAAACCGCGCGCCAGGAGCTGCGCAGCCGGCCCGATCTTCGCATTGGAGCGCTCGGCTCGGGTTCCGACTACACGCCATTTCTCGATTTTGCGGGGATCGCCTCGATCGATCTTGGCTTCGGCGGTGAGTCAGGCGGTGGCATTTACCACTCCATCTACGACGATTTCTACTGGTACACGCATTTCGCCGATACCGATTTTGTTTATGGCCGCGCTTTGGCGCAGACCGCCGGCACCGCGCTCATGCGCATGGCCGATGCGGAGATGCTGCCGTTCGATTTTCACAATTTCGCCGATACTGTGCACATGTATGTTGGCCAGCTCGAGAAGCAGCTCAAGGACCGGCAGGCGCAGATCGAGGAGACGAACAGGGAATTGGACGAAGGCATGTTTACAGCCGTCGCCGATCCGAAGAAGACCTCCGTGCCACCGGCACGCAAGGCTGTTCCTCCGTATATGAATTTTGCGCCGCTGGAGAACGCCGATGCTGCGCTGACGGCCAGCTCCGATCGCTTCAGCAAAGCCCTGGCCGCGGCGCGCGCCAACGGTCTCAGCATCAATGCGCAGAAGCTGGCCCAAATCAACGAGCTGCTCATGCAGAGCGAACGCAAACTCACCAGCGAAGCCGGGCTGCCTGGACGTCCATGGTTCAAACACATGATCTACGCGCCCGGCCAGTACACCGGCTACGGAGTCAAGACGCTGCCGGCAGTGCGCGAGGCCATGGATCAGGACGATTGGAAGCAGGCCGAAGCCGAGGTGCCGCGGGTGGCCAAAGTGCTGCAGGATGAGGCGGCGCTGATCGATGAGGTAGCCGTGCTTCTGGGTGCGGCAAAGCAGTGAAGGCAGGCGGCCAACTCATTCCTACCGCGACCATGTGTCCTTAGCGAAGATGAACGGGCACAGTTCCTGAAAAGTTCCTCGGAGCGCTCGGCGAGTCTTCAATCGATGAGCGGTCCACCTGCCACCCCGTTGTCGACGATAGGATAGGTCAGTGCCGGGTGAACTGACTGAGCAGGAATCACCCTTCGTTCTGAATTCCATCGTGCGGAAGCCGTCCTTTCCAGAACATCCTTGCCATGGAGTCTGGTCCATGGGACACTCAGGCGTTGACTGGTGCTATTGGCGGCAGCTTTGGTCAAGAGCGCTCGCCTGCTAAGGAGGGTATATGCGCTGGCTGATCACAAACCGCAATCAGGACTCCGCCGACGGCTTTGGCTGCGATCTTGCTTCGCTGACTTACTGGACCGCAGATCCGGCGGCAACGCCAGGAATCGATCTCACCAAGCGCTCGGCCTGGACTGCCGTCACCGCTCAACAGTTTCAGGATGCGCTGGTCGCCGTTGCTTCGAGCTTTCCGAGCGCGTTGAATACTTCCACCGCCGATCAGCGGCACGTATCCGTGTTTGTGCACGGCTATAACAATAACTTCATCGAAAGCACGCAGCGCTACCAGGACATTGCGGCTACCCTATTCGACGGACCGGAGGGGCTCGGTGAGTTGGTCTCGTTCGACTGGCCCTCAAAGGGCTCCCTCCTGGGATATCTCCCTGACCGAGTCATGGCGAAAAGGGTCGGCGACGATCTCACGAATGTGCTGGAGGCGCTCTACGACTGGATGGCAACGAAACAGGTGGCTGCCACCAAGAACCTGGACAATGCATGCCGCGCGCGTACTTCCCTGATCGCTCATAGCATGGGCAACTACGCCCTCCAATATGCGATGGAGGCACTCTGGACTCGCAAGAACCGGCCTCTGTTAGTGAGCTTGCTTCAAGAGGTGCTGATGGTTGCGGCGGACGTGGACAATGACATCTTCCAGGACGGCGAAGGAGTCTCCGACGGAGGTGGAGAGGGCCTTGCCAATCTCTCCTATCGCATCACGGCGCTGTATACGGGACGCGATGACGTGCTGGGCAGTTCTGCTGGTCTGAAGCACTTTGGCAAGCGTCGGCTCGGCAGGTCCGGCCTGGACCGCACATGTGCAGTATCGGACAATGTCTGGGACGTGGACTGCTCGTCCCTGCTGTCGCCGAACGTGAACGGCATTGCAATTCATGGCGAGTACTTCGTACCTACTGAGACCAAGCTCTACACGCTCATGCGTCGACTTCTCCAGGGTACCGATCGAAGCGTTCTAATCGCCGCTGGTGTTGTGCCTCCGGCGAATCCACGCATGCAGGCAATCGGTATGCCTCTGCCCGGTCCAATCGGCTCCGGTCCCGCTGCCAGGTAAGTCATTTACAGCCCGCAAATGCGAGGGAGACGGGCACCCGGAGAGAATGCGAGGAACGGGGCGCAGTCCCGGAAAACTTCCTGAGAGCGCTCGGCGCGAATTCAGAGTCGATGAGCCACCTGCCTACATCAACTTTCGCCGCACCAGATCCAGCGCCTGCTGCGCCGTCCACTGCCGCACTCGGTCGCGGGGACCGCGAAAATTCCGCTCCAGCACATCCGTCCGTTGCGCGTCGCTCACCGCGATGTACACCAGCCCCACCGGTTTCTCGTCCGTGCCGCCGGACGGCCCCGCGATCCCCGTGATGCCCACCCCGATGGTCGCGCCCGTGCGCTGGCGAATCCCCGCAGCCATCGCCATCGCCACCTCTTCGCTCACCGCGCCATGTGCCGCGATCAGCTCCGGAGGCACGCCCGCAAACGACGTTTTCATTTCATCCGAATACACCACCGCGCCCCCGAGAAACGAGCGCGAACTCCCCGGAATGGCCGTGATGCGCTGCGCCACCAGCCCTCCCGTGCAGCTCTCCGCCGTGGCCAGCGTGGCCTGCCGCAGCCCCAGGTAATACAGCACAATCTGTTCCAGCGACTCGCCATCCGACGAATAGAGCCAGTCATCCAGCGCCTCTTCCATCTTGCTGGCCAGTTCGTCCACGCGCTGCTGCGCCGCCTCCATGGTTCTCTTCGCGCACACCAGGTTGAGCTGGATGTCCCCGTTGTGGGCCAGGATCGTGGTCTCCACATCGGTGTACGTGGTATAGATCGGCGCCAGAAGCTTGTCCGCCTGCGACTCCGGAATCATCGCGGCCTTCAAAATGCGATTGGCGATAAATCGCTGCGGCACCACGCCACGCAGCCGCGGCATGCACTCTGACTCAAACAGCGGCTTGCACTCGCCGGGAGGCCCAGGAATCAGCATCACCAGCTTGCGAAAGCCGTCAAACGTGACGTCCAACCACTGCCCCGGCGCACTGCCGTTGGCGTTGGGCAAAATTGTCGCCCCCTGGATCACGTCGGCCTGCTTCAGATTGTTTTCCGGCATGGTGATGCGCCACGTGGCCGCGCGCGCATGCAGCGCCGCCACCTGCGCCGCCTCGCGCCGCAGCGTCAATTGCAGCGCATCCGCGGTGGCTTCGCGCGTCAGGTCGTCCTCGGTCGGCCCCAGTCCGCCCATCAGAATCACAATGTCGGTGCGTCCCAGCGCGGTGCGGATCGCGTTCACCAGGTCCTTGCGGCGGTCGCCCACGATAGTCTTGAATGCCACCGCCACCCCGATCTCATTCAGCTTCTCCGTCAGAAACAGTGAATTCGTGTCCTGGCGAAACGGCGTGAGCATTTCGGAGCCGATGGCGACGATCTCGGATTTCATAATTGCAGCTTTTAGCCTCTAGCTTGTAGCCCGTAGCTTGTAGTTCGCCCGTTCCGACACCTGCACAGGGAGGAAGCCATGAGCGCCCGGTTGCGCGCAACAAAAGCTACGAGCTACAAGCTACGGGCTACAAGCTCCTGGCTACAAGCTAGAAAAGATTTTGTCCCTCGACTCCCAAGTCCACATCATAAACGGCTTGATTCGTGGCCAAGACCGCGGTGCCCAGCGGGCTGAAGGCCAGCCCCGCAAGGTTGGTCCCGGACACCACCAGCGAGGCCTTGCCGTCCACGGTCACGCGCACAATTCCGCGGCGCCCTTCGAGGCAGGCGGCCACATAAATGCTTCCATCCTCCGCAATGGCCAGCCCCTGCGGACGCCCCAGCCCGCGATACCAGGCGCGCGTATCGCCGTTCGGCTCAATCGCCCAGATGGCATCGTTCGACGACAGCGTTGGCCCGGTCACAAACAGCGTGCCCGCCGCGTTCATCGCCAGGTGATACGCCGAGACGCTGGCCTCCAGCGTGGCATGCACAAAAATCTTTCGCTCCGGATTGATTTTGAAAATGGTGCCGCTGCGGTCGCCCACAAACAGGTTGCCGTCGCGGTCGAACGCCGCCCCCGTGGCAACACCCATTCCTTCCGCGTAGGCGCTGAACTCGCCCGCCGAGTCCACGCGATATACCGTACCCTCTGCGCGCGAGGTGACAAACAAATCGCCGTCGGGATGAAAAGCCAGCCCGGTTGCGTTCAAAATTCCTTCCACAAACGGAGTGCCGCGGCCGTCGGGGCTGATGCGCACCACCGAGACCGGCGTCGCCTTGCCGCGCTGGCCGGAGATGGTGGCGTAAATCATGCCGGACCGGCTCACCGCCGGACTGGTCACCGGATGCAGTCCTGAATTCAGTTCCCGCGCCACGCGCAGCGGTGCGGGATTGCTGGCTCCGTGAGGCGTGCGCACCTCCACCAGCCCGGTGGACGCCAGCGCCGGCACCTGGAACACCAGCCGCGTCGGCCGGCTCATCAGCACATGCGCGCCCAGCCCGCCCACCAGCACCGCCGGCGGCCCAAAGCTCATCGGACCCAGGTTCACGCCCCTCACTTCCACCTCGCCCAGAGGCAGGGCGGCCGCCGGCGCAATCTCGTCAATGCGCGGCTCGGCGTGGATGTCTGCGGCGGGTTGGGAGCGGAATCGAGGCATGCAGAATCAGCCCTTTACGCCCTAAAACCACAGGCGCAACAACGAGGCTACTCCCCAAGCATACAACCCGGCAGCCACGTCGTCGAAGACGATCCCCCAGCCCTCCGGCAGCGCTTCCAACTGCCGCGCGGGCGGCGGCTTGGTGATGTCGAACAGCCGAAACAATGCCAGCGCAATCACTGCGTGGCGCCAGTCGGCGGGGCAGCCCAGCAACGCAATCCACTGCCCGGCCACCTCGTCTACCACCACAAATCCGGGGTCGTGCCGGCCGCTCTCTCGCGCCGCAATGGTGGCCGCTGGAACGCCCACGGCAATCGACGTCGCGATCCCGATCGACAGCGCAATCAGCAGCGTCCACGGCGCCGCATGCAGGCCCATGGCCAGGGCTGCCCATAGCAGCAACGCCGCAACCGAGCCCCACGTGCCCGGTCCCGGCTTCAGCAGGCCGGCGCCAAAAAACGTCGCCACCGCCCACGCCCACAGCGTCTTGCGCGTTGCCGGCGTCGCTGGAGCCGACGTCTCGTTACTCACGATCCGAGTCCCTGTCTTGCCCGCCCGACAATCCGCCCAGATCCTCCAGCACCTCCGGATCAAGCACCGGCGAACTGATCTTGTACACGCCCATCGCCCACTTGCCCAGGTCGATCTTGCGGCAGCGGTCGCTGCAGAAAGGGAAGTCCTCGTCATTGGCCTGCACCAGCATGCCGCAGGTGGGACAACGCAATATCTTCGCGGATTTTTTCTTAGCAGCCATATTGCGGTTCCGGG
Source organism: Occallatibacter sp. (assembly GCA_035552555.1). Classification (GTDB taxonomy): domain Bacteria; phylum Acidobacteriota; class Terriglobia; order Terriglobales; family Acidobacteriaceae; genus Telmatobacter. The sequence goes on from DASZLF010000022.1 coordinate 10,329, forward strand.
AGCGAATTTGCGTATAGGGACGGGCCGCCTCGAGATCGAAGCTCAAAACTTTCCCCCCCGAAGCCTCCTTTGATGATTCTAAGCCCGCCCCTAGAGCCTTTTGATAAACGCCAGCGCCTCTTTCAACTGCGGAAACTGCCGCTCCTCCGTCTTGAACTCCCGCGAGTGAACGCAGCGCCGCAGCCCCTTCATCTTTACCGGATGCTTCAAGTGCAACATCTCGTGATAGAGCAGGTACTCGATGGCGTACCGCGGGCTGGACGGCCGGTCAAACACCCGGCTCACCACAATGGTGTTGTGCGCGGCATCGTAGTGGCCCAACGATCGCTTGGAAATGTGCTCGCTCCAGGTCAGCTCCGGCCGCCCCATCAGCCCGCCGAAGAAGCGGAAATTCAGCGAGTCGAAGACTTCATCGAGGTGGTAAAACCGGCCCTCCGGCCCGAAGAAGCGCTTGCTCCCCCTGGCGCTGCGGATCAGCTCCGCCTGCCGTGTTACCGCTGCGCTCGACGCGAAGCGTTTGTAACGATGATTCAGCGTGGGGTCAATCGGCTTCTTGTAAAGCTTGGCCAGCAGGATATGGGCAATGGCGCGGATCACCGTCTCCGGCGCGCCTTCCAGAAGGTCGGACAGGCTGACAAACACCTCTCCCTCGCGCAGGCGGATGGTGGTGTTCAGCGAGGTGAAGCGCCGGAACCGGATATGGATCGGCGGCATCGGCGCTTTTGGCCGCAATGCGCGATATTCCTGCTGAAAAATAGGGATGAATTCTAAGGCCACCAAAGGGCAGAGTAGCATGTTCGGCGGCGGCGCCGCGGCCTGCCACTCGATCACTTTCCACCGTGCAATTCAGGATGGAATTCCGCCTTGCCGCCGGGCAGCAGAACGATCGTCAGACGCCCCTCCTGCCCTTGGTGCATCTCCGGGCCGGCTGCTTGCGGCTGGCTCTTATTGGGCGCGGTGTACTGCACCTTCACCGGCCCGGTGCCCGTCAGCTGAATTCGATAATGCATGTCGTTTCCCATTGCGATGCTGTCGGCGCCGAAGCTGGCTTCGGGATAGTCCACTTCCAGCAGGCGAACCTCGGCGCCCGTCCGGTTCTCCACTGTCACTTCCACATGCGCGGAGTGGCAACCCACCGCCAGGACACATCCCAACGCCACCGCCGCAAATCCGATTCCGCTGCGCTTCATTGCTCGCCGGCCTTTCCCGCCTGATCGCCTGCCTGCTCCGGCGCCTGCTCGGCCGCATTGACCCGCTTCTCCAGCCGATCGAGCCGCCGCAACAGCTCCGGCAATCGCTGAAAGATCGTTACCGCGCGCAGCCACACGCGATTGTCGAACCCAGGCGACCCCGAGATCATTTTTCCCGCCGCAACGTCGTGCGACACTGCCGACTGCGCCGTCAGGATCACTCCGTCCCCCACCGTGCAATGGCCGGCCACGCCTGTTTGCCCCGCCAGAATCGCATTCTTGCCCACCACCGACGAGCCGGCCAGCCCCGTCTGCGCGCACAGCAGCGTGTTCTCTCCCACCTTGGAGCCGTGCCCCACCTGCACCAGGTTATCGATCTTGGCCCCGGCGGCAATTTCCGTCGCGCCCACGGTCGCCCGGTCAATGCAGGCGTTGGCCTGCACATCCACACGGTCGCCGAGGCGCACCGGCCCCGACTGCGGAATTTTTTCCCAGTGCCCCTGTTCGTTTTTGGCAAATCCAAACCCGTCGGCTCCCACCACCGCGCCATTTTCCAGGGTGACATGGTCGCCCAGCTCACAGCCCTCCCGCACGACCGCGTGGGCATGGGCAAACAAGTGGCTGCCCGCCTGCACCCCCGGATACAGCACCACGTGCGGCAGCAGCGTAGCCCCGGCGCCCAACTTCACTCCCGCGCCCACCACCACGTAAGCGCCGATGTGCGCGCCTTCGCCAATCTCCGCTGTGGGGTCAATCACGGCGGTCGAGTGAATGCCGGCAGGGTATGCGGGCGGCTGATAAAACATGCTCAGCGTGCGGGCGAAGGCGAGGTAGGGATTTTTCAGCCGAAGCGTGGCGGCGGCAATCTCGGGAAACTCCGGCTCGACCAGCACCGCCGCGGCATGGGTGGAGCGCGCCAGCGAGGCGTACCGGGGATTAGCCACAAAGGTGACCTCGGACGGTCCGGCGTCCTCAATCCCTTTTACTCCCGTGACTTCCACCTCCGCGTCACCACGGAGCTCCGCCCCCAGCCGCGCTGCCAACTCGCCAAGCTTCATCGCGAGAATTGTAAATGGCCGAGGTAGTGATCGGTGATCGGTGTTCAGTGTTCAGTGTTCAGTGTTCAGTGAGCAGAGAGCAGGTCTCCCGTCTCTCGCTTTCGCTCACGGCGGACAAATGGCGACTGATCACTATCACTGTCCACTGTTCCCTGTTCTACAATCCAGAGCAATGGCTTCCCAGCGCAAGCCGGTGATTGTACGCAGGTTCAGCCGCGACTGGCTGGCGGGTTACGCGGCTGCCGGCTTTGCCCCCCAATTGCCGGAGCTGGAGATACTCGACCTCGCCGGGAAAGTGGTCTGGATCCGCTGGGATACCGTCAAGTGGGTCTGCTATGTGCGCGATTTTCCGGCCTCCCCGGGCGACCAGGCCAACCCCGAGCGCCTGCTCCACAAGCGTTTTGCGGTCCGCCCCCGCAGCGCCGGCCTCTGGCTGCGCATGACCCTTCAGGACGGCGATGAACTCGAGGGCCTGGCAGCCAACGACCGCTCGCTGGTCGACGGCGCCGGCGTGCTGCTCACCCCGCCCGACATGCGCTCCAACACCCAGCGCATCTATGTCCCCCGCCAGGCCATCCAAACCCTCGAAGTGGTGAGCCTCATCGGCGCCGGCCGCCGCCGACCCGGCCCGGCCGACCAGCCCGACCTCTTCTCCCCCACCCAGGAAGGCGACTAGATTGAACAGCCCACGGTGCAATTTTGCCTTGGCTGCGTCTAGTCAAGCGGGGCAAGTTGTGATAAGGTACAGGTTTGCAGCGTGTGCCGGTTGCGTCTTAAGCGGTTGTGGATCAGGCACTTGGGCGCAGCAGACGCCTGACCGAGGGGAATTTCGATGCCCGATTACATCTACCTTCTCGAAAACCGGCTCTCTATCGACCAGCGGAACGCCCTGCGCCTGCTTCGGGAGACCGCTCGGGAAGCCGAAATGATCCTGTTTCTGACCGGGGACGCGGTGCGCGACTTGACCAGCGGCCATGCCGTCCGCGAACTGGAAGTGGCAGTTTATGGAAATGCCAACAAGTTGAAGAAAGCATTGGTGAAATCCGGTGCAAGTTTATGGGGAGAAGATGATGCCTCCCGCACTCTTTACCTGTGCTTTCCAGGCACCGTGCGCGTCGATCTTGTGAGCGCTCACCGCGTGGAATATAAGAAGCCCGGCCAGCCCACCTACCACTGGGCATCGATCCAGGAAGACCTCCGCCGCCGCGACTTTACCGTCAACGCCATGGCAATCTCATTGAACGAAGGCTCTTTCGGGCTGCTCATGGACCCCCTGAACGGGGTGGCGGATATCGAGGCCCGCGCCCTGCGCCTGGTCTCGAATTATGGGTTCCTGGAGGATCCGTCGCTGCTGATCCGCGCCACGCGTTACAGCACCCGTCTGGGCTGGGAAATGGATGCGAAAACCCAGACGCGCTACGAGAATGCCAAAAGCGAAGGCGTGATCGAGTACCTTTCGCCGCTGGCCCGCAGCCGCGAACTGGAACAAATTGGCCATGAGGATGAAGGACTTAGAGTCTTGCAGGCCCTCGAGGCCGAGGGCTGGATGAAGGTGTTGTACCCGGCCTGGACCTCAGCCAAGGCGGATGTGGACAAGCTCCACGCGCTGCACGATCTGGCGGTCGAACTTCTCATGCAGGGCGTTCGCGCGGACATCTCCGCCGCCCAGATGCAGTTGCTCACTGCAAAGATGAGCCCCAAGGATCTGAACGCACTGAAGAAGTTACTGCTGCGTCCGGGCTTTGTGGAAGAGTGGAATAGTCTGGATGCACTGGCGGCCGGCTTTGCCAAGGTGCTACTGTCCAAGGACAACCAGACGCCCTCGGCAACCTTCAAGTTGTTTACGAGCTATGATCCGGAATCCGTTCTCTGGCTTGGATTTACGAGTAAGGACAAAGGGGTTCAGGAGCGCTATCAGAACTTCCTGAAAGTATGGCCGGAGACGCGGCAGCGGATTCCCTACGCGCTGATGCAGGAGATGCGCATCAAGCCGGAGCTGGCCAACTATAACGACGTGGTGCACGCGATTTTCCTGCAGCTGATCGACGGCAAATTGAATACTCCGGAAGAGATGCGGGCATTTCTGGAGCCGTATTCGCCGCCCGCTCCGCCGCCGCAGGTCACCATCAAGCGGACGCGAGGGAAGCGCGGGGCCGAGCCCAAAGTCAAGGATACGTTCGAGGACGAGGAGGCGGAGGAGCCGGTCGAAGCCGAAGTTGATCTCGACGAAATGGGCGGAGACGAGGACGATATTGGCCTGGTAATCCCCAAGATCGACCTGGAGCCGGAGGGCGAACAGGCGGAACTGGAAGAAGCCGAGGAAGGCGAGACCGAGGCGGAGGAGGAAGAAGAGCCTGCGCCGGTTGCGGGAAAACGCGGCCGGACGGCAGCGGCTCCCAAACCCGCCAAGCAGGTTGCCGCGCCGCCGCCGGCCAAACCCGCGAAGGAGGCGGCAAAGCCCGAAAAGCCAACCGCCAAACCTGCCGCGAAGCCGGAGAAGCCCGCCGCCAAACCCGCGGCCAAGCACCCGCCGGCTGCCAAGGCCCCCGCGAAGGCGCCGCCCGCCAGGCATAGTGTTGCCGCCAAGCCGGGATCCGCGGCGAAACACGTGCCCGTGAAGGGCAAGCCGCCAGCGAAGAAGCCGGTTGGTAAGCCGCCCGAGAAGAAAGCGGCCCACAAGCCGGCATCCAAACCGGCGCACAAGCCAGTGGCCAAGCTTCCGGCTAAGGGATCGAGAGCCAAGGCCGCGGTGTCACGGTTGAAGGTAGCCAAGCCAGCTCCCAAGGCGGCGGCCAAGGCCAAGCCGCGCGCAGCGGCAAAACCGGCGCCGAAGAAGCCGGCGAAACCGGCCCGGAAGCGGTAGTTGGCCGTTCGGCTGTTCGTTCAGCATCTTCGCGCCTCCATACCGGAGTAGAGTGATCGCAGCCGATCCTCATCGCTCTCGGACCGCGGAAAGTGTGCCTTCATGCGCAAGTGGGGGATTGTAGTAAGCCTGCTGTATGCCCTGATCGTGGTGGTGCTGCTTGGGCCCGTCTGGGTTTTCCTTCTTGGAGGGGATCTGGCATCGCTCTTTTCCTGGAACGACATCCGCGGCGCGCTTGGATTTTGCGGTGTGCCGGCAGCCATGCTGATTGCGGGCCAGTCCATTCTGCTGTTTCTATCCATCGATACCTCGCAGAAGCGGCTGAAGCCAAGATCTCCGGTTGTTCGGACATCCATCATCGCGTCCATGTTGCTCGCCATGTTGGCGTTCGCTGCCATCTTGTCAGTGGGGGTCGCAATCAAAGAAGCGAACTTGGGCAGCGTCGTGGAGTTGGTCGCCATATTCCTGGGTAACTGGATTCTCTGGGCGATCGTTTTTTATCTGGTTCTGCGCAATTCCGCCGCGCCCGTCACTGCTGCGATGTCGTGGCTTCTCCGGGGCAGCATCCTGGAGTTGCTGATCGCGGTGCCGTGCCACGTGATTGTGCGGCGACGCAATGATTGTTCTGCGCCTTTGGCCACCAGCTTCGGGATCGTCACCGGGATTGCAGTGATGCTTCTGTCATTTGGGCCCATCGTCCTGCTGCTCTACAAGAGGCGGCTGGACGCGTACCGGCACCCGGGACAGGAGCGTGGGGAACCGCATGCGCCGGTGCACGGGTAGACGCCGTCGATGTGTCTTTAGGCGCGAGGTTCCAGGCTGCTTCCCATAGAGCATTTTCGGTGAGACTACAAACAATCGAGGCGAAGCCTTGTGGTCTTCCACCCCTTGTATGTTGCGAGGTGAGGCGTGAGGATGGTGACACGCTTTGGCGGCGGGGTTGTTGGCACTCGATTCGAAAATGCGCTACGGCAGGATGCGGGATTCGGAGCGGAAGAGGTGAAACTGCGTAAACGTGACGTCGTTTACGAATTTGCGCAGCGGAGTGGAGGCACGCGAGGAGCCCGCGGCCTCACCCACGTGGATCGTGGAAATGGCGGCGCCGTGCACAGGGCACATATACAGTTTGGAGCCGATGGTGACGGAGCCGTATTCGACCATGAGCGCGGAGAGGGCGCCAGGATCTGCGGCATCGGGGTCGGCGACGATGGAAATCCGGAAGATGCTTCCGTCGGCGGGATGGACGGCGATTTCGCCGTGATAGCCGGGGTGGTCCTCTTCGGGCGGCAAGCCGGGAAAGCTTCCGTTATCGGAGAAGATGGCGAAGTGCGATTCCTTGCTGGGCACGGAATAGCGGTAGACTGCGAGCAGCGTGAGTGGCTCGCCGGCGCCGGAGGCGCTGCGTTCCCAGTGATGCCAGGCGATGTGTCCGCGGGCAGCGTCGTGATCGACCATGGAGAGAATGGGCCCGAACTCGCCGGCTGAGGCGAGGCCGCGTGGTGCCAGGCGCAGGTGTTTATGGGTTTTCGGCTCGGGGGATGTGACTTCGCCGCCGTCGCGATAGGTGATCCGGCTCTCCGTAATGCCGGCTTGATACAGCTCGACTCCTGCTTGCCCCGCGTCGCCCAGCAAGCGATAGTCGAGTTTGGCATTGCTCATTTGCTGGAATTGCACGCTGCGTTCCTGCTCCAGCATCTCCTGCGGGGTGGCGGTTTCAAACTGGGTGGTTGTGCGCAGGGCGGAAAAGTTGGGCAGCCGCGGGCGCATGGCGCGAACGTAGTCCTTGGCGCGGCTGAGGATGGCGGCCTCGGTTGCCTGGTCGGGCGGGGGATCGCCGGGAAGGTCCTCCGGCGGCAGATCGAGGAATGCAGCCGCGTCGGCGAGGGCCATCAGGGTGGCGCAGGAACGCTGGCCTTTGCAATGCGATTGCCAGCGGGCCAGCCGTTCTGCGGTGACGCGCTGCGTGAGCTCGAATCCGGCGAGCTGGGCGGCAAGGCGGTCTTCAGGCTGTTTCGCTGAAGAAGCGAGGAACTGCTCGACCTGGTCGACGCTCATGCGGGTTTGCGCCGGCGCAGCCGGCAGCAGGACGGCGGCCAGCAGCAGAAATGCCCATTTACCCATGAAGAGTTCCCGGACCGTGTTCCATTTTATCTGCCAACGGAAAGGAACGCAGGACACGGGGGCGCTGGGCTTATTTGTACTGGAGATGGATGGTGATTTCGGTGGCGGGGCAGGCGACGCGGACCACGGCAGCGCGAAACGGAGGGGTGCTGAGGCCGACGTGGGGATTGTTGGCGAAGCCGAAGCCTTCCCTGGGGATGCCAATGAGGTTGCGATCGAGCTTGTGGTTGCTGTTCTCATCGTGGATGGCGGCGATGCCGTAATCGCCGGGCGGGAGATTGGGCCACACGGCGACGGCGGTGCGGGTGGATGGGTCGATGGGCGAGGGGCCGTGGCGAAAGCTCTTGCTCAAATCTTCGGGCCATCCATCGGGCGAGGTGAAGATCACGGTTCCGAGATTGCCGCGGGTGTTGCGGAAGCCATCCACGTGGATGCGCAAAGTACAGCCGGCGGCTGGGGCGGAAGTTTGAGCGGCGGCGGGCGAGGGCGCGGCCGAGGGGCACAGGGCCACCAGGCCGGCCGTCGCCAGGGCCGTTAGCAGGACGCGCATGCTCATGGTTGTCTCACCGGATTTGTGGACGCACCGATTTTGAGCGAGCTTTGCCCGATCAAGTTACGCCAGAGGGAAGGGAGCCAATTCTGCCGCTATGGAGTTGTGCTTGAGCGATGAGGAAAATTTCGAGTTCAAAGGCCGGGGGGAAGCGCCGGAACTCGGTGAGGGTTAGTATCGGCTGCGGGCGCGAGCGCCACCGCCACCGCCGCTGCCTTTTCGGGCCTGGTAGCAATCCCGGCAGAATACCGGACGATCGCCACGAGGTTCGAAGGGCACCGTGGTGGGCTGACCGCACCCTGAGCAGATAACGGGCGTTCCCTGAGAGGGTGCGGAACGATAGCCTCCCCCGCCGCCTCCCTGCTGGTCGTTTTTCTTGGCCATCCGGCAGGGCTTGCACCTCTTTGGGGTCGAGTAGCCGCGTTCCTGAAAGAACGCCTGATCGGCAGCGGTGAAGGTAAAGTCCTGCCCGCAATCGCTGCAAGTAAGTTGAATGTCGCCTGCCATGGGTCTCCTCGTGCAGATGTACAGTCACTTTACCATCTTTTTCGCGGGATGCCAGAAACTTCGCAATTCTTATCGTTTGTTCACGTTTTCATCGCTTGGGGAGGCCGCGGTCGCGGGCGCGGCTTGTAAAATCACAGGCTGAAGTCGACGCCAGATTCAGCCGCCTGACCGGATCGTACCGAGCAATTGAATCCGCAAGCCAACCCGCAATTCGAGGCCGAGTGCATCCGCCGCATTCTGGCGGGAGAGAAGCACGTCTTCCATGAGCTGATCCGGCCATGCGAGCGCCCCATTTACCTGATGCTGCTTTCGCTGCTGGGCAATGAGACGGAGGCCGAGGATGCGGCGCAGGAGACGGCGATCAAGGTCTACCTGAACCTGAAGAATTTCCGCGGGGAGGCGCAGTTTCGCACCTGGGTGCTCTCGATTGCGCGCAACGAGGGGCTGGGGCGGCTGCGCAAAGCCGGCGCGCGGCGCGAAGACTCGCTCGACGCGGCAGCGGAGGAGCAGGGAGGCGATTACACCCCCGCGCTATTGACGAGCTGGGGCGAGGTGCCCATCGAGGCGTTGGAGCGCAAGGAGTTGGGTGCGCTGCTGCGCGATGCCGTAGAGCGGCTGCCGGAGATTTACCGTAACGTTGTGATCCTCAGGGACATCGAAGAGATGGATAGCCGCGAAACAGCGGGAGTGCTGAGCATCAGCGAGGGTGCGGTGAAGGTGAGGCTGCACCGGGCGCGGGCGCTGCTGCAGCGGTCGCTGGCCCCGAAACTGAAGGGCTTTGCGCCCAGGCGGAAAGGACTGTTCGGGTGGAGCGGGTGAGAATCGATTGCCGACACGTCTGGCAGTACATCTCGGCGTATATCGACGGCGAGGTGGAAGCGGAGCTGCGCGCGCACATCGACAAGCACCTGGAGACGTGCGAGATCTGCTCGGCGGTGCTGGATTCGACGCGGAACGTGGTGATCCTGATGGCGGACGATCGCGTATTCGAGCTGCCGGGGGGCTTCAGCGAGCGGCTGCATCAGCGCCTGGATCGGGAGCTGGAGCTAAGCGAGCCTTGAGGGCGGCTTGCGAGTTCCGGCGCGGCATGTAGACTTCCCTCGCGGAGAAAATGAGGGGAGTACCGATGCTGAATCGGCGAACATTTCTGAAAACCACTGCGGGCGTCCTTCCCATGGCCGCCGCGATGAACGTGCTCAATCCTGCTTCGGACCTCAAGGCTGAGGAGGCTTCGTTTGCGGCCGCAAGCGGGCCTGGGCCGCGGCTGGTGGCACTGCCCGCGAGGCTGCCTGCCATCGATCCGGCCGCCGAGCCGTGGCAGCAGCGCATTCACCGCGTAGGCCAGAGCAACATGACCGAGCACGATCCCGCGGTGATGAACGTCGAGGAATGGGCCGATTACTGGCACTCCGCCGAAGCAGACATCGTGTTTGTCAGCGTGACCGGGATCCTGGCGTTCTATCCATCGAAGGTAAAGTTTCACCGCCATGGGAAGTTTCTCAACGGCCGGGATTTTTTCGGCGAATGCGTGGCGGCCGCGAAGAAGCGGGGAATGCGTGTGGTGGCGCGGATGAGCCCCGACCTGAACTGGGGCGATGCGCTGGAGGCTCATCCGGAATGGGCCATGCGCAATCGCGACGGCTCAGTGCAGTTCAGCGGTGAAGAGCCGCGCCTGTTCAAGACCTGCATGTTCTCCACTTACATGGACGATTATGTTCCGGCGATCATGCGGGAAATCAATTCGCTGTATGACGTGGATTGCTTCTACACCAACGGCTGGCCGCCGCTGGGGAGCCTTCCCGACTGTCATTGCGCCATCTGCAGCAAGCTGCCGGCTTCGGGCACTCCCGCGTACTGGCGCGTGTTCACGGACCGCGTGCTGGATTTGTGGCAGAGATATGACGCGATCGCGAAAGAGAAAAAGCGCGACAGCTTCTTTTTCGCCAACTCCGGGGGAAATGTGCGCGGGGGGCCGAATCTCGATCGGCTGGGCAAGGTGGCGGCGTGGTTTCAGGCCGACAACCAGGGTCGCACCTACGGCGATCCGGCGGTGTGGGGATGCAGCCTGCAGGGGCGCGTCTGCAATGCGGTGCTGGACGGCAAATTTGCCGCCAACGTGACCGGCGCGTATTCCACCAGCTCCCCGGGCTGGCGTAACGCCGCAAAGAATCCCGCCGAAGCCAGGATGTGGCTCAGCGAAACCGTGGCCAGCGGGATGAGGCCCTATTACCACTTCGTTGGATCGGAGGATGGGTTTGGCGAGGACCGGCGATGGCAGAAGGTGGGCGCCGATTACTTTCGCTGGACGGCGGAGCATGATGCCCATTTCATCACGCGCCGCTCCATTGCCAACATTGGAGTGGTCTTCGGGCAGAGCACGCAACTGCTGTATCCCGGGCCCGCGACCGCGCACAATCATGCCACCATGCATAAGACCACGCAGGGCATTTACGATGCGCTGCTACGCGGCCGATTCGCTTTTGATTTTGTGCATGAAGATCGCCTGGAGCCGGAACGCCTGAGCAAGTATCGTGCGCTGGTGTTGCCGAACATTGCCATGCTGAGCGATGGCCAGTGCCGGCAGATTGGCGATTATGTGCGGTCGGGCGGCTCGCTGATGGCCAGTTTCGAGACCAGTCTCTACGACGAAAATCTCAATCGCCGCGCGGATTTCGGACTTGCCGATGTGCTGGGGATTCATGGCGCGGGAGACGTGATCGGCACCAATGGCAATGCATACTACGCGCGCATCGTGGCGCCGGACGCCTCTCCCGCGCACCCGCTGCTGGAGGGTTTCGCCAATACCAATTGGCTTCCCGGCGCGGAGAATCGCGTGCCGCTCAAGCCGGTGGGGAATCCGCTGCTCACGGTGGTGCCGGGGTTCGTGCGCTATCCGCCGGAGCTGGCTTACCCGCCGGTCTCACACGCCGATGAGCCGGCGGTGGTGCTGCGCGAATCGGGGAGCAGCAGAGTTGCGTATTTTTCCGGCGACATCGAGCGCACGTATTGGATCACCGGGCACGGCGACCTGCTGCGGCTGCTGCACAACACCCTGCGTTGGATCACCAACGACGAGCGGGTGGTGGCCGTGGAAGGCGACGGTTTGGTCGAGATGTTCTGCTGGGAAACCAGCCCTGGATATGCGGTGCATCTGCTGAACTACACCAACCCCAACGCCCATCACGGCTGGATGGAGACGACCTATCCGCTGGGGCCGCAAGGCATACGGCTGAAGCTGCCGCGGGATGTGCGAGTGCGATCGGTGCAACTGTTGCAGGCCGGGCGCGAGGTTCCGTTTCGCATGGACGAGGAGACGCTGCAGTTCACGATTCCGCGCGTGGAGGACTACGAGGTGGCGGCGATTACGTTGGCGTGAGAAGGGGCGGATATCTGATGAGATCCCAGCGCCTCCGGGTGTAAACTCGCCACGATGACAAACCTATCCCTTTCCCGATGCTTTGTACTTGCGTTCCTCGTCTCCGCCGCGGCAGTTCTCCCGGGGCAGGAGGCCGCCAAACCCAAGCCCGAGGAGACCGAAATTTGGAAGCCGGTGCCGCCGGTGGTTACTCCGGGAGCAACGGACGCGGCGCCGCCCTCCGATGCCATCGTGCTGTTCGATGGCAAGAATGAGGATGAGTGGGTGTCGGCGCAGGATCATACGCCGGCCCGCTGGGTGGTGGGCGATGGCGTACTGACCGTGGCCAAGGGCACCGGCAATATCGAGACCCGGCGCAGGTTCAAGGATTACCAGTTGCACATCGAGTGGAAGATTCCCGCCACCATTACCGGCTCCGGCCAGGCGCGCGGCAACAGCGGAGTCTTTCTTGCTTCCACCGGGCCGGGCGACTCCGGCTATGAGCTGCAGGTGCTGGACGCGTATCAAAACGAAACCTACGTGAACGGAATGGCGGGTAGTCTTTACAAACAGGCCATCCCGCTGGCGAACGCGGCGCGCAAGCCCGGCGAATGGCAAACCTACGATGTTGTCTGGACTGCTCCGGCGTTCAACGCAGACGGCTCGCTGAAGACACCCGCCTACGCTACCGTCTTCTGGAATGGCGTGTTGGTGGAGGACCATTTCGAGCTCAAGGGGCAGACGCTCTACATTGGCAAGCCGTTTTACAAGGCGTACGACAGTGCGCCCATCAAGCTGCAGGCGCATGGCGACAAGAGCGAGCCCATCAGCTTCAGAAATATCTGGGTGAGGGAAGTGAAGTAGCGCCGGATTCAAGAGACCTTGCCAGTGATAAACACTTAAGTTGTCGTGAAGTTGGACTCACGTCGGGACGCGTGTGCCGTGCCCCGAATAGCTTCGCAACAGCATGGCTCCATCGCGCGTGCCGAGCCGGGCCCGCGCGATGCTGTAGGCTCAAATCAGTTTGAATTCACCTCAGGAAATCCTCTTGCCCCGTACTCTCAGCTCCTCTCGCCCGTTTGTTTCTCCGCAACCGAATGGCGCTTTGCACTGCGGGAAAGTTTCTCTCGAAGTGCTGGCGAAGAAATTCGGCACCCCGCTGTATGTTTACTCCGCCGATCAGATTCTTGAGCGGCTGCGGATGTTTAACGAGGCGCTCGCCGGGCGCGATCACCTGGTTTGCTATGCGGTGAAGGCGAACTCGTCGCTGGCGATTCTCAAGCTGCTGGCCGGCCATGGCGCGGGTTTCGATATCGTTTCCGGCGGGGAGCTGGATCGGGTGCTGGCCGCGGCGCCGGAAGCGGCAGATCGCATCGTCTTCTCCGGCGTGGGCAAAACGGCTGCGGAAATCGATCGTGCGCTCAGCGCCGGAATTCTCGAATTCAATGTGGAGAGCGAAGCCGAACTGCAACTGCTGGCCGCGAGGGCCGCGAAGCTGAAACGCAAAACGCGCTTCGCATTGCGCGTGAATCCCGACGTGTTTGCGGAGACGCATCCGTATATTTCCACCGGGTTGCGGGAGCACAAATTCGGCATCGACATTCAGATGGCCGCGGCGCTCTATCGCAGCGTGAAAGGGAATCGCTGGCTTGAGCCGCACGGCATCAGCGTGCACATCGGCTCGCAGATCCGCTCCGCCGAGCCGTTCGGCTACGCGCTGGAGCGCGTGTACAAACTGGTGCGCCAGCTCAGCCGCGAGGGAATTGAAATTCGCTCGATTGATGCCGGCGGCGGCCTGGGCATCGATTATCACGGAGGCAACTTCGATGCCGCGGCGCGGGTGCGCGATTATGCCGCCGCGGTCTGCCAGGCGCTCGATGGATTCGAAGGCCGCTTGCTGCTGGAGCCGGGACGCTTTCTGGTGGCGCAAGCCGGCGCGCTGGTTACGCGCGTGCTCAATGTGAAGCGGAACGGCCGCAAAACATTCGTGATTACCGACGCCGCCATGAACGACCTGATTCGCCCCGCGCTCTACCAGGCGCACCACGAGATTGTGCCGGTGAAGCCGCGTTCCGGCCGCGCCCGCAGCGTGGATGTGGTGGGCCCGGTGTGCGAGACCGGCGATTTTTTCGCGCGCGACCGCAACTTGCTGCCGGTCGAGCCCGGCGATCTGGTTGCATTGCTCGACGCGGGGGCCTATGGCATGGCGCAGGCCAGCAATTACAACACCCGCATGCGCCCGGCGGAGGTGCTGGTGGAAGGCGGCAAGGCTCGGCTGGTCCGGCGGCGGGAGACGATCGAGGACCTGCTGGCGACGGAAATCTTTTGATTCCGATCCGATAGTTCCTGCAACTGAGTGGCGAAGTGGTTGAAACTCAAACCGCCGGTGCATCCGTCCCTGTTAACGTATTCCCGGAGGATTTTGTGATGCCATTTCGTATCCAGGCTTTGTGCGCGGTAGCGGCGGCGGTGCTGCTGGCTGTTTCCGCCGCAGCCCATGCCGATCCACTCAAGGTGAAAACAGAACAGGGAAAAGTTCACGGCAAGACTATCAACGACGGCAAGGTGCGCGCATGGCTCGGCCTTCCGTACGCGGCTCCGCCGGTCGGCGATTTACGCTGGAAGGCTCCGCAGCCTGCGGCAAAGTGGAAGGGCGAGCGCGATGCCAGCAAATTCGCCGCTCATTGCGCGCAGAACAAGGTGTTCGAGGACATGGTTTTCCAGGGCCCCGGTTCCAGTGAAGATTGTCTATTCCTCAACGTCTACGCGTCAGCCACGGCCGACAAGAACGCAAAGCTGCCGGTGATGTTCTGGATTCACGGCGGCGGATTTTCCGGCGGCGGCAGCGATGAGCCGCGCCACAATGGCGATTTCCTGCCGCTCAAGGGCGTGGTGCTGGTCACCATCAACTATCGTCTTGGCGTGTTTGGATTTCTCGCCACTGCCGATCTGGCCAAGGAGGCCAACGGCGCGGCAGGCAACTACGGCTTCATGGACATGGTGGCCGCGCTGCAGTGGGTCGAAGGCAACATCGAGAAGTTCGGCGGCGACCCTGCGAACGTAACCATCTTCGGCGAGAGCGCGGGTTCGATGGCGGTCAGTACGCTGATGGCATCGCCCATGGCCCAGGGCCTGTTCCACAAGGCCATCGGCGAGAGCGGCGGTGCGTTTAGCAGTGGGCCGCGGAACATGCCGCTTGCCGCGCGCGAAGCGCACGACGCGCAGTGGGTGGCGACCAGGCTCAAGGCGAATTCGCTGGCCGAGTTGCGGGCACTGCCCACGCAGGCAATTCTGGATGCGGCGAAGAGGCCTGGCGCGGGCTTCTGGCCCGATGTGGACGGCAAGTTCCTGACCGAGCCTGCGCCGGATACCTATGCTGCGGGTAAGCAGGCCCACGTTCCCATGCTGGCGGGCTGGAACAAGGACGAGGGTGGCCCGAACGGCGTGACCACGGTGGAGAAGTGGAAGGCTGAGGCGCAGAGGCTGTTTGGCGATCGCGCCGAGGACTTCCTGAAGGTGTATGCGGCCGATAGCGACGAGCAGGCTGCACGCGCCGCGGCCGACTTCCACGGCGACCAGTTCATCGCCTACAGCACGTGGGCCTGGCTGGAGGCCCAGCGCAAGACGGGTGACGCTCCGGTCTATCGCTATCATTTTGAGCTGCAGGCCACGCCGAGCAAGTTTCATCCGGGAACCGTCGCGTTTCACTCCGACGACATCGAATATGTCTTCGGCACGCTGGATACGCGGCCGGGCTGGAACGTGCGGCCGGAAGACCGCACGTTGAGCGACCTGATCATGACGTACTGGACGAACTTTGCCAGGACGGGAGATCCCAATGGCGGCGATCTTCCCAAATGGCCGAAGTATAACGACGACGGCTACCCGTTGATTCACCTGGATTCGACCATTACGTCGGGGCCGGACGCACTGCGGCCGCGCTATGAGTTTCTGCAGGCGGGGATGCCGCCGATGCGGTTCTAGGAGTCAAGCTTCCTGATCTTGTAAGGATTGCTTGGCGGGTGCGGGCCTGGAGGCCCGCAATACAGCCGGTCTGGAGACGCTACAACTTCGGATCGGCGTTACTACTTGGGATTACGGGACCACGCGGTGGGCGCGCCCGCAGTCTCACACGGGAAGTGCTTTGCGCCGCCCGGCAAACGCCCACAAGTCGCCCAGGCAAAAGTTCACGATCGAGCAGCCCAGAATGGCGATGCCGTTGGCGACCAGCACGGGAAGATGCGCCTCGTGCACCAGCAGGCGCATCAACGCGAGATTTCCCATCATTGAGACCAGCCCGTTGGAGAGATGAAATCGAAGGCATTGCGCCAGCATTTCCGAGCGGTCGCGCCGGTCGCGCCACGTGTAGTGAAGATGCCATATAAAGTTATGCAGCAGGGTGAGCTCGATTGCGCCTGCGGTGGCAAAGAGATAATGCCCGCCCATCCATCGGTTGAGCAGCGCGAGCGCGCCAAGCTGCACCGCCATCCCCATGGCGCCCACCAGGTTGAACTTGCCCCAGCGGATCAGTGTGTTCACGGCAGCGGCTCCTGGCGATAGAGTTCCGCGGTGTGGCGGAGAGTGACGGCGATGGCCATGGCAAACATGGCGATGGCGGCGATTGTGCCTCCCAAATCAAACAGCAGCCATGTATGCCCGAACAGCGTTGACCAGGGACTGCGGAGCAGCGCCAGGTTTCCCAGGATCAGGAGGATGCGAATCTCGGTGGGACCGAAGATGCCCTGCGAAAGCTGGAAGCAGGACAGCGTGTAGGTGGCGAGATAGCTTTCGGCGGAGAGCAGCAGAAACGCGATCAGCATGGCGATGGCAACGGGCCAATGGAGAAATCCGGAGCAGCCCAGTCCGCACATCAACGCCACCGCGCCCACAATGTCGACCATGTGATCGACGTAGAAGCCGTAGCGGGGGCGCTGCTGACGGCGCACGCGCGCCAGCGTGCCATCCATGCTGTCGCCGAACCAGTTGAGAACCACGAACGCGCAGACTAGCAGCAGGGCATAGCGGTTGTACCGCGCAAGCGCGTAGCAGACGCCCGCGCCGATCTGCGCGCCGAGGCCCAGCGTAGTGAGCCCATCGGAGGTGAGCCATGCGGGCGCGCGCTCAGCCATCCACTGCAGCAGGCGCTTCTCCGCGGAGGCTGTCAGCGAACGATGAATGCGCGCCGCCGGCTGAAATTTTATTTCGCGATGGGGCAGGACTGCATGTGCGTTCATGGTTGGGGCTCGTTCCTGGTTTCCTGTTTCAGTGCATTGCAGGTGGAGCGCAGCGTGAATTCCAGCGACTCACGCGGTACGCTCTCGACAAACGGCCGCACCGCCCAGCCAAGCCCGGTCGGGATTGCGCGGGTAAGCGACACCGATTCGATCTGCAGGTAGAGGCCGCCGTCGTGCTCCTCATAACTCCAGTAAGTGTTCAGCCGCCACAGGAAGCCGTGTTCTTCCTCCGGCGAAAGCGCGCGCTCCTTCGCAGTGCCGGGCGCATCGATCTCCTTGATCCCGGTGCTGCGCGAGACGCTGTACCCGTGCTGCGCGTCGAGGCGCCCGAAGACGACGTCATAGGTTGTGTCCATGACCACTGTGAGAACGTGTTGCTGGCGGATGCGCATGGCAGCGGTGAAGTGGTCATCCTGACGGGCGAGCACGCGGGCCTGAAGGACCTGTGGAGCGAACCGCCGCGGATAATCGTCGAAGTCGCGCATGAGGCGCTCGAAGTCGGCAGGCCGCGCGCCGGGTGCAAAGGCGGTTCCGCGCCAGTGGTGGAGCATGGCGCCGTGGAAATCCTGGGCGGAGGCGGGAGCGATCTGTTCGACGATGAGTTCGCCGCTGCGCAGCCGCTGCCGGTTTTGCGGCGACAGGACGGAGCCGGCCAGGAATGCTTGCCGCGACTGATGTTGACGGGTCAGGCGCGACTCGATGGAAGCAACATAAGAGTAGAACGCGGAAACCGCCGCGGCCGAGGGCTCTGCCCGGAGCGGGACGGCGGCCACGGCGAGTAGGCCCAAGTACGCGAAGAATGTTTGCGAAAGTGGAATCGTGCGGCGCTTCATGACCTGCAGAATGCCCCAGCAGGGTAGACGAGCGCAATGTTCGGAGCCTCACTTGGGCAGGTTTGTTTCTCACCTGGCAAGTGGCTGAATCAACGATGTTTGGGTGGAGTTCTCGTTTGCCGGACGAGCCTGCGGCGAAGCATATCATCGAGTACACTGGACGAGATGAACGAAGTGCAGACAGCCAGGCGTTATCGCTTTGGGGCTTTTGAGGCCGATGCGGCGACGGGAGAACTTCGCCGGCAGGGCATGCGCATAAAGCTGAACGCTCAGCCGTTCCAAGTGTTGATGATGCTTCTGGATCGCCCCGGCGACTTGCTCACGCGCGAGGAAATTTCGCGGGAGCTGTGGCCGGACGGGACCTTTGTGGATTACGAGCATGGGGTCAACTCGGCGGTGAACCGCATCCGCGAAGCGCTGGGAGATACGGCGAGCAATCCCCGGTTTGTGGAGACTCTGGCGCGGCGCGGATACCGGTTTGTGGCGCCGGTGGAACGGATAGAACTGGAGGCGGCGGCGAACGGCGCCACGGTTGCGCCCCGGCCCGACACGCATTCGTTGCCCGTGGAGAACGTATTCGGCGCCGGCATTCTGGCCACCGCGGAGGAACTTCCCAAGGTCTCCTATCCCGTGGTGCGGACGCTGTTCCTGCTCTTCCAGGTCATGTACCTGGGGTTCTATGTCGGGGCCCTGGCCAACCTGGCGGAGATTGAAGATCTGCTGTCGCCGCTGCCGAGGTCCGCGCACGTGGTCACGGTGCTGATCGTGACCGCGGCCATCCTGATTGCGGTGCGGGCGTTCGTGTTCTGCGCCGTGCTGTTCCATGCGCCGGGGATGAGGGCAAAGTTTCTCAGGATCTGGCCCTTCCTGCTGGTGTTCGACGAGCTGTGGGCGCTGTCGCCGTTTCTGCTCATGCATCACATCAATTTCGGGCTGGCGTTGGCGTGCATGGCCCTGCTGGCCTACGCGCCGTTTGTGCAGCGCTCGCTGGTGCTGATGGGAGCGGTTGCGAAGGATGCTTCGGCGAGCGATCAATGATTCGTGACGGTAGGTGCCCCTCAGATCAACGAAAAGGCCGCCCCGGAGGCGGCCTTTCCACGAAGCATACGTGCGGAAGATCAAATCATACGTGCGGAAGACTACTTGTTGACCCCGGCGGCTGCGGCAAACCCGGATGCCTGCTGCGAGGGAATAGTGCTGGCCGGCGCGGGCGCCGCGAAGCTGGAATCCTTGGCGTTGATAGCGGTCGAGTAGTCAGGGCCCAGTCCCAGCTTCTTGAGGGCGCGGGAGTCCGGCATCAACTTGGTTTGCCATCCCTGGTCGGACTGGTACTTCTGCATTGCCGCCTGGGTGGTGGCATCCCATTCGCCATTGGCTTCGCCAGTGAGGTAGTGCTGGCGAATCAGCGCCTGCTGAATCTGCGTAACCCGCTCGGAATCAATGGCCTGCTGCCCATGGAGCTTGTGGCTGCGGCCCTTGGTGTGGCTGGCCAACCGGTGAGTGCTGCGGGTATGACTGCTGGCGGTTGTGGCGGCGGGATGATGCGGCCGCGACGCCAACGCCGGAACCGACGCGAGAACCACGGCCAGAGTAAACGAAATGACTGCTCGAAAGGATGTCACCCTGAGAGCACCTCCAGGTTGAGAATTTGTCGGGCGCTTCTCGTTTCCGAAGTATAACGAAAGCTCCGCAACGGTACTACAAGAATTTCCGGGTCGTGCTCCAATCCCCCGGAAACGAGCCTGAGACGATAAGGGCGCATACGGTCCCGCCGCACGCGCCCCCTCGGCTACTACAATGTTCCGGCCACGTAATTGATCCCCAGCTCAGGGTGCCGCGGATCCATGACTTCAAAGACGATATCGTCGCCGGTCTTCAGTTTGCTCACCACCGCATTGAACTGGTCGCGGTTTCCGGTGGGCTGCTTGTTAATGCGGATAATAATGTACCCGGGCTCGAGACCCTGCAGATCTGCAAACGAGCCGGTGCGCACGGACTGGACCATGATGCCGGGGTGGTGGATCTTGGTGGCTGTCTCCGGCGAAATGTCGCGCACCATAATGCCGAGCTTGCTTTCGCCGGCATTGCCGCCCTCGTCGGGGGTGGGGTTGGCCTGCGGATTGCCGATGTCGGCAAACACCTTGTCGCGATCGCCAATGGTTACGGTGGCATCGGCCGGCTTGCCGTCGCGAATGTAGCCGAGGCGAATGCTGGACCCCGGCCGGCGGCTGGCAATCTCATTCACCAGGTCGTCGCCATCCTTGATGTTGCGCCCGTCGATGCTGGTGATAATGTCGCCGGGCTTCAGTCCGGACTTGTCGGCGGGGCCGCTGGGCTGCACCTGCGAAACCAGCACGCCGGTCTTGAAGCCGTAAACGCGGTTGATGGCGCTGGAGAGACCCTGGCGGAACTGGATGCCAATGGAGCCGCGAACCACCTTATGGCTGGGGCTGATCAGGTCGTTGTAAATCTGCACCACGGTATTGGATGGCATGGCGAATCCGATGCCCTGGTAGCCCGCCGACTGCGTATAGATGGCGGTGTTGACCCCGATGACTTCGCCGTTCATGTTGAGCAGCGGGCCGCCGGAGTTGCCGGGATTGATGGCGGCGTCGGTCTGGATAAAGTGCTGGAACTGGCCGGGGGCGCCCTGCTCGATGGTGCGGTTTTTGGCGGAGACGATGCCGGCGGTGACGGTCTGGGCGAGGGCGAAGGGGCTGCCGATCGCCTCAACCCAGTCGCCCACCTGGGTGCTGTCGCTGTTACCCAGCTTTACGGTCGGCAAGGACAGGGGGGCATCGATTTTGATGACCGCCAGATCGGTGGCCTTGTCGGTGCCGATCACCCGAGCCGGACGGCCCAGGTCCTGCGAGTCGGGGTCGGTGGATAGCTTGACGTAAATTTTGTCGGCCTTCTCGACCACGTGGAAGTTGGTGATGATGTAGCCTTTGGCGTCGACGATAAATCCGGAGCCGAGGGACTCGCGCACCTGGCCGTCCTCGCCGTCGCCCTGGTCGGGAGCCTGGCCGCCAAAGAAGCGATTGAAGAAGTCCTGGAAGCCCTGGTTGCCGTTCTGGTCGTCGTCGCCGCTGCCCGGCTCCTGGTCTTCGTCGTCGCCGGGGTTCTGCGGATTGGGCTGCACGCGATTGTGCCCAGGCATGCGCCGGCGGTTGTTGGACTGCTTGGGGAGGGTCTGGGTGTTGATATTCACCACAGCCGGACCCACGACTTTGGCAATCTTCACAAACTCATTGGGAGCGACGGGGGAGTTGACCACCTTCAGCGGGGTAGCGTCGGTGCTGGCGTTCTGTTTCTCCTGTCCGCGAACGCCGTGGGCCAGGAACGAACCGCCCACTATGGCCACCGAAAGCGTGCCAAGAAGGATGTAGATTGAAGCGAGACGGCGCGTGCGTAGCCGGTCGAAAAGCAATTTCATGAATTTCCGTTGACCTCGTCAGATACTGAACGTTCGTTGCACCAATCCCCAGTATATCCGGTTGGGGGTAAGTGCTTTCATCTTCACATGGTTCGAGGGACGTGCCCTGGAGCCTCTGCATCGCGCCAGGAGAGCCACATAAGCGGGTGAGGCGTCCACCCGATGCCTGGCCGCGATCCACTTCCGGCGGCAACTGGGCCGCTGCTTTAATAGACGTAGATGCGCGGCAACCGTTCCGGGGCCACATGCTTAACTTTGCCGGCAAACCGGAGCCGGGCCAGTGGCTGCGGCCGACTCCGCCGAACCTGCGCCGCGATAATTCCCGGGCGCGGCTTCAGCGAGCGGAATTCTCGCCGGGCGGGGACTGCAACTGGATCTTCCATTCCAGGATGCGCGCACGCGCGGCGGCGGCTTCCGCTTCCGGGATGTGGCCGCCGGTCTGCAGCGAAATGGAAAGCGCGGTGTGCGCCAGCGGATCGTGAGGCGTGAGCGCGGTAAGGGCCAGCGCGGCGCCAATGGATTGCTCGATCTGGCCGGCATCGCGCAGCGCCCGGATCAGGCCGTGGTGGGCTTCGTAGCAGCCATCGTCGGCTGCGATGGCGTCCCGGAAGGCTTGCGCGGCCTCGGCGGGCCGGCCCCCGGCGAGCAGGTCGAGGCCACGCTGGGAAAGCTCTTCGGCGCTGAGTTGCGGTGCGGACACGGTGATTTCAGGATATCGAAAGACAGGGAGTAGGGAGTAGGGAGTAGAAAGACAGGTAGTGTCTCAGTTTGAATCGCGCTCGGACTTTTTCCGGTATGCCAGCAAGATGAGTCCCACCAGCAACAGGGCTGACGGTACTAGCAGGATGACCTTATCGAAACCAAAGTTGGAGATACTGGTGCCGGGTTCGCGGAGAGACAGCATGATTTCGAGAACAACTGCCAGAGAAAGCAGCAGTCCCAAGCCGATTCCGATTATGAGAAATCCAACCTCTCGTCTGGTCACGCTGCCAATGTTACTACGCAGCCAACGCAGCGATCTCTTCGTAGCTCCAAACGTGGTCGGATAGACCAGGCGGCAGGTGGCCCACTCATCGACTTTCGATGGACGCCCCATGCGGGTTTCACACGCTGTGCCCCGTTCATCGCGGCTTTATCGCGATGAGCGGGTCGTCGGCGCCCCCACTACCATAGGACCATGCCGTCGAAACCGCCGCGCGCCCATGATCACCACAACCTGTGATCACCAGCACATCGTCGGCCTCCGTTGTGGCGCACAATCACTTCTTGAGTCCTCGGTAACCGATGCCGGAGGCCTGAGCCATACTCAAGTATTTCGATTACATTGGCATGCGGCACGATTAACCAGAAAATTAATACCCCCACCCCATCCCCCCGGACATAACTCCTATCTTTTCAATGCCAAGATCGCAAAAAGAATGGCACTCCCGATTTTCGAGGTACGAAAAAGATAACCAGAAAGTAAACATCTGAAAACTGGGGACAGAAAACTGGGGATAGACGGTCGATGAGCGGGCTACCTGCCGAACTGTGAACTTTGAACTGCGAACTGTGAACTGTGAACTTTGAACTACGAACTGTCCCGCCTACTCAGTCGTCATCGGTGATCTTGCGCCACGGGCCGCTGGGACTGGAGCCGGACAGGGCGAGATTCAGGTGCGTGCGGGGAAGAACCACCAGGTCGACGCGGCGGTTGTTGGCTCGGCCCTGGGGAGTTTCGTTGCTGTCGACAGGGTGAAACTCGGCATAGCCCGCGGCGGAGAGACGCTCGGGCGGTATCGCCCGAAGTTCGAGCAGCAGCCGCGCAATATGGTTGGCGCGCGCCGAAGACAGCTCCCAGTTGGATTCGAATTGCGCGGTGTGGATGGGAATGTTGTCGGTGTGGCCTTCGATGCGCAGGTCGTAGGGCGAGGCGGTGAGCGAAGCGGCGATCTTGCGCAGCGTGGCCAGGGATTCGGGGTGCGGTGTGGCGGAGCCGGAATCGAAAAAGCCGGCTTCGCGAAGACTGATGACGAGGCCGTCCCGGCCCATTTTGATGGCGACCGTGTGCTGGGCCACCTGGGGGGAGAGGCGCTGTTCCAGGTCGCGGCGAATGCGGTTGAGATCGTCCTTCACGGCAGCCGGGGAGAGCACGTTGTCTCCCATCACGATGTTCACCGGCATGGGGGCCGGCTCGGTGGCGGAGTTATGCGCGCCGGAATCGCCAAACACGCTCATGGATTTGAATGCGGCGTCGATGGCGATGGGAATCTGGACCTGCTTCTTCTGGTCCTGGCGGGAGAACGCGTAGAGGACAACGAAGAAGCCGAAGAGCAGGGTGATGAAATCGGCGTAGGAAACCAGCCAGCGGTCGTGGGTGACGCGGCTGCGGTGGACGCGTGCCCTCATGCCGCGCGCTCCTGCGCCTTCTCAGGCGAGCGATTGAGGAATCCCGCGAGCTTGACTTCGAGCATGCGCGGGTTCATGCCTTCGAGAATGGAGATGACTCCCTCGAGCATCATTTCGCGGCGCTGGACGTCGTCGCGGAGACGAAGGCGCATTTTGCCCGCCAGGGGGAGAAAAAAGAGATTGGCGATGCCCACGCCGTAGATGGTCGCGACAAAGGCAACGGCGATGCCACGGCCCACTTCGGAGATATTATCAAGGTGCTGCATGACCTGGATGAGGCCGAGCACGGCGCCCAGGATCCCGATGGTGGGAGAGAAGCCGCCGGCGGACTCGAAGACCGCGGGCAATCGCTCCTCGCCTTCGGTGGAGGTGTCGAGCGAGACCTGCATGATGCGGCGAAGATCGGCGGGTTCGGTGCCGTCGACGGCGAGCATCACCGCCTGCTTCAAAAACGGATCCTGGATGGTCTGCAGGTCGGCGTCGAGGGAGACCACGCCGTTGCGGCGGGCCTTGTTGGCAAATGCCACCAGCAGCCGCACCAGTTGATCGTCAAACTTGCGCGGAGCGGCAAAGACGTGGGCGATCCTGCCGAATGCCGCTCCCACCGTGGCCAGGGGAAACTGGAGCAGAACCGCGCCCATGGTGCCGCCAAAGACGATGATGGCCGCGGTAGGCTGCAGGATCTGGCCCAGGTGGCCGCCTTCCATCAGCAATCCCGCAATGATGCCGGCGATGGCCAAAAGTACGCCGGCGATGCTCGACTTATCCATAGAGAAGCTCCCATGCGGCCCTGGCCGGCGGGTTGCGGCTTAACGATCGCCGGTTTTGCGCGCAGACGGTGGTTTGAATGCCTGCGGATCTTCCGGGTTTTGCATACTGGAGAGCGATACCACGCGTTCGAGGTTCACGCCCGCAGGCAGCCGGCGCGCCACCGAGGCCAGAAGCCGCGCGCGATAGTCAAGCACGCGCTCGGTTACTTCTTCGCAGCTCTCGCGCACAATCAGCTTTTCGCCGTTGATCAAGGTGAGCATGGTGTCGGGCGAGGACTCGGCGGTCTTGATAAGGTCGCTGTTCACCACCATGGGATTGCCGTTGAGCCGGGTGAGTTCGATCATTTCCGCGACTCCTTTATGGGTGGCTTATCGGCGCAGGCAGGGAAAGGTTCACAAGATTAGAAAGTAACCCGACCAAAGTGTCCAGCGCGGGACAGTTGCACGGGGGGATAAAGTCCCGGTGCTGAAGGTCGAAAAAGGGGCCAGATGCGACGGCACCACCCCGCAGCAGCAGCCCAGGGCAGCAAAAAAGAATGGGAGCAAGCATCCGGGGGTTTGGGCCGCAATTCCACGCATCGCAAGGAGTGACCCATGTCCCTGGGTGTCTTGAACAATCTGTCCGCGGTGTATGCGGAGAACAACCTCACTAACACAAACAACAGCCTGTCGAAGACGTTGCAACAGTTGTCTTCGGGATCGAAGATCAACTCCGGCGCCGACGACGCTGCCGGTCTCTCGCTGGTCGACGGCCTGCAGGCCAACCAGACGGCCCTGACCCAGTCCGGAACCAATGCCCAAGAGGGTGTCGGACTTCTGCAGGTCGCCGATGGCGCCCTCTCGCAGGTCACCAGCCTGCTCAACCGTGCTGTCACGCTGGCTACCGAAGCCTCGAACGGCACGCTCACCGGCACGCAGGACGCTGCGGCCAACCAGGAATATCAATCGATCCTGTCGGAAATCGACAACATCGGTTCAACCACCACTTACAACCAGAAGCAGGTCTTTGGGGCCTCCGACGTTGCGGTTTATACCGGAGATTCCTCATCCGCCAGCGCTTCTGTCAACAGCTTGCATTTCGCCTCGCTCTCTGCGTCCGGTGTGGGCGACGCCAATGGCACCATGGTTTACAGCCAGGGCCAGGGCGTCTACATGGATGCCACCAAGGCAGGCACGCTGGTCGCCAGCGCCAACGACAAAATCGGCACCGGCCAGACCATCACCTTCGACAAGTGGGATGCGGCGTCAAACTCGGCGGTGACCGCGTTCACCTACACCACCGACGCCAACGACACGATGAATACGGTGGTCGCGAAGATCAATGCCGCCGGGATCGGTGTGACCGCGAGCGTGCAGACCAGCGCACAGGCGACGGGCGACACAACGGTTACCGCGGGCGATCTTGGCATTGAGGTCCGAGGCAATGTCGGAGATACGGCGGCTGTTGTAGGCAGTACAACCGGCTATATCGGAATTGTAACGGCCAGCAACACAATCAAGGACACGCCTGATACCGGCGCCACCGGTTTGGCTGCCACAAACTCGGGCACGGGCGCAGCGCAGATCAGCTACCTGGCCGGCGCCAACAACAGCGCCAATCTGAGCACCTACAACCTGGCCAGCCAGGCCAGCGCAGAGAGCGCCCTGAACGTTCTGAACACGGCCATCTCCGACGTTGCCGCACAGGATGGCTACATTGGCGCCCAAATCAACCAGCTGAATGCTGTTAGCAACGTGATGAGCACGCAGCAACAGAACATCATGGCGGCGCAGAACGCGGTGCAGGCAACCGACTATGCGCAGGCGAGCTCCAACATGTCCAAGTACGAGATCCTGAGCCAGACCGGCATCTCGGCCCTGGCACAGGCCAACAGCATGTCGCAGGAAGTGACCAAGCTGTTGCAGTAAACCCATCTCCGTGGTTTATTCCACGGCGGATACAACCAACGCGGCGCAAGCCGCATGGGGAGGGCGTCCACACGGGCGCCCTTTCTGTTTCTTAGCCCATGGTTGAGATGCTTCTAATTCGCCGGACGCGCAGATGGCGCGACGGCTGCAGCAGTGTTTGACCGGAGAACATCATGGGAACCGTAGGACTGAGTTTTGGGTCCCCCATCAGCGGAGCCGGTTTTGACGTGAGCTCGACCGTATCCGCGATCATGGCCAATCTGCAAAATGTGGAGACGCCGTGGAAGCACCAGTTGACGACGCTGGAGAGCCAGGACACGGCGCTGTCCAACCTGGGCACGCTGCTCTCCAAAGTATCGAGCGACGTCAGCAATCTGACGAATTTTACCGGGGTGATGGCGCAGAAGACGGGATCGAGCTCCGATACCAATGTGCTGCAACTGACTTCTGCCACGTCGTCGGCGCTGGCGGGCACGCACACGGTGTCAGTGAAGAGCCTGGCGCAGACGGCGAGCGGATATCTGACCGCGGTCACCAACGCGTCCGACCAGCTTTCGGGTTCGATATCCATTCAGGTTGGGAGCGGCAACGCGCAAATCGTGAATGTGAGTTCCAGCAACAACACGCTCGCCGGGCTGGCGGCGGCCATCAACGCTGCGGGAGTGGGGGTGAGGGCGAGCGTGCTGACTGACGCCAACGGATCGCGCCTGAGCTTGGTTTCCAATGCCTCCGGGCAGAACGGCAATCTCACCATCGCGTCGAGCATCGTGGATACGAGCAACTCCAATGCGGCGCTGGCCTACAATCCGGTCGTCTCGGGAAAAAACGCCGACCTGTTTGTTGACGGGGTGGAGTTGAGCAGCGCTTCGAATACGGTCACCAATTTGATTCCGGGGGTGACGTTCCAACTGCTGGCGCCCAGCTCGACCGCGGGCGACGGCAGCCTGGATCCGGTGCAGGTGATCATCGGCAACGACAACAACTCGGTGGAGAGCGCCATCGGCCAGATGGTGACCGACTACAACGCGCTGATCAGCGCCATCGACACGCAGCAGGGCAATGACAGCACGGGAAAGGCTGAGCCGCTGTTCGGTTCTCCGACGCTGAGCTTGCTGGAGCAGCAGCTTCTGAGCGGGCTGAACCAGCAGAACCCCAACGGTTACGTGGACGCCATCGCCACCAACACCGGCACTACGCTGTCCGGGTCCATCACTCTGCAGGTAGGCAGCGGTACGGCGCAGGTAGTGGAAGTACCGCAAGCGACTAACACGCTGCAAGGGCTGGCCGATGCAATCAACGGGGCCAACCTGGGCGTGACCGCGGCGATCGTGACCAGGAATAACCAGTCCACGCTGACGCTGCTTTCGCAGACCGCCGGATTGGCGGGAGCGCTCACGGTGAGTTCGAACCTGACTTCCACCAGCGATACGCTGCTGGGGTTTAGGGGTCTTTTGGCCGGTGGAGGAACCAACGCGAGCGGCGCCCTCGATCAGATTCCCGCCGCCAGCGATGTTCTATCGGGGTCGATTTCAATCCAGGTGGGAGCGGAAAATGCGCAGACCATCGCGCTCGATTCCACCGACAACACGTTGCAGGGTCTGGCCGACGCCATCAATGGCACCGACGGAATTGGCGTGACGGCTGCGGTGACCACCAACAGCGACGGATCGGCGTACCTGTCGCTGCAATCGCTCACCGCCGGGAGCGCAGGCAATCTGACGGTGACGTCGAGCATTCTGGACACGACTAACACCCACACTTCGGCGCTGAACTACACCAGTTCGTCCGATCTTTCCACGCTGGCCAACATCGGGATCACGGCTTCGCAAAAGGACGATGGGACGATGGACTTCGATGCCAGCGTGCTGGACGCGGCGCTGAACTCCGATTACTCCGGGGTGCTGGGGCTGTTCCAGAACGCGAACAGCTGGGGGCAGTCCTTCCAGACCATGCTGAACAACGCGGGGAGCAGTTCTTCCAGCGGGACGCTGGCGCTGGCGCAAAAGGCCAACAGCAACATGGAGTCGACGCTGAATGCCGACGTGACCAAGGAGGACGCGACGATTGCGACGCAGAAAGCGAAGCTCACGACGGAACTGAACGCCGCCAACGAAATCATGCAGCAACTGCCCTCGCAACTGCAGGGGATCAACGAAATGTACTCGGCCATCTCCGGCTACAACCAGAACAAGGGCTAAGGAGCTTCGACCATCATGAGCAGTTATCGAGAGCATGCGCTGGAAGGCGCTTCGGCGGTTGACCTGGTGGTGGCGCTGTACGACGGCATCATTCGATTTCTCTATGCGGCCTGCGCTGCCATTGATCGCGGCGACGAAGAGGATCGGCGGGCGGCGGTGAAGCGGGCGCTGGACATCATCATTCATCTGCAGGCGCGGTTGCGAATGGATGTAGGCGGCAGGCCGGCGAAGGTGCTGAGCGAGTTTTACGCGTCCATTTTTGCGGAGATCCTGCAGGGCTCGCAGCGGGCGTCGCGCACCAAGCTGGAACACGCTATTGGGTGTGTGCGCGCGGTGCGGGATGCATGGAAGGAAGTTGCGCGGGATCCGGAAATGAACCCCGCTCCACCGCAGATGGGTGAGGCGCGGCAGGCGAGAGAGAGCGAGGCTTTCGCCATGGAAGCGGGAAGGACCATGCGCTGGAATGCGTGAGCATCGCCGGCCGGGAACACGCGAAAAAACTGTCGCGAAGGCCGGCGACTCCGCAACCTGCGGCCGGGTTCAGCCGGCCACGGTGAGCTCTTCTTCCAGTTGCTGCTTCTGGTAGAGGCTGGCGTAGTAGCCATCCCGCGCCAGCAGCTCCTCGTGCCTGCCCAACTCCACAATGCGGCCGCGGTCGAGCACCGCGATCTGGTCGGCGTTGCGCACGGTGGAAACGCGATGCGAGATCAGGATGGTGGTTGAGTTCGTGGTGTAGCTGCGCAGGCCGCCGAGAATGCGTTCCTCGGTGTAGGTATCCACCGACGCCAGAGCGTCATCGAGAATGAGGATGGCGGGATTGCGCAGCAGGGCGCGGGCAATGGCGCTGCGCTGCTTCTGCCCGCCGGAGAGAGTCACCCCGCGCTCGCCCACCGCGGTGTCGAAGCCGAGCGGGAAATCCTCGAATTCCTGCCGGATGTGAGCGGCTTCCGCGGCGTGGAGCAGTTCCGCCTCGCTGGCCTGCGGCGCGCCGAATCGCAGGTTCTCGCGCAGCGTTTCGCTGAAGAGAAAAGTCTCCTGCGGTACCATGCCGATGTTGCTGCGCAGCACGGAGAGCGGGTATTCGCGCACCGGACGCCCGTCGATCAGCAGGGAGCCTTCGGGAGCCTCGTAGAGCCGCGAAAGCAGGCACACCAGGGTCGTCTTGCCGGAGCCCGTGGGGCCCACGATGGCCAGGCTGGTGCCCGCCGGAATGCGCAGCGAGATGTCGCGCAGAACCGGCGTATCCCCATAGCTGAAATTCAGATTGCGAAGCTCGATGTCGCCGCGCAGCACCGCGTCTTGGGGAATCGCCGGATCGGCCGCGCGATCGTCAATCGACGGTTGCTGGTCGAGCAACTCGTCGATGCGCTTCACCGAGGCGGTGCCGCGCTGGAAGATGTTGACCACCCAGCCGATAGCAATGATGGGCCAGATGAGCTGAATCATGTAGCCGTTGAACGCCACGAAATCGCCCGGCGAGATGCGGTGCTGCAGCACCAGGTGGCCGCCGGCCAGCAGCGTGATCATCATGGAGATGCCGAGGATGAATTCCAGGGTCGGCCACAGCATCCCCATGAGCTGCACCAGGCGCAGCGCCCGCGAAATGTACTGCCGGTTAAGCGATTCGAACAAGCCGATCTGCGATTCCTCGCGGGCAAACGCGCGAATGAGACGCACCCCGGAGTAGTTCTCCTGGGCCTGCGCGGAGATGTCGGAGAAGCTGGCCTGGATGCGCTCGAAGCGGGTGTGAATCCTGCTGCCGAGGTATTGCACCAGGATGCTGGCGACGGGCATGGGCGCCAGGGCGACCAGGGTCAGATAAGGACTGTAGTGGAGCAGGTAGACGAGCGCGAACACGAACAGCGAAATGGTGTTGGCGCTGTACATCAGGGCCGGGCCGAGCAGCATGCGGACAGCATTCAGGTCGTTGGTGAGGCGGGCCATGATGTCGCCGGTGCGATAGCGGTGATAGAAGCCGGAGTCCTGCTTTTCCAGGTGCTGGAAAAGATCGTTGCGCAGGTCCAATTCGATATCCCGGGAGATGCCGATCAGGATCCAGCGCTGGGCGTAGAGGAAGATGCCCTTGACCACGTAAACGGCGACCAGCAGGCCCGCCAGGCCGAGGATCATCCCGCGCGTTGTCCCCGCTTTCCCGAGCTCGTCGATGACCTTGCCGATAATCCGCGGGCCCTGCACGGACACCATATTGGTGGCAATGACGCAGAGGCTGCCCCACACATATCCCCAGCGGTAGCGGCGCATGTAGGCGAAGAGCGGGCGCAGATCGCGAAGCATGGTTCTATTGTAGCGGCGATCAAGTCGGTGTGCGCAGCAGCAGGTATCCGCCGGCCAGCCCGAACAGGATGTCGGACGACCACGCAGCGAGCGGTGCGGGCAGATAGTTCACGTTGCCCATGGCCCCGAAGAGACCGTCCACTACCCAGTAGGCAAGCGCCACGCCAATGGCAACCGCAATGCCTGTCAGCGAGCCGCGGCGTCCCATGGAAAGCGCAAATGGAATCGCCAGCATGGCCATCACGATGGCGATCAGCGGGTAGGCGAGCTTGTGCCACAGGGCGACGCGCAGCCGCATGGTATCAAAGCCGCTCTGACGCAGATCGCGAATGTAGGTCTGGAGCTGGCCGAAGTTCATCTCTTGCGACTGCAGGCTTTCCTTGGAGAAATAGCCCGGCTCCTCATGAATCTCGTCGAAGGTGGTGTTGATGAACGGCCGGAAGCCTTTCTGATTGGCTCCTTCGAAGTCGCGCACCCAGCCATTTTGAAAATGCCACTGCTCGTTGTCGGAGTCCCAGAATACGCGCGCGGCGAAGATGCGGCGCGAAATGGCGAAGGTGGAGGGATCGAACTCGAAAATGGAGAGATTGGCGAACTCTTCGCGATCGCGGTCGAAGAACTGGTAGTAGAAGATGCGGCCGGCCTCGCCGGGTCGCGGCTCTCCGAAGATCCATTTCTGTTCGGGGTGCAGGAAGGTCTGCGGCGGCCGGCCCTTGATGGTGCTGCGCAGCGCCTCCTGCCGGCGATTGGCCTGGGGCAAATAAAACTCGTCGAACAGGAACAGGCTTACGGCCAGAGTGGCGGCGATGGCCACAATGGGGATCACCAGCCGGTAAAGACTGATGCCCGTGGCCTTCATGGCAATGATTTCGCTGTTGCGGTTGAGCACCCCAAACGTGACCAGCACCGCGATGAGAACGGCCAGCGGAGCGATGGTGTAAAGCATGCTGGGAGTGAGGTTGACGAGGTAAAGCCCGACCGTGGTGAGGGCAATGTGGTTGCGGAGGATGTCGCCCACCAGCTCGAAAAAGGTGAACACCAGCATCAGGAGCACGAATCCGCAGAGCACCAGCAAAAACGTGCGCAGGAATTCGCGGATGACGTATTCGTCGAGGATGCGCGGGAAAGCGCCGCCGCGATAGGCCTTGCGCGCGATGCGCGCGTGGCGGCGATCGAGCAGATGGGTGAGGCGGTTTCCATTTTCGTGCACAGCCGCGGGAAGGGCGGAAGCCAGGTTAAGGCGCGGGGTTCGCGTTGCCAGGTTGACCATGGCGCTGAGCACCCGTCCGCCGCTGGCCATTTGCCACAGCAGGAAGGCGCCGGCCACGGCGAACAGAATATTGGCCATCCACACCGCGAGAGTGGGCGGCAGCTTGTCCTGTCGCGCCAGGGCCACTCCCGTGTAGGAGAGGATGTAGTACAGGATCACCAGCAGCAGCGTGAACACAAACCCCGAACTCTTGCCGCCGCGCCGCGACATCACTCCCAGCGGCACGCCCACCAGCATCAATACGAGGCAGGCGACGGGGTACGCAAAGCGGTTGTTCAGCTCGATCAGGAAACGCTTGCTGTCCGGCTGGTGAATGCGCTGCAGCAGCGCGCTGGTAGGAATCGCAAACACCGCCGTATCCATGCGGCCGAGGTGGATATCGCTCTGCTGGCTGAGCCGGAGGGGAAGGTCGGTGGTGGCGAAGGTTGATACGTTGTACTGATCGGGGTTTCCGGAAGCGGCTTCGTGCTGCTCGCCGTTACGCAGGCGCATCAGCAGTTCCTGCGCGGATTCGTTGACCACCGTGGCGGATTCGGCCGAGGTAATCCTGGGCGACGCGGGATCGCTCACGTCGGCCATGAAGATCTTTCTCCAGTTGGCCGCGCCGGTCCCGGAGCGCACATCTTGCACGTAGAGCACCGCGTCGTGAAAGTCCTCGTAAAACACGCGCGGCTGAATCTGGTACGAAGCCTGAGATGCGGCCAGCGATTGCTGCATGTCCAGGATGGCCTGGTTGGCGCGGGGAGCGATCCAGAGCGAATTGACCAACCCCAGCAAAGCGCCTCCCACTGCCACAATCGAAGCCACGCGCACAAAGTAGCCGATGCCCAGGCCGGAAGCTCGCATGGCGATAATCTCGCTGTCGGCGGCCAGCCGGCTCAGGCCGAGCAGGATTCCCACCAGCACCGACATGGGAATGGTGACCCAGAAAAGATTGGGCAGGGTAAAGAGAAGGACCTCGAAAACGCTGCCGAAGCTGGAGCTGTTGCGGACCACCATCTCCAGGATCTGAGGGAGACGAGGCATGAAAAGAATGAAGGTGAAGAGAGCGCAGCCGATCAACGCATGAGACAGAATCTCGCCGAGAATGTAGCGGGTGAGGATGCGCACGGATAAGGCTCTGCTGCTAGTTTATCGCGAGGGGAAGGTGAGCGAGCGGCGCGGGCCGCCACCGCCGCAGCCGGAGGCTGTTGGTGAGCACGCTGACGGAGCTGAAAGCCATGGCGGCGGCGGCCACCCACGGGCTGAGCAGGATGTGGAACTCGGGGTAAAGCAGCCCGGCGGCCAGGGGAATTCCGAGCAGGTTATAGGCGACAGCCCAGCCCAGATTCTGCCGCATCACCCGAAGCGTGGCGCGGGCCAGGTCGAGCGCGGCGGGAACAGCGGCGGGATGGGCGCGGAGCAGGAGCACATCGCCGGCTTCCTGGGCCAGATCCGCGCCGGTGCCCATGGCGATGCCGGCGTCGGCCTGGGCCAGCGCGCCTGCGTCGTTGATGCCGTCGCCGACCATTCCCACCCGCAGCCCGCTCTGTTGCAACTCCCGGATGCGGGCGAGTTTGCCGGCGGGATCAAGCCCGGCTTCCACCTCGGCGATACCGGCCTGCTGCGCGATGGGCGCCGCCGCGGCGGGTGAGTCGCCGGTGAGCATGAGAACGCGGAGTCCCGAATGGCGGAGTTGGGCGACCGCTGCCGCAGCTTCCGGGCGCAGGGCGTCGCGGGCATCGAAGTAACCGGCCGGCTTGTTATCGATGCTCATCCAGAGGCGCGTGACGCCGGGCGCGGGCGCGGAAATCTCCTGTGGAAGCGCCACCAGGAATTCCCCAAAGAGAGCTTCATTGCCGAGCATCACGGCGCGGCCGTTGACTGTCGCTGTGAGCCCGCGGCCGGGCAGAATCTGCACATCTTCGGCTGCCGGCCAGGCCAGGCCAAGCCCTTGGGCACGATCGACTACGGCGTGGGCCAGCGGGTGATTGGAGCGCTGTTCGGCGGCGGCGGCAATGCGCAACAACTCGTCTTCGCGGTGATTGCCCAGCGGGTGTATAGACTCCAGCACCGGCCTGCCAACCGTGAGCGTGCCGGTTTTGTCGAGAACCACCGCGTCCAGGTTCGACAGCCGCTCCAGCGCCTCGCCGCCCTTGAAAAGAACACCGAGCTGTGCGCCGCGGCCCACGGCAACCGTTAGCGCGGCGGGCACCGCAAGGCCCATGGCGCAGGGGCAGGCGATCACCAGCACCGCCACGGTATTGGCGAGCGCCAGCGGCAGCGAGTGCGCGGCCACCAGCCACACCAGAAAAGTAAGCGCAGCCAATCCGAGCACGACGGGAACGAAGATGGCGCTGGCGCGATCTGCCAGGCGCTCCATGGGCGCGCGCGAACCCTGTGCCTGTTCCACCATGCGCGTGATCTGCGCCAGCACGGTGGCCTCGCCCAGCGACTCGGCGCGGCAGGTTACGGCGCCGTCATAGTTCAACGACCCGGCGAGAACCCGCTCTCCCGGAGCTCGCTCAAGCGGCGTGGATTCGCCAGTGAGCATTGATTCGTCCACCGTGGTGCGGCCTTCGAGGATCGTGGCGTCCACCGGGAATCGCTCCCCCGGCAACACCAGCACGCTGTCTCCGGGGCGGATTTCGTCGAGAGGAACCAGCGTCTCGATGCCGTCGACGACGCGCCGCGCGGTGACCGGCTTCATGCGGCTGAGTGAGTCCAGCGCGGCCAGGGCGCGGTGCTTGGCTCGCGCTTCGAGCGCTTTGCCCAGCAGGAGGAACCCGAGAATCAAGAGCACAGCATCGTAGTAGACCTGCCGGCCTGGCGCGGGGAGAAAGGTGGAGTAGGCCGAGTAGACAAAGGCCACGCCGGTGCCTAGAGACACCAGGGTGTTCATGTTGGTGGTTCGGTGAAGCAGCCCCCGCCACGCGTTGACGAAGATGTGGCGGCCGGCCCACGGCGCCAGCGCCGCGGTTAGGATGAAAAGCGACCAGCGCAGAAGGTTGGGGCTTGCGGCATAGAGCCACGGCAGAGCGCGCATCAGCGAGCGATCAAGCGTGCCCATTTCGCCGCCCAGCGGCATGGAGAGCATCATGGCCGCGGCACCCGCGATCAACAGGATCAAGGCTTTGCCTGACGCGACGGCATCGCGTGCCGCGCCGCCCGCAGATTCAGGGCGGGGAAGCACCGCGTCGTAGCCTGCCTGGCGAATGGCGCTGACCAGCATTTCCGGTTGGGCAACGGCGGGATCGAAGATCACGCGCGCGCGATGCGCCATCAGGTCCACGTGGGCATCGGCGACGCCGGCCGTAGAGCGCAGCGCGTCTTCCACGTGGCGCTGGCATGAGGCGCAGGTCATGCCCACCACGGGCAGCGTTACCGATTCGAAAACGGGCGCGGGCACCTCAGGCTCCGTGCTGCGCAATGGATTCGGGATGTGCGGTGTAGCCCGCTTTGGCGAGGGCGGCGATAGCCTGATCGACGGGCGGCGGATCCTGGCTCGATGCCAGCCGCGCCGCGCCGATCTGCACTTCCTTTACTTCGAGTCCCGGGGTTTGCGCTAACGCCTGGCTCACGCGGCGCACGCAGGAGCCGCAGTGCATGCCATCGATACGCAATGTGAATTCCGACATGATTCCCCTCTGTTAACCATGATGACACTTGGCGGAAAAGGATGCGGAAGGATGCTCGGCCGCAGAGTTATCCCGCCATGCGAGCCAGGACCGCCGCTGCGATAATGGCAGCGCCCAAACCTGCGAGCCATCGAGGCTGTACTATAGGCTCGCGAAATCGCGGTGAGACAGGAAATCGGAATAGGAGCGCCGCCGAGAATCGGGAGAGCGCTTCAGCGCAGTGCTGCAGCAGGCCCGGCGTAAGGCCCAGCACGATAAGCAGGGTCCCCATCCAGATTCCGTTCACAAGCTGGCCCGTGTCGATCATGCGGAAATCATAATCGTCGTGCAGGGGATTGGGAAGTGAGAAGTATCTTAGAGACATGCTGCAAAGAGAATTTCCACTGTCGCCGCTGGTGGGAGTAGGCGCGGTGATCGTGCACGAAGGCCGCGTCCTGCTGGTGCAGCGCGGCCGCGAGCCCATGAAGGGTCGCTGGACCATTCCCGGCGGCTTGATCGAAGTGGGCGAAATGCTGCACGAAGCCGTTGTTCGCGAGACGCGCGAGGAAACCGGCCTGGAAGTCGAGCCGATCGAACTGGTCGAGCTCCTCGACCGCATCCACCGCGAGGACGGCCGCGTTCGCTACCATTATGTGATCGCCGATTATTTGTGCCGCGTGGTTGGCGGTACTCTCGGCGCCGGTTCCGATGCGGATGCGGTGCGCTGGGTGGAGCGCGCGGAGTGGAACAGCGATTCAGCGCTCGTGCTCGATCCCATCACAGTGCGCGTGATCGAAGCGGCGTGGCAGCGCGGCCTGCAACTGGAGAAGGGAAGCAAGTGAAGCCTTCACGTAAAGTTCTGTGGTTCCTGGGGGTGCTCGCGTGCCTCTTTCTCGCTTTCTGGGTCGGGTTTTACCAACGCCCGCTGAGTTACTTCAATCATCTGCTTTATTTCCAGATGAGCGTGTCCGGCGCGCACAGCCGCTGGATCACCGTCAACGGCTACCGCATCCATTACTACGAACAAGGCTCCGGCAGCGCGCCGCCTGTGGTGCTTGTGCACGGTCTCGGCGGGCATGCGGAAGACTGGCGCAGCCTGCGGCCCTACCTTGTCGCCGCGCATCGGCGCATCTATATGCTCGACCTTCCGGGTTACGGGCGCAGCGATTGGCCGCAGAATTTTTCTTACTCGATTCCCGATGAGGCCAACGCGGTGGTCGCGTTCATGGATGCTCTCGGCCTTAAACAGGTCGATCTCGGCGGATGGTCCATGGGCGGCTGGATTGTGCAGCGCATCGCCTACGATCATCCCGAGCGAATCAAGCGTCTCATGCTCTTCGACAGCGCGGGGCTCAACAATCGCCCCACTTGGAACACCGCGCTCTTCACGCCTACGTCCGCCATCGAGCTCGATCAACTCGACGCGCTGCTCATGCCGCAGCCGCCACAGGTACCGGCGTTCATCTCGCGCGACATTCTGCGTTATGCAAAGGAACATGCCTGGGTGATGCATCGCGCGTTGAACTCGATGCTGGCGGGGAACGACACCACGGACACCGAATTGCCGCAACTCAAAATGCCCGTTCTGATCGTCTGGGGAGCCGAAGATCACATCACTCCCATTGCCGACGGCCAGAAGATGCATCAGCTCGTTCCGCAATCGGAATTCGATGCGATCTCCAGCTGCGGACACCTGACGCCGGTCCAATGCACTGAACAAGCCGGCCCCAAGGTCGAGGCGTTCCTCCTGCGATAGCCGCAAAACAAAGCCGGATCTCTCGAAGTCGCGCTCTTTCAAAACACACCGTTATTGCGCGGTCCGAAGCATCTGCCATCCCACCCTGTTGCCAGAAAAAAGGCAACAAGGTGGGGCACGGGGACATTTTTGTGTGGGGACGCGCAGGGGCTAAAGCCCGAATCATTTTATGACTTTAGCGGCGCGACTGAAGTCGCGCCCTTACGCGTTTCTTTCACCGGATGCATTGTTCAGCAGGCAGTGAAGTCGTGCTCTTTCAGACCGTCGCGCTAGCCAGACCTTCGTTAGACGCCGATCACCGCGCACAGTTCCTTCACGGCCGCCGCGCTCTTCTTCAACGCCGCATCTTCTTCGGCCGTGAGCTTGATCTCGATGATCTTCTCCAGGCCCGCCGCGCCCAGCTTGCAGGGCACGCCGATGTAGTAGCCGTCTATGCCGTACTCGCCCTGCAGATAGGCCGCGCAGGGAAGGATCTTCTTCTTGTCCTTGAGAATGGCTTCGACCATTTCCACCGTGGCCGCGCTCGGCGCGTAGTAGGCGCTGCCGGTCTTGAGGTACTTCACAATCTCCGCCCCGCCATCGCGGGTGCGCTTGATCAGCTCTTCCAGCCGCGCGGGCTCAATCAGCTCCGTAATCGGAATCCCTGCCACGGTGGAGTAGCGCGCCAGCGGCACCATGGTGTCGCCGTGTCCGCCCAGCACAAACGCAGTCACATTCTCCACGCTCACGTTCAGCTCTTCCGCAATAAACGTGCGGAAGCGCGCGGAGTCAAGTACGCCGGCCATGCCAATCACGCGCTCGCGGTTGAATCCGGCCTGGCGGAACGCCGCCTGCGCCATGGCGTCCAGCGGATTGGAAACGATGATAAGAATCGCCTCAGGAGACTGCGCCACCACCTTCGCCACTACGTCCGACATGATCTTGAAGTTGGTATGCAGCAGGTCATCGCGGCTCATGCCGGGCTTGCGCGGAATGCCTGCCGTGATCACCACGATGTCTGAATTTGCGCTGGCAGCGTAGTCGTTCGAGCCAATGACGTGCACATCGCGCTTCTCGATGGGCATGGCTTCCAGCAGGTCCAGCGCCTTGCCCTGCGGCACGCCTTCCACCACGTCGATCAATACCACATCGGCCAATTCCTTTGACGCAATCCAGTGCGCGGCCGTAGCGCCCACGTTGCCGGCGCCTACAATGCTTACCTTTTTACGCATTTCTCTCTCCTAACTTCTGAAACTTATGGCCAGGACAGCGGGATCTCCGACTTCAACCCTGCGCCAGTTCACAAACGCGGAACACTCGATAATGGCCGCATATAAGTCTGGGTGCTGATCGCGCAATGAGGTTACGTTCTCCAATTGCGGCGTTAGCACACCACCCTTTGGAGCATGGACGCTTGACATACCCGCCTCAGCGTCGTCGAGGTATGTCATGCAATCGATCCATGCATTCATATTTCTTCCGTAGAAGTCGGGGAATCCGAACGCC
Source organism: Occallatibacter sp. (assembly GCA_035552555.1). GTDB lineage: Bacteria > Acidobacteriota > Terriglobia > Terriglobales > Acidobacteriaceae > Telmatobacter. The sequence continues at coordinate 49,142 of DASZLF010000022.1, forward strand.
GCCGCGAACTCATTGTGAAAGGAGCCCCAGTCTCGGATATTTGAGCAATCTACGGATACAACTGTTCCCACCATATCTCGCGAATCTCTTCCACTTACATGTTGCCAATGATCCGTGTAGCAAACTCGCTCGTCCCCACCTTCGTCGCGTCCGCGGTCTGCCGCTCGAAATCGTAGGTGACAAATTTCTGCTGGATGGTCTTCTCCATCGCCGACTCAATGAGCTTCGCCGCTTCCTTCCAGCCCATGAAGTCCAGCATCATCACGCCGGAAAGAATCACCGATCCCGGATTGATCACGTCCTTGTCGGCATACTTCGGCGCAGTGCCATGGGTCGCCTCAAACACCGCGTAGCCATCGCCGATGTTCGCGCCCGGCGCAATGCCGAGGCCGCCAACCTGCGCGGCGGCGGCATCGGAAATGTAATCGCCGTTCAGATTCGATGTGGCCAGAATGCTGTAGTCCGCGGGGCGGATGATGATCTGCTGAAAGATCGAGTCGGCGATGCGATCGTTCACCAGGATCTTGTTTTTCCACGCGCCATTGCCGTGGGTCTTGCCGATCGAATCCAGCACACCCTTCACTTCCGCATACAGCGCAATACGGAACGCCTCGCTCCCGAACTCCAGCCCCGGCTCAATCAGCGCGGCGTTTTCTTCGATGCCGATGGCCGGGTTGGCGTCCACATTGCCCAGAATCCAGCTCTCGCGCTCGGTCACTGTGTGCTCGCGGAACTCCTGCGTGGCCACCTCGTAGCCCCACTCGCGGAAGGCGCCTTCGGTAAATTTCTGGATGTTGCCTTTGTGCACCAGCGTCACCGTCTTGCGGCCCGACTCGATGGCGTGACGGATCGCGTAGCGCACCAGCCGCTTGGTGCCGAAGATCGAAATGGGCTTGATGCCCACGCCGGAATCGCCGCGCACCCGCTTCTTGGTGTTGGCCAGCAGATTGTCGTTGAGGAAGCCGATCAGCTTCTCCGCATCTTCCGAGCCCTGCTTGAACTCGATCCCCGAGTACACGTCTTCCGTGTTCTCGCGGTAGATCACGATATCCACTCTTTCCGGATGCTTCACCGGGCTGGGCACGCCCTGGTAGTAGCGCACAGGGCGCACGCAGGCGTAGAGGTCCAGAATCTGCCGCAGCGCCACGTTCAGCGAGCGGATGCCCCCGCCCACCGGAGTGGTCAGCGGCCCCTTGATGGAAACGCGCAGGTCGCGCGCTGCATTGACGCTGTCGTCGGGCAGCCAGTTTTTGAAATGCCGATAGGCCTTCTCGCCGGCGAAAATTTCAAACCACTGGATGCTGCGCTTGCCGCCGTAAGCCATCTCCACTGCGGCGTCGAAGACCCGCTGCGAGGCTTTCCAGATGTCGCGCCCCGTGCCGTCGCCTTCAATAAATGGAATGATGGGATTGTCCGGAATGGTGTACTGGCCATTGCTGTACTGGATGGGCTGCCCGCCTGCCGGGAGTTCCAGCCCGTTATAGGAACTTTGCATGGTGATCGGTGTTTTCCTTCCGTGGGTTCCAAGGGAAGGCTAACACCTGCAAATTAGGAGTGGCAAACTGGCTTGGTCCAGCGAACTCCCAGGTGCTATTGCGGCGCATCCTTTATTGGCAACCAGACCGGATCCGCTTCCTTGACATCATGATGTCCTGAGTCCTAGCATCATGATGTGCGCACCACCCTCACCATCGATGAAGACGTAGCCAAGCTCGTCGAGCAGGAAGTACGGCGCTCGGGTGAGTCCCTCAAGGGCACCGTCAACCGCTTGCTTCGCCTTGGGCTGACCGCATCCGCCAGGCCGGAAGTGGAAAAGCCGTTCATCGTCAAGCCCCTCCCGCTCGGCATTGGTGCGATGCTGGACCGCCATCACGGCAAGGTCTCTGCGTTAATCGAGGAACTGGAAGGGCCCAATCATCGGTGATTGTTCCCGACGCCAATCTGCTGATCTATGCCTACGACAGCAAGTCTGATTTGCAGCCGTCTGCCGGTCGATGGTTGCGGCAGGTTCTGTCGGGGCCTGAGCCGGTTGGCCTTACCTGGCTCTCGATCGGCGCCTTCCTTCGCATTTCCACGAATCCCAATCTCGGACGCAGCCAGATCCCCATGGCCCTTGCAATACAAATTGTGGATGAGTGGCTCGCACGCCGTGTCGTTCGACTTATCGTTCCGGGCGACCGCCACTGGGTTTTGCTCAAAGAGATGTTGATCGCTGGAAGGGTTCAGGGTTCGATTGCAATCGACGCGCAGCTGGCCGCTCTCACCATCGAGTACGGCGGCGTCTTGTATACCAACGATCGCGACTTCGCCAGATTCCCGGGCCTGCGGTGGGTGAATCCTCTCGAACCGCGGTGAAAGCGCGAGTTGCCTATTTCAAAGTGCTCACGTTATCTCCATCGAACTTCGGAATCCCGAAATGTCCGCGAAGATGCAGCAGGTCCACCGGGCTGAGGTCGCCAGCCACCGTCACCAGTGTTACCGACTTCGGCGTCTCCGCCAGCACCACCGCGCCACGTACATTCACCCCGTCCATCACCACCCACACATCGGTGGTCCCATTGTGCACCGGACCGCCCGCGGTCAAACTCGTCACCACGTGCTTCCACCCCCGAAGGTGATAGGCATCGCGGATCGAATTCACCGCATTCTCGTCGGGAACTCCGCCATCGCCAAAGCGCAGCAGGTGTACGCTCACTCCGTCCAGGTGTCCGATGGCCTGCCGCGCCGGCGCGTCTGAATCCGGAAGTACGCTGGCTGCAGCGCCAAGCATCGCGCGATCTAGCGTAAAGCTGTTTTTCACCGCGGCCTGAGCGCTCAGATACTCCAGCGCGGGCGGAGTCCAGTCCAGCACCACCGGATTTTCGCTTTGCACGGCAGGCGGAGGAGGCGATTGCGCGAAACCGCCGAGGCTGAGAGCAGCGATCGCGACCGCGCAGAGAAAGAGACGGCTCTTCATGGGAGATTGAACGCGGCCGTAAGCAAAAAGTTGCGGCATAATTTGCATTTCGATTCGATGCCCGGGCACGCGGCCAACGCAGCCTGAGCCGGCCAGATCGAACCCTCCACATGTGAAGGAAAGATAAATTCGTTCTACGCCGGGCCCGTGCCGGTCAGGATGCGATACACTCATCCGGGAACCTCTCACAAGTAACGCCATTTTTTGCCTCATGGAGGGTACATAGAAATTGGGAAAAAGCATGGTCCCGAAGAAGCTGTTTTTCACCAAGGGTGTAGGCAAACATAAGGAGCGTTTGACCTCCTTTGAGCTAGCCCTTCGGGATGCCGGCATCGCGTCACAGAACCTGGTGCGCGTTTCGTCGATCTTTCCGCCGCGCTGCAAGGTCATCACGCGCAAAGAAGGCCAACGGTATCTCAACCACGGCGAAGTGGTTTTCGCGGTTATCGCGGAGAACTCCACGCGCGAGGCGCATCGCCTGTGCGTTTCGAGTATCGGCGTGGCCATTCCCGCCGACAAAGACACCTACGGCTACCTGAGCGAGCATCACAGCTTTGGCGAAACCGAGGAGCAGGCCGGCGAATACGCGGAAGAGCTGGCCGCGGAAATGCTCGCCACCACGCTAGACGTCGACTTCGATCCCGACAAGAGCTGGGACGAGAAGAAGGAGATTTACCGGATCTCCAACAAGATTGTCCGCACCAGCAACATCACGCAATCCGCCGTGGGCGATAAGCGCGGACTCTGGACCACCACCATCGCCGCCGCGGTGCTGATTCTCGACGAAGACTAAGCATCCGCGCTCCTGCGGATGAGCAACGGGCCAATTCCGCGCCGCGGGGTTGGCCTTGTTGCGTGGAACAAATCGCGTGGATGGGAAAGGGCCGGATGGACAATCCTCGTAAATACAAAGTGGGCCTGGTGCAGATGAGCATGGGACCCGATCCGGAAGCGAACCTCGCTGCCGCCGTGCGTCACGTGCGCACTGCCGCCGAGCGCGGCGCCAACATCGTGTGCCTGCCGGAGCTGTTTCGCACGCAATATTTCTGCCAGCGCGAAGACCTCCGCCTCTTTGATCTCGCCGAGCCGATTCCGGGGCCATCGACGGAGAAGCTGGGCGAGGTGGCGCGCTCAGCGAACGTCTCGATTGTGGCGTCGCTGTTCGAGCGCCGCGCGCCGGGCCTGTATCACAACACCGCTGTCACGCTCGATGCCGACGGAAACATTGCCGGCGTGTATCGCAAAATGCACATCCCCGACGATCCGCTCTACTACGAGAAGTACTACTTCACGCCCGGCGATCTCGGCTTCCGCGCCGTCGATACGCCCCATGGCCGCATCGGCACGCTGGTTTGCTGGGACCAGTGGTACCCCGAGGGCGCGCGTCTCACCGCATTGCAGGGCGCGGAGGTGCTCTTTTATCCCACTGCCATCGGCTGGCACCCCGCGGAGAAGGAAGAGTTCGGAGCCGCGCAGTACGATGCCTGGCAGATTATCCAGCGCTCCCATGCCATCGCCAACGGCGTCTACGTGGCAGGCGTCAATCGCGTAGGGCACGAGAATGGCGATGTTCTCGGCAATCGCGCGGAAGGTCCTGGCTTGGAATTCTGGGGCGGCAGCTTCCTTGCCGATCCCTTTGGCCGCATCGTCGTCGAGGCATCGCACACCGCGGAAGAAATCCTCATCGGCGAAATCGACCTTGCGCTGATGGAGGAGACGCGGCGGAACTGGCCGTTCCTGCGGGATCGGCGCATCGACGCTTACGCGCCGATTACCGCACGTTTCCTCGACCCGAGTTAGCATCGAATGCTGTCACCCTGAGCGCTGTCGAAGGGTTTGCAGGTAACCAAAGTTTGTCATCCTGAGCGGCGTCGAAGGATCTGCGGTTCGGGTTGTTCGCTGAATCACTACCGGCCGTGCCCCATCTTCTTCGCGTAGTTTGCGGAAAGGGTGGGAAACCACAACCATTCACCGGCTACGGAAGAAATGATCGAAACGCCCAATCAACTCGGTTACCGCATGCCCGCCGAATGGGAGCGCCATGACGCCACGTGGCTCGCGTGGCCCCACAATCCTGAGGACTGGCCTGGCAAATTCCGGACCATTCCCTGGCTCTACGCGGAGATTGTGCGCCTGCTCTGCCAGCGCGAGCGCGTGCACATCGTAGTGCAGCATGCCGTCGAGCAGCGCCGCGCCGAAAGCATTCTCCACCGCGCTCACGCCAACCTCGACCAGGTCAGCTTCCATCAGTGGGCCACCGACCGCGCGTGGACCCGCGACTCCGGCCCCATTTTCGTGCGCAATCGCGAAGGCCAGGTCGGCCTTACGAACTGGAAATTCAACGCCTGGGCGAAATACGACGACTGGCATCTCGACGACCAGCTTGCCGGCCGCATCTCCGATCTGCTCGACGTTGCAACGTGGGAACCGGCCATTGAGCTTGTCGACGGCCCCCGACGCGTTGTTCTCGAAGGCGGCTCCATCGACAGCAACGGCGAAGGGATTCTGCTCACCACCGAAGAGTGCCTGCTCAGCGAAGTGCAACAGCGCAATCCGGGCATCACCCGCGAGCAACTGGAACGCGCCTTCCACGATTACCTCGGCATCGATCAGGTGCTCTGGCTCCATCGCGGCATCGCCGGCGACGACACCCATGGCCACATCGACGACATCAGCCGTTTCGCCGGCCCCACCGCGATCCTCGCCGTCGTCGAACCAAATACGGCCGATCCCAACCACCAGCCGCTCGCCGAAAACCTGCAGCGCCTCAAGGCCGCGCGCACCCTCGACGGCAAACAGTTCACCATTATCGAGCTGCCGCTGCCGCGCTCGGTCGTCTTTCGCGGCCAGCGGCTTCCCGCCAGCTACGCCAACTTCTACCTCGCCAATGGCCTGGTGCTCGTGCCCACTTTCCACGATCCGAACGATCGCGTCGCACTGCAAATCCTCGCCGACGCATTTCCCGATCGCGAAGTCATCGGCATCCACTCCGTCGATCTCATCTGGGGTCTCGGCGCGCTGCACTGCATGACGCAGCAGCAGCCCGCATCGATATCGCATGAAATCGGATAAAATGCTGCCATCGGAGGAAACACGATGCCCTTGACCGTCAAGGACGCCATCCAGGCGGCTCGCGCACATCTTGCCGAATTGATGCCCGACCTTGCCAAGCCAGAGGATATCCGTCTCGAGGAAATCGAGCGCGCCGGCGATCATGACTGGGCGATCACCCTCAGCATTCCTGGCGGGACGTCACTGACGGGCTTCTCGGCCAACCCCTTCGGCCTTAACCGAATTGCCAAGGTCGTTGTTGTCGATGGCACCAATGGGACATTTGTGGCATTACGACAGCGTGCGGCATGAGGCTTGCAGAGCATCCCCTACTCAAGTCCCATTTGGGTAAGCCAGCGATCCTCGATTCCAATCTTCTGCTCCTGGACTGGTGCTGCAGGTTTAATCCGTCTCTGCTCCGCTCCTTCAAACGGCTGAGCCGCTTTGAGCCCGAAGACGTGATTCTCCTCTCTGAAACGCTTAGATTGTTTTCTTCTCATTGGACTACACCACACGTTCTCACCGAGGTTTCAAATCTCGCGAACTCGCTTCCCAGTTGGATCAAGGACACGTGGATCGTTTTCGTCTCAGAACAGATTCGTCTTATCCCCGAGTCCTACGAGAGCTCCTCCAACCTTGTATCCGACCCCGTTGCCATTCGATTTGGCCTCACCGACTCCGCACTCGTGAAGCTGGCTTCAACGCACGTGATTCTAACCATGGACTGGCCTCTGAGCGCTCTGCTCGAATCGCGTAACCTGGCAGTCGTTAATTTCAACCGTTTGCGTGAGGCAGTTGTCTCTCTGTGATCACCGATATTGACGCCATGCAGGCGGCGCTGGCCGAAGCGCGCAAGGCGGCTGAAGCGGGCGAAGTGCCGATTGGCGCCGTGGCGGTGGCCGGCGAATATATAGTCGGCTATGGTCAGAACCGGGTCCTACGCGATTTCGATCCAACTGCACACGCTGAGATCGTCGCTATCCGGGAGGCGGCAGCCTGCCTCGGCAACTACCGTCTCAACGGCGTCACCCTTTACGTCACACTCGAACCCTGTGCCATGTGCGCCGGCGCCATGATCCACGCACGCATCGACCGGCTGGTCTATGCCGCCCCCGATCCCAAGGCAGGCGCCGCCGGCTCCGTTCTCGAAGTCCTGAATCATCCCCAGCTCAACCACCAGATGCAGGTCGAGCAGGGGATTCTCGCCGACGAATCCGCCGAGCTACTGCGCAATTTCTTCCGCGAGCGGCGCGGCGCTTAAACGCTATCTTCTCGTCAGCGCCCGAATCCGCTCCGCTTCGCCGGGCCACTTTGCCGCCAGTTCCGCATACGTTCCGCCCACGTAATCCGCAAAATCGAACCCCGGCGAAACCGTACATCCCAGCAGCGCCACTTTGCCCTCGCCGATCAGCCGCGTTCCCTGCCACACGCCCGCCGGGACCAACGTCTGCACCTGCTCGCCCGCGGCCAGATCCGGCCCCAGGCGCACCATCGCCGTGCGCCCGTCCGGATAGAGTTGCAGCATCTCCACCGGGTCGCCGAGATAAAAATGAAACACCTCATCCGACGCCAGCACATGCATTTCGCTGAAGGTTCCGGCATCCATCAGGTAATAGATCGCCGTGCCCAGCGGCCGATTTCCCTGCGGCGCGTCGCATCGCAACCCGGACACATACGTCCGCCGGAACCATCCGCCTTCGCGGGGATGCGGCGCCAAATTCAGCAATCTCTTGATCTCAGCGGCTGTCATGATCGCCATCCTATCCTGCCGCGGCGGCTCATTCGATTTGGAAGACCGCGTATACCTGGACCTTGAACTGCACGCGCCGCGAATTGATGGCCAGTTGCTGATTGCCCACCTGGACCGAGGCAAACCCGCTGCCGAACCCGCCGGATGGACCGTTCATCGCGAACCGGTCGCCATTCTGGTTCTGCTGCGCGGTGATCAAGTGTCCAAGATGCACACCGGATCTCTGCGCGATCTGCTCCGCGATGAGCCGAGCGCTCTCGATCGCTTTCGAGGAGGCCTCAGCTTCCAACGGGTCCGGATTCTGCACGATCCATTCGATCCAGCCGCTCTCGTTGGCCCCGGCGGTAATTGCGGTATTCAACGCCTTTGCCGCGTCGTCGGGCTTGACGCGGATCGTCCAGCTTTGGGTCACCATGAACTCGTGCTCCCGTTCCGTTTGCGTCTGTTGATACTGCTGCAGCTCGAATGGCGGTGTGTGTTGCAGCACCTGGCTGGTGCTCTCGATGGAGGCCTTGGGCACTCCGGAAGCCGTGAGGGCCGCCATGATGCTGTTCGAGGCATCGAGCGCGGCGGCATACGCGGCTTTGGCGTCGGGTGCGTAGAGTTTGTAGCCCACGCGCACAATCGCCTGGTCGGCATCTGCTGTGACCACGCCTACGCCGTTGGATGAAATGGAGCGGCGTTCCGGACAGTTCTCATTGCATTGTGCCCAGCCGGCGGGAACCAACGCCGCCAACCCCGTCAGCATCATCGCTCCTCGGACTAAACCAAGCATTGCACTCTCCTTTGTCCTTGATCTGCACAGCGTTTTCCCAGTTAGAAGCCGATATACTGACGGTTAGACCTTGGTTAGAGAAAAAGGAACTCCCGTGTTCGAATCCGATTTTGAGCGCAATCTTTTTGAGCTGCGCCGGCAGAAACTCGTAGAGATCGAGAAGCTGGGCCAGGCTGTATATCCCAACCAATTCCCGTTCTCGCACACCATTGACGAACTACGCGGCCGGTGGGGCGAAACGCCGGGAGAAGAGCTGGAGGCGGACCGCAAGACGGTGGCGGTTGCCGGGCGCATCATGGCCATCCGCGCGCAAGGCAAGGCGGGTTTTGCCACGCTGCAGCAGGATGGGCAGCGGCTGCAGATTTACGTGCGGCTGGATGCGGTGGGCGAGCAGGGATTCGCGCTCTACAAGCTGCTGGACCTGGGCGACCACATCGGCGTGTCGGGATATCTTTTCCGCACCCGCACCGGCGAGCTCACGGTACACGTGGAGCGGCTGACCTTTCTGGCCAAGGCCATGCTCGCTCTGCCGGAGAAATTTCACGGCCTGGCCGACGTCGAGCTGCGCTATCGCCAGCGCTACGTGGACCTGTTCACCAACCTTGAGAGCCGGGAAGTCTTTGTGAAGCGGGCCAAGGTGCTGCGGGCGATCCGGCAGTTCTTTGATGAGCGCGGATATCTGGAAGTGGAAACGCCGATGATGCAGCAGATTGCCGGCGGCGCGGCGGCGCGACCTTTCCGGACGCATCACAACGCGCTGGACATGGACCTGTTTCTGCGCATCGCGCCGGAGCTTTACCTGAAGCGGCTGACGGTGGGCGGGCTCGATCGCGTGTACGAGATCAACCGCAACTTCCGCAATGAGGGCGTGAGCACGCAGCACAATCCCGAGTTCACGATGCTGGAGTTTTACCAGGCCTACGCGAACTACCACGACCTGATGAATCTTACGGAAGAGCTGATGGGGTTTGTGGCGCGCGAGGTGAACGGGACGACCATCACGGAGTTCAACGGGCACGCCATCGACCTGGGCACGTGGCAACGGTTTTCGATGCGCGAAGCGATTCAGCATTTCTGGCCGCAGGAAGCGGGAGCGAAGCCGGCGATGAGCGCGTTTGAGTCGCCGCAGGTGCTGCAGGCTCGGCTGTATGCGGCCCTGAGTTCGCTGGAGCAGTGCGCCGGGGAGACGACGCGACTGGCGCCGGAGCGCATTGCGGAGTTGAAAACGGTGCGCGAGGCGGTGGCGGCGGTGTACTACGAGTCGATGAAGGGAGCACCCATCGGCAAGACCGTCTACAACCTGTTTGAGGCGATGGTCGAGCCGTTTCTGATTCAGCCGACGATTATTTTCGACTATCCAACCGAGGTGTCGCCGCTCTCGAAGGCGAAGCCGGACGATCCGGAGCACGTGGAGCGATTTGAATTCTTTGCCGGAGGATTTGAACTGGGCAATGCGTTCAGCGAGTTGAACGATCCGGTGGAGCAGCACAAGCGGTTCGAGCAGCAAATCGCCGAACGAGGCCGCGGCGACGACGAAGCGCATCAGATGGACGAGGACTACGTGCACGCGCTGATGTATGGATTGCCCCCGACGGGCGGCGAAGGGATCGGTATCGACCGCCTGACGATGCTGCTGACGGGATCGAAATCGATCCGCGACGTGATTCTGTTCCCGCTGATGAGAAACCGCGACCAGACCACAGAGCTTAAGGTCCAGAAATGAACGAGCAGCCAGAACTTCCGTGCCCCATCCTTTCGACTTCTTTCTGTCGAAAGGGTGGGAAACCTCGAACCTCGATCGGGTTTGTCAATGAATAGATCGACAGGATTGCGTTCTTAGCAGGGTGAAATCAAGCAATTCGCTAGGTATCCAAAGGAGCGAATCGTGATCGAACAAATCAAAACTGCCATACAAAGTGCAACCGGAAAAAACCAGAAGATTGCGATGTTTCACTTTCAGGTGTTGAAAAATGCCGACCAGTTAGCGGGCATGGATCCAAAGGGCTTCTGTAAAGAAGTCTCGGTTCCAGCAACCTATGCGACCGAGTTCAGAAAAATGATCGCCCTAGCTCGGCTGATGAAGGAACAGGGAACAAAGCTCATATTGGACCGCTCTTGAACATTCTTTTTGTCGGCGATATCTTCGGCAGCGCGGGACGCAGGATCGTCGCCGGGCACATTGGGCACGTGCGCGAGGCGCATCCGGTCGATCTCACGATTATCAATGCCGAGAACGCGGCGGGCGGGTTCGGGGTAACGCCGGGGATCTGCGAGGATCTGTTCGACCTGGGCGCGGATGTTCTGACGACCGGCAATCACGTTTGGGACAAGAAGGAGTTGATCGAGTACCTCGGCTCTGTTCCGGCGGAGAGCCAGGAGCGCGCGCGGCGGGTGCTGCGGCCGGTGAATTATCTGCCTGGCGTTCCCGGGTACGGGGTGTTCGAAGGGGTGACCGCGGGTGGCGTTCCCTACGCGGTGGTGGACCTGATGGGCAAGGTGTTCATGGCCGGCACCAACGATCCGTTCCACGGCATCGACGAGGTGCTGAAGGGGATTTCGGCGAAGGTGATCGTGGTGGATTTCCATGGCGAGGCGACCAGCGAGAAGGTAGCCATGGGCTGGTATCTCGATGGCCGGGTCACGGCCGTTCTGGGCACGCACACCCACATTCCCACGGCCGACGAGCGGGTTCTGCCCAACGGCACGGCGTACCAGACAGACGTGGGCATGAGCGGGCCGTACGACAGCGTGATCGGGGTGGAGAAGGAGCTGGTGCTGCACCGGTTTCTGACGGGTATGCCGGGGAAGTTTGAAGCCGCGAAGGGGAACCCGAAGATGTGCGCCGCGCTGATTGGCTGCGACGCGCAGACCGGGCGCGCCACGTCGATTCAGCGGATCATGCTGGGGGAGTAAAGGCTGTCTCGTAGGAATCGGGTTGGTGGTTTCCCACCCTTTGCGCGATGAAGCTGCGCAAAAGATGGGGCACGGGAAGTTCGGCGCGGGAAGTGCTGTAGGTGGTGGCTTCCCACCCTTTGCGCGATGAAACTGCGCAAAAGATGGGGCACGGGGAGTTTGTAGGGAAAGTGCTGCACGCGAAGTTCTGCAAACGCAGAAAGGGCAGCCCGCGCGGGCTGCCCTTTCTCCGTTACCAGGAGGGTTCGAGGCCCGGCGGGAAGATCCGCCGGGCGGTTGGGTTTAGCGGGGCCGGCGCACGGGATGGTGCGCGGCGGCCGGCTTGTGCTTCTCCGCCGGGACGTACTCGCCGTCCTTGAGCGCGATTTCCGCGCTCTGCGAGGTTTTGTCGGTGGCGGGGACCTGACGATAGCTATCGTAAGTGCCCACCAGCATGGCATCCGGCGCCGCCAACTTGAACTCGAAACCCGGCTGGATCGTCTTCAGTTCAGCCGCGGTAAGCGGCTTCTTCAGGTTGACGATGAAGTCAGCCACCTTGGCGTCCTTGGCGTCCTGGGTGACGGCCACCTGGATCTGGTCGGCCGTGGCGGCGATCACGATGCCGGGGACCTGCGTCTCTTTTTCCTGGAGGAGCGCCCAGAGCTTGTCGGCGTCGGCCTTGCTGCCCATGGCCAGGATGGTTTCCTTGTCGGCGAGCGCGAGGGTATTGAGGTCCGGCGTCGTGTTGATCAGGTCGTGAATCTGTTCCTGCGGGCTCTTGGCGGGAGCAATGGTCCATCCGGGGGGCGGGACCTTGGATGCCTGCGCCTGCTGCTTGAGCTGGTCGAGGCCGTCGAGGCCGCCGTGGAATTTCTTGTAGTAATACTCGAGCTTGGGCTCGATCTGCGCCTTGTACTGGGCTGGAGCGAAGTCCCACACGCGGGCAAAGAACCAGCACGCCTGCTTGAGATCCTGCGTCGAACCAGGCTGGGCGTAGGCTTGTGCAAGAAGGAGCGTATCGTTCAGGCCGGTCGACTTGCTCTCGTCGTCCGAGTACATGTGCAGTTCCTGCGTGTACTGGTCCTGCGCGTCCTTGTACTCCTTTTTGACGGTGTCGTCGGCGGCAATCGCGGAGTGGAAGATCGGGAACGCCGCATGGGTCAGCTTCTCCCACTGGTCGGCAGCGGTGGCGGCGGGCTTCTGCAAGGCGAGCCCCTTCTGCGCCAGCGCGGCGACATCATCGCAGGTAGCCTGGTCACTGCTTTGAGCGCACTGGCCCTTCTTGACGATCACCGAATACAGGATGGCCTGCGGGCTGTTCGGTTCAACCTGGAGAAGGCTGTTGGCCGTGCTCAGGATGTGCTCGTTGTCCTGCTGTTTCCAATAGAGTTCGAGCAGTTCTTCCAGCACAGGCTGCTTCACCACGCTCTGCGGATACTGCTTGAGGAAGCTATCCAGAGCGGCAGCCTTCTGCTTCGGATCTTGCTGAGAGTTTGCCATCTGGTAGGCGTTGTACTCTGCGGGGTCCTTGATGGTGATGTCCTGCGAATGCAGCTTCGGCGCTACGACGAGGCTCATGCTCGACAGCGCCATCAACGACGCGAATACTAACTTCTTCATTCAGTGCTCCTGGAAAAATCCGAAATGGGAATCAATTTTCAAACACCCGTTCGCTGAAGGACAACCGTTCAGCGATTTGCGGTTGACAACCCGCAGTGGAGAGGAAAGCGTTACCACGGCTTCCGTTACGGTATTGCGAGGATTATAGAAAGCCCCGCCCCCTCTGACAAGCGAAGTTACACGGCCAAAACGGATTCCGGTCACCGGGCTTCGTCCAAGGGTGCGCCTGCGGGCATCCCTCCGATGGTTACACACCCGGCCTCCGGAAACGCTGAGCCGCACCAAATTTTTTTCCATCCCGGTCATGCAATGGTTCCGCTGCGAGCCCCCCGGCGCTCGGCACGACAGGCACGGCAAAATGGCTGCCGGCCTAACGCCTTAGACACCGCTGGCGCACAAACAGTTCCTCAACCTTTGGATGCAGTCGGCGGAATGGCGTTTTCCGAGGCGGTTACTGCAGCAATCGTACCAGTTCGGCCTGTCGGGCCAGGAAAGCGTGGGTGGCCTTGGTCGCTGGAGGGCGTTCCGGGCGTACCGTAAGAAGAGCGATTGATCCGGTCTCATTCCTCTGCCTTCCAGATATAGGCGCCGGGCTGGCGCAGGCCGATGTGCGCGAGGACTCGATAGGCGAACTGGCGCGCCATCTCGGTGGAATCGATGGGCTTGTTGTAGAAGGCAGGGATGCAGGGAAAAATGACGGCGCCGGCTTCGGCGGCCAGCGTCATGTTACGCAGGTGGATGCGGTTGAAGGGCGTTTCGCGCACGCAGAGGATGAGGGGGCGGCGCTCTTTCAGCGTAACGTCGGCGGCGCGGGCAATGAGCGAGTCGGCCAGGCCATTGGCGATGGACGCGAGCGTGCCCATGGAGCAGGGCAGGATGATCATGCCGGCCGAGGGGTGGCTGCCGCTGGCGATGGCGGCGCCGATGTTGGCGTCGGCGTCCTGGACGGTTTTGCGCGGGGCGGCGCCGAGGAGTTTTTCCACGAGATCGGCGCGGCCGGAGATGTCGAGTTCTTCGGCGAGGACGCGAAGGGAGTTGTCGCTGGCGACGAAGTGGATGCGGGAGACGCAGTCGTCGGCCTCGAGGGCGCGGAGAAGCTCGCGCGCGAAGATGGAGCCGGATGCGCCGGTGATGGCTACGGTTAATTCTAAGGATTCCAAGCTTCTAGCTCCTAGCTGCTAACGAACCCTGCGCCTACGGCGCGGGAAAACGCACTACGCCCAGTACGCGTTTGAAGATCGCATCCACGTTGCCTAGCTGGCGCGTGTAATCGAACGTCCGCACCAGCTTCTCCGAGCTTAATAGTGCGGCAATCTGCGGATCGCGGGCTACTTCTTCGCGGAAGATAAGATCGTCTTTCCACGCGCGCATGGCATGACTCTGCACCAGGCGGTAGGCGTCTTCGCGCAACATGCCAGCTTCGGCCAGGTCGAGCAGCAGTTGCCCCGAGAAGATCAGGCCTCCGGTGGACTCGAGGTTCTTCTTCATGCGCTCGGGGTAGACGAGCAGGCGATCGATGAGGTCGGTGGCCTTGGCGAGCAGGTAGTCGACCAGAATCGTCGAATCGGGGAAGATGACGCGCTCGACCGACGAGTGCGAAATGTCGCGCTCGTGCCATAGGGCCACGTTTTCAAACGCTGCCTGCGCGTTGCCGCGGAGCACGCGCGCCAGGCCGCTGATCTGCTCGCTGGTGATGGGGTTCTTTTTGTGCGGCATGGCCGACGAACCCTTCTGCTTTTCGCTGAAGTACTCCTGCGCCTCGCGAACCTCGGTGCGCTGCAGGTGGCGGATTTCGACGGCGATCTTGTCGAGCGTGCTGCCGATAATGGCGAGCACGGAAATATAGGCGGCATGGCGATCGCGCTGGATGACCTGCGTGGCCACAGCCGCGGGCTTGAGTCCGAGGCGTGCGCAGATGCGCTCCTCGTGCTCGGGCTTCAAGTGCCCAAACGTCCCCACCGCGCCGGAGAGTTTGCCCACGCGCATGTCCTCGGCGGCGGCGTCGAAGCGGACAAGGTTGCGCTGCATTTCGGAGTACCAGTTGAGCAGCTTGAGGCCGAAGGTAGTCGGCTCGGCGTGGATGCCGTGGGTGCGCCCGATGGTGGGCGTGTGCTTGAATTCGAGCGCGCGGCGTTTCAGCACATCGAGCAGCGACGCCAGGCCGGTGCGGATGTGCGTCGAGGCTTCCTTCACCTGCAAAGCCTGCGCGGTATCCACCACATCGTTCGAGGTGAGGCCGTAGTGCAGCCAGCGGGATTCCTCGCCGAGCCCCTGGGCCTTCAGGCTTTCGGAAACGGCAGTGGTGAAGGCGATGACGTCGTGCTTGACCTCGGCTTCGATCTCGCCGATGCGCTCCACGGAGAAGCCGCCCTTCTCTTCGATGGCGCGGGCCGCGGCGGCGGGAATCACGCCGTCTTCCGCGAGGATGGCGCTGGCGGCCGACTCGACCTGGAGCCAGCAGCGGTACTTGTTTTCTTCCGTCCAGATGCGGCCCATGGCGGGGCGCGTATACCGATCGATCAAGGCGTTCTCCTGAAGACACACGCAGGCGCTGAGGCAGCGGGATGCGGCCTGGGCCAACCTTCCATTGTAAGGGTTTAGCTGTGGCCGTTACGAGAGATGCGGAGCCGCTCGTAGAGTTGGTCATAGAGCAGGCCGCGGCCGGGCGTGTAGGGCTGGAACCATTCGCCATCGATCACTAGCTGGGGAATCGCGCGCTTGCCCACGTGGCGGAAGACTTCATCGGAGGCGGCGGGATCGCTGTCAACGTTGATCTCGGTGTACTGCACACCGTGAGAGTCCAGGAACTGCTTGGCGGCCCGGCAATCGCGGCACCAGCGGGCCGTGTACATCTGAACTTTCATGGATGAAATTGTACTGCGATGATTCCGGTCCATGCTGTGACGCGCTCCACGGTGCGTTGACGGCTTCCGGCGAAGGGATCCGGCGCCTCTCTTGAGATGTTTGTTGCATGAACAACGGCGGAGAGTTTCTCTGCGCTACATGAAAACCGTCGGTGAGCGATGCGCCACAGGCGAAGGGCCAGGAATCGCGCGACTTGGCCCTTACCGTGTATAACCGCTTCTGGATGCCCTTCAACAATCCCATCCCGGACGACCGCCGGCCCAGCCAGCCCCGCAAGGACTCCGGCGGCCTGCAGACGCTGGTCCAAGCCGAAAAGCTGATGCAGATCGCCATCCTGCTGCCCTCGTCGGCCTTTATCGGATGGCTGCTCGGCGCGTGGGCTGACAAGGCGCTTCACCAGGACTGGATCGGCGTCGCGGGCATCGCCTTCGGCGGCATCGCCGGCCTGGTCTACGTCATTCGCCTGGTGCTGGCCACCGGAACCGGCGACGGAGACAAGGGCGGCAAAGGCCCCACCAGCCAGATATGACGGACGAGACCCATCCCATCGTGGCGTTGACCGACGCCGGCCTCGACGCGCTGCTCAAGCGCGCCATCCGCCTGACCCTCATCCTGGGCGCTGTGCCGGCTCTCATCCTGTGGATCGCTTCCGGCTGGCGCAACGCCGCCATGCTGGCCGTTGGCGCGGCTATTTCGGCCGCGAGCATCCTCGAATGGCAGCGCCTGATCCGCATCTTCAATGCCCGCCTCGATAAGCAGAAGACGCCGCGCGGCGCGGTCACCGCCGTCAGCCTCTTTCTCCTGCGCCTGCTTATCTTTGCAGGGGCCATTTATGGTAGCCTTAAGTGTTTCCGAGGGTCGGCGATCGCGCTGCTCTGCGGCCTGGCACTGGCGATTCTGGCCGTGGCATGGGAAGCGCTTCGATTGCTCCGCGATTAGATTTCATGCCGCGGCCAACGAACCCCTGGAAACAGAAAGATTTCCGTCCTGATGCCGCACTTATTTTGGATTACCCGCCTGTTGAATGACCTGTTTGGCGGCGCGGTGACTGCGTTGCTCAACGTCGTGGGCGTGCATCCTGACAACCCCGCCGCGCCCATCAACAACACCTATGCGCTGGAAGTCCTGGTGGCGTTCTGCCTCATCGTTTTTTTCGTCATCGTCCGCCTGAGCCTGTCGGTGGAGAAGCCCAACGCATTTCAGCAGATCGCCGAAATCCTGCACGAGTTCACCGCCGACCAGGGTTCGCAGATCATCGGCCACGGCTATGAGCGATTCCAGGCTTTTGTGACCTGCGTCTTTGTCTTCATCCTGTGTAACAACCTGCTGGGCCTCATCCCCGGAGTGGTCACTCCCACCAGCGCGCCGGTGGTTCCCCTGGGCATCGCCGTCTGCACCTTTATTTACTACCACTACCACGGCTTCCGCGAGCAGGGCGCGATCGGTTACATGAAGCACTTTGCCGGCCCCATCTGGTGGATTTCCTGGCTGCTGTTCCCCATCGAAATCATTTCCCATTTCGCGCGCGTCATGTCGCTCACCATCCGTCTTTACGCCAACATGTTCGCCAGCGATCTGGTTACCCTGGTGTTCTTTTCGCTGGTCCCGGTTGCCATTCCGGCCATCTTCCTGGGACTGCACGCATTCGTTTCGCTGATCCAGGCATACGTCTTCATGCTGTTGGCAATGATCTATCTCAGCGTCGCAGTCATGCACGAGCACTAGTATCTTTCACGCAATCAGGAAGGAAATGGAACGTCATTCATGCCTGAGTTGCCCTCGCTTCTAAAGCCGCCGTATTTTGAATTGATATTTGGGGTCATCTCATTTTCCGCGGCTGTGGTTTGGACGTGTACGGGAAAGGCTTGGGCCCGCTTTCATGGTTGGGTCTACCGCGCCAAAGAACCGTCTGACTATTGGTGGGCAGTTGCAATGTATTATCTCATTGGTGCTTTTTTGATCGGATACTTCTTGTATAGGGCCTCTGGAATCTCAAACTGAGCCGATCTCGGCGTTGTTTCACTCGTTCACTTTTTCACTGATCGCTGTTCACTGATCACTGTATTTCTGCCGGAGAGCGCTTCCGCTCCGGGTTCACAGAACGGCCGCAAGCGTGAGGGGGCCAGCACGGTGAGCCTCAACCACCCACTGGCGGCCAATTTTCAGGGAAGCTGGAGAAACAAATGAAGAAGCTTCAATTCCTTTTCATGACGCTGTCGGTGCTGTGCTTTGCCGCTCCGGCGTTCGCAGATGCGGGATCGGCTCCCGTCAACCTGGTTCCCATCGGCGCCGGCGTCGGCATGGCCATCGCCGCGGGCCTTTGCGGCCTCGGCCAGGGCCGCGCCACCGCTTCGGCCTGCGAAGCGCTGGCCCGCAACCCCGGCGCTCGCGCCGGCATTCAGCTGCTCCTCGTCCTCGGCCTCGCCTTCATCGAGTCGCTGACCCTGTTCACCCTCGTCATCGTCTTCGCCAAGGTCAAGATCTAAGGCCAAACCAACTTTGCTGGACCGAGACGCAAAACGGCCCCGCCTCGAAGGCGGGGCCGTTTTGTAATGCTCACCGCCCAGCCGGCCGAGGCGCCTCTGGTCGCGCGCGCAGCATTTCAATCGCCTGCCGATAATCAAGGCCCGACGGAACCGGCGCAAAATGCGTCTCCTCTTCCGTGGTTTGGTATGTCCGCGTCCGGATCAGGATCCGCGCCGACATCGACATCTGGAATTTGACGATCCGCCACACGCCGCCGCCCACATCCGCCTGGTCAATAATGATCCAGCCGCCTTTATAGAGCCGCCCCAGCACTCCCCACCCGAAATCCACGTCCTGCTGCAGCTTGCCCTCGAGCCGCACCACGCGGACCTGCACCGGGTCAATCCAGATCTCTCCATTCAAGGCAGTCAGAACCTGGGTTTCAAGGTCCGGGGGATTGAATGCGGGGTTGGGCGTGAAGACAAATCGCTCCACGTTCCCCGATGCGGTGGCAACGGCGCCGGCGTACTGGTAAACAAACGCGGTGGGCAGTGCGCGCAGCACCTTGAGGGCGCGCGCCGTGTCTTCCGCCTGCGTCTGCTTGCGGTGGCGCTGCTTGCCGGGATCGTCCAGCAGGGCATTCAGGCGATCTTGTTCCTTCTGCGCATCTGCCGGGCTCAGTGGCTTGTCGTTGATGCTGAGCAGCATGGCGACCATGCCGTCGCGAGACTCCACCAGTTCCTTGGTGGTGGTGAGGCGCGGGCTCGATTTGCGCAGGCTAAAGCGCATGGGGTGCGAGGAGTCCTGCGCCGCGGTCAGCTCCGCCGCAAGCGCGCGTTCCACCAGCCCCGAATCCCGCAGCGGGGCCGGGGGCGCATTCTGGCCATAGGAGGCGGCAGCAATCGCCAGCCACAGCGGAATCAGGTGAACAGAATTGCGCACTCGGTCGGCCTATCGCAGTTCGGAAAAATCGTGATTCTCGCTGGTTAGACGTTCCCGCATCCTCTTTCGATGCGGAGTTTGTCGCGAAACGGCTGTGCTGAGTATAGTGCGGGCAAGGTGGGCCAGGATGCGGGCAGAGTGGGCCAGCAAGGCAGACACGGCTGCTGCGGCCAAGCCGTGAGAAGATGGGGGAAGTGCAGCCCTCGGCAGCGAGAAAAAGGCTACACTGGATTGTGCATTTCTCATGGAGCGCCCCGGAAGGAATCTAGACATGGCAGCTGAAAATGGCTCTGCGCGCATCGGCAAATCGATTGTGATTCGCGGTGAAGTGAAGGGCGGCGAAGATTTGACGATTGATGGAAGAGTGGAAGGCACGGTTCAACTGGCGGAGAACCGTTTGACCATCGGCCCCAACGCCAATGTGGCGGCGGACCTGACGGCCAAGGATGTGCTGGTTTTGGGCAAGGTGCAGGGAAACGTGGTGGCGACGGGGCGTGTGGAACTACGCGCCGGCTGCGTGCTGGAGGGCGATGTTCGCGCGTTTCGCCTGGCCATTGAGGACAACGCGGTGCTCCGCGGCAAAGTGGATCTGACGCAGGCAGCGGCCAAGCCGGGAGAAGTGGCGGCTCCGGCTGCCGGAATCTCCTGAAGGATCCGGCCGCAGCGGGCATCCTCCCGAGCCGGAAAGGTTTTTAGATTGATTAAGCGGTGGCTAGACAGGAAGCAGGACGGGACCAGGCCCGGTTCCCGGCAAGCGGTTTCAGGACCCAGGTTCGGGCGCTACTCCGGGGGATGGGCGACGCTGCGCAAGCGGCTGCAGGCCGAGCCGGGGCTGCGCGTCATTGATGCCGGGGCAACCTCCCCTTCCAACATCAACTATCTCACCAGCCTGGGCCACAGCGTGTACATGGCCGACCTGGTCCACGATGCCTGCCAGGGCGACTGGCAGATGGGCGCCGACGAAGACGGCAACCCCATCTGGAACGTTGAAGGGTTTCTCGAGTCGTGCTTGAACTTCTCCGGCAGGAAATTCGATATTGTGCTGCTGTGGACCACGCTGGACTACCTGCCGGAAGCGCTGGTGGGCCCGGTGGTGAGCCGTCTGCACGAGTCCATGAACCCCGGGGGAGCGGTGCTGGCGTTCTTTCATACGCGCACCCAGGGTGAGGAAACGGTGCATTGCCGGTTCCATGTGACTCCCGCCGACGAAGTGGAAGTCCAACTGGGGCAGCCATTCCCGATCCAGCGCGCCTTCACCAACCGGAGCATCGAGCGTCTGTTCGCGGGCTGGTCGGGACACCGCCAGTTCCTCGCCAAGGACAGCGTGTCGGAAGTGATTATGACGCGGTAGCGGTGAGTTCACAGTTCATAGTTCATAGTTCGCAGTTGACGTTGGCCCGCAGTGCAGCGAACCTTAGCTGACAACTGAGGGCTGAAAGCTGACGGCTGACGGCTGAAACTAATCCCTAATCCCCAATCCCTAACCCCTGACTGCTTTACTCACGCCGTCGCCGCCCGGTGTGGCATCCTACGGTCGGAGGATTGAGAGATGGCGTCAGAGAGGGGATTGCGGATTACGTGGCTCGGCCATGCAACGGTGCTGATTCAAACCGCGAAGGGCACCAACATTCTGATCGATCCGTTCATTGAGAACAACCCGAAATACCCCAGGAGTTTCCAACTTCCCTCTACGATTGATTACGTGCTGCTGACGCACGGGCATGGCGACCACATCTCGGATGTGGCGCCGGTGGCGAAGAAGCATGGGTCGACGGTGGTGGCCATTTATGAGTTGGCGGACTATGTGGCCAAACAGGGAGTGGAAAAGACCATGGGGATGAACCTTGGCGGGACCGTGCAACTCGACGATGTGACGGCCACCATGGTGGATGCGAAGCACTCGTCGGGCGCGCAGGACAAGGATGGAACGCACTACGTGGGGGTGGCGGCGGGATATGTGATGACCCCGGGCGAAGGGCCGGTTCTTTATCACGCGGGAGACACGTGCGTGTTTGGAGATATGCGGCTGATCGGCGAGTTATATAAGCCGGAAGTGGCGATGCTGCCGATCGGCGGCCATTTCACCATGGATCCGAAGGAGGCGGCGACGGCGGTGAAGCTGCTGGGCGCGAACACGATTCTGCCCATTCATTGGGGAACGTTCCCCATGCTGACGGGGACGCCGCAGGCGCTGGCCAGGCTGGTGGGTTCGGGAGCGAAGGTGGTGGAGTGGTCGCCGGGGGATGAGTTTTGAGAGGCAGGGACCAAGGGAACAAGGGAACAAGGGGGCAGAGAACAGTGGTCAGTGATCAGGGTTAGCTGATCAGGCCCCGGCTCATGTGAAACCCCGTGAAGGCGCGACTTCAGAGGTTGATGGAAATGTTCAGGCACGCTTTGAGAAAAGGCGCGTTTGCGCAACGGAAAAGGCCGGCGGGGATGCCGGCCCTTTTGCTTTTGGGGCAAGATTGTTCTGGTGGATTTGAACTAGCATTCTCGACAGGTTGTTACTTGGACGCGGCGGAGGCCTTTCTCTGCTCGGCCCAGCGCCGCTTGACTGCTTCGGCGATGCGCTTACGGCCTTCGGGGCTCAGCCTGCGTTTCTTTTTTGCTGGTTTTGTGGCGGCGGGTGCGGCGGATTTGGCGCGGGATTGGGTTCCTGCCAGCAAAGCCCGTGCCTGCTGCAACAGGGCTATTTCGCGATCGATCTGGGTAAGTATTTCAGAAATTCCCATGACTTCTCCTTGCGTTTTTTCTTATGCTGCGGTCCGCTCCGAGGAGAGTTGCTCTTCTATCCCGACCCGGCCACTTGAGCTTAGACGATACGCACAGCGGATGGAGATAGACAAACAAAAAGTGATGGAAGTTACCAGAAGGATTTTGAGGATAACGAAAGTGCGGAGAGGTAACAGAAGGAAGTTAGTTAGAGGCATTTTCGGTGAGACTACAAACAGTCGAGAGGAAGGCTTGTGGTTTTTGTGCAAAAGACGCACAAAGGGCAGGGCACGGCGGTCTTTGCCGGCACTCGGCTATGTTGGCGTCAGTGGTTGCGCGGCGGGATTCGAGAGGACGGACTATCGGAGCCGGGCGGGGGAGCGGGTAACTGGTGTCCATCGCGCGGGGTGGAGCTTTCCGCGAGAGCGGCGGCGCGGTAATTGCGCAGGTCGCGCAGGATATCGGCTTTCTCGCGCGCGTACTGTCCGGCGAGCCGAGTGAGCGCATAGGTGATGATGTCGCTGTGGTGCAGGTCGGAGGCCAGGGGGTCGCGGCGCATGTTGAGCCAGAGACGGTGCACTAACTGGACGTCGTCGGGGCTGAGAGCCGGCGCGTGAGGACCGATATAGAAGACCTTGGATTGGCCGTTGGGGTCGATCACGAAAAAGTTGAACTGCCGCTTGGGTTCGGGCAGAGCTTCCCAGGCCTGTCCGAGATGGTAGGCCTGATCTTCGGCGCTCATCTTGGTGGAGACGCCGGAGACGACGGAATCCACTTCGAGGGAGTTGGCGCTCTGGGCGAGGGCGGCGAAGATGTCGCCGGCGGGGACCACCAGGAGCGAAACGGTTTTGCCGAAGCTTTCGGCGACCGAGATGGCTTTGGTGAAGAGCATCTGTTCGTGTTCAGAGAAGGATTGTTCTTCGGCGCGGAGGAACTCGGGGCCGCCGGCGCCCATGATGCGCACGCTGAGCACCACCACGTCGGAGTCGTCGTTGGCATGTCGGGCGAGGGACCACTTTAGGGCGAAGGGGTTGGCGGGGTCGCGCATGGTCACCATGATGGCGCCGGCGCGGATGGCCACCGACTCGCGGCTGATGGTGTCCTGGTGCTCGAGTTGGAAGTGGTCTTTCATCTGCCGCGCGGTGAGGGCATGCTTGCGCAGGTTCTGCCGCTCGCTGATGGTGAAGATGACGAAGAATGCGGCGGCGAATATCACTCCGCTGACGGTGGCCACCGACTTGGTGAACAGGTTGGTAATGGCCACGGAGAGCAGCACCAGGAAGACGCAGAAGAGGCCGACGGGGACCTCGGTCTTGCCGATGCGGATGTTGGGGGGAACTTTCCAGCCGCGCTCGCCTTTATACTTCCATCGCAGGACAAGCATGGCGAGGGAGTTGAAGGTGAACGACCAGATGACACCGAAGGCGTATGCCTCGCCCAGGGTAATGACGTTGCCCCGGCTGACGAGGATGGTGAACATCTGGAGTATGCAAACCAGGTTAACGATGCGGGCGCTGGTACCGAACTTGTGATGGGGCTTGCGGAACCAGTCGGTGAGGACGCCGTCCTCGGCGACGCGCATCAGCACGCCGGTGGATCCGATGATCGAGGTATTGATGGCGCCGGAAAGCATCAGGAAGCCGACGATCACGACGAAGATGCGGAAGGCGACGCGTGCAACCATGGGGCCGGTCAGATACATGGCGATACCGGCGATCAGGTTGTCCTGGTAGACGTGGGTGCGTTCATAGGCCGGAATAATCATGGAACCCAGCAGCGTGGCTCCGCCCGTGAATATGAGGCTGTAAATGGCGATGACGATGGCCGCGCGCTTGAGGTTCTTGAGTTTGGGGTGCTCGATCTCGCGGTTGACTTGGGCCAGGCTCTCTTCGCCGGACATGGCGAGGATGGAGTGACCGAAGGCCATGAGGATGCCAAAGAAACCGAGGAGCGGAATGGCGCGCGTTCCCCTGAGAAATCCGAGGGCGTCTTGGCTGAAGTGGAGATTCGCGGGGGTGGGCGCCGGAGGCAGGTGAACGCCTTGCACCGAGACGGAGTAGATGCCCCAGACCATCAGAATGACCACCATGACGGTGGTGATCTGCATGACCCGGAGGGCCTTGTCGCTCGATTCCTCGATGCCCTTGATGTTCTGCCACCAGTAATAGGCCGTTACCGCCGCGGCAAATACGGCGGCTGTCGAATTCATGTCGAACTGGAAAGGGTGGCCATGGCCGTCGGTAAGAGCGGGAGGCAGCCAGTGGTACTGGAGGGCCACGTTCATCAACTCGTTCATGAGGCCAGTGATGTATTGCCCGGCGGACACGCCCGAAATTGGCCCTGTGAGGATGTAGTCGAACATGAGGGCGGAGACGCTGAGCTTGGCAAAAGTGCCGCCCAGGGCCTCTTTCACCACGCGGTAGACGCCGCCGCGGGTGAACATGGAGCAGCTTTCCACGTAGACGGCCCGCACAGCGAAGCTGAAGAGCATGATGCCGAGGATGAACCAGGGCGCGGCTGCTCCAATGGCCTGCTCGGCGATGCTTCCGGCGTAAAAGGCGGAAGAGCCGAGATCGTTGAGGACGATGGCGGCGGCGCGCCAGAAGGAGATGAACGTGAGCATCACGGAGGATGCCACGATGAGCCGCACGCGGTCGGGAGGAGGGGCAACGGTCGTACGTGTGGAGGCCATCGCAAAAGTGGCTGGGAGCGACCCCGGCCGCAATCAAATCCTGTGGGCGGCTTGCGGTACTTTCTGCGTTCGCCCTG
Organism: Occallatibacter sp.; assembly: GCA_035552555.1. Lineage (GTDB taxonomy): Bacteria > Acidobacteriota > Terriglobia > Terriglobales > Acidobacteriaceae > Telmatobacter. Next base: position 73,940 of record DASZLF010000022.1, read on the forward strand.
GGGTGAGTCTAGAGCCGAATTGCGCGGGAGTCAATCGACTCCGCATGAGGAGGCGGTATATTCCTCTTCGCGAAGGGGTTACTCTTTGCCGAAGAGTTCTTTGCCGTCCTCAACGAAGCTGATGACGATGACGATGGCAGAGCCGGCCAGGCCGACGAAGAACATGACCTCGAGAATGCGCATGCCGAGAATTGCGAAGAACATGTGAAGATTGTAGCGCGAACAGGGGTCAGGGGTCGCAGTTCATAGTTCACAGTTCACAGTTCGTAGTTCATAGCCCTCAGCTCTCAGTCATCAGTGAACGACCTGTGAACTGTGAACTGCGAACTGTGAGCTGGCCTCTGCGATACACTCGGCGGAGGATGCGACCTGAGAGCTGGATGTATTGGACAACGGCGGTATTGAGCGCCGGGCTGCTGGAGTTGCCGTTTCCGCTGGCGGGGCCAATGCCGCCCTGGCGCAGCGTGATTGCGTGGTTTGGGCTGGCGCCGCTGATCTGGGCCGTGATGCGCGCGGCCGAAGGAGCGCGGAGGCCGCTGCGCCGCGGATTTCTGCTGGGATATCTCGCCGGCTTCCTCTGGTACATGGGAAATTGCTACTGGGTGCGCGACACCATGTCTCTCTATGGGGGCATGCCGCCGATGGCGCCCACGCTGCTGCTGGTGGGGTTCAGCCTGGTGCTGGGGCTCTATTGGGGGCTGTTCGGCCTGGGAGTGGCGCTGGTGCGGCGGCGGCTGGGCGCGGGTTGGGCGCTGGCGTCCGCGCCTGTGTTCTGGGTGGCGCTGGACCTGGCGGCGGCGCGCATCACCAGCGTGCCTTGGGACCAGTTGGGCTACTCGCAGGTGGATAACGCGTCGGTGACGCCACTCGCGCCCTTGACGGGAGTGTACGGGATCAGCCTTCTCCTGGTGGTCGCAAACGCTCTGCTGGCGGGCGGCTTGGTGCTGCGGGGTCGCGCAGCAATAGGAGCTGCAGGAGCGGGCGCGGTGTTGGCGGTTGCAAACTTGTCCGGGCTGGCCATGGACGCGCCGAAGCCGCCCACAAACGCCACGGCAGTGCTGGTGCAGCCGAACCTGGACGTGGGCGCGGACAACAACTGGACGGGCGCGGACTGGACGCGGCACATTGCCGACTTCACCCGGCTGGCGGGCGAGGAGTGCAAGACGTACATTGCGGGGATTCCGCAGACCGGCGCGCCGCAGGGGGAGATTGTGTGCCCGCCGTATCCGACGCACCCGGACCTGGTGGCCTGGCCGGAGGCGCCGGCGCCGTTTGTTGAGGCGGATCCGCGGTTTCAGCGAGCGGTGGCCGCCATCGCGCAGGCGGAGCAAGCGCCCATGGTGGTGGGCGGAATCGGCGCCGAGTTTGCCGGCGGCGACGAGGGTTGGCGCGACTACAATTCGGCGATGGTTGTGGGCGTGGACGGCGCGCGGATCGCCCGCTACGACAAAATTCACCTGGTGCCGTTCGGGGAGTACGTTCCGTTCCGCAACCTGTTGACGTTTGCCCACAAGCTTACTGGGCGGGTGAGCGAGTTTACGCGAGGGGCGCATCGCAGCGTGTTTCGCGTTGCTGACGCGAAGGGCAACGTGCACCGCTACGGCGTGTTCATCTGCTACGAGGCGGTGTTTGCCGACGAAGTGAGGAAGTTTGCGCGCAACGGCGCCGAGGTTCTGGTGAACATCAGCGACGACGGCTGGTATGGCGACACCAGCGCTCCGTGGCAGCATCTGAACATGGCGCGCATGCGCGCCATCGAGAACCGGCGCTGGCTGCTGCGCGACACGAATAATGGTGTGACAGCGGCCATCGATCCGTATGGGCGGGTGCGGCAGAGCATTCCGCGGCACCGGGAAGATGCGCTGCCGGCGTCGTTCGGGTTTCGCGACGATGTGACGTTCTACACGCAACATGGGGATGTGTTTGCGTGGCTGTGCGCCGTACTGGCTGCGGGCGTCGTGGGCTGGGCTGTCAAAAAGCCCGCGGCAAAGGCCTGAAGCACTTGCGAGTCCGAGCGCGTGATGCGCGAGATGCCGGCATTCACCCGGCCGGTCAATAAGGCCATCGGGAAAACCTATCTGCGGTGCGGACGTGATATATTGTCACATATGGTCGGCGGTCGCCTCAGCAAAGCGGATGCGCTCAAACGGCTGAGAGACTGTCTCGAAAACGGCATTGTGGAGTATCACGATCACTTTGAGAAACGCTGCCGGGAGCGTGGCATAGACCCGCAGGATGCACAACGCGCCCTCCAGAAGGGGACGATCTACCGGGAACCGGAGCTGGATGTAAGGTTTCAGGAGTGGAGGTACCGGGTTGAGTGGACGACACCGGAAGGCCAGGCCATCGCACTCATCGTGGCGTTCCCGGAAGAGAACGAGACGCTGGCGATAACCGCTCTGCTAATCCGAGGTGCACGTTGAGCGAGAGAAACGATGCTATGGAGCAGCACCGGGAAAGACGAGGAGAGGATGCAAAAGACACAGCGTAGCTGCCGCGCGTGCGGCGGGGAAATGCGATCGGTCCGCCAGGACTACCAATTCAAGGAGTCGGGGCTGGACAACGTGATTCTCAAGGATATTGAGGTGTTGGTATGCGATCCATGTGGAAGCATCGTTCCGCGGATTCCGCGCCTCAACGATCTGATGAGAACCATCGCCGTCGCCATGATTGCGAAGCCATCTGAGTTGACGGGCCCGGAGGTTCGTTTTCTGCGGAAGTTCATGGATGAGACGATTGAGGGATTCGCCCGCAAGCTCGGCGTCGATCGGTCTCACCTGTCTCGCATCGAGAATGAATCGCTCGGGATCAGCCGGCAGACCGACCGCCTGGTGCGGGCGCTCGCGCTGATTCACCGGACGGAATTGCTTGAGAAATTGGCGCGCCTGGGCCGGACTGAGAGCGTGCTGATGCAATTGGAGGAGATCGAGCCGGAAGCCACGAGGTTCAGGATCGATGTGGCGGCTAAGTCCACGCACGAGTACAGCTACACTCTTGAGCCCATGGCCGCATAACTGTGCCCGGTGTGAGGTTGAAGGACTCGCGGACCAACTCTTGACGGCTACTGCTGTCGCGCAAAGCCCCATGCATCCTCAAGCTCAAGTCCATCCCTAATTTTGCGTTCTTCGGAGAAGTTAAAGTCTCCGTAAGGATGACTACCGTAGTAGATCGTCGCCTTATGGCTTCCAAACTGCATCAAGGGAAATCTTCCCGAACAGACCTTGCTTCCGACGGCAAGCGAATCAAGCGTTGACTTGGGAATTGGCCCCATCACTACGATCAATCTGGGCCGAAGTGTTTCGATCTGGAAGATAAGGAACTCACGGCAGAACTTCGCGAATGCAGGCACTTCGTCCCAGTTCTTCTTCTCTAATGCGGAGCCTTCTTTTCGCAAACCCATTACAGCATTCGTGAAGAACGTGAGTGATTGAGGCAGCCCTGCTCGCGAGACTCGACATTTGACATGCTTCCAAGTTAGAGGGTTTTCAAAGCCTTTCTTCCGAAGCCTCTCATACGACTGGCACGTTCCAAAGTCGTTCCCGAGGAACATGATTCCATTTATCGTGATCACTCCCGGAGACTCTCGGGCGATGTCAGCGTCATCTCTCCACAATCCGTCCCCGCCGGGGAAAAAGCCCTGACCGGTGAGTCGAAATGGGAAGTAGGACATTCCCTCCGGATACGCCTGACCATTGAAGCGTTTCTCATTCTCCATGTCTTGAAGGCGTTTCCAGAGCGTAGCTACGCTCACTGAAGTTTCTTTGGACATTTTCTTCCCCCTGAATCGAAGATAGCGAGGTCCTTTCGCTCAATGTCAAGCGCCCGAGCAAAGATTAAGGGAGAATAATTGCATCCCCAATGGCCGCCTGGGTCCGCCGCGAGTCCCCGGGAGAATTTACTTTGCGACTCGTGCGGTCTATCAATAGACTTCTGGCCGGGTCAGAACCTGTACGGTGATATTCTAAAAATCGGTCAAAACGATTACAGGACCTCAGTTCAAATCAAGTCAGGTCAGAGCAAACATGGCGTTATCCGATCTTGAATTCGCTTATGCTCCCGTGCGCGACCAGGTGCGCGACCTGCGGGAGTATCTTTGACCCTGCACGAATCCGCAGGGAACTCGCAGACGTCGAAAAAAAGTTAGCCGATCCGGCGTTGTGGAACGATCCCACCGCGAGCAAGCCCTTGATGCGCGACCGCAAGCGGCTGGAAGCCCTTATCCGCGACGACGACGAGCTCGTTCGCCGCACCAGCGACATCGAAGCCTACTTCGAGCTGGCGCGCGAGGGCGAAGACGTGCTCGCCGACCTGGAGCGCGACATCAAGGCGCTGGCCACGTTTGCCGAGGAGCTTGAGGCGCGGACCATGCTTTCAGGAGAGGCCGACGCGCTGAACGCCATCGTAACCGTGCATCCGGGCGCGGGCGGCACCGAGAGCCAGGACTGGGCCGAAATGCTGCTGCGCATGTATCTGCGCTGGGCCGAGCAGCAGGGCTACAAGACGGAGATGAACGACTATCAGGATGGCGACGAGGCGGGCATCAAGTCGGCCACCTTCACCATCATGGGCGAGTACGCATTCGGCTTACTGGCGGGCGAGAGCGGAGTTCATCGCCTGGTTCGCATTTCGCCGTTCGATTCGGCCAAGCGCAGGCATACGTCGTTTGCGTCGGTGTATGTGTCGCCGGAAATTGACGAGACCATCCACGTCGATCTGAAGGTCGAAGACCTGCGCATCGACACCTATCGTTCCGGCGGCAAGGGCGGCCAGCATGTGAACACCACCGACTCGGCCGTGCGCATGACGCATCTGCCGACGGGTATCGTGGTGCAGTGCCAGAACGAGCGTTCGCAGCACAAGAATCGCGAGAAGGCGATGAAGATGCTGCGCTCGCGCCTCTACGAATACGAACTCGAAAAGAAGAAGGCCGTGAGCAAGAAGCTCGAAGACTCGAAACTCGAAATCAACTTCGGCTCGCAGATTCGTTCGTATGTGCTGCAGCCGTATCGCATGGCCAAGGATCATCGCACCAAGGTGGAAGTGGGCGACGTGGACAAGGTGCTGGATGGCTACCTCGAGCCGTTCCTGCGCGGGTATCTGCTGGCCAAGCGGCGGGGTACTGACACTAGCGGCGACGACGATCTGGACGTGTAGAAAGCAGGGAGTAGGGAACAGGGAGTAGAAAGCGGGACTGAGGGACCAAGGGAACAGGGATCAAATGAGTAATGAGGCTGGAGTGATCGAAGAGATGCTGCGCACGTCGAAGACGATTGCGGTGGTGGGCATGAGCGACAAGGCGTCGCGGGCCAGCCATCACATTGGGAAATACCTGGCGCAGAACGGATATCACGTGCTGCCGGTCAACCCCACGGTGGATTCGGTGCTGGGCATGAAGTGCTATACCGATCTTGAGTCGGCCGACAAGGCTGCGCGCGAGCAGACCGGCGTCGGCATCGATCTGGTCGATGTGTTTCGCGCCTCGGAGAACGTGCCGCCGATCGTGGACGACGTCATCCGGCTGGGCATCAAGTATGTGTGGCTGCAGGACGGCGTTGTCTCTCACGAAGCGGTGCGCAAGGCCGAGGCGGCGGGAGTGAAATGCGTGCAGAACGACTGCATTTATCGGCGGCATGCGCAGATGGGCATCTAAGGGCTGCCGTGGACAAAGCAGTTACAATTCGCCGGCATTTTTTCGCGTCCGGAATAGGTCTGGCAACGTCCAATCATTGATTTACTTCGAATCTTATGCGCTTTGCACGACTCATTTTCGGGTTGATGATTCTGCTGCTGGCGGGCGTGCCGGGGTTCGCGGCGTCGGATTCCGCGATTGCGCCGCACGTGCAGGTGCAGCTGATCCACGACGAGTTCGGCGTGTTTGCGCCTGATGAAATTCTTGCGGGGCTCTATTTCAAGCTGGAGCCGGGATGGCATGTCTACTGGATGAATCCCGGGGACGCGGGCCAGCCGCCGAAGATCGATTGGACGCTGCCCAGGGGAGTGAAAGCGGGGCCGCTGCAGTATCCCGCGCCGAAGCGTCTGCCGCTGGGGCCGCTGATGGATTTCGGCTACGAGGGCGAGGTGGCGTTCCCGGTCGCGCTCTATGTGGACTCGACGTTCCGGCCGGGGTCCACGGTGCACGTTGCGGCAAAGGTGAGCTGGCTGGTTTGCCGGGAGACGTGCATTCCGGAAAAGGCGAACCTGGCGCTGGACGTGCCGGTGGTGGCGGGAAAACCGGGCGGCAACGGGGCGGTGATTCCGATTCTGCAAAGCGCATGGGCCGCGCTGCCCAAGCCGCTGCCCGCGGGAGACAAGCTGGGGTTTGTGTCCACGGCAGATGGGTTGCGGCTGACGGTGGAGACGGGCCAGCGCGAGACGCAGGCGGAATTTTTTCCGGCCGACCAGGACGTGATCGATAACCCCGCGCCGCAGAAACTGACGCCCACGGCGAAAGGATTCACGCTGGACTTGAAGAACGATGCGAGCCTGGCCAAGGCGCCGGTGCAGTTGCGCGGACTGATTGAGCTGAGCGGCGGGCGTGCCTATGAAATGGTTGCGCCGCGGGGTGTTCCGGTTGCGGTTACCAGCAGCCCAGAAGTTGCTGCGCCAGTGAGCACTGCGAATGCTGCCGAATCCGCCAGCGCCGCTAACGCCCCTGGCTCCGCCGTGGCTCCGCAGCCTGGTCTGGCGAAAATCGTCGGCCTTGCGTTTCTTGGCGGCATCCTGTTGAACCTGATGCCGTGCGTATTCCCGGTGCTATTCCTGAAAGGCCTTGCGCTGGTGAATTCGGGCAGACAGGAGCGGCACAAGCTGCGCGCGCATGGGCTGGTGTACACGCTGGGCATCGTGGTTTCTTTCTGGGCGCTGGTGGGCGTGCTGCTCGCATTGCGCGCGGCGGGTTCGCGGCTGGGTTGGGGATTTCAATTCCAGTCGCCGGTGTTCCTGTTCCTGATGGCGGGGCTGCTGTTCTTCCTCGGGCTGTCGCTGGCGGGGCAATTCGAGATTGGATTGCCACTGACCAGCGCGGGCGGATCGCTGGCCGCGAAGCATGGCTACACGGGCAGCTTTTTCACCGGCGTGCTGGCGGTGATCGTGGCCACGCCATGCACCGCGCCGTTCATGGGAGCGGCCATCGGATACGCGCTCGCCGCTCCCGCAGTCGCGACATTTGCGGTGTTCACGGCTCTCGCGCTGGGACTTGCCGCGCCGTATCTTGCGCTCACTTTGCAGCCGGCGTGGACGCGCATTCTTCCGCGGCCGGGCGCGTGGATGGAAGTGCTGCGGCAGGCCGTGTCGGTGCCGATCTTCGGGACGGTAATCTACTTGGCGTGGGGGATCGCGAATACCTACGGCGCGGCGATGTTGGCTGCGTTGCTGGTGGGGTTTTTGCTACTGGCGATTGCGGGATGGTTTTTGGGCCGGTGGCCGGCGAAGGGCTGGTCGGCGGTGCTGGCTGGGTTGATTGTGCTGTGCGTGGTGGGGCTGAGTGTATATTCTGCGCAGGCGCTCGCGGCCACTCCGCAGATGCGAGCGGCGGCGGGGCACGAAGGCGTGTGGGAGCCATGGTCGGCAGAGACGGTGGCGCGCTACCAGGCGCAAGGGCGGCCGGTTTTTGTGGACTTTACGGCGAGCTGGTGCCTAAGCTGCCAGGTAAATGAACGCGTGGCGCTGACGCGGCCGGAAGTGATGCAGGCTTTCGCGGGTGCGCATGTCGCGCTGCTGAAGGCCGATTGGACGCAGCACGACGACGCCATCACCGACACGCTTGCCAAGCTGGGCCGCAGCGGTGTGCCGGTATATGCGCTGTACACGCCGGGGCAGCCGAGTCCGCGGCTCCTGCCCGAAGCGCTCACGCCGGGCATCGTGATCAACGCGCTGGCGCAGCTTCCGCGTGCGAATGCGCAGTTGAACGCCAGTCGCGCGCATTGACGCCGCGGCCTAATGCAAGGCGCGGCGGACCGGCGTGCGCGTAAGCAGGAAGAGGAAGCCCGCGGCGATGAGGATGCCTGAGCCGAAGCGGGCGATATTGTGAGTCCAGATCAGGCTGACGAGATCGCCAGCGCCGTTGGCGGCTAACCCGAGGAGGGCGAGCCACCAGGCCCACCGCTTGCGCTGGATCAGACCGGCGCCGGTGAAGGCGCAGAGGCAGGCGAGGCCGATGAGCAATAGTTCCGCAATGCGGCCGAGGCTATGGAAGGCCTCGAACGCCTGGGGATTGAGATTCCACATGGGAAGCCAGATGGGGCCGGGGAAGACGAGCGCGAGGCAGGTGAGGAGGGCCACGAGCGCGGCGAGGAAGGCAAGGGCCGCGAACGTGGGAAGGACGACGGCAAGGGCGCCGGAGGTGGAGTTTGGCGGAGGCATTCGTTCGAGCACAATGTTATTCGAGATTGCCTGTCGAGAACCATGAAATCCGGGCCGGGGTTGAAACCCCGGCGAGCATGCGCCGTCCCGACGGGACTGGTCTCCCTCAGAATTGACCCTTTTCCCCACGTTGGAAACGCGGGGCTAACAAAGTCGCCGCGGCGACCGCCTACGGCGCGGGTGTCGCGGCGGCGCGGGCGTGTTCTGTCTAACATCACCCCGTAGTCGTTACGCGTTACGCTTGCCGGTGCGGATACGTCGTATCTCTTCCATGCGCTGCGCCAACTGCTTTTCGCGGCCTTCCTGGGTCGGCTGATAGTAGCTGCGGCCCTTGAGCGAGTCGGGCAGGCAGTCCATATCCGCCACGCGGCCCTCTTCGTCATGCGCATACTTATAGCCCTTCGCGTAGTCGAGTTCCTTCATCAGCCGCGTGGGCGCATTGCGCAGATGCAGCGGCACCGGCTCCTGGCGGGTGTGTTCAATCTCTTCCTGCACGGCAGCATACGCGGTGTAGACGGAATTCGATTTCGGCGCGAGGCAAAGATAGACGATGGCTTGGGCGAGCGCCAGGTCGCCTTCGGGGCTGCCGAGAAAGTCGATGGCTTCTTTCGCGCTGAGACATAGATTCAGCGCTTCAGGCGCGGCCAGGCCGATGTCTTCGACGGACATGCGGACAACTCGGCGGGCGAGATAGAGCGGGTCTTCGCCGGCCGCGAACATGCGCGCCAGCCAGTAAAGCGCGGCGTCGGGGTCGGAGTTGCGCACGCTTTTGTGCAGCGCCGAGATGAGGTTGTAGTGCTCCTCGCCGGACTTGTCGTACATCAGGACGCGCTGTTGTACGGCGTCGGTGGCGATCGCCTTTGTGATATGCGGCGCAGAGCTTCCCTCAGGGGCTAAAGCCCCGGCCTTTTCTGGTTCCGTTACGGCACGACTAAAGTCGTGCCCCTTCAAAGCCTCCGTAGCAAGTTGCGCAGCCACCTCCAGCGTGTTGTAGGCGGCGCGGCAGTCGCCGCTGGAGTAGCCGGCGATCAGCTCCAGGGCGTCCTCGTCAGCGGTGAGATTCAAGTTGCCGAGGCCGCGGAGTTTGTCGTCGAGCGCGCGGCGCAGCAGGCCGGCGATGCGCTCTTCGCTGAGCGGATGGAGCACGTAGACACGGCAGCGGGAGAGCAGCGCGGAGATGATTTCAAACGATGGATTCTCCGTGGTGGCGCCGATGAGGCGGATGGTGCCACGCTCCACGTAGGGCAGGAACGCATCCTGCTGCGCTTTGTTGAAGCGGTGAATCTCGTCGACGAAGAGGATGGTGCGCGAGTGCATCTCGGCGGCGCGCGCGGCCTCGGCCATCACCTGCTTGATTTCCTTGATGCCGCTGAGCACCGCGGAGAACTCGATGAAGCTGGCGCTGGTGGTCTCGGCGATGATTTTGGCCAGGGTGGTTTTGCCCACGCCGGGCGGTCCCCAGAAGATCATGGAGCCCAGTTCGCCGGCGCCCTGGCTGTCGCGCTCGATCTGCACGCGCAGCGGCTTGCCGGCGCCGAGCAGGTGTTCCTGGCCTACGAACTCGTCAAGGGTGCTTGGACGCATGCGCTCGGCCAGCGGCGCTCCGGGCATGGCATGCAGCGGGGATTTGGACGAAGATCTCGTGCCCTCCATCTCGCCGTCGAAGAGGCTCATCGCAGGCTCCCGCGCAGCTCGCGGGGTCCACCGCTGGCCCAGAGGCGCTGGCGCGACGCTTCGTAGAGCAGCACGCTGGCGGCGACGGCGGCGTTGAGGCTTTCCACCGCTCCGGGGCAGGGAATCGTGACGCTGGCGTCGGCGTGTGCGGCCAGGTTTTCGGGGACCCCGCTGCCTTCGTTGCCGATGAGAAAGGCGACGGCGCCGGTGAGGTTGGCCGTGTCGGCGGGCTGAGCCGCGTAAACGGTGGTGGCCAGAATGTGCGTGCCTGCCTGGCGCAGAGCGGCAAAGCACTCGCTCTCGGTGGTGGGGATGAGGGGCATGCGAAAAACGCTTCCCGCGGAGGCGCGCACCGCCTTGGGGTTCCACGCGCTGACGGTGCCGGGCAGGCTGAGAATGCCGCTGGCGCCGAAGGCTTCGGCGGAGCGAACGATGGTGCCCAGGTTGCCGGGATCCTGCACGCCGGCGAGAACCACGACCAGGGGCGCGGTGCGTTTGCCGGGACCAAGAATGTGAGCCATGGTCCAGTCGGGAACTTCGACCAGCGCGGCGACCGGTTGCGGAGTTTCGGTGGCCAGCGCGGTGTTCAGCAGCTTGCGCTCGATCAAGATGACTTCAGTGGATGGAGGGATGGAGAGGCCTTTGAGGGAGCCCTCGGCTTCGCGGGCGACGAAGACGCAAGGGACATTGAGTTCGGCATCGAGAGCCTCTTCCACCAGGTTGATTCCCTCGATGCCGGCCAGTCCGTGGGTTTCGCGGCCGGGGCGGATGAGAGCGCGGCGCAACTCCTTGAGGCGGGCATTCTGTTTACTTTGTACAATGCGAACAGGCATGGGAAGAATGGCCTCTCACTTCTGGCGATTCTAGTCTCTTTGGGCCGAGGCGAACAGGCGGGCCGGGTCGCGCGTGGGAGCTGTGCGCGCTCACTTGCGCCGCGACTGGTGCTGTGATAGCTTCCGTGTTTACGGCAATTTGCGGGAAACTGAAGGTGACTACTTGTCCGCGGAAATCTTGCGCGTCCATCCCGATGAACCTCAACCAGACCGGATCGACTACATCGTCTCTTGCCTGCGCAAGGGCGACATGATCGCCATGCCCACGGACACTTTTTACGGGTTGGCGGTGGACCCGGTGAACCTGCGGGCGGTGGAGCAGATTTATCAGTTGAAGGGGCGGCAGAAGCACAAGCCGCTGTCGCTGCTGATTGCGTCCCTGTCGCAGGCCTACGAGCTGGCGCGGGACATTGAGCCGATGCTGGACCGGCTGGCGGACCGGTTCTGGCCGGGTCCGCTGACCATTATTGTGCGCGCGGGAACCAAGCTGCCGCTGCGCTCCACGGCGTATACCGGCAACGTGGCGCTGCGGGTGCCGGACGCGGCCATTCCGCGGGCGGTGGTGGAGAAGCTGGGGCTTCCCATTACGGCGACGGCGGCGAATATGCAGGGAGCGTCGGAGTGTACGCATGCGGCGTGCGTGCGCGACCAGATCGGCGACCGCATTCCCCTGATTGTGGATGGGGGCCCGACGGGCCGCTCGCTGCCCACCACCATCGTGGACTTGTCGCTGGGGCCGGGGCGATGGATGATTCTGCGCGAAGGCGCGATTCCCAGTCACGAAATCGTGATGGTACTTCAACGGTAGGCTGGCAGGCATGAGCGCGTCCGGAAACGATGTGAGGACGAGACGCCGAGCGGCGCAGGCGCGTGCCACGCGGCTGCGTTGGGTGCTGTTTGCGTTGCTGGTGCTGGTGGCCGCGGCGGCAGGTTGGAGCCTGTGGGTGGCGAGCCAGATCCGGCAGTATGCCTCGACCGACCAGGCCGCATCTTCCGATGCCATCGTGGTGTTTGGCGCGGCGGAGTACGACGGCAAGCCTTCTCCGGTCTATCGGGCGCGGCTCGATCATGCGCGAAATCTTTACCAGCGCGAGATTGCGCCGCTGATCATCACCCTGGGCGGTCCCGGTGGCGACGAGTTCACCGAGGGCGGCGTCGGCCGCGAATACCTGATGGGCACAGGGGTTCCGGAGTCCGACATCATTGCGGAGACGCAGAGCCGCAGCACCTCAGAATCGGCGCGGCGGCTGGCGGTGATTGCGCGCGCCAACCGGCTGCGGCGGCTGGTGATTGTGAGCGACGGCATGCACCTGTTCCGCATTCACGCCATCTGCGCGGCCGACGGGCTGGACGTGCTGACGTCGCCGCGGCCGAGAAATCCGAACAACGAAGAGAACACGCGGGAAAGCGATCCCATGTGGCACGAGATCCTGACGTATACGCTGTGGCGGCTGCATCTGGATTGAGGCAGGGGTCAGTGGTCAGTGTCCAGTGGTTAGAGCGTGTTTCATAGTTCGGCTTCGTGTCAGGGCACGACTTTAGTCGTGCCGAAAACTGCCGAAAAAACCTGGGTTTTAACCACTGCGGGATTTCAACCGGACACAGCCATCGTTTATGAAACACGCTCAAGTGATCAGGCAGCCGCATCGGTGATCACAGGCGAGGCAAGAGCAACATCGTGAACGCCGCGGCGCTCACCGTCGAGAGGAAATTCACCGCGTCGTTGTTGAGCAGGCTCCAGCGCTCCAGCGTCGCTCCCAGCAGGCTGTCAAAGAACAGGCCGAAGACTCCGCCGGCGCAACTCAACAGAAACGTCTTTGTGTTTCCGTGAAGGGCCCACGTACCTGTGGCGGCGACCGCCGCTGCGGCAGCGATGCCGGCGAGGGTGCCGAAGAGGCTGATGGCTCCGTCGGTGCCGGGATCGACGCGGCGAAGCGTGGTGAGCAGGAATGGGCGCCCGCCCAGCACCTGGCCTAGTTCGGAGGAGACGGTGTCGGCAGCGGCTTCGGCCAGAGCGGCCAGGGCAAGAACGAAGAAAGGGATTGCGATGTCGAAGCGGTCGGGGAAGCAGTCGGCGATCCAGAGGTGCGCGGCGGGTTGAGCGATGAGCGCGGCGAGGCCGAGGTTGGCGGCTACCTGCGCGGCTCCGCGGCCGTGAGGCTGTTCGGCGGTGCCCAGGCGCTGCTTGCCATCGCGGCCGAAGCGGGTGGCGAGCGACGTGAGCACCATGAAGGCCACGATGGGGAGGATGGCCGAGCGCCATGGCTGAAACGGCGTTTCGGCCGCGGAGAACATGAGGCTGGCGGTGAGCAGCGCGCCGGTTGCGGCGGCGGCCGGCATGCCCGCGCGGAGCTTCCATGCGGCGAGGCCGAGGAGGGCGCTCAGGCCAAGCGTCCACAACGTCACGGCTGGCGCGTTTCCACTCCAGTCGTGCGCCTGCAGCACCACGCTCACGGCGATGCAGGGGACGACGAGGAGCAGAACGAGCTTCGATTGCCAGTTGAGGGCTTGCGGGGTCACGGTTTCATGGTAGCGGTATTTACAGAAAGAAGCGGAGGCGTCCGATTGCATCCCTCCCGGGTCCCCAGGTGCGAGGGGCCCCGGGGCACCCGGCCGACCGGCTTTGCATTGATAATCCGCGGTCCGCCGGCCCGGGATGCTTTGCGATGGATTCGGCCGTGTTTCGGCGGGAGTTATTCAGCCGGGCCTATTTGGCCTGAATTATTTTTCTGCGCCGTGGCACTTCTTGTATTTCTTGCCCGAGCCGCAGGGGCAGGGATCGTTGCGTCCCACCTTTTCGCCGGTGCGGCGCTGGTTGGTCTGGTTGTCGGATGATCCGCCGGCCATGCTGGCGACGGCAAGTTCCCGCTGCTTCTTGCGGGCAAACTCTTTTTCTAGCGCATCGATGGTGGTTTGCGGAGCACGGGTGTGCACCGGGATGTCGCGCGGTGCGCCTTCCAGCATCGGCGCCCGGTGGCCATCGCCGGAAAGCGGAATCGAGGCAGATGCGACCGGCGGCGCGGCAGGAACTTCGCGGCGGGGCTGGGGAGCGGCATCCACCGGCTGGCCGTCAGGCCCGATGATCTGCATACGGAACAGGAAGCGCACCGTGTCTTCCTGGAACTTCAGCATCATGGCCTCGAACATGTCGAACGATTCCTTCTTGTAGGCCACGAGCGGATCCTGCTGGGCGTATCCGCGCAGGCCGATGCCCTCCTTCAGGTGGTCCATCGCAAGCAGGTGGTCTTTCCACAGCCCATCGATGACGCTGAGCATGACCATGCGTTCGTGGTAGCGCATGGTGTCGGGGCCAAGGAGTTTTTCCTTGGCCTCGTATTCCTGCTTGAGGCGATCGAAGATAGCATCGCCCAGCTCGTGGCGGGCCAGCTCGAGGGGCTTGATGCCGGCCACGCCGAAGGTCAATCCAAACTGGCCCACGAGGCGTTCTTCCAGTCCCTTGAGGTTCCACTGGTCGGCGTGCTTGTTTTCCGCGGCGAACTCGTCGAGGGCGCTGGAGAGAATGCCGCCAACATAGTCTTCGAGGATGAGCTCGCGCTGCTCGACGCCTTCGAGGAGTTGGCGGCGCAGGCCATAAACGGCCTCGCGCTGCTTGTTCATCACATCGTCGTATTCGAGCAGGTGTTTGCGCGATTCGAAGTTCTGCGATTCGACGGCTTTCTGCGCGGCCTCAATGCGGTTGGAGATCATGCGCGACTCGATGGGCACGCCTTCTTCCATGCCCAGTTTTTCAAGCAGCGTAGAGACCCATTGCTTGGCGAAGATGCGCATGAGATCGTCTTCGAGGGAGAGAAAGAAGCGGGAGGCGCCGGGATCGCCCTGCCGTCCGGCGCGTCCGCGTAGCTGGTTATCGATGCGCCGGGACTCGTGGCGTTCGGTGCCGAGGATGAAGAGCCCGCCGGCGGCGATGACCTCATCGTGTTCCCGTGCGGCGGCTTCGGCGTGGACCTGGTTGGCGTCGGTCCAGTCGCTTTCGGCCACTTCGAATTCCTGGCCCTGATAGTAGAAGCGGAGGAAACCGGCCGGGGCCATGGGGTTGATTTTGCCTTCACCGGCGCTGAGCGCGCGGGCATGACCTTTCTTCACCAGCTCCTGGCGGGTGGTGAATTCGGGATTGCCGCCGAGCAGGATATCGGTTCCGCGCCCGGCCATGTTGGTGGCGATGGTGACTCTGGCGATGCGTCCGGCCTGGGCCACGATCTCGGCTTCGCGCTCGTGGAACTTGGCGTTGAGCACCACGTGGGGCACGCCCTTGCGCTGTAGAATCGAGGAGAGGCGCTCGGATTTTTCAATCGACGTGGTGCCCACCAGGACCGGCTGCTTGCTTTCATGCAGATCGGCAATGTTGTCGGCGGCTGCCTTGTATTTTTCCTTTTCCGTGCGGTAGACCACGTCGGAATTTTCCAGCCGCCGCATGGGCTTGTTGGTGGGGATAACCACGATTTCGAGCTTGTAAATCTTTTCGAATTCGGCGGCTTCGGTTTCGGCCGTGCCGGTCATGCCGCTCAGCTTCTGGTATAGGCGGAAGTAATTCTGGAACGTGATGGTGGCCAGGGTCTGGTCTTCCTTGCGGATGTTGACGCCTTCCTTGGCTTCGATGGACTGGTGGAGGCCGTCGGACCAGCGGCGGCCGGGCATCAGGCGCCCGGTGAAGGTGTCGACAATGATGACTTCGCCGTCCTTAACCACGTAATCGACATCGCGCTTGTAGAGCGCGTTGGCCTTGATGGCGGTTTCAACGTAGTGCTTGAGCTCCCAGCTTTCGGCGTCGGCGATGTTATCGATGCCGAGAGCTTTTTCAATGCTGACCCAGCCTTCGTCGGTGACGCCGATGGTGCGGCTCTTTTCGTCGACGACGTAATCGCCGGTGAAGGTTTTCCCTTCGAGGGAGTCGGTTTCCTCGCCCAGGACCAGCTTGGGGATGATGGCTTTGACGCGCGCGTACTTGTCGGTGGTCTGGTCAGTGGGGCCGGAGATAATGAGCGGCGTGCGGGCTTCGTCAATGAGGATGGAATCGACTTCGTCCACGATGGAATAGTAGTGGCCGCGCTGCACGCAATCCTTGATATCGAACTTCATGTTGTCGCGCAGGTAGTCGAAACCAAATTCATTATTCGTCCCGTAGGTGATGTCGGCTCCGTAGGCGGCGCGGCGCTCGTCGTCGGAGAGGTCGTGGACAATAACGCCCACGGTGAGGCCGAGAAACTCGTAGATTTTGCCCATCCACTCGGCGTCGCGCTTGGCCAGGTAATCGTTCACGGTAACCACGTGAACACCCCGCCCGGCGAGAGCGTTGAGATAGCAGGCGAGGGTGGCGACCAGCGTTTTGCCTTCGCCGGTTTTCATTTCGGAGATCTTGCCCTGGTGCAGGACCATCCCGCCGATGAGCTGCACGTCGAAGTGGCGCATGTGCACGGCCCGCCAGCCGGCTTCGCGCACTACGGCGAAGGCTTCAGGAAGGATTTCGTCGAGGGCATCGCGCTCGGCGGTTTTGATTTCTTCAAGCTCGGTGATGCCTTCGAGATGGGCGGCGATCCGCGCCTTGAACTCCACCGTCTTGGCCCGCAACTGCTCGTCGGAGAGCTGCTGAGTCTCCGGTTCCAGAGCGCTGATTTTGCCCACAATGGGAGTGAGCCGCTTGATGGTGCGTTCGTTCGCCGTGCCGAATACTTTGGTTAATGCCTTATCGAAAAACACAGGAATCTCCATCTACCAGTTTAAATGCCGCGTGTTGCAGCGGAGCGGCCAGCGGCCGTTCCGAAAGCAGGCGTGAAGCGGGCTCGCGCCGTCACTCCAATCGCCAGATGAGACGTTCCACTGGCTCGCCCCGGCGAATTCGGCGAAGCTGCCGGTGAAGATGCTTCATCGGTGTGTCGGGGCCGCCGTCATCGTCTTCGTCCTTGTCTTCTTGCTGCTGGATCTGGGCTTTGGCTATGAATGCGTGACTGGGGCGGTAAGCGATGGAAAAGAATTGAAATGCTGCGCCGAGGCCAACTTCGGAAGCAGCACCCCGCCAAGTTCTACCCGCCGGCCGTTTTTCATTGCGATTTCTGTGCTTATTGAAACGCAACCACGCGATGTAAAACATGGCCATCAGCAGCCACGTAATGGGATTCATGAAACCCATCAACAGATGAAGGCTCATGTGCCTGAACTCCTCTTTACCATTTCGTTCACTGGATACCCAGCCGACGTAAATCCCTGGCAATTCAAGCCGCCAGAGTATCCGGACCACGATGGAAAGGAATTAGACGAGTTGGAAGGGCGGAGGGCGCTGGAATAGCGAAGGCAGAATCGGTGCGGAGAAAGTGCGGCCGAGACACAGGGAGGATCGCGCGGAGAGCAGGCTCAGCGGAGAGACAAGGCCGACGAAAAAGATCGGCAGCAGTTCCAGCCACATGCCGGCATCGGCGCCATGGAAGGAATGTTCCCGGGCCGCTTCCGCCGATGTTTGCCGGGTGAGCGCGGCAGTTCGCGCCGCCGGCTGATCTCCAGAGAAAAACCCGATCACCGGGTTCGCATAGGCCCGGGCAAGCTCGAAGCTGGAATGCGCGCGCGCCACGGACGCAAGGGCGATAGCGGTAATCGCTACCCAGATCCATGCGTTCCTGTGGGGGGTGCTCGTCATTTTAGCTTCCGTATCATATTGTGCCATAAACGGCGGAAACGTGAGGGGCGCGGGCGGAAAGCCGTGAGCGGGATTGGGGTGAGCCGCGCGTAGTATCCTTCTCAATCAGATCACTGGATGCCCGTTTTGCACTGTTGTTTCCCGCAGCGACGGCTGCCGTTTCCCCGCAAACCTGACTCTGCCCAAAAGGACATTTCCATGCCGAAAGCTTCCAAGTTGCGCCTGCCGTTTCTGGCCGTGGCGCTGTGCTTTGCTTCTGCGATGCCTGCATTGCTGTTTGCCGCGCCGGATGACAAGGGCGCTGAGACCACCCATCGCGGCTACTACCGCAGCCCCGCGGTGCATGGGGACACGGTGGTGTTCACCTCCGAGGGCGACCTGTGGACGGTGAGCGTGAAGGGAGGCACCGCGCAGCGCCTGACCACCGCGCCGGGCACTGAGACCATGGCGACCATTTCGCCGGACGGCAAGACCGTGGCGTTTCTGGCCAATTACGAAGGGCCGAGCGAGGTTTACACCATGCCGGTTACCGGCGGGCTTCCGCAGCGGCGCACGTGGGAAGGCGATGCGCAGCCGGCGGGTTGGGCTCCCGATGGCCGGCTGATGATTGCCACGCGGCGCTATGCCACGCTGCCCAGCGATGAGCTGGTGCTGGTGGATGCGGCGGGCAAGCGCGAGATGGTTCCGCTGGCCGAGGCAGCGGAGGGCGCGTACTCCGACGACGGCAAGTCGCTGTTCTTTACGCGCTGGGGACAGCAGGGGAGTTCGACCAAGCGTTACAAGGGCGGCTGGGCGGAGAACTTGTGGCGTTTCGACGGCGACAACGAAGCGGCGCCGCTGACCGCCGAATACGAAGGCACATCGGCGCACCCCATGTTCTGGAAGGGGCGCGTGTACTTCGTCTCCGACCGCGACGGCGTGATGAACCTGTGGTCGATGGACGAGCAGGGGAAGGACCTGAAGCAGGAGAGCCATCGGAAAAGTTTCGATGTCGAGTCGGCGTCGCTGTCGGATGGGCGGGTGGTGTATGCGTCGGGCGCGGACCTGTGGCTGCTGGACCTGGCGAGCGGGCGCGAAGAGGTCATTCCAGTCACGCTGCAGTCGGACTTTGACCAGATGCGGGAGCACTGGGTGAAGAAGCCGCTGGAATACCTGACGGCGGTGCACATTTCGCCGGATGGATCGAGCGTGGTGTTCACGGCGCGCGGAGAAGTGTTCACCATTCCGGCAAAGAACGGCCGCACCGTGAGCGTGGCGGCGAACTCGGGGATTCGTTATCGCGAGGCCATGTACCTGCCCGACGGCAAGTCGGTCGTAGCGCTTTCGACACAGAGCGGCGAGACAGAATTTTGGAAGTATCCCGCGAACGGCGTGGGCACGCCCGAGCAGTGGACCAAGGATGCGAAAGTACTGCGCACCCGAGGTGTGATTTCGCCCGACGGAAAGTGGCTGGCGCACACCAACAAGGACCAGGAGTTGTGGCTGTTCGATATCGTCGGGAAGAAAGACAAGCGCATTGCGCAGTCGATGAATGACGATTTTGGCGACCTGACGTGGTCGCCGGACAGCAAGTGGCTGGCCTACGCGGAGCGCGCGAAGAACTCGTTCCAGCAAATCAAGCTGCTGAACGCGGAGACGGGGAAGATGGAGGCCATTACCTCGGACCGCTTCAACAGCGGCAGCCCGGCGTGGAACTCGGATGGCAAGTGGCTCTACTTTCTCTCCGACCGGGAGCTGAATACGACGGTGCCCTCGCCCTGGGGACCGCGGGAGCCGGAACCGCATTTCGATCGGCCGGTAAAGATTTATCAGTTGGCGTTGACGGCGGGTCTGCGGTCGCCGTTTCTGGCGCCGGACGAACTGCATCCCGACAAGAAGGATGAGGACAAGAAGAAGGAGGAGAAGCCCGCCGAGCAGAAGGATGCAAAGGGCAGCGAGAAGGCTGGAGCCAAGTCCGCGGCCGAAAAGAAAGACGAGAAAAAGCCCGACGAGAAGAAGGAAGAAAAGAAGACTGTGGAAGTGAAGATCGACTTCGACGGCCTGGCATCGCGATTGAGCGAAGTGCCGGCGCCGGCGGGCAACTACGCGGCCCTGCAGGCTGGGGACAAGCGGCTCTGCTGGCTGAGCGTGGGGGATGCGCGCGGCGAGCACATTGCGCTGCAGTGCCTTGAAGTGGCCAACAAGGGCGACGAGCCAGACACCGTGATGGGCGATGTCAAGGGCTTTGAAATTTCCGCGGACCGCAAGAAAATGCTCATCGCCAAGGCGCAGAGTTTCTATATCTTCGACGCGGAAGTGAAGGGCGCGGGAACAGGCGATCCCAAGGCGCAGGCCAAGGCGGCGATCAACCTGTCGCACTGGCAGATGCACACCGAGCCGCGGGAGGAGTTTCGCGGGATTTTCCTGGACGCGTGGCGGATGCACCGCGACTACTTCTACGACACGAACATGCATGGGGTGAATTGGCCGGCGATGCGCGATCGCTATCTGCCGCTGGTCGATCGCGTGGCCGATCGCGACGAGTTAAACGACGTGATCGCGCAGATGGTGGGCGAGCTTTCCGCGCTGCATACGTTTGTGGTGGGCGGGGACGACCGCAAGCCGGCCGATCACGTGGATGTGGCCACGCTGGGAGCGGTTCTGAAGCGCGATGAGAAGGCCGGCGGATACGTGGTGGAACACATCTATGCGCACGATCCCGATCTGCCCAACCAGGCGCCGCCATTCGCGCGTCCCGATTCGCTGGTGAAGGAGGGCGAGGTGATCACCAGCATCGACGGGGTAGACGCGCTAAGCGTTCCCGATGAGGGCGCGCTGCTGCGCGGTAAGGCAGGCACGCAGGTGCTTTTGCACGTCAAGAATCCCAAGGGAGATGCGGCGGCGGCCGAAGGGCGTGACGTGTTGGTGTCGCCCATCGGCGCGCGCGACGATGCCCAGATGCGTTACGCGGAGTGGGAGTACACCCGGCGGCTCGCGGTGGACAAGGATTCCAACGGGAGCATCGGCTACGTGCACCTGCGGGCGATGGGCCCGAACGATATCGACCAGTGGGCGCGGGATTTTTATCCCGCATTCAACCGGCAGGGGCTGATCATCGACGTGCGCCACAACCACGGCGGCAACATCGATAGCTGGCTGCTGAGCAAACTCCTGCGCCAGTCGTGGATGTACTTTCAGCCGCGTGTGGGGAATCCGTCGTGGAACATGCAGTACGCGTTCCGGGGGCACATCGTGGTGCTGTGCGATCACGAGACCGCCTCGGACGGGGAAGCCTTCAGCGAAGGATTCCAGCGGCTCAAGCTGGGCAAAGTGATCGGGACGCGCACCTGGGGCGGGGAGATCTGGCTGAGCTTCGACAATACGCAGGCGGACAACGGCATTGCATCGGCGGCGGAAATGGGCGTGTATGCCGACGGCAAGTGGCTCATCGAGGGCCACGGCGTCGATCCCGACATGGTGGTGGACAACCTGCCGCATGACAGCTACACGGGCGACGACGCGCAACTGAAAGCCGCGATGAAGGAATTGGAGCAAGAGATCAAGGCCGATCCGCGGCCGGTCCCTCCGGCGCCGGCGCATCCTGACAAATCGTTCAAGTACAGGGAATAGGGATTAGGGATTAGAGAAGAGGCATTAGGGATGAATGGAGGGCATCTTTTTCCAGAGAACCGGAATCTTGATATCGGAACTGGGTTGAGGTGAGAAAGAAATGAACAAGGATCAGATCGCCGCATTGCGCAAACAACTCGTTAACCAGCTTCAGGGCAGCGAGGCGCACTCGGATCTCGCGCAGGGATTGAAGGATCTACCCGCGGACGTCCGCGGCAAGCGCCCCAGGGGCGCGCCGCACTCGCCGTGGGAGGTGCTGGAGCACATGCGGATTGCGCAATGGGACATCCTGGAGTTTTCGCGCGATTCCGATCATGTTTCGCCGAAGTGGCCGGATGGCTATTGGCCGCCAAAGCCGGAGCCGCCCAATGACAAGGCATGGGATCGCAGCGTGCACCAGTTCTGCCAGGATAACGATGCGTTATGCAAGCTGATTGCCGATGAATCGATCGACGTGTTCGCGCGCATCCCCCACGGCAAGGGGCAGACCGTTCTGCGCGAGGCGCTGCTGGCCGCCGATCACAACGCATATCACCTGGGGCAATTGGTCTTGTTGCGGCGAATGCTGGGCGCCTGGAACGCGGGGTAATCGCAGTGGTCCCAATTTGCCCTTCCTGGTTGGGGCGCTTTCAGTCCAATGCGTTGGCGTCGTGGGCAATGTCTTCTGCAACGTGCTCGCTTTCCACAGTCACCCGGCGCAGGTTCACGTGTTCAAACTGCGCCCACGGCAGGCCCACCGGAACAACGCCCAGGAACGTGATG